>NZ_JAJTNQ010000009.1:0-16654 GCF_021341835.1 Streptococcus sp. XMC | reverse complement strand
CGTTATTGTTTCAACGGTAGCAAACTGGTTTTTACATAAAGTAATTGATAAACCCAATATAGATCAGAAAGAATTACTTGAAGCTACCGCACAATATAGAAAGTTATTGATACCTGACCTAATAATTAAAGGAGTGGGATTGATTCTATCTTTAATTGTCTATCCTCCGATTATGATGTATAGTGTTTTAATTGCGGCATTTTACATCATAACTTTAAAAACACTATCCGAAAAAAGAGTGAATAACTAAAAAACGGTGACCAAAGTTAGGTGTATTATTTTAATGCTTAGAGACCTAAACTATTCCCTATTTTAAAAATATTGATTCAGATTTTATGAAATTAAAAAGTAGATATTGTTCAGAAAATCCTTGATATTACGCTGTTTTTAGTCCAACTGAAATCCATACTTTCCAAACCAGGCTTTAAGAAAGCTCGTAAAGCATCACAATTCTCAAAACGTTAATCAATACGATACTATCAACGTTTACAGACATTCAAGAATTTTCTCTTGGATGTCTTTTTTGTATAAAAAATAGTTGTTTTTCGGAAAGTTAGCTATTAATATTTATCAATGATAAAAATAGCATGTTTTAAGGGACTGACCCCAAAAAGTGAGAATTTAATAAAAAGACTTCAACCCACTACAGTTGACAAAGAGCCGTAGATTTTAGGTATTTACCTTTTCTACTTAAGAGGTATCATATCATCGAGATAAAGGTGATTTGTTTGTTCCTAAGAATTAGGCTTTAGGTTTGACTTGTGGCAACTTCTGGAAAAAGCTTGTCTAGGATTTTTGGAGTGATAGCTTGTCCAGGACCTTCAGCACAATAGGTGTGAATATACATAGCGGGATTGAAGTTGAGCTCGATACAAGTGAAATGAGGTTTTTCCTTGCTAGCAGGCTGAGTTTTATCTGGAATGATGAGATCAACCCCGCAAGCCCAGGCCCCCATGCTAGTTGCCATAGCTGCTGCCAATTCTTGGTAAGAGGAATCTATTGTCTCAGTGACATCAATAGAGTCACCACCCGTAGAGATGTTGGAGTTACGGCGGAGATTGACCTTTTTCCCTTCTGGGAGAATATCATCAGGTGCATAACCTTGCTGAGTCAACATCAATTGTTCAATGTCTCCTAGCTTAATGATTTCCAGAGGTGAGCGGTGGTCACGGCCTCGCAATGGATTGGCATTTTTCTGAGCGACTAATTCACGAATGGTGTGTTTGCCATCACCGACAACATTAGCAGCGACACGAAGGAGGACAGACTCACAACGCCCGTCCAGAATGAAGAAACGGTATTCGGTTCCTGGGATAAATTCTTCAACAAGAACAGCTGTATCTTCTGCAAAGGCAATCTCGAGAGCTTTCTTATAGTTATCAAGGCTGGCAGGCTCTTGGAAAATGGAAATGCCCAGACCGAAGTTGGTTGATTTTGGTTTAACCACAATTTGCTTGCCCTTGATAAGAGGATAGTAGGCTAGACCTTGTTCTAGACTGGTAAATTCGTCGCCGGCAGGGACAGGGAAGCCAGCATCAGCCAGGATTTTTTTGGTCACGGTTTTATTAGCCATGGCAAGAGGAACTACATAGTTGTCTTTTGAGGTCATGTTACCATTTTTGACGTACTCAACATGATCTTTATGCCAGAGTTTAAGGAATTGATCCTGCTCATCTAGGATTTCAAAATGAAGCCCTTTTTGAATGGCATCAAAGAGCAGCATCTGGGTAGAAAGTTCCATCTCCTCATAACCCTTAAGGGCATAGTGGGCAGTCCAGTCGTAATCATGATAGGCAAGCGCCTTGTCAAGGGCAAAGTCAGAAAGGGACTTGTCTTTGATATGAGGAAGAAGTTGAGCAGCTATTGTCTGACTGGGATCTGCAAAGGCATCTTTAACTTGTTTGACCAGACCTTGATGATAGTCACCAAGCCCAAAATGTTGCACCAGTTGGTCTAGAGCTGTCGTAATGTTCTGAGTTTCAGCTTCAGAAGGTAGAGGTTCTAAAGGATGAGAGAGGGCAATTTTTTCATTCAGCGCGTGACCTTGAGCCAGAGCCTGATCAACATTTTCAGGGGCATCCAGCCAGAGGAAGGCTAGAAGGAGTAGGTGTACGGTATCCATGGTAGTTTGGCTAATACCGATACGCTCAAAGGGGTTGAGGTCGAAGTTACGGAATTCTAGGTAGGTGATTCCCTTGTCAAGGAAGGAGCGATTAACCTTTTGTCCACGGAAACGAACAGCCGAGTAAAATTCCTTTTCCGCAATCAAATCACCTTGTTCGATATAGTTTTCGATGGCAGAGACATAGTCTTCTAGGCTTGCAAAAGATACTTGTATTTCTTCCTTATTGACATAACCATGGTCGCTGTTTCGGAAGGAACGCACGAGTTCTGGCACTTCTTGGTCGAAGAAGCCTTGCTCAGCAACAGGTGCAGCACCAAAGAGATAGGTAATCACCCAACGATAGCGCAAATAGTTCTGAGCCAGCTTAAGATAGAGGGCGTTTTTGAAAGCAATTATATCAATCTGGTCACTTTCTTGGAATAGGGCTTCAACCAAATCTTTCCCTAGTTCCATATTATAGTGGATACCTGAGATAGCTTGTAGTTTAGTTCCGTATTTTTCGGCCAGGTAGTTACGATAATAGCGTTCAAATTCATTTTCCAGTTGGGCAACTTGGATTTCTTGGGCGTTGATACGAGGAGGCATGGACAAGGGCCAGAGAAGTTCATCTTTACTGATGGAACGTCCAGCTACATCGGTAATGGCTCCAAGAAATCGACGAGCCTCAGTGGTAGATTTAGCAACTGGTGTGATGAGTTCCATCTGAAACTCACAAAAATCTGTTTGAATATAAGGGTGGAAACTTCGAGCTCCTAGCCATGAAGGGTGAGGCGTATGTGCTAATTTTCCCTGTCTATCGACACGAAGACTTTCGCGTTCAATTCCAAAGTTAGCTTGAAGGATAGGGCTAGTAGGCTCCAGCTTTTGAAGCAGTTGATTTATAGTCATAGAGTCACCTTTTCATCTAATGTTAGTGATAGTCTATTATAAATAGGAGAAGAAAACAACTTTCCGCTACGGTTAAGGGGAATTTCCGAATGTTTCAGATAAGAATTCTTAAAACCAGTTGTTTTTTAGCTCTATTATATGCAAAAATTGTAAAATACCCACTGATTTTTATGTAAAATGTTATTTCTCTTGGAATTTAAATCAAATTAGCCTATACTAATGACGTATATATGAGAACGAAAGAATCCCTAGGGTCGGCACTGCACCCATAAAATGAGACACAAGAAAACACTCCTGTTGAATTCTGGTAAACTAGAAACAGGGGTGTTTTGTTATGGTCAAAAAGCATATTCAGTAGTAACTAATCTAGCCAGTATCGAAATGAAGAAGGCAGGCAAATCAAATAAAGTTATCATGGATACCCTCAGCATCAAAAATGCTAGTCAGGCAAAGACCTGGTAGCGATGGTATCAGAATGATGAATTGTACCGTTTCCACCAACCCGTAAGGAAACAATATACTTATGGTAATGGGATGAAACAGTTATCTGAAGTGGAACAGTTACGTTTGCAGGTAGAATTACTAAAAAAGTATCAGAGCTTGATAAGAGAATCGACAAAGTAAGTCTTATCAAGTTAGTAGAAGAGTATAAGAAAACGTGCCCTGTATCTATTATTTTAGAGTGTTTCGAAGTCCAACGCTCAAACTTTTATCGCTGGAAACAGGAGTGTAAGAATTCTCAGAAAAGAGACGAAATAGCAGATAATGCCTGTATCGAATGGTTTCACTCAGTTCTCAAGTCTGAAACCTTCTCTCTCCATAAGTGAAGAAACATAACTGGAGATAGTGTAACAGATATTGTCAAAAATTACATCATATTTTATAATGAAACTAGAATTCAACAAAAATTGAATGACCAGTCCCCTGTAGAGTACAGGGAATTGGTCGTAGAAGGGGTCCAGCAACCGAAGGGCGCTAGCCTTCAAATTTTCCTCCCAAAATGTGTCCAAAATATTAACAGAATTCCAGAATAACTAAAAAATGGTGATCAAAGTTAGGTGTATTATTTTAATGCTTACAGACCTAAACTATTCCCCTATTTATAATCTATTGATTCATATTTTATGAAATTAATCAGTAGATATCGTTCTGAAAAGCCTTGATAATACGCTGTTTTTAGTCCAACTGAAATCCATACTTTCCAAACCAGGTCTTAAGAAAGCGCGTAAAGCTAGCCAGTTCTCTAAACGTTAATTCGTTGCTGGACAGCAGAATACAAACGAAAACACTTTGCATATTGCAAGGTGTTTTATTTTGTATGAGAATTGGCGGTGCGCAATTAGGATAGCTCTAGCGACTTTAGTCGCATAGAGATATGCTATGCACAGTTGCCCCAAGAAAATAAGCGAAGCGATGTTTGATTAGATGGCAACCACTGCACTCAAAACGTTAACTAGAAAGAATGACTATACTTACAAAGAGCACCTTTCGGGGTGTTCTTTTACTTTTCCTTTCTTCTTATGGTATCTTTCATATGGTATAATGGGACAAGGATATTTTTTCTAGAAATACGTATATTTTTTGAAACGCACAAATGCTTTAAACAATAGAAAATTATCTGGCAAATAATAAATATCGGGAGGATTTGCAATGAAATTTTCGAAAAAAATGGTGTTTATTGCCATGTTGGTGGGAGTTCTCTTACTTACGCCTTACCTGGGTTATAAATACTATGTGAACAAATATGTTAAGCCATACACTATTTTTTTGTTTAAGAGAAAGATAGTGGACTACAAATATATCGAAGATGGGAAAGCCTTGGTAATCAAGTGGGACTATGATAATCCATTGGACTATTGGCTTGCATCGCAATCTACCTATGTTTATTGGGTTGGTCCCGTTGCCAGCCAGAATAAGATTGTACAGGAATACAAAAGATTGCCGATATATCGAAATGAGCCTACTGAAGGTGAATATTGGAAGATTGCAGTCTATGATATAAAGACGAAAGGCTTTCCTTCCAAAGACTACGATGTTTTTAAAATGACTCGAGATTATGATTCCAACGATATCCCTGTAGGAATTGCTTCTACTATCTATATTAGTGAGGGTCGAGAACTACTGGATATTCATTTGAAAAATGCCAAAGATGGTTCTCTTTTTACCAAGTCTATTGATTTGAATGAGGGGAAGATTGTAGAATTAGGTAAGGGCCGAGATTATGAGCAATATGCTACGGCAACAAGTTTTTATAATCTACTGCCCGATTCTAAAGACTACTATATGTTTAATTGGGAATTTGGTGTTTCTAAAGATGGGAAACTAGCTAAAGATGCCCTTATTCGTCAAAAGTACCCTGAAGCAGCAAAGCTTTTGGAAGATAATAACGGATCAATTGTAGTCTTGGCAGATAAGCCAAGTATCGAAAACAATATGCCAATTTACCAGCTCTTGTATAAGGAAGGAACGAATTTATTTGAAAATGTGAAAATTCCTGCGGAAAACTCAGTAGATGGACAGGAGCATATTGTCAATAGTCAGGAAGAATTTATTAAATACTATCGTAATAAGGAAGTAGGAGAAGTTAAATCGAGAATGTAAGTTCTATCCAAACTTACAAAGAGCACCTTTCTGGGTGTTCTTTTTTATTGATATCTTGTGGATTTATAATTAGAAATCTCTTTGAAGGGTATCGGGTAAATGAAAAATTCGGCGATCATATCCTATTTCTTCATACTTTAGTCTACTACCTATAATGTAAAAAACTCTAGCTATCAGGTAGTTGATAGTTAGAGTTTTTTCTATTCATATGATTTAATGAGATTAAATAAGGCTTCTACTTCTGATGACAGTGTAGCTGATTTGAGATAAGCGTAGTAAACTGTAAATGTTATCTGGTCCTCCGGTATTAGAGGGATTTTTATTAAATCATCATCTTCATCAGAAAGTGCGATATCAGCCAGTAAACTAACGCCAATCCCTTTCTTTAAAAGTTCTTTAATGATGACAATGTCGTCACTCTTAAAGAATATTTCTGCCTTGTTTTGATGCTTTTGATTAAGCAGTTCAAAAGCTTTCAGGTGAACAAAGTGTTCGTCTAAAAGTATAAAGGATTGATCTACTAAATCTTCAAAAGCGAGGGAAGGAGCAGTAGCAAGAGGATGGTTCTTAGATAAAACGACATACAGTTCTTTATGAAAGAGTTCATGTGTCTCTATTGAAGGATGATTGAGTGGTTCAATCAAGCCGAGTAGGCTTGCATCAAGGTCTCCCTTGAGGAGAAGATCTAATAACTCTACGGAGCCACCGCGGATAGGGCGTAACTTTTTTAAAAAATCGAATTTATCTTTTTCGTCTAAGGCTGCAAAGAGATACTGAATGATAATAGGAGGGAATCCTACAGTAGAGTATTGTGCCAAGGAGCGATTAATTTCTTTGCGAGTAGAAATAACCTCAGATAAGATCTTTTCTGTATGCTTTAGAAGGATTTGCCCTTGAGGAGTGAGTTTGAAGGAACGATGTGAAGGATCATGGTGAATCAATTTGCAATTAAAAGATTCCTCTAAGCGCTTGATGGCATAAGAAATAGATGGTTGACTGACTTTATGTAGTTTTGCTACTTCCGTATAGGATTGAAGCTGGCAGAGGTCATAAAAATATTGTAGATCTTTTAAATTCATATGGGCTCACTTTCATTAATTGGAGAAAAAATAAGTGGAAATCACCAGATAAATAAATTTTATCCGTATCCTACAATTTGACTATACGATTATTTGCTGGTTAAAATGTAAGTGAGTCAGGAATCTCAAAGATTATCTAAGATACTTTCAAAAATGACCAACATCTTTTCTCGTTTATCAATAGGGAGCTGTTTAATCTTCATGTTGATTCTTTTGAGTGAAAGACTGTCAGTCTTATCAGAGGTTGATTCAAGACTATCAAAATTGAAAAATTCCTCTGGGGTCATCTCTAGGGCATCAATCACTTTTTCAAGACTGTGAATGGTCAGATTCACATTTTGGTTTTCGAGTTGGTTGATATACTTAAGCCCAAGTCCCGCTTGTTCCGAAAGTTCTTCCTGGCTCATTTTGTTTTGTGTTCGAAAATATTTCACTTTTTGGGAAATATAGTGTTGTAAATAGTTTTTAGTTGTCATATAAATAGAATACAAGTTTTGCATGACAAAAAAACACATTAAAAAGCACAAAGTATTGTTTAAGGAACTTATGTGATATTAATTTTAATCAGGGTTGCCAATTTGTATGATTATTTTGCTATACTTGAAACTTTTAGGAAAGAGTGATCATCGAGAGTTTCATGAGTTCAGGACTTTATAAAATTTAACAACTTGAAGTATCATCAATAATAGTGTTTTAAGTAAAAAAGAGCTTATTAGAAAATTGTTCTCGTAGACTCATTATAACATATACGTACATAATCGTATTTTTTAAACGACAAAGTTTTCCAAACAATTCATTTAAGTAGTATAATAGAAGTAAAAAGGAGGTTGCACTATGACTGCACATGATATTTTAAACAATCCTTTCCTTAATAAGGGAACTGCCTTTACCTTAGAGGAGCGAAAGGAACTAGGCCTTATTGGTTTACTGCCACCGTATGTTCAAACGATTGAAGAACAAGCGGCGCAAACTTATGCACAAATGCAAACAAAAGCCAATGATTTGGAAAAGCGTCTTTTCCTAATGGAAATTTTTAATACCAACCGGACTCTTTTCTATTACCTCTTTTCTCAACATTTGGAGGAATTCAATCCAATTGTATACGATCCAACCATTGCAGATACCATTGAAGGCTATAGTGACCTCTTTGTAGATCCCCAATATGCGGGATATCTTGATATCAATCATCCTGAAAATATTGAAGCCACTTTGAAAAATGCTGCTGGGGATCGCGAGATTCGTCTCATTGTTGTAACAGATGCAGAAGGAATCCTTGGAATCGGTGACTGGGGAACAAATGGTGTCGATATTTCTGTTGGGAAATTGATGGTCTACACGGGTGCTGCTGGAATCGATCCTTCTATGGTCCTTCCTTTAGTTATCGATGCAGGGACTAACCGTGAAGAACTTCGTAACAATCCTAATTACTTAGGAAATCGTCACGAACGGGTTCGCGGAGATCGTTACTACGACTTCATTGACCAATTTGTTCAAACAGCAGAACGTCTCTTTCCTAAACTCTACCTTCACTGGGAAGACTTCGGCCGCTCGAATGCTGCCAATATTCTTGAAAAATACCGAAAACAAATTCCAACTTTTAATGATGATATTCAAGGTACAGGAATCGTTACCCTAGGTGGTATCTTTGGTTCACTGGATATTAGTGGTGAAAAATTAACAGATCAAGTTTATCTCTGCTATGGTGGTGGTACTGCTGGTGCAGGAATTGCCGCTCGTGTTCTTCGTGAAATGGTGAGTGAAGGTCTTTCTGAAGAAGAAGCCTATAAACGTTTCTTTATGGTTGATAAACAAGGTCTTCTCTTTGATGACATGGATGACCTAACTCCTGAACAAAAACCGTTTGCTAAGAAACGTGCTGACTTTAGTAACGCAGACAAGTTGACTGACCTGCTTGAAGTAGTGAAGACTGTGAAGCCAACCATTCTTGTAGGAACTTCGACTCAGCCTAATACCTTCACTAAAGAAATAGTAGAGGCTATGTGTGAAAATACAGAGCGTCCGATGATCTTCCCTTTGTCAAATCCAACCAAACTAGCAGAAGCTAGTGCCAAAGATTTGATCGAATGGTCAGATGGCAAAGCTTTTGTCGCAACAGGAATTCCTGCTGATACAGTTTCTTATAAAGCTGTCGACTATGTGATTGGTCAAGCCAATAATGCCTTGATTTACCCAGGTCTTGGTCTAGGTATGCTGGCTTCTGAAGCAAGTCTTTTGACTGATGAAATGATTGGAGCAGCAGCTCATTCATTGAGTGGTATTGTCAATCCAGGCCAACCAGGAGCTCCTGTCTTGCCACCATTCAAGTATGTAGCAGATGTTTCTATTAAAGTAGCAGAAGCAGTCGCTAAAAAAGCACAAGAGCAAGGTCTTGCGTGTGCTAAGGAAACAGATATGGCCAAAGCAGTTCGTGATTTGAAGTGGTATCCAGAGTATAAATAATTCATTGCTGCTATCTATCCTTCACTAGCGACAGATTTGTATGGGCTGTGGACTTAAGTAATTTAGAAAGGATACCTATGTCACTCTTTTTAACCTCGATTACGAGTATCATTCCGATTATCACTATCATTGTTTTGGGGTATATTCTTCAGGTGAAGGGATGGTTTGGAGATGCCTTTGGACCTAACCTGTCTCGTTTGATCATGAATGTAGCCTTGCCAGCGTCAATCTTTGTGTCGGTGATGAAATACCTAACGCTAGATAAACTAATCAGTCTTTCTGGAGGTCTCCTTTATACATTTGTAGCCTTTATCTTGGGCTATATCGTAGCTTATATTGCAGTTATGATTTTCAAGGTTCGTCCAGGACGACGAGGAACCATGATTAATACCTTTGTGAATGCTAATACTATTTTTATTGGTTTACCTTTAAACGTTGCTCTTTTTGGGGATCAGGCTCTTCCTTATTTCTTAATTTACTATATCACCAACACGATTTCCACCTGGACATTAGGCGTGTATTTGATGACGAGCGATAGTAAATCAGGTCAAAGCAAGGAGACAAGTAAATTTGACTGGAAGAAATTGCTACCAGCTCCGCTTGTAGGTTTTCTTGTGGCTCTGCTATTTTTGATTCTCCGAATCTCTATTCCAGATTTCGCAACGAATACCTTAACCTATGTTGGAAATATCGTCACTCCCCTATCTCTGATTTATATTGGTATCGTTCTTGCAAAGGCAGGCTTGAAAACTATTACTTTTGATAAAGATACAATTGTCACTTTAGTTGGATGCTTTATCCTAGCTCCTCTAATCATGCTTCTTGTATTGAAGTTCTTTGCACCAAATATGGCGACAGTAGAATTTAAGACCTTTATGATTCAGTCCGCTACACCAGCTTTAGCTGTTCTCCCGATCCTTGCTAATCAGGGAAAAGGAGATGTGGAATTCTCTACGAATGTGGTGACTCTAAGTACGGTTCTATTTATCGTTGTTATTCCAATATTACAAACTTTGTTAGGATAAGAAGGAAGAGGATAGGATTGAAAGTTTTGCGTTAAGAAATTGCACTATTTTAGATACACCTATTCCTATTTATTGAAATCGAAATCAGAAGAAACTCTTCTGATGGCTGCTATTGAGCGCTTTTGAGCTGTCCTAAAAGCAAGACTATTCAAATTAGGATTGAAAAAAGCTCGTAAAGCTAGCCAGTTCTCTAAACGTTAATTCGTTGCTGGACAGCAGAATACAAACGAAAATACTTTGCATCTTGCAAGGTGTTTTTTTCTATGAGAACTAGCGGTGCGCAATTAGGATAGCTCTAGCGACTTTAGTCGCGTAGAGATATGCTATGCACAGTTGCCCCAAGAAAACAAGCAAAGCGATGTTTGATTGGATGGCAACCACTGCACTCAAAACGTTCTTCGAAAGAATTACTATACTTACAAAGAGCATCTTTCGGGGTGTTCTTTTTTCTACACCCAAACTAAATCAAAGATAAACAAAAAACCACCCTATCTTCCACAGTCAAACGTGACGGTAGAAAATAGGGTGGTTTTAGCACGTTAACGATTAGTTATCGTCTTTGTGAAGGATATTTTTCACGCCGTTGATAGCTCCTTCGACAGCTTCTTTTGCGTCTTCAGCAACTTCTTTTGCTTTTGATGCAACTTTTTCAGCAACGCCTTCAGCTTCTGTTTTTTTATCGCCGGTTACTTTACCGAGACCTTCTTTAACAGAACCTTTAACTTGGTTTAATTTATCTTCTAATGACATAGTGTCACCTCCGTTAAGTAAATAGTTTTTTTAATCTGAATTCAAGACAGTTCATTTAAAAAATTAAAACTATTTAGCTCAGATTAATATAAGTATATGCCTTCTGAAATGGGAAGTCAAATATTCGCTACGGTATTTTGAAAGTGGGAAGGAGTTATGACGAGATCGCAACTAATGATGGATGAATAGGTCCTTGCCTTGTTTTTAATTGAAGAAACATAGATCTTCTGCTATTTCAATATAAAATCGTCCAGGTGATTAAGGAATAATATATTGTGGAATCATCAGGCTAGAAAATCTAAACGGCTGTTTTCTCCTATCAAAGCGGAGTAAAAAACAAAAGAAGATGACACTTTCTGTTCAAAAAGGGACAATTGAGGAGTTTGTTGATTTAAAGATTTTTCGTGTGCTATACTAAAATTGTCAAAGTTGCAACTAGACAATATTTTTTAATCTAATAAATATAAGGAGGTATTCATAATGAATACAAATATTTTGGAAGAATTTGATAGTTTAGATAACGATTTTCTCTCAACAGTAGCAGGTGGTGGGGTTTTTAATACTATATATATGGGACCGCCTCCAGTTTCAGGTGGTCCGAATGGTTGGGAATACTTCCGTAAGTTGATTGCGCCACTTGAAATGCGAAGTTTCTTCGCAATTTAATGAGTATCGGCTAAAATTTTTTTGTTGGTGGAGGATGTTATGAAATATGCCAAACATGGACTTGCTTTACTGTTCCTGTTATATTTATTTGTTTTTGGGATTGAAGGTCTTGGTATCTACCTAACTGGAGTTTTCAATGGTGATGTAAGTTTTCTTTATTTCATCTATTTGATTCTCTACTCTTTGCTACTCATCGCCATTCTATTTTGGTTTAAAAGACAGAAGATAGCCACCCATTCAAACAGACAGAAATGGAAGTGGTCCTATCTGGGGTATTTTGCTTTGGTACTTTTGTGGTTCTTTTTTGAAAGATGGGTGCTGCAAACTTTTCAAGCTTTTCTAGTTCCTGTCGTTCATCAAACAAAATTGCCATCCTCTATTTATCTAAATGGTCCCGGTATTTCGGGTACTCTGTTTTTTGTCCTGGCAACCACTACATCTCCTATGATAGAAGAATTCATTTTCAGAGGATATCTGATGGATGTCTTCTTTAAAGAAAGCAAATTCCATTTAGATATTTTGCTTTCAGGCTTTCTCTTTGCGGCCTTTCATCTGATCTATCAATATCGGGATCCTGTAACCTTTTCTCTTTATTTCTGTTCAGGGATCTTCTTCGCAGCTATCTATAAGAAATCTAAAGAAATCCGACTGCCGATTTTCTTGCATGCTTTTAGCAATTTTCTGACTTTTTGGAAACCGATCTGGATTTTCGTCTACAACTATATCTACTGGCATTTTCTTGTTTAATATCTGTGTTTCCTCAGCCACTACTTTAAGAAAAATCGCTTTAGCCATTGGTGATTTATCAAGACTTACATACATTCAAGAGATTTTCTTGGATGTCTTCTTTTTGTTTGTAAAACCGAACCTTTTCTAAAACATTTAAGCGATTTTAAGGTGAATGTGCTACAATGGAAGCAAATAGATAGAATGGAGCAGTGAAATGAAAGCAATTATTACAGTCGTCGGAAAAGACCAAAAAGGAATCGTAGCAGGTGTTGCGACTAAGGTGGCAGAGTTGGGACTCAATATCGATGATATCTCTCAAACTGTATTGGATGAATACTTTACCATGATGGCGGTCGTATCATCGGATGAGAAAAAAGATTTCACGCAACTTCGTTCAGAGTTGGAAGAATTCGGTCAGTCTCTTCATGTGAAAATCAATATCCAGAGCGCAGCCATTTTTGACGCCATGCACAATTTGTAAGATAGGGGTTGAGAATTTATGGACATTAGACAGGTAACAGAAACCATTGCCATGATTGAGGAGCAGAACTTTGATGTTCGGACCATCACCATGGGCATCTCCCTACTAGATTGTATTGATCCAGATATTGATAAAGCGGCAGAAAAGGTCTACCAGAAGATTGTGACAAAGGCCAAGGACTTAGTAGCTGTTGGGGATGAGATTGCAGCAGAACTCGGCATCCCGATTGTGAACAAGCGGGTTTCGGTCACTCCGATTTCTATTATCGGGGCAGCAACCAATGCGACAGATTATGTGCCCTTTGCCAAGGCGTTGGATCGTGCGGCTAAAGAGATCGGAATTAACTTTATCGGTGGCTTCTCAGCCCTGGTTCAAAAAGGCTACCAAAAAGGGGATGAAATCCTCATCAATTCCATTCCTCGTGCCCTAGCAGAGACGGACTTTGTCTGCTCTTCAGTCAATATCGGATCGACCAAGACGGGGATCAATATGACCGCTGTCCGAGACATGGGCCGTATCATTAAAGAAGCTTCCCAAGCAGATCCAATGGGGCCTGGGAAACTCGTTGTCTTTGCCAATGCAGTAGAGGACAATCCTTTTATGGCGGGTGCCTTCCACGGTGTTGGTGAAGCGGATGTTGTCATCAACGTTGGGGTTTCTGGACCTGGTGTCGTCCAACGGGCGATTGAAAAAGTTCCTGGTGCAAGCTTTGATGTATTGGCTGAAACAGTTAAGAAGACAGCCTTCAAGATTACTCGTGTCGGGCAACTGGTTGGTCAAATGGCTAGTGAACGTCTCGGTGTTGAGTTTGGTATTGTCGACTTGTCTCTCGCGCCAACACCAGCTGTTGGGGATTCGGTTGCCCGTGTCCTTGAGGCTATGGGGCTTGAAGTAGTAGGAACCCATGGAACTACTGCAGCGCTCGCTCTACTCAATGACCAAGTGAAAAAAGGCGGCATCATGGCTTGTAACCAAGTCGGTGGTTTGTCAGGTGCCTTCATTCCGGTCTCAGAAGATGAGGGGATGATTGCGGCAGTCCAGTCAGGTCATATCAATTTGGAAAAATTGGAAGCCATGACAGCTATCTGTTCCGTCGGTCTGGATATGATTGCCATTCCAGCTGATACTCCAGCTACAACCATTGCGGCTATGATTGCCGATGAAGCAGCTATCGGAGTGATCAACCAAAAGACAACAGCGGTTCGGATTATCCCTTATGGAGAAGAGGGTGATATGTTAGAGCTTGGAGGACTTCTTGGGTCTGCTCCAGTGATGAAGGTCAACAAGGCTTCGTCAGCTGATTTTATTGCCCGTGGGGGTCAAATTCCGGCCCCAGTTCATAGCTTTAAAAACTAAAAAATGGCCCTGGAGCATAATTTTTGCTCAGGGCTTTTAATATTGACCAAGGTAGTGAAAGTGAATCTAGTGATCATCGCTGCCAGTTTCCTTATAAAAAATGATATAATAGAAGAACGTAAAAGGAGATCACATGGCGAAAACAAGATTATTTATTATTCGGCATGGAAAAACCATGTTTAATACGATAGGTCGTGCCCAAGGTTGGTCGGATACACCCCTGACTGCTCAAGGAGAAGAAGGTATCCGTGAATTGGGGGTTGGTTTGAGAGAATCTGGTTTGGACTTTGTCCGTGCTGTTTCCAGCGACTCCGGTCGCGCCATTCAAACCATGGGAATTGTTTTAGACGAGCTTGGGCTAACAGATCAGATTCCTTATACTTTCAACAAAAAGATCCGGGAATGGTGTTTTGGAAGTTTTGATGGTGCCTACGGAGGGGAACTTTTCCGTGGAGTTGTTCCTCGCGTTCTAGATATTGAAGACTATAAGAAACTTACTCTGGAAGAACTGGCGAATGGTATTTACCAAGTGGATACAGCCGGATGGGCTGAACCGTGGGATGTGTTGAAAAAACGCATTGTAGATGGTTTTGAAGAGATTGCTAAAGAAGTCGAAGCCAAGGGTGGTGGAAATGCCCTAATTGTCAGTCATAGCATGACCATCGGTTCCTTTGTGTGCATTTTAAATCCAGAAATTGTATTGGATCCAAGGGTTGAAAATGGCAGTGTTACCCTGGTAGAATACGAAAATGGACGTTTCTCGATTCAAACCATCGGAGATGAGTCTTATCGCAAGCTGGGTGCTAACTGGTTAGCAACCCACTCAGAAGAACTTGATGTAAAAAAATAAAATAGCTTATATAAGAAGATAACAATTGCAGGAGGATAAAAATGGCAAAGACAAAATTGTATATTGCCCGTCATGGAAAAACCATGTTTAATACCATTGGTCGTGCCCAAGGTTGGTCTGATAGCCCCTTGACGGAAGCTGGTGAACGAGGGATTCATGAATTGGGGATTGGTCTGCGTGAGGCAGGGATTCAGTTCCAACAAGCTGTTTCCAGTGACTCGGGTCGAACCATTCAAACCATGGGAATTGTGTTAGAAGAATTAGGTTTGACTGGTAAAATTCCTTATCGCTATGATAAGCGTATTCGCGAATGGTGTTTTGGAAGCTTTGATGGAGCCTACGACGGGGAACTCTTTATGGGGGTTCTGCCACGTGTCTTTCGAGTCGATGATTTCCATCATTTAAGCTTGATGGAGTTAGCTGAAGGGATTGTCGAAGTGGATACAGCAGGCTGGGCGGAGTCCTGGGAAACTCTTCGAGATCGAATTTTGGATGGCTTTACGGCGATTGCCAAGGATGTCGAGTCTCAAGGTGGTGGCAATGCCATCGTGGTCAGTCATGGGATGACGATCAGTACCTTGATTTACTTGATTGATCCAAAAGCCTTCAAAGAATTGGTTTTGGACAATGGTAGTGTGACAGTTATTGAGTATGAGGATGGCCAATTTAAATTGGAAGCAGTTGGAGATCTGTCATACCGACAAGTTGGAGCGCAATTGTTAGAGGGAAATCATGACTAAATACAAACTTGCCAAGAAAAGAGAAAAGAAAGTTAGCTGGATCGTGCTCTGCTGTTTAGGCCTCTGTCTGATCGGAGCAGGAGTGGGTATTTTCTATTTGAAACCTCAATGGCTTCCTATGAACTTTGCTGAAGACAAAAAAGTTGAAACGACTACTCCAAAAAAAGTTGAGAAAAAGGAAGAAAAACCGAAGACTGACCTTCCCCAAGTTTCCACTAAGGATTGGAATTTGGTCTTGATCAATCGGGACAACAAGTTAGCCGAGCTGAACCCTCAGTTGGTCGATGTTGAAGAAATCAAGGTGGATAGTCGGATTGCAGAACAAACCAAACAGTTTCTAGCAGCCGCAAGAGCTATTGCGCCTGAAGAATCCTTGATTTCGGGTTATCGAAGTGTAGAGGAGCAAACGGAAATCTACAATGAGCGGGTGGCTCAATTAGAAGCTACAGGCCTACCTCATGAAGAGGCAGAACGTCAAGCGCAAACACAAGTGCAGGTTCCAGGAGCTAGTGAGCACCAGACGGGTCTTGCGATTGATATGAGTGCTCCAAATGGACAGTCTGAAGAGGTAGCCCAGCAGATTATTGCCTTGGCGCCACAATATGGGTTTGTTCTCCGTTATCCAGAAGGGAAAAATGCGATTACGGGTGTGGACTATGAAAACTGGCATTTCCGCTATGTCGGTGTTGAGAATGCTCAGTATATGGCCAAACATCAGCTAGTTTTAGAAGAATATATTCAAAAGCTGAAAGAAGCAGGTTCATAGTTTTTTCAGCCTAAAATCAGTCTAAAGACCGAGAAACTCACCTTCCATCTACTTGGTATTTCCTTTTAAGTCTGAAAAAACCATGGATTAGATAAGAAATCAGAAAAGCATATAAAAGAAAATAATAAAGAAAGATAT
>NZ_JAJTNQ010000008.1:0-20119 GCF_021341835.1 Streptococcus sp. XMC | reverse complement strand
CAATTAATAATTGCATGTCAATATTTGTATTGTGAAACTAGTTTCAGAAATATATAGTCTTAAAGTATGTCCACTGCCAATGGTTTTTTCAATATTTAAGAGGAGATTTATAATGGTTCATTTCTATAAATTTATAAACGAGTTATATATTTTGTTTAACCAATTATTAACTATTTTTATCAATAATCACTTCATTAATTTGTACTTTTTAATTTTGATTTATTTTTCGTGCATATTTTATATGAATTTAATTCTAATACATTTTAAATAAAAAATATGCAATTTTAATTGGCACTGACCCCCGTAAATGAGAATTAAATAAAAACACCTCCAAGTTGGATTTGGTACAATATAATCAAATGCTCATGGAGGTGGCTTTTTATGGTTAAAAAACGTGTGGAGACGGTGGTATTATTGTCAAGAAAATAGAATAACATGCTATAAAACTGTCGAAATAGGTGGCTTTTAGGATTTTAACAGAAATCAGTTCTATAATAAATTAAAAATCGTGTTGGTAGAAAAATTGTCTACTTCTACCAACACGATTTTACAAAGAGCCAGTACTTACATCTCTTTTTCTCCTGTAAAACTATTGTATCTTGATACTTTAAGGAGTTTCAATAATTCGATCTGTTAACCGTTATTTTTTGGATCTAAACTTAATAACATCGCATTAATGGCGACGATGACTGTTGACACGGACATTAGGATTGCTCCTAATGCAGGGCTTAATGTGATACCAATAGGAGCCAAAATTCCTGCAGCTAGAGGGATAGCTATAAAGTTATAACCAGCTCCCCAAAATAGGTTTTGTTTCATTTTACGAGTTGTTTTGTGTGCTAATTCAATGAATGATTCAATATCTCCTGGATCGGATTGAGTCAATATGACATCAGCTGAATCCAATGCAACTTGAGTTCCAGCACCTATAGCTATACCAACATCTGCTAAGGCAAGTGAAGGAGCATCATTTACACCATCACCTACCATGATAACTTTCTTTCCTTCATCTTTAAGTGTTTTAACCAACTCATATTTGTCTTGTGGAGATTGATTTGATCTATATTCAATCCCTAAAACTTCTGCTGCGCCTTGAGCCGCTTTTTCATTATCACCTGTTGCCATAATTGGTTGAATATTGTTCTTTTTAAGAGCTTTAATTAACTCTTTACTCGTTGGTTTTAATTCGTCCCCTAAAGCTACAGCACCAATGGCATCATCGTTTTCTACTAAGACACTAAGAGTTGCTCCTTTTGGAATATCCATATCAAGATTACGTCCATAGGCTTTTTGACTGATTAATTGGTAACGGTGCTCACCTGCTTTACCCTCTACTCCAGCACCGGAAATCACATCAATCGAATCAAAAGATGCTGGACGTATATCTTGCTGCTCGGCGAAACTTATAATTGATTGAGCAATTGGGTGGCTAGATCCTCCTTCAATACCTGCCAATAAGGCAATGATTTCCTCTTTTGTATATTTGTCATTAAGAAGTTTTACATCTAATACTTTAAATTCACCAGTTGTTAAAGTACCCGTTTTATCTAAAATAATCACATCTGCATCTTGAGCTATTTCTAAGGCTTGGCGGTCTTTTACTAGTAAGCCACGGCTAGCTCCTAAGCTTGTGCTACGGGCGGTTACCAATGGAATAGCCAGACCCAATGCGTGCGGACAAGCAATAACTAATGTAGTAATAGTAAATATAACTGCCGTTGGGATATCTCCAATAATCATCCACACTACAAAAGCAATTAGCGCGACAATAACAGCAATATAGAAGAGCCACCCTGCAACCTTTTGAGCAATATTTTCTGCTCTGGAAGGCTGACTTTGAGCTTGGCTGATTAAATTCTGAACTTGAGAGATGAAGGATTGATCACCTGTCTCATTCACTTTAATATAAAGAACCCCTTCTCCATTTGTTGAGCCCCCGATTACTTCATCGCCAGGGCCTTTTTTAACTGCTTTTGATTCTCCAGTCAAAAGAGCTTCATTTAAACGTGATTCTCCACGCTCGATAATCCCGTCTGCTGGCACATTTTCTCCGGCTTGAACACGAATTAAATCACCTACCTGTAAGTCAGCAACTGGTCGTGTTTCAATTGAATCGTCTTCTAATACAACGTGAGCATCTTTCGGCACTAACTTAGCCAATTCTGCTTGTGCGTCTCCTGCTTCTCCAATAGCTTTCATCTCAATCCAGTGACCTAATAGCATGATTAATAGTAATGAAGCAAATTCAAAGAAAAAGTCCATCACGTGTTCACCCGTTACGTAGGTAATGATCACAGCATAAATACTGTATAAATATGAAACACTTAAACCTAAAGAAACGAGTGCCATCATTCCAGGTTCTTTTTGTTTAAATTCGTCAACTGCACCTTGATAGAATGGACGTCCACCATAAATAATTAATATAGTAGATAAAATAGCTACTACAATATCAGAATATGGAAAAGTAAACTGGAATGGTAGTTCAAATCCATGCAAAGGGACTAAGAGCATAATAATGATTCCTAGTGGCAATGACTTTAAGAAAAGTTCCTTAAAGCTTCCGTGATGATGGTGGGCATGCCCACTGTGTCCGCTGTGATTATGCCCACTGTGTCCGCTGTGATTATGCCCACTGTGTCCGCTGTGATTATGCCCACTGTGCCCGCTGTGATCATGTCCACTGTGCCCGCTGTGATCATGCCCACTGTGCCCGCTGTGATCATGCCCAGCATGATGTACTTGATGTTGATCCTTATGGTATCCATGTTCATCTGTGATTCCATGCTCGTGTTTTAACTTATCCATGTCGTCATAATCATGGTGATTATGGGACGAATATTTGTTGTCATTATTCATTTTAAATTCCTCCTTATGCTTAATGATGATGTAAATGACATTCGCATTGTCCTTCTGGACAATTGCAATCCACTTCTTCTACTGCGAAAGATTTTTTCATCTCTAATATTTTTTCTAGTCGATCTATATCATCGAAGCTTAAAACATGATCTTCAATGATGCTTCCTATTACATTTCCGACTTTCTTATTGCAAATACGGTTAAAAATATCTTCTGCATAATCCCTTACGGCTTCTGTCTCTTCAATATTGGCAGTGTAAATAAACTTTCTACCTTCATGCTCTGTATTTAGTACGCCTTTTCCAACTAATCGACCTAAGATCGTTTTGATAGTGGATTGTGTCCAGTCCATTTTTTCTTGCAATACGGAAATGACTTTTTTACTAGTTACTCGATCATTTGCCCAAACTACACGCATGACTTCCCATTCTGCATCTGTGATATAAGTATTAAATTCTATTGTGCTCATTCTTCTTCCTCTCTAGTTGTCTACATATGTAAACGAATATGTTTAAAATAAGTTTACCATTGTAAACGAATTATGTCAAGTCTTTTTATTAAATTCTCACTTTTTGGGGTCAGTCCCTTAAAACATGCTATTTTTATCATTGATAAATATTAATAGCTAACTTTCCGAAAAACAACTATTTTTTATACAAAAAAGACATCCAAGAGAAAATTCTTGAATGTCTGGAAAGAATATAACTCCATTAACCTTGTTAATAGACTGGAAATGATGATATTATGGTCTCCTTACCTCAAATACTGCTGTATGAACCCACTCATTATGAATTTGTAAGTCATTTTCTATCATTCTACTAAAGGTGAAGCCATTTTTTAAAAGCACTCTCTGAGAAGCTAGATTATCTCTTGCTGTTCCTGCAATGATTCTATTAAAACCATAAGTAGTAAACGCTTTGTCTAAAACGAGTCTAACCGCTTCGCTTGCATAACCTAAATTGGTAACATTTTCCCCAATTCTATACCCAAGTTCTGCTGTTTTCCGATCACCATCTAAGACACTTAAATTGATTCTCCCGACCATAACGCCTTGCGAATCTCTAATAAGATGCATATAGACATCACGATTCCTTTGTTCCGTTAACAACTCCCTTGTAATTTCTTTAAAACCTTCTAAATCAAAATAGTTAGCTGGTCTAGGAGGTAAATTTCGTTCAAAATACTCTCGATTTTCTTTTTCAAAAGAATAGACATCTAAACTATTTGCTTCAGACAACAACTCTAAACTGATCATTTCAAAGCCTCCCCCATCATTATCTACATTCAACATTTTCTCATGTTTACACAAAGTGAAATTTACAGAATTTAAAAAGATTCTTTTATTTTCTGTATTGTTTCTACATTATAACACAAAATACTATGGATAAGCATAATATTCAAGGCGCCACACCAGCCAAACAGGCTAGAATATCTATCAAAGCTATTTCAGAAGCACTTACTCATAGTGACATCCAAATAACGAAGACTTATGTCAATACTACTGAAACAGTAAATCAAACAGCAGGAGAAATAGCCTTTAGAAGTCTCAAAAAGCAATAGGGTGAACTTTAGTTTTTTGAACAAAAAAAGACATCCAAGAGAAAATTCTTGAATGTCTGTAAACGTTGATATAATCGTGTTGATTAACGTTTTGAGAATTGTGATGCTTTACGAGCTTTTTTCAAGCCTGGTTTGGAAAGTATGGGTTTCAGTTGAATTAAAAACAGCGTAATATCAAGGGTTTTCAGAACGATATCTACTTTTTAATTTCATAAAATTTGAATCAATATTTTTTAAATAGGGGAATAGTTCAGTTCTGTATGCATTTATATAATACACCTACAAAGCTTATTATATCAGATTTTTCCCAGTTTTAGAAAATAGGTAGAGATTAAAACAACATCTAGATTTTACAAAAATTCTTGATCAAACAACCTTTACAACGAGTTGACGTATTTATAAATAAAAGGAATCGCTATCAAAAATTGGTTTATTTTCAATTTGGAATTTACACAAATTTTCGGACAATTGGAGCAAGTAGTATTACTATAAAGTATTATAAATAGTGATAGGAGTTAAACCTTCTTCTTTTCTTTTTCAAGAGATTCCATGCTTTTATTGTAAAGTTTATTTTCTTCCTGATATGTTTGACTTAATCTAGTTTCAAACCTAGAAATTCTCTTTTCAAAATTATCTCTATTTTCTTCTAATTGCCGCAATTCATGTATTGGAAGTTCTTGATGATGTTTATGACAATAGGAGATGATAAAGTCAGTCATATCTTCAGATAGTCTTTTTGCATCTCGCTTCATATCTTGATAATCTAATTCATAATCTGCTACTTTCCTTCTAAAAGCTTGATGATCACTCTCAACTTTACTAATTTTATCATTAATATTCATGAATTCTCCTAAAGTATTGGACTGGTAAGATCAGGTTTAGGCACTTCAGTTAAAATCTTGTTGATGGCATCAGCAGCACCACCTGTTAATCCTCCTTCTAGAGAAGCAGGTACTTGAGAAATAGCAAAATTTTGCATTTTAAACGCCTGATAAGCCAGCCATGTTTGTAAAATAGCTCCTTCAGCCATTAGGGCAGCTTTTGTTGCTGAAACTAGGGCCTGGATTGCCAATCGTTCTTGAACTTTCATGTATTCAGTTTTTATGCGCTCTGCTTCTAATCGATCTTCAGTATTCGGTTCAATCATTCATTAACTCCTTTTAATTGCTAAAAATCTTGGCCCCTATTTGATCACTTTCAATAATTCTATCAGCAACTTTATTCAGATTATCTGAAATTTGAGACATTCTATTCTTATAATCGCTTGCTGAAGTGATCGTTTTTGTCTCTTTCCCACTGTTCCATGCAGTATCCAAACTTAGTTCAGATAATAGAGCCTCTACTTCACTAGATGGTAAGTGACGAGCAATACTATATGCTTCAGTTTTAAGGGATGAAATTTTTTGAGAGACATTTTCCTTTGCAGATTCAATTTTTGATTTAATTTCTTCCTCGTAAACCTCAGCTTGAAGTTTCGTGGTTTCCGCACTTACTCGGACCAATTCTTCTCTTAAACTAATTTTTTTACTACCAGAACTAGTCTTCAAGGAATCCTTTAATTCTTTGATTTGTTTGATATTTAAAGAAATCAAATCTTGTTTAGTTGGCTCAGGAGCGAAAGGACCGTATTCTACTTCATAGCGTTCAATCAATTCTGGTCTAGCCATTGTTTTATAAGCATTATCAATACTAGATTTGCTTAATATTTTGTCTACAATTCTTTCAACTTGGCTCTTCGACATTCCTGAACAAAATAGAAGATTTTTTTCATACCACTCAAAATCTGGACTATTACCTTTAATCTTGGGTAAACCAGCATTATGATGTTTACCTTCGACAGTAAACACTTTACCATATGGAATAATCCCCCCGTGACCATCCCAACTTGTTAAATCTTTCCCTTGATCACTGTATGAGTGTAAATGCTTATTAAGATATGCTAATTCTTCATTACTAATCCCCTTATAATCGGACGAATTCATGGTCAAAGAAGCCCATGCACCCCAGTCCATGAAATTTGTAATCTTCTGGACTTTCATTTCCGCAGCTACTTTAGCAACAGCTGGTCCTGCTTGACTAAATCCCGACATATTACTAATATCAACTTCTTGTCCTTTTCCAGCCATTTTTTTAGCACTAGCTAATGATTGATTATAAAATTCTCGAACATCCTTTGTCTGTTCTGTTAATTGAACTCTTGCTGTTACTGCATTAAATCCAGACTCTATAACATGATTATTAATGTCTCCATCGGGAGCTTGAGTTCCGGCAACAACAATAGTAGTTTGACTATAATCTGGGTGCCCTTCCTTATCAAGAGGCGCAACAGCAATGGCTTGGGTGGTTTCGTTGACTTCGTTGATTAATTGATATTTCTTTCCGCTTCTTTCAAGACCAAATTGTTCATTAACATTTTTTTCTTTTATTATTTTTAACACATCAACTTGTAATTCCTGTACCTGTTCATCATTTAATGCCATTCCCAATGATATCCTTTCTTGATTTCTGTATTATAAATAACCTCTGCACTTGGACTGCCTTCTTCACTTTTAACCACGTCCTTCAGCTGTCCATCTTTAACAAGCGCTTCAATGTTTTCATCCATCTTGGGGTTAGATGATAGTTTGACTTCCTCAGGGAGTTTTTTATTGCCTGCAATATCAATAAAATCATCTCCTACTCTTAGCTCAATTATTTCTTCATCAAATCCATTAAAATCCAATCTGACATCACCATAATCTCCATAACTAGCATAACCGAAATTTTGAACTGTTCGACCTAAATAGACTTTATTACCATGAGTATCATAAATGACAGGAACAACATTGGCATGAAACATGCTCTGCCCATCCCCACCTTGAACAAAAATTGGTGAAAACTCTATTTTACTGACACCAGAGTAATGCTCTTTAATGTAAGTTGCCAGTTGTTCTTCTAACAAACGAAATCCTCGTTTGTAAAGTTTCACTCCTTTGTCGTCTAAAGCATCACTAACATTATATGGAGAGTTTTTGTGTTCAATCCATTTTGTCATACAATATACTCCTCCTGAAATTAAAACTATAAGAACTGCAATGATCGCAAATTTTTTTTTCTTCATTGTTTACCTACCTCACACCTTTATGAAAACGCTTTTATTTTTTATTATAGTATATCATAATATTTCTAATCTTGACGATTTATCCTGCCATATTATCCATAAGCCCCCTGATTAATAAAGGATTATTTCCATTCTGAGTAGCTCCCTCTTTTAATTTCTAAGTTGTAGTCTATTTCAGCATTCGGACTTACTACATCTGATTTCTTAACATCTTTTAGCCTTACTATGTGTTATTAATTATAAACAATGCCATTCAATCAACGCCATTCCCACTCATTTCCTTTCCTAATATCTGTATTATAGTCAACTTCTGCTTTTAGACTACCTTTTTCACTTTTTACCACATCTTTTAGGTGACCAGCATTGACAAGCGCTACAATATTTTCATCCATTGAGGGGTTAATTGTCAATTTAGCTTTTGGAGGCAAGCTTTTGTAATTCGTTATGGCAAGAAATTTACCATCTACATCAATTTCAATCACTTCCTCATCAAATCCATTAAAATCTAACCGTAGATCTCCTAAAAGACCGTAGCTTGCATATCCATGCTTACCAACCTTTCGCCCTAAATAAGCCTTATTCCCATGATTGTCATAAATTACGGGAACGATATTAGCATCGAACATAGTTTGTCCGTTTCCACCTTGAACAAAAATTGGTGAAAACTCTATTTTACTGACACCAGAGTAATGTTCTTTAATGTAAGTTGCCAGTTGTTCTTCTAACAAACGAAATCCTCGTTTGTAAAGTTTCACTCCTTTGTCGTCTAACACAGTACTCACGTTGTATGGATCTTTCTGCTCTTCCATCTTTTTGTTAAGATACAACATACTTGCAGCAATCAAAATAGCAAGAACTAAGGCAAGCCTAAAGAGCTTCTTCTTCATTTCGCTCCTCCTTTTTGGAATTCCGTATTATAAACAATTTCTGCATTCGGACTCCCTTTTTCATCTTTTACGACTCCTTTTAACTGACCATCTTCTACTAATAATTCTATATTCTCATCTATAAGTTCCTGTCTAGTCAGTTTAACTTCATTAGGTAAGTGTTGTTCATTGGAAACATCAATAAATTTCCCATTTGAGTCCGTTAATTCTATAACTTCATTCTCATCTCCATCAAAATCAGCTATTATGTATGAGATGATACCAATATCACTTGGAATTAAATTTTTAACTTTAGTACCGAGAGTAGCTTTATTTCCATGCTTATCATAAATAGTTGGACGGATATAGACATTTGAGAAAGTTGACCCTTCCTCAGTAACGTATATTGGGGAAAATTCAATCTTCTCAATATCTCTATAGTGTTCTTTGATGTAGGTTCCTATTTGCTCTTCTAGCAAACGAAAGCCATGCTGATAGAGTTTGACTGTTTTGGGGCCTAGACTCGGCTTAGTTAGTTTATTATATATATAAGCCCCTCCAAATATAAAAACTATTACAATAGCAATTATTTTAGCAACCTTATTTCTCATTAGTTGCCTCCGTTCCAAGTGATAATCTACAATTTTTAGTCTGCAATCATATTACTTATTATAACATAATTGCCAATTTGTAAAATTAAGCCAGAAAAAAGCATCTCGTATTAGACGAAATGCTTTCAATAAGTGTAAATAAGTATTAACGTTTACTAAATTGTGATGCTTTACGAGCTTTTTTCAAGCCTGGTTGGGGCATCACTTATTTCATCTAATTTCAAAATGCTCTAAAATTAACGTTCTCACTAGTTTTCAGAAAATAAAATTTCAACTAATTTCAATCAATTGCATCAAAATAAGGTAAATTTTCGTCAAAAATAAGTAAAAATCGAACCAGAATATCAAAAGTTTACCTTATTTGGTTTTTACAGACAGAAGTCAAGCAGACATTCATTACTCGTCAGTTATGACGAAAAATATTGATTTAAAGTGGTTTTTGAAATTTAGAATTTCGATGTGTTACTGTAAAAATCAACCAAATGACTACATTTTATGAGAAATAAATTTAGAAGTTAATATATACAAAATCTCTTTTATCAATTTTAGAAAATGAATACTTTGATAACCTGTTCAAATTTTATAAAGAAATTCAATTATTATTGAGAGATTTAAATTCATTAAAACTAATAATTTCAAATGGAAATTCCACAAAGTTTGATTTTATTAGTTTATTTGTAATGAAATATGATTTTATTGAGTATCTCTCTTCTAATCCGATATTTCTACAAATTACATCTAGATTCTCTTCAAAATACTCTACTCGCCGTTTGAACTTTAGTCCTTTGGCCTTTCCCCCAAAAAAGTATTCTTTTTGATCACCCATACTATCTTTCATAGTCTGACTTAAACGCATATATTTAACTTCAAATAATAATATTTCTTTCAGCTTATTGTCTATCACAATTAGGTCGTAATCTCCTAAATTTCTAGGATGATTTCCTTTAATATCTAATTTATATAATTCTTGATCAATATGAGTAACGTACCTATTATCTTTAAATAAGCCCTTAAGATTTTGGACTATCTGTTGTTCGTAAAATTTTTTCCAACTATTTATTGTATTTAGCGTATTTTGCATACCAATATCATATGGTAAAATGAAGTTCATCATTCCCTCTGTCCAATCTTTTGCCAACCTATCAAGAATAATAGGTGAAAAAATAATGCTATTATGATTAACAATAATAGGTTTAGCAGAAAATTTATTATCTCTTTTCTTTTTCTCCCATATTGGAATTACTCCATTAGTAGTAATTTTCTTCTTTTCTATAACTAAGAATTTCAAAACACCATAAAAGATTTCAATTGAATAGTCCGAATTCTCTTCAAAATATTTAGCCAAATCTTCTATTTTACCTGTTACAACATTTCCTTTTACAGTCAGTAATTTTTGATTTTTTAATTTTAAAATATGACTATTACTTGAAAATATGGAGAGGAAACAAATAAAAGAATCAAAATCAACTTTCGTATCTTGAAAGAACGATTTCTTAACCAGACCAATTATATTATTGTCAATTTCCTTATCTCTACTTGCGTATTCACCATATTTATACTTGATTTCTATCATTTCATCAACAAATTGTAAGTACTTTTCCGTTTCTGAAATATCTACAACATAATTATCTTCAATCTCTAACTGAAACCAATTGCTAGCACCATACGAATAGGCATCAGAAAGAAGTTGAAAATCTAATATGTATTTCCCATAAGCAATCAATTCATCAACAATATCATCACTTGGAATTAATGCGTCATCATCCCTTTCTGTTACTAAATTCTCTTCAATAAGATATTCTAATATTGGTTTATAAACGCGGGCCTCTTCACGTAAATCAATCGTTTGTTCTCGAAATTTATTTAATTTAACAGTTTGAAGATTTCCGTTATCTGAAAATGTAGTTAATCTTCTGCGGTGGATATCAATATTAAAAATAATTAAAGATAATATATTTTGTAGTTTAAGTATCAAGTCATACTGATTATACAATGACATCATAGAAACTAAGTCTTCGCGTATTTTATTTCTAAAACATCTTACGATAGCAACTATGTCTGATTCACAATATATACCTGGCTCTAATCCAAGTTCTTTAATGATGTTAGCAATACTTTTCCTGACTCTTTTAAAAGAATAGTTTTTAGGAGCTGAGAATTCTAAATGAGGCTGAATAAAATATTCAACCCTAACTTCAAATAAGCTTGAAGTTCGTTTCTCATTGTCTGTTTCTTTAATTTTTTCAAATAACAAAACTCTATCCTTAAAAAGGAAACCGTCTAGTAAATTTATTAGAATTGTATTTTCAAATTCCAATGTTGATTTGGAAAGATTATCAGCAAATATTTTATTCCATCTAGGAGCTAATAAAGTTATCTGATATTTGGAATTTTTAACAAAAACTATTTTATTAAAATAGTTCGTTTCTTGTATCGGACATCTAGAATTAGCATTTCTATCAAGCACAGACTTAGATACTAAATTAATCTCCATAGTTTCTTTTTCATAGTTTGATAAAATTGCTTCTTTATTATGATATAAAGCATTTAAAACAATTTCGTTAAAAGATTTTATTTGTTCGTAATCATAGATATTTATATCTTCTAAAATAAAATGTAACTCCCGATATATAATTTTTTTATGATTCTCTGAAAATATATCAATTGATCCAAGATGAGCTTTTGAAATAAGTGACAAATCAGTTTGTTCCCTATCAACTATTTTCCAACCATGAATATTATAAAACTCTCCCCCTATTTCAAATGGATAGTTTAATACAATTTTATCAAACGTTTCCATATTATAATGAACACTTTCATAGGGTAAGAAAGCCATATTTACATTCAAAGCACCATCATTAATCATCTGATTTGATGATTGCCACATTCGAAATAAAGCATCTCCATTGGAGAAAGACATAATTCTATCTTGATTATTGTTATAAGCTATAAAAAAATCAACGATTTCTTTTATTGAATTCGCATTGTTAATTATTCCTATAATACTACTTGCATTTAATACATATTCATCATCATCTCCAAATAGGAATGTTTTAGTGATATTTGGAGATATACTCTTGGTGTCAACTCCAACAAAAATAATATTGCTCTGGGACTTAAACTCAAATCCTCTAACTTCTCCATCTTGACAAAGACCTACTATCTGGTAAGTATTATCAATAATTCCTTTTTTTAAGTGATCTGAAATTTTATTTTGGCTTGGCTCTAAAACAATTAATCTATCTTCATTTAAAAATGCCAATGTATTTTTTAAATCAATCTTTTCTTTAGCCTCTTTGTTAATTAACCTCAGATTATAAAATGAATTTCCTTCTCGTTCAAAGAATTTTGTAAAATTACAATTTAGTCTGCTCCAGAAGCTTAACCAAATAGATTCTTCAAACTTTGATTCCTCTATTTCGCTTTCTATTCTCTCCATAAAACAATCTTTCATAACTGGTAAAAATATGGGAAAGTTATTAACAGGAGTAAATAATGGATATAACTCAGCATTATTACTTTTGAATGTTTTGAAATACTGGGCAAGTTCGTTATCATAAAAAAGCTCATGATTTTGATATATAAAATTGAAATAACTCTCAGGTGGACATTCAAAGTTTTCTTGAGTAAACTCACTTTTAAATGGTTCTAAGGATGAAATAATTAAATCTTCATATTCAAGTATCTCATACCATATTTCTTTGAATTGCTTAAAATCATGCACTAAAGATTCTATTACAAATGAAGTTTCATAAGTATCTTCATTGCCATTTCCTATAAATATTTTATGAAATCTATCATTTGAATAGAACCTTACATTTCCAGTATCAATAGGGAAATCTTCTTTTGGGTATTCAGGTATATAATACTCAATTGCTTTTTTATAAAAGTCTACAAATTTGCTGTATGAATCTATTTTAGTAGTCCCTAAAATCTTACTTTCATTATTAATAAAATCTCTATTCAATTTATCTACTATTCCTAAAAATCTCCTATTTGGAAACCATGAAGTAATAGAGTAGATAACTTTAGATAAAGATTCAATGTCATATTCTAATAAAAAAGAGTTATTCATATTTTTTCCTCATAGGCTATCAATTTTTTCTCCCAAATGTAATCAGAATGTTGAAAGAAATACAGCTTTCTAACTATCTATCTTCGAATAAATTAAATTCCTTAGAATTATACAACTTCTTAAATTAGCCGTCAATTTATTTTCAGCTAAAAGTCTTGTCTAATTTCTTAACACATTATAATTATTATTTTTTATACTAATAAATCCGATAATTAGTATGATATTAGGAGACTAATAAATATCGGTCAGCTTTTGTTTAGAGATTAAAATAGGCGATTTTTTTATTTTCTATAATTATCTAGAACATCATTCTTCATAAAACTTTCTTATTTCTCGAGCTAAATAGCTATCTGGATGTCTTTTTATAAAATATCTTTCTCTTGCAAATCCATTGTTTCCCCTTTGTAAGCTTTCATAAATCAAGGGTCTCAGGAGCTCTTTATCTCCTGTTTGAATATATTTTAAGATCTCATTGCCATATTGGTATTTTTTGACATAACCTAAATAATTACCTTGCCAATGAGAATCTTCCTCTCTAAAACTTTGGAAACTACTCATTAAATGAAGTAATTTTTCTGTCAGTTCTAATATGTATGTAGCGTATATGGTATCTATATCTTCATAATCTAAATATTTATCAGTATACTTACCCAGAACGTCATCAATGTTATCCTTATTTAGAGCATTTAGCAAATTATCATCCCATACCTTATTGCCATATTTTTTTCTAATTTCAACTGATTCCATATCACCTTGGTACAAACGCATCTCCTGTTGAATTGAAATTATTGACTCTAAACTTTGATAAGTACTATTTTCATGAATATACTTTTCTTTATAGCCATAATAACTGCCATCATTAATAAATTTATCTATTTTTTTCTTTAAAATTTCAGTGTAAAATTCGTTCAGATAAACATCAATAAATGCTATTTTATTGATGTTTTTTGGTTCGTTTTTTACACGTTCTTCATAAAATTTCCAAAATAAAGCATCAACATTAAGAGCTTTTTCTGTAGCTCGAAAAATCCCTGTCATAAATAATTCATAATGCTCTTCAAAAAGTATACTATATACTTTTTGAACATCAACAACATCTAATCTTATTTTTTCAAATTCAATATTAAGTGGCATATATCCTAAAACTATTCTCCATAGATTTTCATCATAAGATTCAAAAAGAATATCTAAAATAATAATAGATGATAGGAAGGATGTGAGTTTCCAATGTTCGGAATAATCACCAAAGCAAATTTCATCATAAGATTTAAACATTATATTACGCGCTATATATTTCTTTTTTTCATTACTAACTAAACCTAATTTTGTGCCATATTCATCCAACTTACAATTGTTCAAAACATCTTCTATTGCATTAGGAGTATAAAGATATGGATTCTTTGAGGTTACCATCCCTCTTCTAATAAGGCTAATTAACGGAGAATTGCTTGAAGAAATCTCTCTATTCGTAAGTTTTTTATATTTCTTATTTATTTTCTTTTCTTGACCTGTATACCAGTAATACTCTGTTGAAGCCCTTGACTTACGTTCCTCATTTATAATTTTAATTTTAGAATCTAGCCTCAATGAAGCACAATCGATAAAATACTTCTTTGTCCTTTTAAAAATCATAATCTTCCTTTTAAAAACGTGGTGTTTTTAAGTTGTTATTTTATAAAAATCACCTTAATTATACCACGTTTTTCTCTTTATAATGTAATTATCCCTATTTAAATAGGAAATTATGAAGTCCAAAGGTGCACCAAAGGACGGATTGAAACTCAGAACATAGCTACATCTTTAGGTATTCGCTATGTCAAATGTTTCACCGTTTCTTTGGTGTGTTTTTTTCATACTTAGCTCGGTAAACGACTGTGTTTCTATTCCGTCCAAGGACGGAAAGGAAGTAAAATGACATATAAAAGTGTAATAGAGGAATTATATTGCAAACTGTTAGGTATAGAGCTCAAGAGAATACTTAATGAGCGAGAAATGTTACAAAATCAAATTGGATATGAAACAGCTGAAGGGGAAGTTGAGTTATTATCCGAAACAACAGTTGGACAAATTCTAAAGGGAAAAAGAAATATTAGTTTTAATGCTTCGTTAGCTTTTCAGACCAGTTTAGATTATAAAAATCCTAGGGAATTATTTTTCCCGAGTATTGAATTCGAACTACTACTTATTGAAAATATAATATCTACAATTTTGATAGATCCTACGTTTGAAAATACTTTTCTAAAAAAGTTAATAGCAAAAAAATTTTCCAATGTCTCGAAGAAAGAAGTATCGCAAATCATTGAAAAAAATAAAAAAATTTTTCTAGACTCCTTATCAAGCTTTATTTCAGATTTTCCAGAAGAAGAAACATCCTATCAAATTGCTGAAAAAATAACTGATTGGTTATCTGAATTTGCCTGCCTCATATCACAATTTTAAAGATAGACTGTCATAAAAACTGACAGTCTACTTCATGAAATTACGTTAAACTAAGATTGTTCTTAGCTAAGACAAATAATCAAATACGAGGTAAATCTAATGAAAACACGCAATCGCAAAGGTGGCTACTCAGCTAATACTGCTAATGAATATATTGACAACAAGCAGGGCATTCTCTGCTTAAGCACCGAACTAGAAGCACAAATTAAATTTGAAGACGGCCAACCAACAGGTGAAATCATTGCTTATAAAGCTTGGTTCTCACAAAAAGGACTTCCGCCCTTTACCGTCAAATTTGAATCCGAAGTGAAGCTACCATCTTATATGGCATTGGTACAGTTTGATAATCTTCAAGCCTGCGAAGTTGGCTTTAACGTCTACTTCAAAGCTGACAATCTCAAGGAGGTCAAATAATGACGAATAGAGAACTGGGACAATACCTGCTCCAAAGCCTTAACATGGGACTTGGAAGCATTATGCAAGGAGAAACTAGCTATACTAATAGCTTTGACTGCAAAATTATGGAAGAAGGATTCCTCTTTCTTCCTCGTTTGCCAGCTGGTTATATCATTGATGATGAACTCTATCAGAAAATTTTCCTGATTGCGAATGCTGCTCTTTATCCTCGCTTCACTCTTATCAAACAAAATTCAGCCTATTTTATGGCGCTAGATACAGATGATATTCATGTCCAGCGTGGGCTTTTCTTCCCTTGGAAAGCAGGAGTTTCTGAACGTCTAGTGATTCCTGATTTGGAAGAATTCACGGCAAAACAGAAAGGAAATCTGATTCCCATCATGAAAAATCTTACTCTTGACTACAACAAAGTAACTTCTATAGCTATCGCAGGAAATAGTGGATCTGGTAAATCTTATGCTCTAACGTACTTTCTCAGTATGCTCAAAAATATTTCTGACTTGATTATTGTAGACCCTAAATTTGACACGCCTAGCCGTTGGGCGCGTGAAAATGGAATTGCCGTTCTACATCCTCATAAAAATCGCTCTAAATCAGACTTTGTTTCAGAAATCAATGAGAACCTAAGCGCCTGCTTGAATCTTATTCAACAGAGACAAGAAATTCTCTATGATAAGCCAGACCATCCATTTGAACATTTGACTATAGTCATTGATGAAGTTCTGGCATTATCCGAGGGAGTCAATAAAACCATCAAGGACTCTTTCTTTTCTCTTCTATCTCAAATTGCTTTGCTTGGTCGAGCTACAAAAGTCCATCTTTTTCTAGTCAGTCAGCGTTTCGACCATACATCTATTCCAATTTCTGTTCGGGAACAGTTAAATGTCTTAATTCAAATTGGTAATATCAACAAGAAGACAACACAATTTCTTTTTCCTGACCTAGATCCTGAAGGCATTGTTATCCCTATAGGAAAAGGAACTGGACTTATTCAGATTATTGATAATGAACATCCTTATCAAGTTTTACCTCTCCTTTGCCCTACCTACTATACAAAGAAAGGCATTCTGTAACCTATGAAAAAGACTTTCTTTCAAACAACCTACAACCTAAATGCTAACTTAATAGTCCTTGCCTTGTTTAGCTTTCTCTTTAAGATTGGAATCAACTTACTTATTCAAATGTTAGAAACTACAAAACTCTATGGAATGCAAGGACTTTTTACAACAATACTAGATAAGCTGACTGCTCTTGAACATTACATTCAACTATTGTCATGCTGTCTTATTCTCGTTCCTGCTCTTTTGGTTATCATTGAGTTAGTTCAAAGATTTTTAAAAGATTCATTATGGAATTATTTCAAGTCTATTTACCAGACTTTTAGAATGAGACAATTTCTGAAGCAAGATGAACAATATGAAGCAATGAATACAATTGAGAATCAGACTATTACTCGCATCAACCCCATTTTAAAAAGTTTCAATCATTCTGTCTTAGGGTGTACGGTAGATGTAAGAAAAGAAACCGTCACTATCTTACTTGCCATTCCAAGAACTCAACAGGCTCAGAAGTTACTGAAAGAAATGGAAAATGATATCAAGGAAGAAATTTCAAACAGAAATCCATACTATTATTTTTCTTCACCTCATCGAAAAGGTAATAAACTTTGGTTTACAGGAACTAATAGATAAAGGAAAATATGGGGCTTGGCTCACATAGTGAAAGCCAAAAGCCTCATATTTTCAAAATCATCTATTCATGTGTAATGGGGTTACTACGACCCCCATTACACCAATAATCATCAATCATAGAAAGGAAATCAATGACTAAAGAAAAACGCTCGAACAAGTGGGCTTTCCTTCTCTATCAGGAAAGTGCCCCTGAGCATTATCTGGATGTTTTAGAGAACATGCATATCCCCTTTGTTCTTAGTCCATGGCACGACAAAGACATCAACAAGGAAACAGGAGAATTCAAAAAAGCCCACAAGCATGGAGCATTATATTTTGATTCACTCAAAAGTTATTCGCAAGTTTCTGATTTACTAACTAAAAACCTCAATACACCTGCCCATGTAGAACCTGTTATGTCTCCTAAAGGAATGTATGACTACTTCACTCATGCAGAAAATCCTGAAAAGACTCTGTATGATATCAACGAAATTGAAACTGGTTGTGGCTTTGAGCTAGATAAATTTCTTATCAGCAACAACAGTGACGAATTTCTTTCAATGGTAATTGATATCATAGAGGAACACAATTTTACAGAATTTAATAACTTAGTTAGATACGCTAGAAAAGAAAAACAGGAGTTGTTAAATTTAATTATGGATAAAACTTACTTCTTTGCAAAATATCTGGACTCACGCCGTCATTCTAGATATGGGAAGGAGGATAACGAATGCAAGTAATCCTACCAGATGAGCAAATTTACCAGATTCAATTATTGCTATCAAACCTTATCCAAAAAGAAATTAAACAACAATTAGAAAAAAATACTTTAAGTTTTCCCTATTTGAACAAACAACAGACTTGCGACTATTTAGGAATTTCCAACAATACTCTTGATTCATGGATTCAAAGGGGGCTTCCATCAATCAAAATTGGAAAAACAATTCGATTCCACAAAGACGCTATTGACCGCTGGCTAAACAGTAACAACTAGAAAAATCAAGATTTTTATTTTATAATGGTCATGATATTTTCTGGTTCGATATAAAGGAGAATATCATGACTATCAGTAAGACAAAAAACGGAACTTACCGCTTAAAAGTCTATATACCATTAGAAGCACGAATGCCTCTTGGTATCGTTAACAATAACTATTATGATAAGAGATTTAAAACAAGAAAGGAGGCACGACAAGCAGAGATAGACCTACTGACGAAGCTAAACCAAATTGAAGATAACGTCTTTTCGGGACTAGGAAAAGAAGATATTCTTTTCTCGGACTTCTTTAATAATATTTGGTGGGAATCCTACAAAGCAGGACAAACTACATCTACTTCGAAGCCACTAAGCAGGTCAACAATTGCTAATACCAAAACATGTTTTGAAAAGCATATACTACCACTTCTTGGCAACTATACGATTCAATTTTTAAACCAAAATAAACAGGTTATTCTAAATTTGATGACGACAAAAGCCAACGAATATGCCAACTTCAAAACTTTACGAAGTTACGTTATTTCTATTTTTGATTGGGCAGAAGAACTTGAATATATTGAAGCAAATAGAGTTGCAAAAACTTTAAGACGAATTAAGGCTGTTAAAAAAATTCAACTTGCAGAATCAAAACGTGATGAAGATTTATATTTAACTCATGAGCAACTCCAAGAATGGTTCTCAGCTTTTAAAGAAGATTTAGAAAACGATAAAATATCACTCAAAGATTACGTCCTTTTCTATCTCACTTTTTTCCTTGGAGATAGAAAATCAGAAACATATGCTCTCCAGTGGAAACATATCGACTTTTCAAAATCTCAGATTCAGTTAATTCCGGCTTTAGATAGATATGGACAAGTAAAATCTACCAAAGGAAATAAAAAAACTATCTTTTCTATTTCTAGCGACTTGCTTCAACTTCTAACCTTATGGAAAAAACAACAAAAATATGAACTAGCAAAGTTTGGTATCATCACTAATCCAGAACAATTCATCTTCACTTACATAGATACCATAGGAAATATCAATAAACCTTTACACTCTGACTATCTCAATAATAAGATGGAAACTATCAGAAAGCGACACCCAGAGCTTACACACGCTACACCACATAAACTACGTCATACGGGAGCAACACTCGCTAAACAGGCAGGAATGAGCTTAGAAGCTATTTCCGAAGCTCTAACACATAGCGACACAGGTACAACACAGATTTATGTCAATACTTCTAATGTAGTCCCTATGGCAGTCGGTGAATTTGCCTTAAAGTCTCTAAAACAATAAGGTTAAAATAAGGTAAACTTTGAGGTGAACTTTTTCAAAAAACATAAAAAAAGCACCCATGAGGTAAACTCTTGAGTGCTTTGAAACGTTGATAGTATCGTATTGATTAACGTTTTGAGAATTGTGAAGCTTTACGAGCTTTCTTAAGACCTGGTTTGGAAAGTATGGATTTCAGTTGGACTAAAAACAGCGTAATATCAAGGATTTTCTGAACAATATCTACTTTTTAATTTCATAAAATCTGAATC
>NZ_JAJTNQ010000007.1:0-47649 GCF_021341835.1 Streptococcus sp. XMC | reverse complement strand
CAGCTCGTGAATGGTTGCGTACCGAAGGTCGTCGCAACATTGAAGAGCTCAACCAAGTCTTAGACCAAGTCGCAACTTCTTGGAAAGAGCGTATTTAATAGTGTAGACCACTCCTTTAACGATGGGCGTTCGAATTTCCTTGAAGAGCCCAGAGAATACAACGATAAACAGCTATTTGTTAGAAAAAAACAAAAAAGTTAAAAAGTTGTTAAGAAAGGGTTTACAAAAACAAAAGCGTGTGCTATACTTAATCCATAAGTGAATACAAGGTGAGTGTTAGTAAGTTAGATTACGCATGATCACAGATGAATCGGGGAGAAGCCTCTCTGATCTCATTTGTGGTCATTTTTTATACCCTAAACCTTAAATAAACTAGCAAGGAGAGTACCATGTATCGGATTTTAAATCCACTCAATCACAATGTTGCTCTGGTGAGAAATGACAAAGGGGAAGAACTGATTGTCATTGGAAAAGGAATTGTTTTTGGCAAAAAGAAGGGCGACCTAGTCCCAAAAGAAAAGGTAGAAAAGCTCTTTCGGATGAAAACAGAGGAATCCCGAGAGAACTTTATGACTCTGTTAAAAGATGTTCCATTAGACTTCATCACAGTGACCTACGAGATGATCGATTACTTGAGCAAAAAGTATCACTACCCCGTTCAAGAATATATCTATGTGACCTTGACCGACCACATGTTTTGCTCTTACCAGGCAGTGACTCAAGGCAGGTATAAGGAAAGTAATCTTTTGGATATCTCAGAAAACTACCCAGTGGCTTTTGAGATTGCTAAAGAGGCAGTTGATATCTATCGTGATAAGCTCACGACTAGCTTCCCCGAAGATGAGGTCACTCGTATCGCCTATCATTTCATCAACGCAGAAGGTGAAAATGGAGCGGAGGTCGTGGATTCCATGGACCAGCGCAAAGAAATCTTAAAAGGTGTAGAAGATGTTTTGGATAGTTATTCAATCAAACGAACCGAGACCAACAACAACTTTTATGATCGTTTCATGATTCATCTTAACTACTTCTTGGATTACCTGGATCGCAATCGGGATGATAATCAATCGCTTCTAGATATGGAGGAACATATCAAAATCTCCTATCCCAAAGCCTTTGAGATTGGTTCCAAGATTTATGATGTGATTTCTAGGGAGACCGGGGTTGACTTGTACAAGAGTGAACGGGTCTATCTGGTCTTGCACATTCAACGCTTATTGTAACAACTTTTGAAAATTAAGAAATTCAAATTGGAGGAATTGGTCATGACCAAAGAAGAAATGACACTATTAGGTTTTGAAATCGTTGCGTATGCAGGGGATGCTCGTTCTAAACTCTTGGAGGCCCTCAAGGCGGCTGAGAAGGGTGACTTCGCTCAAGCGGAAAGCTTGGTAGAAGAAGCAGGAAGCTGTATCGCAGAGGCTCACAAATCTCAAACAACTATGCTAGCGCAAGAAGCAGCAGGAGAAGACCTCCCCTACAGCATTACCATGATGCATGGACAGGACCACTTAATGACAACGATCTTATTAAAAGACGTGATTCACCATCTCATTGAACTATATAAAAGAGGAGCAAGATAATGAATAAACTGATTGAACTGATTGAAAAAGGAAAACCTTTCTTCGAGAAGATTTCTCGTAATAAATATTTGCGTGCGATTCGTGATGGATTTATCGCGGGGATGCCTGTGATCTTATTCTCGTCTATCTTTATATTGATTGCTTACGTCCCAAATGCGTGGGGCTTCCATTGGTCAAAAGAAATTGAGAATTTCTTGATGACACCTTATAGCTATTCGATGGGAATTCTGGCTTTCTTCGTAGGTGGAACCACAGCCAAAGCTTTGACAGATTCTGTCAACCGTGATTTACCTGCAACAAACCAGATCAACTTCTTGTCAACCATGTTGGCATCTATGGTTGGTTTCCTTCTAATGGCAGCTGAACCAGCCAAAGAAGGAGGTTTTCTGACTGCCTTCATGGGAACAAAAGGTCTTTTGACAGCCTTTATTGCAGCCTTCGTTACCGTTAATGTTTACAAGGTCTGCGTGAAAAACAATGTTACGATTCGCATGCCAGACGAAGTTCCACCAAATATCTCTCAAGTATTTAAAGACTTGATCCCATTCACTGTATCTGTCGTTCTCCTTTATGGACTTGAACTGATTGTGAAGGGTAGTCTTGGTGTAACAGTAGCTGAATCTATCGGTACGCTTCTTGCGCCTCTCTTCTCAGCAGCAGATGGTTATGTTGGAATTACGATCATTTTCGGTGCTTTTGCCTTCTTCTGGTTTATTGGTATCCATGGACCATCTATCGTTGAACCTGCGATTGCAGCGATCACTTATGCAAATGCCGAAGTCAACTTGAACCTTCTTCAACAAGGTATGCACGCTGATAAAATCCTTACATCTGGTACACAAATGTTTATCGTCACTATGGGTGGTACAGGAGCAACTCTTGTAGTTCCATTCATGTTTATGTGGTTGTGTAAGTCTAAGCGTAATCGTGCAATCGGACGCGCTTCAGTAGTTCCAACCTTCTTCGGTGTAAACGAACCAATCTTGTTTGGTGCACCACTTGTATTGAACCCTATCTTCTTTGTTCCATTTATCTTTGCTCCAATTGCAAACGTATGGATCTTCAAATTCTTTGTTGATACCTTGGGAATGAACTCATTTACTTCTAACCTACCATGGACAACTCCTGGACCTTTGGGGATTGTTCTTGGTACGAACTTCCAAGTACTTTCATTCATCCTTGCTGCACTTCTTGTTGTAGTAGACGTGATCATTTACTACCCATTCGTTAAAGTTTACGATGAACAAATTCTTGAAGAAGAACGTTCAGGTAAATCAAACGATAGCTTGAAAGAAAAAGTTGCTGCAAACTTTAACACTGCCAAAGCAGATGCAATTCTTGAAAAAGCAGGTGTTGAAGATGCACCAGCTGAAAATACCATTACTGAAGAAACAAACGTCCTCGTTCTTTGTGCGGGTGGTGGTACTAGTGGACTCCTTGCAAATGCCTTGAACAAGGCTGCGGCAGAATACAAGGTTCCTGTCAAAGCTGCAGCAGGTGGCTACGGTGCTCACCGTGAAATGTTGCCAGAATTTGACCTTGTTATCTTGGCGCCTCAGGTTGCTTCCAACTTCGAAGATATGAAGGCTGAAACAGATAAACTAGGCATCAAATTGGCGAAGACAGAAGGTGCTCAGTACATTAAATTGACACGCGATGGACAAGGTGCTCTAGCCTTTGTTCAAGCTCAATTTGAAGAATAAGAACTAAAAAGTGAGATGGAGATGGATGGCTCACTAACTCCTCTCCCCTCACTTTTCATTTTATCCAATCAAGAAATAGGTGAAAAAATGACAAAAACACTTCCTAAAGATTTTATTTTTGGTGGGGCAACGGCTGCCTATCAAGCAGAAGGAGCTACCCATACTGACGGAAAAGGACCAGTTGCTTGGGACAAATACTTAGCAGACAACTATTGGTATACTGCTGAACCAGCAAGTGATTTCTACCATAAATATCCAGTAGACTTACAGTTGGCTGAAGAATATGGCGTAAACGGAATTCGTATTTCTATTGCTTGGTCACGTATTTTCCCAACTGGCTATGGTGAAGTAAATCCAAAAGGGGTAGAATTCTATCACAATCTATTTGCGGAATGCCACAAACGCCATGTGGAGCCTTTTGTAACCCTTCACCACTTTGATACACCAGAAGCTCTTCATTCAAATGGAGACTTCTTAAATCGTGAAAATATCGAACACTTCGTAGATTATGCAGCCTTCTGTTTTGAAGAATTCCCAGAAGTAAACTACTGGACAACCTTCAATGAAATTGGCCCAATCGGTGATGGTCAATACTTGGTTGGTAAATTCCCACCAGGTATTCAATATGACCTTGCCAAAGTTTTCCAATCTCACCACAATATGATGGTTTCTCATGCACGTGCTGTGAAATTCTACAAAGACAAAGGCTACAAAGGTGAAATCGGGGTTGTTCACGCCCTTCCAACTAAGTACCCATTGGATCCTAAAAATCCTGCAGACGTACGTGCTGCTGAGTTGGAAGATATCATCCACAACAAATTTATCTTGGATGCCACTTACCTTGGACACTATTCAGATGCAACCATGGAAGGTGTAAACCACATTCTTTCAGTTAATGGTGGTAGCTTGGATCTTCGTGAGGAAGACTTTGCAGCGCTTGAAGCAGCTAAAGATTTAAACGACTTCCTTGGAATTAACTACTACATGAGTGACTGGATGGAAGCCTTTGATGGTGAAACTGAAATCATCCACAATGGTAAAGGGGAGAAAGGAAGCTCTAAATACCAAATCAAAGGTGTTGGACGTCGTGTAGCTCCTGACTATGTACCTCGTACTGACTGGGACTGGATTATCTACCCTCAAGGTTTGTATGACCAAATCATGCGTGTCAAGAAAGATTATCCAAACTACAAGAAGATCTACATCACTGAAAACGGACTTGGATACAAAGATGAATTTGTGGACAACACGGTTTATGATGATGGCCGTATCGATTATGTGAAACAACATTTGGAAGTCTTGTCTGATGCGATTGCCGATGGTGCAAACGTCAAAGGATACTTCATCTGGTCATTGATGGACGTCTTCTCATGGTCTAATGGTTATGAAAAACGTTACGGACTCTTCTACGTTGATTTCGATACACAAGAACGTTATCCTAAGAAATCTGCACATTGGTACAAGAAATTAGCAGAAAGCCAAGTGATTGAATAAAGAAATAAACATGTAAGAAGGCTTATCCGTAAGGGTAGGTCTTTTTTGGTTCTCTTATTTGGAAAAGTGTTTATTGTAAACAAAACAATTCACTCATTTCTAGTAATAATTTTTTGTTTGAAGGGCCAATATAGTTTTTACATGATATAATTAAATTGTTGAGTTAATATTAGGAGATTATGATTCATATTGATCAAAATAGTTTGCCTTTTTACAATTCGTAGCCTGCCCCTAAGGGCAGGTTTTTTGGTGTCTTAAGGAAACTATTTAACAGAATTTTTGATTAAAAGTTTCATTTTAAGAGAGAAATCTCTAATTTCATAATCAATAAGCAAACGCTTGCATTCCTTTTTTTATTAGATTATAATAGGTTGGTATAAAGCCCTCTGTAATAATATTGAAAAAGTGTAGAAAGTAAGGATTTAGAATATTTGTAGTCAAAAATACAATGTTGCTTCTTACGATAGGGAGATAGATATGGCAATGATAGAAGTGCAACATCTTCAGAAAAATTTTGTGAAGACAGTTAAGGAGCCGGGGTTAAAGGGAGCCTTGCGCTCCTTTGTTCATCCTGAAAAGCAGACTTTTGAAGCGGTCAAGGATTTAACTTTTGAAGTTCCAAAAGGGCAGATTCTAGGATTTATCGGGGCAAATGGTGCTGGGAAGTCGACCACCATCAAAATGCTGACAGGGATTTTGAAACCGACATCTGGTTTTTGTCGGATTAACGGCAAGATTCCCCAGGATAATCGCCAAGATTATGTCAAGGATATTGGAGTCGTTTTCGGACAACGTACCCAGCTATGGTGGGATTTGGCACTGCAAGAGACCTACACGGTCTTGAAAGAGATCTATGATGTACCAGACTCGCTTTTCCATAAGCGCATGGACTTTTTGAATGAAGTTTTGGATTTGAAGGAATTTATCAAAGATCCTGTGCGGACTCTTTCACTAGGTCAACGGATGCGGGCGGATATTGCGGCTTCCTTACTTCACAATCCCAAAGTTCTCTTTTTAGATGAGCCGACTATTGGTTTGGATGTGTCGGTTAAGGATAACATTCGTCGGGCCATTACCCAGATTAATCAGGAGGAAGAGACAACTATTCTCTTGACTACTCATGATTTGAGTGATATTGAGCAACTCTGTGATCGGATTTTTATGATTGATAAGGGGCAAGAGATTTTTGATGGAACGGTCAGCCAGCTCAAGGAGACCTTTGGAAAGATGAAGACTCTCTCCTTTGACCTGACGCCAGGTCAAAATCATCTAGTCTCTCATTATGAGGGCTTACCTGATATGTCCATTGATAGACAAGGAAATACTCTCAATATTGAATTCGATAGTTCCCGCTACCAGTCGGCCGATATTATCAAGCAAACCTTATCTGATTTTGAGGTCCGTGATTTGAAGATGGTAGATACGGATATTGAAGATATTATCCGTCGCTTCTATCGAAAGGAGCTCTAAGATGGTCAAATTGTGGAGACGTTATAAACCCTTTATCAATGCAGGGATTCAGGAGTTGATTAGCTATCGAGTCAACTTTATTCTTTATCGGATTGGCGATGTCATGGGGGCTTTTGTGGCTTTTTATCTATGGAAGGCTGTCTTTGATTCCTCCCAGGAGCCTTTGATTCAGGGCTTCAGTATGGCGGATATCACCCTCTACATCATCATGAGTTTTGTGACTAATCTTCTGACTAGGTCGGATTCTTCCTTTATGATTGGTGATGAGGTCAAGGATGGTTCCATTATCATGCGCTTGTTGCGACCAGTGCATTTTGCGGCTTCTTACCTCTTTACGGAGCTTGGTTCCAAGTGGTTGATTTTTATCTCTGTTGGACTGCCATTTTTAAGTGTCATTGTTTTGATGAAAATCTTATCTGGGCAAGGGATTGTAGAAGTGCTGGGACTAACTACCCTTTATCTTTTTAGCTTAACGCTGGCCTATCTGATTAACTTTTTCTTTAATATCTGCTTTGGATTTTCAGCCTTTGTATTTAAAAATCTTTGGGGTTCCAATCTACTTAAGAGTTCCATAGTGACCTTTATGTCTGGGAGTTTGATTCCCTTGGCTTTCTTTCCAAAGGTCATTTCAGATATTCTCTCCTTCTTACCTTTCTCATCCTTAATTTACACTCCGGTCATGATTATTGTTGGGAAATACGATGCTAGTCAGATTCTTCAAGCACTTTTGCTTCAGCTTTTCTGGCTTATAGTGATGGTGGGCTTGTCTCAGTTGATTTGGAAACGAGTCCAGTCATTTATCACCATTCAGGGAGGTTAGTATGAAAAAATATCAACGCATGCATCTGATTTTTATCAGACAGTACATCAAGCAAATCATGGAATACAAGGTCGATTTTGTGGTTGGTGTGTTGGGAGTCTTTCTGACTCAAGGCCTGAACCTCTTGTTTCTCAATGTCATCTTTCAACACATTCCCTCCCTAGAAGGTTGGACTTTTCAAGAAATTGCCTTTATCTATGGTTTTTCCTTAATTCCCAAGGGATTGGACCATCTCTTTTTTGACAATCTCTGGGCACTAGGGCAACGCCTAGTCCGAAAAGGGGAGTTTGACAAATATCTGACTCGTCCCATCAATCCTCTCTTTCATATCCTAGTTGAGACCTTTCAGATTGATGCCTTGGGCGAACTTTTGGTCGGAGGCCTTCTGCTAGGTACCACGGTGTCTAGCATTGCTTGGACTCTTCCAAAATTTCTGATTTTCCTAGTCTGTATTCCTTTTGCGACCTTGATCTATACTTCCCTGAAAATCGCGACTGCTAGTATCGCTTTTTGGACCAAGCAGTCAGGCGCTATGATTTACATTTTTTATATGTTTAATGACTTTGCCAAGTATCCGATTTCCATTTATAATTCGCTTCTTCGTTGGTTGATTAGCTTTATCGTGCCTTTCGCCTTTACGGCCTACTATCCTGCCAGCTATTTCTTGCAGGACAAGAATGGATTCTTTAATATTGGTGGTTTGATTCTGATTTCCCTTGTTTTCTTTGTTATTTCCCTCAAACTTTGGGACAAGGGATTGGATGCCTACGAAAGTGCTGGTTCGTAAGAGCTAAAGTAAGACTAAAATCAAGAAAGGAACTTATGATGTTTGTAATTAAAGAAGTCAAGGGTGAAGATCAAAAAATGGCAGTTGTCGCTGAGATTTTAAGGGATTTGCCAGAATGGTTTGGAATACCAGAAAGCACGCAAGCCTACATTGAAGGAGCTAAGGATTTACGAGTTTGGGCTGCTTATCAAGAAAGTGATGTAGTAGGGTTTATAAGTTTATCATATTCGAGTGAAGATTGTGCTGAAATTGACTGTCTAGGCGTGAAAAAATCATTCCAAGGTCATGGAATTGGAAGGGATTTAATTACGACTATAGAAAGAGAAGCAGTCAAACAAGTGAACTACCTACAGGTCAAAACAGTGGCAGAAGGTTCAAATAAAGATTATGACCGAACCAATATCTTTTATCGCAGTCTTGGTTTTAAAAAATTAGAGATTTTTCCGCAACTATGGGATCTTAAAAATCCTTGTCAGATTTTGATTAAAAAGATCAACTAAAAGTGCTTGACATCCGCTATCAGAGTGCTATACTGAGAAGGTAATCGCCGAATTAGCTCAGTTGGTAGAGCAACGCACTCGTAACGCGTAGGTCACAGGTTCGATCCCTGCATTCGGCATCGAATGATACAAGACAAAGCCCCTTGTGATGGGCTTTTTTTGATGTTGAATTGCTTTTTGTAACAAATGATTATAAAAGTTTTCAGACTCATCCTAGATTTTCTCAATCGTCATGGACTGGAATGGTTTCATGAAGGAGATGAACCATACTCTAAATATGGCTAGTTCATCTGACTCATTCATGTTCATGTGACCAGATAATCCGATAATTTGACCGCTTATCCAAATTTCCTTGTCACCCTTGCTTTTGTTTGTTATAGTAGGTTTATCAAAAGAAGCTAGTCTTCTGATAACATTATAAAAAGAGGTAGTATCATGAAGAAATTAATTGGTTTTGGATTTATCCTTGCAGCTCTTGCCGTCATCACCTTTAGTATCATTGGTTATCCGAAAATAGATGCCAATCTTTGGCCCTTGGTTCCAGTTGTCTTGTTTGCTTTCTTTACGCTTGAAAATGCACTCAAGAAAGACTACAAGTCCAGCTTGATTTGTGCCGTCATTGGCTTCATCATTGCCAATGCTATCTATGATCTTCTTCCGATTTCAAATGGGGTCGTGATTACTGCGGGTGTCTTGGCTTGTCTTGGTCTCGGTTTTCTCTTTCCAGACGCACCAAAAGAAAAATAATGCTTCCGATTTTATTTGCTTCAGGGGCTTGGTATGAAGAGATTTCTTCAGACCGAGTCCTTTTTAGCTGTCTGAAAGAACCACTTAGGGGCTGAAAAGAGCCACTTACCGAAAAGGTCTTGTAAGATTTTGAACACCTGTTATAATGTTACTAACAAAGGTTAAGAAAGGAGTCCTATGAAAGTTCGTATCGAATTAGATCCGCAGATGGATGAGCCAGAAATGATCATTCGGGCTCCTCGATTGACGGAGGATGTCGCCCGCTTGCAACAGCTGATCTTGGAGCAAAAAATGACGCCCTTGACCTTTTACAAGGACCGAAGCGAGTACTTTGTAGATGTGTCAGAAATTCTCTTCTTTGAAACAGATGGTGAAAAGATCTATGGGCATACCAGAGAAGAGGCCTACGAGGTCTGTCAAAAACTCTACGAATTGGAAGAGATCTTGCCGATTGCTTTCTGTCGCATCTCCAAGTCGACCATCGTCAATACCAAGCAGATTTATTCCATCGAAAAATCTTTTTCGGGAACCAGTACAGTAAACTTTTATCAAACTCATAAGCAGGTACATGTGTCCCGACACTATTATCAACTCTTAAAAGAACGGTTAAAGGAAATGAGGTAACAAAATGAAAAATAAACTAATTGGGATTTTCTTAATCCTCCTAGCAGCCCTAGTGCTCTTACAAGGCTATTTTGTAAAATGGGAGATCAGTATCTGGACGCTAGCTTGGGTTGTCTTGCTCGCAGTCCTTTCCCTCTCTAGTTTCTTGAAGCGCCACTTTGGTTGGGGCTTCCTATATGGGATCTTGGCCCTCTTCTCCCTTAATGGCCAATACCATTTTCTTCCAGTATCCAATTCGGTGGTCATCTTTTCTTCTATTTTAGCGGTGATCGGTCTCAATATTCTCTTCAAGCCTTCCAAAAAAGCAAAAGCTACTTGGAACTCCTACTCAGCAGGAACATCTTCCCAAACTGCTGGCAATGACATCGATGTCTCCTTCTCTACAGTGACCAAGTATTTGAATGATCAGAATTTTACGGGCGGAAGTGCGGATGTGAGCTTAGGAGAAGCTTCTATCTATTTTGATAATTGCCGGATCGAAGGACCCTCAGCCCAGTTTGCGGTGGATGTCTCCCTTGGAAGTTTGAGTCTCTATGTCCCGAGCGACTGGCGGGTTCATGTCAATGTAGAAAGTTCTCTGTCAGCTATCCAACACCAGGAAAATCCTAGCAATTTAACCAGCAAAGACTTTTACATCGTCGGAGAGGTCTCACTGGGGAATCTAGAAATCATCTATGTAGGTGAGAATAACTTTTCATAAGCCGATCTAAGAAAAACTTATTCAAAGGTCTTGCCAAGAGAAAGTTTTTTTGGTAATATAGTACGGTATGTGGTGCTAGCACATCCGTAATATTAGATCTAATAGGAGGCAAAACAGAATGGCTAAAGTATGTTATTTTACTGGTCGTAAGACTGTATCAGGAAACAACCGTTCACACGCGATGAACCAAACCAAACGTGCCGTAAAACCAAACCTTCAAAAAGTAACTGTCCTTATCGATGGTAAACCTAAAAAAGTTTGGGCTTCAGCTCGTGCATTGAAATCTGGTAAAGTAGAACGCGTTTAATCAGAATGTAGGATCTCTTGGAGGTCCTTTTCTTTTTTTCATTTTTTCTCTTTTTGGACATTTGTATCAACCGATAGGAGAAAGGTGTATCCCTTTTACACGCGCCCTCTTTTATGGTAAAATAGAATATAAAATACTTTTGAGGTAGAAATTATGACAGTAAAAATCAATACAAAAGATGGTCAAATTGAATTGACCGATGATGTCATCGCAACTGTTGTAGGCGGTGCAGCCACTGAAATTTTTGGAGTGGTTGGAATGGCCAGCAAAAACGCGATTAAAGATAATTTCCAAGCTCTCTTAGGTAAGGAAAACTACTCTAAGGGTGTCGTTGTGAAAACAGCGGAAGCAGGAAGTATTGCGGTTGATGTTTACACTGTTTTGAGCTATGGTACAAAGATTAGCGAAGTCTCAAAAAATATTCAAGAGCGTGTCAAATTCAGTTTAGAAAATCAACTTGGAATCACAACGGATACAGTCAACGTCTATATCCAAAACATTAAAATTGTGGGAGAATAATCGTGTCTAAAATTACAACTAGTTTATTTCAAGAAATGGTCCAAGCAGGGGCTACTCGCTTAAATAAACAAGCCGAGTATGTCAATTCATTGAACGTTTTTCCTGTACCAGATGGTGATACTGGAACCAACATGGGGATGACCATTGAAAATGGTGCAAAAGAAGTAGCCGATCGCTCTGCTTCAACTGTTGGTGAAGCAGCAAATATCTTTGCGAAGGGGCTTTTGATGGGAGCGCGTGGAAACTCAGGAGTTATTACTTCTCAGTTGTTCCGCGGATTTTCTCAAAGCGTCAAAGACAAGGATGAATTGGATGGGGCAGCTCTTGCGGCAGCCTTCCAAGCAGGGGTTGAAGTAGCCTATAAAGCGGTTATGAAGCCTGTTGAAGGGACCATTTTGACCGTTTCTCGCGGTGCTGCCATCGGTGCCAAGAAAAAAGCAGAATCAACCAATGATGCAGTAGAAGTCATGCGTGCAGCCCTTGAAGGAGCTAAAACAGCCCTTGCCAAAACACCAGATATGCTTCCAGTATTGAAGGAAGTCGGTGTGGTGGACTCTGGTGGTCAAGGTTTAGTCTTCATCTATGAAGGGTTCCTATCAGCTTTGACAGGAGAATTCATCGCTTCTGAAGAATTTGTTGCGACTCCAGCAACCATGTCAGAAATGATCAACGCAGAGCACCACAAGTCCGTAGCGGGCCATGTGGCAACTGAAGATATCACCTTTGGTTACTGTACAGAAATCATGGTCGCTTTGAAGCAAGGTCCAACCTATGTCAAAGACTTTGACTACGACGAATTCCGTAACTATTTGAACAATCTTGGGGATTCTCTATTAGTCGTCAACGATGATGAAATCGTCAAAGTCCATGTCCATACTGAAGATCCAGGTCTTGTTATGCAAGAAGGATTGAAATATGGTAGCTTGGTCAAAGTAAAAGTTGACAACATGCGCAACCAGCACGAAGCACAAGTTGAAAAAGAAGAACGTCAAGCGAAACCAGCTGAAGCAAAAGAATATGCGATTATTGCAGTCGTTGCGGGTGACGGTTTAGCGGATATCTTCAAAGCGCAAGGAGTGGATTACATCATCTCTGGTGGTCAAACTATGAACCCTTCAACAGAAGACTTTGTCAAAGCTGTTGAAGGGTTGAATGCGCGCAACATCATTATCTTGCCAAACAACAAGAACATCTTGATGGCGGCTCAATCTGCAGCAGAAGTCATTGAGCAACCAGCAGCAGTCGTAGAGACGAAGACCATCCCTCAAGGATTGACCAGTCTTCTTGCCTTTGATGAGAGCAAGTCGATCGAAGAAAACTACGAACGCATGAGCGCTTCATTGGAAGATGTTGTTTCAGGTAGTGTGACGACAGCCGTTCGTGATACCACTATTGATGGTCTTGAAATCCATGAAAACGACAATCTTGGAATGGTTGATGGTAAGATCGTCGTTTCCAATCCAGATATGATGGAAACCTTGACAGCAACCTTTGACAAGATGTTGGACGAAGATAGTGAAATTGTCACGATTTATATCGGTGAAGATGGTAAAGAAGAAGTAGCCAATGACTTGGCTCAAAACTTGATGGCTAAATATGAGGACGTCGAAGTCGAAATTCATCAAGGAAATCAACCAGTTTACCCATATTTGTTTAGCGTTGAATAATCAAAAAATTTCAAAAATAGCAGGAAAAAGAGCCAAAAAATGATTTTTTGGCCCTTTTTTTGATAAAAAAAGCTTTATGAAAGCGATTAGATAGGTGTTTTTAGACAATTTTTATTTGATATGTTATACTTTAGAAAAATAGAAATAGGAGAAAAAAGCAAATGAAAAAGGTAATCTGCTTTTTAGGAGCTTTGCTTTTGGTGATGACAGGGTGTACTACTAAGTCCCAGTCCACAGAAACATCAAAAAGCTCAACCACTACTTCGATAGAAAAAAGTGAAACTGTTACCAGTGAGGCAAAGGAAGAAACCAAGGTTCTCACTGCAGAAATCAATGGCAATCAACATCGCTACACCATCACGACAAAAGGTGATAAGGTTCAGAAATTAAAGTTAGATGTTTTATCGGCCCTACCAGAAAAAATTGCCACTAACTCAGCTAATCTAAGTCCTGAAGAAATGACAAAAATTATCAATGAAGGTTTGCAGTCAGATTCAGAATACAAGGCTCTGAAAGACACAGCTGGCTTCAGTATCGAATATAAGGTCACTCCAGAGAAAAAATTAGCCTCAACAGTCTCTGTTGATATGGAAACCATTGATTGGGACAAGGTTAAAGATTTATCTTACTTTAAAGATCTTGGTATCGGTGACCTGAAAGACATCAAGGCATCGACCGTTTTCACAGGATTAAAACTCCATGGTTTCAAAGAAGAAACCCCAGCACCATAGGCTCGGACTCTTGTCCGGCCTTTTTTTATTTTCCATGACATTTGTCATGTGAGCCAGTGACAAAATCATCTAGTGGGCAGTTATTCCTTTCGCTATAATATAGTCAGAAAGTAAGAGGTAAGGAAAAATGAAACAATGGTTCTATAAAGTGTTTACGTTAACAGTGGTTGGGATGGTCGTCTATTTGATCTTTTCAAAGGATGATAGTCTCTATTACCATTTCCCTTGGGAATTATTTGCTGGGATTGGCATCATGAGCTGGGCGGTCCAAGAAGGATTGAAGATGATCAAGGCTGTTAAAAAGGAGATGGAGCAATGAAAAAGAAACTTGAAATTGGATTGGTAGCTGTTTTGTGTTTGCTCCTTTGGGTAACTGAGATGATGACGGGCTGGTTTTCTGCCCATTTTCCTAGCTGGTTTTTCCAAACGGTTTGGGGAGTGACCTTGGTCGTCTATGTCATCATTCCAGCTGGCCAAATCTGGTTGAAAGGAGAGTCTCATGAGTGTCATTAGAGTTGAGAACTTGAACAAAAGCATCAAAGGAAAGATGATCCTAGAAGATCTTTCTTTCACAGTTGAGAGAGGGGATTGCCTGGCTTTGATTGGGCCAAACGGGGCAGGGAAGACAACCTTGATGGATTGCCTCCTAGGAGATAGGAAGGCGACTTCTGGAAACATTGAAATAGAGGGGAAGGCTCCTGGTCATCCTCAGTTAAAGGATAGTGTCTCTTATCTCCCTCAAGAGAATGCCATCGTGCAAAAGCTAACCGTGCAGGAACTGATCAGTTTCTTTCGCTCCATTTATCCCAACCCTTTAACGGTCAATGACATCGATGATTTATTGCGTTTTACTCCAGAACAAAAGAAGCAATTAGCCAGTAAGCTGTCTGGTGGGCAAAAGCGTCTCTTATCCTTTGTGTTGACCTTGATTGGTCGTCCCAGTCTCCTGTTTTTGGATGAGCCAACGGCTGCCATGGATACGTCCACTCGCCAACGCTTTTGGGAAATCGTCGGGCATTTAAAGGACCAAGGTGTGACTATAGTCTATTCTTCCCATTACATCGAGGAAGTCGAGCATACGGCTGATCGGATCCTGGTCTTGCACCAGGGCCATTTGCTTCGAGATACGACGCCACTAGCTATGAGAAGTGAAGAGGTAGAAAAACATTTTACCCTGCCTTTGCGATACCAAGCTCTAGTGGCAGGGATGGACGGAGTTGGTCAAGTGACGGTCAAACCCGATGCCCTTCAGGTTGTGACAGGTGATGCCAATCGTTTGTGGAGGCGATTGCAGGAAGAAGGATGTTCGATCCAAGAGATCGAGGTGACCAATAGAAGTTTATTGGATTCTATTTTTGAAAATACAAAGGAAGTAGGTAGAGAAGATGAAACGCATGAAAGCTCTCGGCGTGGTTGAGTGGCATTTGACTAGACGCCAAGCCATTTATTACTTGTTATCAATTGGGATGCCCACGGCCTTTTATCTCTTCTTTTCAGGGATGTACCAGGAGACACCAGGAGCACCCGCTCACTTTATGAGGGATTATCTCCTTTCTATGACGGCATTTTCTATGATGTCTACGGCTATCTTTTCTTTTCCAACAGTTCTTGAAACCGATCGACTCAACAATTGGCAAAAAGTCTTGCGCCATACCCCGGTATCTATGGTAGAATATTATCTAATAAAGGTTGTGGGTCTCTTTGTCGATTTTCTCCTATCGATTGGAGTTGTCTTTACCGTGGGCCACGTGGTGCGTCATGTGAATATGTCCCTACAGGATTGGGTCTTGTCGGCCTTTATTCTCATCCTAGGAAGCCTAGCCTTTGTGGCCATCGGTCTGGTCTTGACCCTGCTTCCTTCTAGTCAATTGATGTCTGTTGTAGGTAATCTCCTTTACATGGGGCTGGCTGTCATGGGTGGCCTTTGGATGCCCATTAGCCTCTTTCCAGAATGGATGCAAGCCATCGGCAAATGTCTACCAACCTATCAATTGATGGAACTGATTAAGACCTTTTTAAACAAGGGACAGGTCAATGTCTTTGCTAGTCTTTATTTAACCTTGTTTACCCTGGTCTTCTTTACCCTTGTCATTGTTTATCGTCGTCATTCTGAGGTTCGTTCATGATTGAAAAACTCAAGCGTATCCATTATATGTTTTACGCTAGCCTAGTCTTTATGGGCTTTCCCTTTATCTCTATTTTATTAGGGGAGGTCCCCTACTGGCACTTCTTTTTAGCCCTCTTGTTTATTGCTTCCTATCTAGGAGTCTTGATTACTGAAAACAAAAAGCTGACCTGGATTTGTTGGCTATACCTCCTAGCCTATGTAGCAGGAAATACTCTTTTTATTAACGCCAACTATTTTTGGTTTTATTTCTTCATCAGCAACCTATTGGTCTATCACTTTGAGATTCACAATTTTCGCTCTCCCTATCTTTGGACAGTTTTTCTATCGCAATTCCTGCTTTTTGGGGCCATCTTTTTCAGACAGAATGCGATGGAGTATGAATGGGTATTTTTAATCATCATTTTCTTTTTTACCCATGCCATGACTTACGGCATGGTTCGGATTCGGATGATGGAAGAGTTGAAAGCTGACCATGCCAAGCAAAATGCCCAGATCAATCTCTTGCTGGCAGAAAACGAGCGCCATCGGATTGGCCGTGATTTGCATGACAGTCTGGGCCACACCTTTGCTATGCTCAGTGTCAAGGCAGACCTGGTTGATCAATTCTTAGCATTGGGTCAGGTTGAGAAGGCGCAGGAGCAGGTGCAAGAGATTCAAGCCATTAGTCAAGAGTTCATGCACCAAGTCCGAGAGATTGTGGAGAACTTGAAGCAGCGAACCCTGGCAAGAGAGCTGGAAACCGTCAAGCAAATGCTAGAAGTGGCGCAAGTCAAAGTGGAGATCCAAAACAATCTCGATACAGCTAGCATCTCGCCTGTTCTAGAGTCTGCTCTGGCCATGGTGTCTCTGGAACTAGCCACCAATATGATCAAACATGCCAAAGCGACGCAAGCCCTTCTCACTTATCGCTCCACCGAAACAGGGGTAGAAATGGTCGCAGAAGACAATGGTATCGGCTTTGATAAGGTCTCGGATAAGGACCTGCACTCAATCCGCGAACGGATTGCCTTGTTGGGAGGAGAGCTGGATATCAGTCATCAATACAAGCCGACCCGCATAGAAATACGGATCCCCTATCAAGAAAGGAAATAAGATGCGCTTATTAGTTGCAGAAGACCAAAGTATGTTGCGCGATGCCCTCTGCCAGCTCCTGCTTTTGCAAGAGGATGTAGAAGAAGTCTTGCAGGCTGGAGATGGGCAAGAAGCCATTCGCTTACTCGAAACCCATCCAGTTGATATTGCTATTTTAGATATTGAGATGCCTATCAAAACAGGACTAGAAGTGTTGGAATGGGCCAAAAGTCAACAACCCCAGCTCAAGGTTGTCATCGTTACCACCTTTAAGAGACCGGGTTATTTTGAGCGGGCCCTCAAGGCCGGAGTCGATGCCTATGTTCTAAAAGAGCGACGCATCACGGACTTGATGGGGACCCTTCATACAGTTTTGGCAGGTCAAAAAGAATATTCTCCTGAATTAATGGAGGGAATCTTGACCCATCCCAATCCTCTAAGTTCTCAGGAGCAAGCAGTCCTAAAAGAAGTCGCCAAAGGAGCTTCCAACCAAGAAATTGCTGATCGTTTATTTCTCTCTAACGGGACCATCCGAAATTATATGTCAGGCATTCTAACTAAATTGGATGCAGAAAACCGGACGGAAGCAGCAAAGATAGCCCAAGAAAAGGGATGGCTATAAGCAAGCAAAGTTTCTAGGATTCCTAGAGACTTTTTTGATTGGATTGTTCTTTTTTAGGACAACTCTCATTAATCGGATTTGGATAGAAAATTCAGAAAATTTGTGATTTTTACTTGAATTATTTTCCAAAAATGGTATGATAGTAGCATGCTCATTTGATAATCAAAGAAACAGAAAGGAGAGACATGGAGAAAATTACCTTAGAAACTGCAAAGACAGGTTCAGAGCTTGTGCTAGAAACGCTTCGAGATCTTGGGATTGATACCATTTTTGGCTACCCAGGTGGAGCGGTTTTGCCCCTTTATGATGCTATTTATAGTTTTAAAGGGATCAAACACATTCTTGGCCGACATGAACAAGGCTGCTTGCATGAAGCTGAAGGCTATGCCAAATCAACTGGGAAGCTGGGTGTGGCCGTCGTCACAAGTGGACCTGGAGCAACCAATGCCATTACAGGGATTGCGGATGCCATGAGTGATAGTGTTCCTCTTCTTGTGTTTACTGGTCAGGTCAACCGTTCTGGGATCGGGAAGGATGCCTTCCAAGAGGCAGATATTGTTGGGATTACCATGCCGATTACCAAGTACAATTACCAAGTACGTGAGACAGCGGATATTCCACGGGTTATCACGGAAGCAGTTCATATTGCGACAACTGGGCGTCCAGGCCCCGTCGTCATTGACCTTCCAAAAGATGTCTCTGCCCTAGAAACTGATTATATTTACAATCCGGCCATTAACATTCCAAGTTACCAGCCGACTATTGAACCAAATGAATTACAGATTAAGAAAATCTTGAAGCAACTTGGCAAGGCTAAGAAACCAGTCCTCTTGGTTGGAGGTGGCGTCAGCTATGCAGAAGCGGCGGATGAATTGGTAGCCTTGGCAGAACGCTATCAGATTCCTGTGGTAACTAGTCTTCTAGGACAGGGAACGATTGCAACCAACCACCCTCTCTTCCTTGGGATGGGAGGCATGCACGGTTCTTTTGCGGCCAACATTGCTATGACAGAAGCAGATTTCATGATTAGCATCGGTTGTCGTTTTGATGATCGTCTGACGGGAAATCCAAAGACCTTTGCGAAGAATGCCAAAGTCGCTCACATTGATATTGACCCAGCAGAGATCGGTAAAATCATTGCAGTCGATATTCCAGTCGTTGGCGATGCCAAAAAAGCCTTAAAACAATTGTTAGCAGAGCCAGTGGTTCATACCAATACGGAGAAATGGGTTGAGAAAGTTACCCAAGATAAAAATCGGGTTCGTTCTTACGATAAGAAAGAACGCGTGGTCCAACCCCAAGCAGTTATTGAACGCGTGGGTGAGTTGACCAAGGGGGATGCCATCGTCGTGACAGACGTTGGCCAACACCAAATGTGGGCTGCTCAGTACTACCCGTACCAAAACGAACGACAGTTGGTGACTTCTGGTGGTCTAGGAACCATGGGATTCGGTGTGCCAGCCGCCATTGGTGCTAAGATTGCCAATCCAGATAAAGAAGTTGTGCTCTTTGTCGGAGATGGTGGCTTCCAGATGACCAACCAAGAATTGGCAATCTTGAATGTTTACAAGATTCCAATCAAGGTCATCATGCTTAACAACCATTCACTTGGAATGGTTCGGCAGTGGCAAGAAGCCTTCTATGATGGACGAACATCAGAGTCTGTCTTTGAAACCTTGCCAGACTTCCAATTGATGGCGCAAGCCTATGGGATTAAGAATTACAAATTTGATAATCCCGAAACCTTAGAGAAGGATTTGGAAGTTATTACCGAAGATGTACCAATGTTCATCGAGATCGACATTTCTCGGAAAGAGCACGTTTTACCAATGGTACCAGCTGGTAAGAGCAATCATGAGATGTTGGGGGTGAAGTTTAATGCGTAGAATGTTAACAGCCAAACTTCAAAACCGGTCTGGGGTTCTCAATCGCTTTACTGGTGTCTTGTCTAGACGCCAAGTCAACATTGAGAGTATCTCGGTAGGGGCGACAGAAAATCCCAATGTGTCACGGATTACTATTATCATTGACGTCGCATCACATGATGAAGTGGAACAAATCATCAAGCAACTCAACCGCCAGGTCGATGTGATTCGAGTTCGAGATATTACAGATAAACCTCACCTCGAGCGTGAAGTGATTCTGATCAAGGTCTCAGCGCCTGCAGAAAAACGGGCAGAATTGTTAGCCATTATCCAGCCCTTCCGCGCGACTGTGGTAGACGTGGCTCCAAGCTCCATCACCGTGCAGATGACAGGAAATGCAGAGAAGAACGAAGCTCTCTTGCGTGTCATTCGTCCTTATGGGATTAAGAATGTTGCACGGACGGGTGCAACTGGCTTTACCCGTGATTAAAGCCCACCATTCAAAATAGTTACTACCGCCTAAGAGGCAATAAAAATAGAAAAGAGAGAAAAAAACTATGGCAGTTCAAATGGAATACGAAAAAGATGTAAAAGTAGCAGCACTTGACGGTAAAAAAATTGCCGTGATCGGTTATGGATCACAAGGTCATGCCCATGCTCAAAACTTGCGTGACTCAGGTCATGATGTGATCATCGGTGTACGTCCAGGTAAATCTTTTGACAAAGCAAAAGAAGATGGTTTTGATACTTACACAGTAGCAGAAGCAACTAAATTGGCTGATGTCATCATGATCTTGGCTCCAGACGAAATCCAACAAGAATTGTACGAAGCAGAAATTGCGCCAAACTTGGAAGCTGGAAATGCTGTTGGATTTGCACATGGTTTCAACATCCACTTCGAATTCATTAAAGTTCCTGCAGATGTTGATGTCTTCATGTGTGCGCCTAAAGGACCAGGTCACTTGGTTCGCCGTACGTATGAAGAAGGATTTGGTGTTCCTGCACTTTACGCAGTATACCAAGATGCTACAGGTAACGCTAAAGACATCGCTATGGACTGGTGTAAAGGTGTTGGTTCAGCACGTGTAGGACTTTTGGAAACAACTTATAAAGAAGAAACTGAAGAAGATTTGTTTGGTGAACAAGCCGTTCTCTGTGGTGGTTTGACTGCCCTTATCGAAGCAGGTTTCGAAGTCTTGACGGAAGCTGGATACGCTCCAGAATTGGCTTACTTTGAAGTGCTTCACGAAATGAAACTCATCGTTGACTTGATCTACGAAGGTGGATTCAAGAAAATGCGTCAATCAATTTCAAACACTGCTGAATACGGTGACTACGTTTCAGGTCCACGTGTCATCACTGAACAAGTGAAAGAAAACATGAAAGCCGTTCTTGCGGATATCCAAAATGGTAAATTCGCCAACGACTTTGTGAACGACTACAAAGCTGGTCGTCCAAAATTGACTGCTTACCGTGAACAAGCGGCTAACCTTGAAATCGAAAAAGTTGGTGCTGAATTGCGTAAAGCAATGCCATTCGTTGGAAAAAATGACGACGACGCCTTTAAAATCTATAACTAATGAGGTGATGGTGAAGTTGGGAGAAATCCCAACTTCTTTTTCATCAATAGCAGAGATGGATTGGAAGGTATTTTCAACCATTTAGCAGAATCTGTATGAAGAGACGTGCCATATCGAACATTTTGGGTGATTTTTCTGAAAATTTGGAAAACACGCTGAAATTTTTGCAGTCTTTTGATATAATTAGATGAAATAAGGAGAAGAAGAGGAAGATCATGATAACATCGAAAGATATCATAAAAGCCCATAAGGTCTTAAAGGGTGTGGTTGTTGAGACTCCCTTAGATTATGATCATTATTTATCCGAAAAGTATGGAGCGAAAATCTACTTAAAGAAAGAAAATGCGCAGCGGGTTCGTTCCTTTAAGATTCGTGGAGCCTATTACGCGATTTCTCAGTTGAATGAGAAAGAGAGAGAGCGAGGAGTAGTCTGTGCCTCGGCGGGCAATCACGCTCAAGGAGTTGCCTACACCTGCCGGGAAATGAAAATACCAGCGACCATCTTTATGCCGATTACGACACCTCAGCAAAAGATTAGCCAGGTTCGTTTCTTCGGTGGAGAGTACGTGACCATTAAATTAGTAGGAGATACTTTTGATGCTTCTTCTAAGGCGGCGCAGGAATATACTGAACTTAAAAACTGTACCTTCATTGATCCATTTGATGATGCCAATGTCCAAGCGGGTCAAGGAACTGTAGCCTACGAAATTCTAGAGGAAGCTAAAAAAGAATCCATTGACTTCGATGCGGTGTTAGTACCGGTTGGTGGGGGAGGCCTCATCGCCGGAGTATCCACCTATATCAAGGAACAAGCGCCGGAAATCGAGGTTATTGGAATTGAAGCAGATGGGGCTCGGTCGATGAAGGCAGCCTTTGAAGCTGGAGGCCCGGTAAAACTCAAACAGATTGATAAGTTTGCGGATGGGATTGCTGTTCAAAAGGTAGGCCAGTTGACTTATGAGGCAACGAAAAAAAATGTTGAGACCTTGATTGGCGTCAACGAGGGTTTGATATCTGAGACCTTGATTGATCTTTATTCTAAGCAAGGCTTGGTTGCAGAACCAGCTGGAGCTGCCAGTGTAGCGGCTTTAGAAGTATTGAGAGAGTATATCAAAGGGAAGACCATTTGTTGTGTGATTTCTGGTGGGAACAATGATATTAACCGGATGCCAGAGATGGAAGAGCGAGCTTTGATCTATGATGGTATTAAACACTACTTCATCGTCAACTTCCCGCAACGTCCAGGAGCTCTTCGAGAATTTGTAAATGATATCTTAGGCCCAAATGACGATATCACGCGGTTTGAGTACATCAAACGAGCAAGTAAGGGGACTGGCCCAGTCTTGATTGGTGTCACTTTGGCAGATAAGCATGATTATGCAGGTCTGATCAATCGGATTGAACAATTTGACCCTTCTTTCATTAACTTAAACGGAAATGAAACCCTCTATAACATGTTGGTATGATGGCTTCTTTAACAAAGAGTCACTTCAAAAAAGTAATAAAATATAAAGGAGAATCAGTAAATGATTTGGATTTTTCTATTGGCTATTCTAGTAGTTGGAGCTACTGTATTCATTAGCTCACTCTATGTGGTGAAACAACAATCTGTTGCAATTATTGAGCGTTTTGGACGCTATCAAAAGATCAGCAACAGTGGGATTCATGTCCGTGCACCATTTGGAATCGATAAAATTGCTGCGCGTGTGCAATTGCGTCTCTTGCAAAGCGAGATTGTAGTCGAAACGAAGACACAAGATAACGTATTCGTTACTATGAATGTCGCGACACAATACCGTGTAAATGAAAACAATGTAACGGATGCTTACTACAAATTGATGCGTCCAGAAGCTCAGATCAAATCTTACATCGAAGATGCTCTGCGCTCATCTGTTCCAAAGTTGACCTTGGATGAATTGTTTGAGAAAAAGGATGAAATCGCCCTTGAGGTTCAAAAACAAGTAGCTGAAGAAATGTCAACCTACGGGTATATCATTGTAAAAACCTTGATTACCAAGGTTGAACCAGATGCTGAAGTGAAGCAGTCAATGAATGAAATCAACGCTGCTCAACGGAAACGTGTGGCTGCTCAAGAATTGGCTGAAGCGGATAAGATTAAAATTGTTACCGCAGCCGAAGCGGAAGCTGAAAAAGATCGCCTTCACGGGGTCGGGATTGCAGAGCAACGGAAGGCCATTGTAGATGGTTTGGCAGATTCTATCAAGGAATTGAAAGACACCAATGTGAATTTGACAGAAGAACAGATCATGTCGATTCTTTTGACCAACCAATATTTGGATACTTTGAATAACTTTGCAGAAAAACAAGGTACCAATACCCTCTTCTTACCAGCAAATCCGGATGGCGTAGAGAATATTCGCACCCAAATCCTCTCAGCTTTAAAAGCTAAATAACAAAATATCTGACTTTTTTAAAATTGTTCGTATTTTCAGCTATTATGGTTGACAAAATATGCAAAAAATTTTATATTAGTATTGGAAATAATAATATAGGAGAAGAATCATGGCTAAATCGAACTTCGAAAAAGTGGAATCAGTTGTTGGTTGGGTACGTGATAAAAAGATCACTGGCTATCGTATCAGTAAAGAAACGAACGCCCGTGAAATGTCTATCATTGCACTTGCGCAAGGTCGTGCAAAAGTGAAAAACATTTCGTTTGAAACTGCGCTTGGCTTGATCGATTTTTATGATAAGAATCATCAAAAATTCGAAAATTAAACTTAGATATAAAAAAGAAGGGAAAAAGCTTCCCTTCTTTTTATATAGTATAAATCAGGATATCGTAGGAAAGTATCACTAGTTTTCTTCATATCTATCAAAGGATTTCAACAAGTTTATGTGTGGAATCATACTTTCAATTGAAGGTATTAAAAAACTCCCTCATCGGAAGGATTTCCAGTGAGGGAGTTTGTTTTAGTTTAAGAAACGTTGTAAGAATTCTTTGGTCCGTTCTTCTTTTGGATTGGTAAAGATTTCTTTCGGATCACCTTGTTCAGCGATGACCCCCTTGTCCATAAAGATAACACGACTTGAGACGTCTCGTGCAAATTCCATTTCGTGGGTGACCACGATCATGGTTAAGCCTTCTTTGGCTAAGTCTTGCATAATTTTAAGAACTTCTCCGACCATTTCAGGGTCCAGAGCAGAGGTTGGTTCATCGAACAAAATGGCATCCGGATCCATAGAGAGGGCCCGAGCGATAGCGACCCGTTGTTTTTGTCCTCCTGAAAGTTGTTTTGGACGAGCAGCCCAATAAGGTTCTCCCATACCAACTTTCTCTAAATTCGCTTTAGCAATCTTCTCAGCCGTTTCTCTGTCCCGTTTTAGGACAGTTGTCTGAGCGACAATGGTGTTTTCTAAGACATTTAAGTTTTCAAATAGGTTGAAGCTTTGGAAAACCATGCCCAATTTTTCCCGATAGTGGGTGAGATCATAGTCAGGATCAAGAACGTTTTGCCCCCGGTAGAGGATTTCCCCATCAGTCGGTGTCTCTAAGAGATTGATGGAGCGAAGGAAGGTAGATTTCCCACTACCAGAGCTCCCAATGATGGAGATTACTTCACCCTTCTCAACAGAAAGAGAGATGTCCTTCAAAACTTCGTTTTGACCGTAGGATTTTTTTAAGTGTTTGATTTCAAGTATTTTTTCTGCCATTATTTCACCTCTTTGACTTGCATTTGATTGGCACCAGTAGTATAGGTATCAGAATCTAAGCGACGTTCGATGTAACGAAGGATACGGGTGATAGTGAAAGTCAGGATAAAGTAAATAACCGCAATAATCGTAAAGGTTGGGAAGTATTTGAAATTCTGTGTTGCAACTGTATTTCCTGTAAAGTAAAGTTCGACCACGGAGATAACGTTCAAGACAGATGTATCCTTGATGTTGATGACAAATTCATTCCCTGTCGCTGGCAAGATATTCCGAACGACCTGAGGAAGGACGACCTTACGCATGGTTTGTCCATGGGTCATTCCTAGAGCGGTAGCCGCTTCAAACTGACCAGTATCCACTGCTAAGATTCCTCCACGAACAATCTCACTCATATAAGCCCCTGTATTGATCGAAACAATAAAGATAGCCGCCCAGGTACGATCCAAGGAAATGTTGAAGGCTTGGGCTGAACCGTAGAAAATAACCATGGATTGAACAATCATCGGAGTTCCACGGAAGATTTCAATGTAGACATTGAGGAACCAACCGAAGAATTTTTGCAAGGCGGCGAGGGCCTTGTTCTTAGACATAGGGGCAGTTCGGAAGACACCAATTAACAAACCGATAATCAACCCAGCAATGGTTCCCGTCATGGAGATGAGGAGGGTCATTCCAGTTCCACGCAAGAACTGTGGACCGCTTTCTTTTAAGATGTTTACTACTTGGTCAAAGAAAGGTTCCTTGCTTTCACTAGTATCTGTTGAAACAGGTTGTTTTGTAACCATGTCATCCATCAGTTTGACTTGGTCTTCAGATGAAATATTGGCTAGTGCCGCATTGACTTGGTCAAGTCTAGTGTCACCCTTCTTCATCCCGATAGCGATGGTCGCATCTTCTTCTCCAACTTCAAATCCTTTTTTGAATTGGATCATCTTAAATTTAGGATTAGCGGACTCGGCGGTAAGGGCTTCGGGACGCTCAGAAACATAGGCATCGATAACGCCAGATTCTAAAGCTTGACGCATCTGGGCAAAGTCGCCCATCGCAGTCACTTTTTTGGCCCCTTTTAATTGCGAGATGAGATTATATAGGTAGACCCCTTGTTGAGAGGTGACCTTTGCATTCTTAAAGTCATCTAGACTAGTGGCATTCGCATAGTTTCCATCTTTACGTACCAGCATGACTGGCTCACTGGTATAGTAGCTATTTGAAAATGCTACTTCTTTTTTACGCTCTTCAGTAGGGCTCATCCCGGCGACGATCATATCGATTTTTCCAGATGAGAGAGCTGGGATAAGTCCATTCCAAGATGTTTTTACAATTAGTGGTTTTTTTCCAAGCTTCTCAGCTACTTTTTTGGCAATTTGAACATCATATCCATTGGCATATTGGTTGGTGCCATCAATCTTCACGGCTCCATTTGAGTCATCTTCTTGAGTCCAGTTGAAAGGAGCATAAGCCGCCTCCATACCAATACGCAGATATTCATCTTCTTTTGAACCTTGAGTCATTGCCAGAAAAATGAATAGTACTGTCAATATTCCGGCAAAGACTCCAATGATAGTTTTTTTCATGTAGTCTCCTCTTCCTTTATAAATAGTATCATCTTATTGTACAGGAAATTGGTCTACTTTTCAAACCTGATAGCCTTTTCATGAAAAAATGCTATAATAAACCAAAGGAGTATAGGGGAAATGAAAAAAATTCTGTATGTTCTATTGGCAGTGTTGGCCTGTCTATTTGTAACAGGTTTTGTAAAAGCGGATGGTCCTTCCTATGAGGTTCAGTCTTATCGGGGGACTCTTACCTTGGAAACTTGGGATGATGCTACCTATGAGGAAGAATTGGTCTATCATTTTACAACTTCCTATAATGGTCAATATGTCACCTTGGGAAGTGCGGGTAAAATGCCTCAAGGTTTTGAAATAGTCATTCCTCCTTTGGTGGAAGTGGAAGGTAGAACCTTGTCGCAAGAACCAGAAGTTCATAATTTAGGCGATGGTTATCAGGTAAAGATTTATAACGGCGGAAGTGCAGGGGATACTGTCAAGATAAAGGTTATCTGGCGCTTAAAAAACCTGCTCTATGTTCACCAAGATATCCTATTATTGAACTGGAAACCAATCAGTGATGGGGATCAAGAGGTCAAAAAAGTAGAGTTACAGGTTATCCCGAAATTTGCCACGCCTGCCTCGAAGTCGGAACTGAATATCCATACGGCTTATTTGGGGGCTGAGGCAACTGTTCAGAAAGAAGAAGCAAACTATAAGGCTACTCTAGAGAATCTGAAACGAAAAGAAGGTGTTGAAATTTATGCTTACTGGCGGAAATCGGATGTAGCTTCCTTTGGGGAATCCTATCGCGATACAGGTTTGATGGAGGAGTCCAACTATCATCGGACGGAAGCAGGAATTGTTCAAAAACGGACCTGGATTCGCTTATTTATGAAGGTCCTACTCCCAATCCTTATTCTGTTCATCCTTCTTCTTGCTATTTATTATCGTCATCAATTCATGCAATCTGTGACTTCTACCAGAGTTTTCCCAAAAAATAGCCGCTTGTATGAGATTCCAAATGACGTTGCGCCTCTACTAATGGCCTCGATTGTATACTCTACAGAGCTAGATGAGATTTCTCCAACCAAAAAACATGCTCGGGGCGCCTTTAAATTTGATCAGTTGGTGCAAGCAACCTTACTTGATTTGATTGATCGAAAAAATATCATCTGTGAGCAATACGACACTCATACAGTTTTAACCATTCAAAATGAAGATACATTGGATGAATTTGAGCGCGAATTTCTTAGACTAGCTTTCGGTTCTCAAAAATATTGTAGAACAGATGACTTGTTTTCAGATTATGAAATTTCGGATTCTCTCTATAAATATGCCTCTGAGAAAGAGCAAGATGCCATTCGCAAGCGAGGAAAACAAGCGCAAGATCGGATTGATGCAGCGATTTCTCGTGTCGCTCAGGCAGTTCAACAAAAGATCCAAACCTTTGCCCTTTCTCCTTACTACCGTCCTTTAGAGGTAGGGGAGGATCGTGCAGGCCGTATGTGTCTCTTCTTTGGATGGGCTGCGTGGAGCATTGCTTTGGTAGCCGGCCTAATTGCTTATTTCATCTTGAATTGGCTCTCTATCTTTTGTGTGATCTATGTGTTGGTAATGTGGATTCTTCCGGCATCCTTCCAAGGGAAGTTCACCCTCTATCGACGGGATGGAGTCCCAACGGACCTCGGTGCAGAACAGCGCTATTACTGGGATAGCTTCCGTAATATGTTGCGGGATATCGCTCATTTGGAAGAAGCAGAAGTTCAATCGCTGGTTTTATGGAATCGCTTATTAGTCTATGCTACTCTGTTTGGTTTTGCAGATCAAGTAAGTAAAGTGATGAAACTTCGTCAAATCCACCTAGACAACCCAAGTATGGATGCCTATGTCTACACTCCATTTCGTAGTAATCTGATCCATTCCAGCCATCTCTTATCTACTTATGGAACGACCGCGACAACTGCTAGTCATTTTACAGTATCTTCGGGTGGTAGTTCTGGTGGTGGCTTCTCTGGTGGCGGTGGCGGCGGTGGCTTCGGTGCTTTTTAGAGTCGAAAAGTGCTAGCTAGCCACAGTTGTGTGTATAATTTTATAGAAGAGGCTGGGACAAAAGTCCTAGCCTCTCAATTATTTTGGGATTGTTGAGCAAGACGCAGTGGTTGAGTGGGCTCTACTACGCTGATTTCATCAGCTTTTACAGCCCTACTCAACTGTGCGGAGGTGGGACGACGAAATCGAATTCTAACGAATTACCGATTTCTGTCCCACTCTCTTTTTTAGTCTATGTATCCTTGCAAGCACATCTGGTTCTATGGCTAGAAATGTGTTATAATATAGCAAATGTAAGTTTAGGAGAAGAAGATGCTTATCATTGAAGTGATAAAAGCGATTCTTTTTGGAATCGTTGAAGGAGTCACCGAGTGGCTTCCAATCTCAAGTACAGGTCATTTGATTTTGATCCAAGACTTTATTCAGTTTAAGGATCAGAACCCTGCCTTTATGGAGATGTTTAATGTTGTTATTCAGCTTGGTGCTATTATGGCCGTCGTCGTGATTTACTTCGACAAGCTTTATCCATTTAAGCCTGGAAAATCGAAAAAAGAGGTGAGACGGACTTGGCAATTGTGGGCCAAGGTTGCTGTAGCGACCCTACCTTTGCTCTTTGTCTTTAAATTGGATGATTGGTTTGAAGCTCATTTTCATAACTCTTTTTCTGTAGCCATCATGCTGATCACCTATGGGTGGGCCTTTATTTACCTTGAAAAACGGGAGCAAGTAGAGCCAGAAGTGACGGAATTACACAAGTTGCCTTATAAGACTGCTCTCTATATTGGTTTGTTCCAAGTCTTGTCACTTTTCCCAGGGACCAGTCGGTCAGGTGCAACGATTGTAGGTGGTTTGGTCAATGGAGTTAGCCGCTCAGTTGTGACAGAATTTACCTTCTATCTGGGGATTCCTGCTATGTTTGGAGCTAGTCTATTAAAGGTCGCTAAGTTTGTCTTGGGAGGAAATGCTTTAAGCTTCAGCCAAGGAACGATCCTTTTGGTCGCTATGGCAGTTGCCTTCGGAGTCAGTATGGTAGCAATTCGCTTCTTGACAGATTATGTTAAAACTCATGACTTCACGGTTTTTGGAAAATATCGGATTGTTTTGGGAGCGATTTTGCTGGTCTATGCAGTAATTAAAATCTTTATCTAACCATGAGATAGGAGTGCTTCTTCTTTCTCTTCAAATGGCTATGTTTGAGGGGGGAGGAAGTGCTCTTTTGTTTAAGTTTTTTCATATCTGAGATGGGGGGTCATGTTTTGAAAAATATGTCCCTTTTTAGTATAATAGAAAGACTAACAGTATGAGGTGCAGTCATGAAGATGAAGCAAATCAGTGATTCAACCATTAAAATCACGATTCAATTAGAGGATTTGGAGGAACGAGGCATGGAAATGGCTGATTTTTTGGTGCCTCAAGAAAAAACAGAAGAATTTTTCTATACCATCTTAGATGAATTGGAAATGCCAGAAAGCTTCTTAGACAGTGGCATGTTGAGTTTCCGAGTGACTCCTAAGCCGGATAAGCTCGATGTTTTTGTGACCAAATCAAAAATTGATCAGCATCTAAATTTTGAAGACTTTTCCGACTTGCCTGATATGGAAGAATTGTCGCAAATGTCTCCAGACGAATTTATCAAGACCTTGGAAAAAACCATCTCTGAAAAGAGTAAGGGAGACGGCGATGCTATCCGTCATTTAGAAGCTGAGGAATTGGCTGATGAGAATCAGCTTTCAGAAGAAGATACACAGAATCATCCAGTAGATACACGGTATATTTATTATATCCTCCAGTTCTCTCAGTTAGAAGAAGTGATTCGGTTTACAAAGACAGTTCATTATGCGGTCGAGACTTCGGAACTTTATAAAATGGACGGGGTTTACTATTTAACCGTCTTGATTGATTTGGAAGGGTGCCCGCAAGATTATCCAGGTTGGCTCTTGGCAACCATGCGTGAATATGCGGAAGATACAGATACTACTAGAGCTGTCCTCCAGGAACATGGCCATCTCTTGCTCGTCTCAGATGCTATTCACGAACTTCAAAAGGTTAATTTGGTATGATTACTTTTCCATTACAATTTATCCTGGTCCTGATTGCAACTTTTTTGATCAGTTTGATTCTAACTCCCTTTGTGAGGTTATTGGCCTTTAAAATAGATGCCGTAGACTATCCAAATGCGCGTCGGATCAATAAAAAACCAATGCCCAGCGCTGGTGGTTTAGCCATTCTTCTTGCTTTCACCATTGCAACCGTGGTATTGCTACCGATGATTACCAAAGGCTATGTAGCTAAGACATCTTATCTGACCTATACTTTACCAGTTGTCGTTGGAGGATGGATTATAGGTTTGACTGGTTTAATCGATGATATAAAAGAATTATCGCCGCGGTTAAAGATGCTGGGGATTTTCCTAGGGGCTAGTGTGATCTGGTTCTTTACAGATTTTCGCTTAAATGATTTCAAGATCCCTTTTGGAGGGCCATTTCTTCATTTTGATCCCTGGTTGTCCTATATTTTAACAGTCGTTTGGATCATTTCGATTACCAATGCAGTCAATTTGATTGATGGGTTGGATGGCCTGGTCAGTGGGGTTTCGATTATTTCCTTGGTGACGATGGGGATTGTTTCTCATTTCTTTCTCCCAGTGCCCAATCTCTTTCTGACTATGACGATTTTTGTCTTAGTCATGGCCATTGCTGGTTTCTTCCCCTTTAATTATCATCCAGCGATTCTTTATTTGGGGGATACAGGTGCCCTCTTCATTGGTTTTATGATCTCTGTTTTGTCCTTGCAAGGTCTTAAGAATGCGACGGCAGTTGCGGTTGTCACGCCGATGATTATCTTGGGAGTTCCCATTACGGATACCTTTTTAGCGATTGTTCGTCGGACTCTCTCTGGCCAGAAGTTCTATGCCCCAGACCGGAATCACTTGCACCATCGCCTACTTTCTTTGGGCTTAACGCATCGTGGAACTGTCTTGGTCATCTATGGAATTTCGATGATTTTTGCTATGATTTCTCTTCTATTGAATATTTCGACTCGTATTGGTGGCGTTCTGCTTGTCATCGGTTTGGTATTAGGAGTTGAATTATTAGCAGAATTGATTGGAGTCTTAGGTCCGAACCATAGTCCGCTCCTCAATTGCTTACGCTATATCGGAAATTCTGCCTATCGAGAGGAAGTTCGACAAAATAGAAAAAACAAGACTAAATAAGAACGATTCTAAACACCAGAAAAGCCTTTTAGGCTTTTTTTTGTTATACTAGATAAGACAAAACTCTATAGCAGAAAGGAATACAAATGTCAGTATTAGAGATTAAAGATCTTCATGTAGAAATTGAAGGCAAGGAAATTTTAAAAGGCGTGAACTTGACCCTTAAAACAGGGGAAATTGCAGCCATCATGGGACCTAACGGGACAGGGAAATCAACCCTATCTGCAGCCATCATGGGGAACCCAAACTATGAAGTGACCAAGGGTGAAATTCTATTTGATGGAGTGAATATCCTTGAATTGGAAGTGGATGAACGTGCTCGCATGGGCCTTTTCTTGGCTATGCAATACCCATCAGAAATTCCAGGAATTACCAATGCTGAATTCCTTCGTGCAGCCATGAATGCGGGCAAAGAAGAGGATGAAAAAATTTCTGTTCGTGATTTCATCACAAAATTGGACCAGAAAATGGAACTCCTCAATATGAAGGAAGAAATGGCAGAACGCTATTTGAACGAAGGTTTCTCAGGTGGTGAGAAGAAACGCAATGAGATTCTGCAATTGTTGATGTTGGAACCGAAGTTTGCCCTTCTTGATGAGATTGACTCCGGTTTGGATATTGATGCCCTTAAAGTAGTTTCAAAAGGGGTCAATGAAATGCGTGGCGAAGGTTTTGGTGCCATGATTATTACCCACTACCAACGTCTTTTAAACTACATTACTCCTGATGTGGTTCACGTGATGATGGAAGGTCGTGTTGTCCTTTCAGGTGGTCCTGAACTTGCTGTGCGTTTGGAGCGTGAAGGATACGCGAAATTAGCAGAAGAGTTAGGTTACGACTACAAAGAAGAACTCTAATCTTGTGTCCGAAACTGAACAGGATCTTTGAGGAGGAGTAAATGACCAAAGAAAATATCAAACTTTTTTCAGAAATGCATGCAGAGCCCCAATGGTTGCAGGACTTGCGCCAGAAGGCTTTTGATAAAATTGATGATTTAGAACTACCCGTGATTGAACGCGTGAAATTTCATCGTTGGAATCTTGGCGATGGAACGATCACAGAAAGTGAGCCCCTTACTGCTGTGCCAGACTTCACTGCGATTGACAATCAATTAAAATTGGTTCAGCATGGAACTCATACAGTATTTGAACAGATTCCAGTTGACTTGGCCAACCAGGGAGTCATCTTTACAGACTTCCACTCAGCTCTGGAAGTAATTCCAGAGGTCGTAGAAGATTTTTTTATGTCATCCGTTAAATATGATGATGACAAGTTGGCAGCCTACCACACAGCTTATTTCAATAGTGGAGCTGTTCTTTATATTCCAGATCATGTAGAAATCGCGGAGCCAATCGAGGGTGTCTTCTACCAGGATAGTGATAGCGATGTGCCATTTAACAAGCACATCTTGATTATCGCTGGTAAGAACAGTAAGATTAGCTACCTTGAGCGTCTGGAGTCACGTGGTGAGGGTAGTGCTAAAGCAACTGCCAATATCACAGTAGAAGTCATTGCACGTTCAGGTGCGCAAGTGAAGTTTGCTGCGATTGATCGTCTTGGTGAGAATGTCACTGCCTACATTAGCCGCCGTGGGAAACTAGGTAAGGATGCTAGCATTGACTGGGCAATCGGTGTCATGAACGAAGGAAATGTCGTTGCTGACTTTGATAGTGACTTGATAGGAAACGGCAGCCATGCTGACTTGAAGGTCGTAGCCCTATCTAGTGGTCGTCAGGTACAAGGGATTGATACCCGTGTAACCAACTATGGTTGCAATTCGGTAGGGAACATTCTCCAACATGGGGTCATTCTTGAAAAGGCAACCTTGACCTTCAACGGGATTGGCCACATTATTAAAGGAGCAAAAGGGGCAGATGCCCAACAAGAAAGCCGTGTGTTAATGCTTTCTGACCAAGCTCGTTCCGATGCTAACCCAATTCTTTTGATCGATGAAAATGATGTGACTGCAGGTCACGCAGCTTCTATCGGTCAGGTAGATCCAGAAGACATGTACTACCTCATGAGCCGTGGCTTGGATCAGGCAACTGCAGAACGCCTAGTGGTTCGTGGGTTCCTTGGATCAGTGATCGTGGAGATTCCAGTCAAAGAAGTTCGTGAAGAAATGATCCAAACCATTGAAGATAAATTATTGAAGAGATAAACATGATAGATGTCGAAAAGATTCGGAAAGATTTCCCGATTTTAGATCAAATAGTGAATGATGAGCCGCTTGTCTATTTAGATAATGCAGCGACGACACAAAAACCAAAAGCTGTCCTAGAAGCGGTGAATCGCTATTACCAAGAGAATAACGCCAATGTTCACCGCGGGGTTCATACCTTGGCCGAACGGGCGACCGCGTCCTATGAAGCAGCAAGAGAAACTGTCCGTCGTTTTATAAATGCTTCCTCGACCAAAGAGGTCTTGTTTACGAGAGGGACTACGACAGGTTTGAACTGTATTGGGCGGTTTGCAGAGGAAATCCTCGAAGAGGGGGATGAGGTCCTCATCTCTATTATGGAACACCATTCCAACATCCTTCCTTGGCAGGAAGCTTGTCGGAAGACAGGGGCGAAGTTGGTCTATGCCTACTTGAAAGACGGTGGTCTGGATCTAGAGGATTTCCGAGAAAAATTGACAGATCGAACCAAATTTGTTTCCATTACCCATGCTTCTAACGTACTCGGGGTAATTAATCCTATCCAGGAACTCGCTCAATTGGCTCATGAAAAAGGAGCCATTATGGTAGTGGATGGGGCTCAATCAGTCCCGCATATGAAAATTGATGTGCAAAAACTAGATGCAGACTTCTTTGTCTTTTCCGGGCATAAAATGGCTGGACCGACAGGAATTGGAGTCTTGTATGGAAAAGAGCACTATCTCAATCAAATGTCACCTGTTGAATTTGGTGGGGAAATGATTGACTTTGTCTATGAACAATCCGCAACCTGGAAGGAACTCCCTTGGAAATTCGAAGCTGGGACTCCAAATATGGCTGGCGCTATTGGTTTAGCTGCGGCGATTGATTATTTGGAGGCCATTGGCATGGATGCCATTGAGCATCACGAGCAAGACTTGATTGCCTACGTCTTTCCTAAACTTCAAGCGATTGAAGGCTTGAAAATCTATGGCTCCCAAGATTTAGCGAAACGCTCTGGGGTGATCTCCTTCAACTTAGGGGATCTGCATCCTCATGATCTTGCGACTGCCTTGGATTATGAAGGAGTTGCCGTTCGGGCAGGCCACCATTGTGCTCAACCTTTGATCCAGTATTTGGAGGTTCCAGCGACTGCTCGAGCTAGCTTTTATCTCTACAATACAAAGGAAGACTGTGATAAGCTTGTAGAAGCGCTGATAAAAACAAAGGAGTTTTTCGATGGCACTTTCTAAATTAGATAGCCTCTATATGGCTGTAGTAGCTGACCATTCAAAAAATCCCCATCACCATGGAAAGATTGAAGGGGTTGAACAAATCAACTTAAACAATCCAACTTGTGGCGATGTGATTAGTTTGTCTGTTCAGTTTGATGATGAAGGAGTAATCAAGGACATTGCCTTTGTCAACTCAGGTTGTACGATTTCGACGGCTTCTGCTAGTATGATGACGGACGTTGTCCTAGGAAAATCCAAAGAAGAAGTGCTAGAGTTGGCGACTATTTTTTCAGAAATGGTCCAAGGCAAAGAAGATGCCTGTCAAGACCAGTTGGGAGATGCAGCCTTTTTAGCCGGGGTTGCTAAATTTCCACAACGGATCAAGTGCTCGACCCTGGCTTGGAATGCTCTCAAGAAAGCAATCGATGCTCAAGCCTAATGATGAATAAAAGTGATGAAGATTCAAGTCGGTTTTTTAACCGAGCTTCTGGTGAGAAATGATATCAACATTCGGCTGCTGATGGTCCAGACTAGAAAAAGTAATCACATGGGAAGAGCGCTAAAAAGAAAATGAAAGGAAAGATATGACAGAAGAAAGAGTAGAACCAAAACCAATTGATCTTGGTGAATATAAATTTGGCTTTCACGATGATGTAGATCCAATCTTGTCAACAGGAAAAGGGTTGAATGAATCGGTTATTCGCGAGTTGTCTGCTGCGAAAAATGAGCCAGAATGGATGCTGGAGTTCCGTTTGAAGTCTTATGAAGCATTTAAAAAAATGCCGATGCAAACTTGGGGAGCGGACCTGTCAGATATTGATTTTGACGATTTGATTTATTATCAAAAACCATCTGATAAACCTGCACGTAGCTGGGATGAAGTGCCTGAAAAAATTAAGGAAACATTTGAACGGATTGGTATTCCAGAAGCAGAGCGTGCTTACCTAGCCGGAGCAGCTGCTCAGTATGAGTCTGAAGTAGTTTACCATAACATGAAGGAAGAATTCCAAAAGCTCGGGATTATCTTTACGGACACAGATTCGGCTTTGAAGGAATATCCAGACTTGTTTAAGCAATACTTTGCTAAGTTGGTACCTCCAACGGATAATAAGTTGGCAGCCCTCAACTCAGCTGTTTGGTCAGGTGGGACCTTTATCTATGTACCGAAGGGTGTAAAGGTCGATGTTCCTTTGCAGACCTACTTCCGGATTAATAATGAAAATACAGGTCAGTTTGAGCGGACTTTGATTATTGTTGACGAAGGCGCTAGCGTCCACTATGTAGAAGGATGTACAGCACCGACTTATTCAAGCAATAGCCTGCACGCAGCCATTGTCGAAATTTTTGCCTTGGATGGCGCTTATATGCGTTACACGACCATCCAAAACTGGTCCGACAATGTCTATAACTTGGTAACCAAACGGGCCAAAGCAACCAAAGATGCGACAGTTGAATGGATCGATGGAAACCTCGGAGCTAAAACGACCATGAAATACCCGTCTGTTTATCTGGATGGAGAAGGCGCGCGTGGGACTATGCTTTCTATCGCCTTTGCAAATGCGGGGCAACACCAAGATACAGGTGCTAAAATGATCCATAATGCTTCACATACCAGCTCTTCAATCGTCTCAAAATCCATCGCGAAAGGTGGAGGAAAGGTTGACTACCGTGGACAAGTGACCTTCAATAAAGATTCAGCGAAATCTGTCAGTCACATTGAGTGTGATACCATTATCATGGATGACTTGTCTGCATCTGATACCATCCCATTTAATGAAATTCACAATTCACAAGTTGCTTTGGAGCACGAAGCTAAGGTTTCTAAGATTTCTGAAGAGCAACTCTATTACCTCATGAGTCGTGGCTTGTCAGAATCAGAAGCGACTGAGATGATCGTCATGGGATTTGTAGAGCCTTTCACTAAAGAACTTCCAATGGAATATGCAGTTGAGCTCAACCGCTTGATTAGCTATGAAATGGAAGGATCTGTCGGTTAAGGGGATAAAAGGAGAAGCAAAATGGGATTCTTAAAAAAATTATTTGGTAATGTTGAAAAAGCGAATAAGGGCGAAATTCCTGTTGAGGAAATTGTTCCCCCCTTTACAATTGATCTAGCAGAAGAAGCAGATGATTATTGGAGACAGATGGAACAAAATCTCTTGATCAATGCTGTGAAGGCTGTTGGCGGTCCTGATAAAGCGGATCGTGCCTTTATGCTAGTGAATTTTAAGCCGGGTCAAGAAACATTTGATTTGTATTATCAAATCGATGGAAAATTAATTTCTTGGCAAGAATTGGATCCAGAACTTGTAGAAAAAATCCGCCTTCAACTCTTGCCTCAAGCACCAGCAGTAGCCCATGCAGTCAATGAAAATTACGAAGCTGCCAATGTTCCTGTGATTAGTTATGCCATGCTTCAATTAGAAACGGCGACCATGGCTTGGTTTGGTCGGAAGCTAACAACAGCTACACCTGAAGCTAGCTTATCTTTTGAAGAATTGGTAGCGGGTTGGCGTGCGGTGATTGAACAAGAAATCCCGACTCATCCAATAGACAGCGATACTGCTTTTCCTTATTTCGAAGTTCGATAGAAGTTCTGTTGACAGGAATAAAATAAACAAAAAAAGAGGGTGACCTCTTTTTTTGTTTATGAGCATTTATAGTTTTTCGTTGACGTAACGAACAAATTGATTCCACCACACCTTTAAGAAGAAACTTTTTTGGATATTTTCTCCGCTCACCATTTCCATACTAGGGGCTTTACCTTCGATATACCCTCGACCGATGGGTTCTGGATCAGTGTAGGTAAGGGTTCCGAGAGAAGTACCTTTCTTTATAGGAGCGCTAAATGAAGATTGGCTACTTTTAAAGGTGATTTTAGCTTCTGCTTGGCTTCCTTGTCGTTCGATCACGATGAAGTCATCCTTGGCAACAGCAGTGGCGTTTGTTTTCTTGCCATCGTGAACCGTTGATTTACTGTTGTTGTAAGCTTCGCCTTTGCTGACAATAAGGCTTGGAACGAAGTTTTGGCTCACATAATTCATCAGGTTGGCTGTTGCAACAAATCGTGCGTAAGGGTCACCATCGATTGCCTCAACACCAATGACAACGGTAATCATTCGAATCCCATTTTGATTGGTAGAAGCGACAAATGAGATCCCTCCTTTTTCGGAATTTCCAGTTTTTAGACCATCCACCCCAGCTCGATAGTTGGGCATGTTTTCCAGCATATAGTTGCTACTCTCCAATTGAATTCCAGCAAATTCTGCATGGGAGAGGGAGGTGATTTTTGTAACTTCAGGAAAGTCTTCTAGAAGATGTTTTGCGATGACTGCCACATCATAAGCGCTCAGCTTATTTTCGGTATTTTTCTTTTTATTTTCCTCATCCCCATCAATGATAGATTGATTCAATCCACTAGCATTCACAATCGTCGCATCTGTAATTCCCCAATCTTTGAGCTTTGCTTTCATGAGCAGGACGAATTTTTCTTCGCTACCAGCTACTTTTTCAGCTAAGGCGATGGCGGCACTATTGGCGTTTGATACGAGGAGAGCAGTGAGCAGGTCCTTGACCTTGTATTTACGGGCTTCCATGGGAACGTTGCTGATTCCTTCAACAGCTGTCAGTTGATAGGCTTTATCAGAAATATCCACATCATCAGTTAAAGAGATTTTTCCTTGCTGAATGGCTTCGTAAACGAGATAAGTGGTCAAAAGGTTGCTGATTCCGCCAACCTCTTTTTTCTCATCACTATTTTTTTCGTAGAGTATTTTACCTGTTGTCCCATCGATCGCAATAGCATGCTGGGCTCCAAGGTCTAGGTCCTCCGCTTTTACAGGAGACGTACTGAGAAGCGCAAGCATTAGACAAAGAAGTAAGGTGATTATTTTTTTCACGTTTGAATCCTCGATTGTTTTTTGTCTCTACTATTGTATCATAAAAGAAGGCAACTGCTCTAATCCTATTTTGCTCTCTTAGGACTCAAAGGTCATAGGCAGATTTGAAAGATAGTTGGTAAAATGGAAGAAATAGTGTATAATGGTAGAAAACCTAACATAAGGAGATAGTGATGAAAGTAAATAAACGGTTCGTACTGGCCGGTGTTTCTCTAGCCAGCGCTCTTCTATTGACAGCCTGCGGTGGTGGAAGCAGCAATCAATCTACTTATTCTTATATTTATTCAACAGATCCAAATACATTGGACTACATTGCATCGACTCGTACAACGACGTCTGATATTACAAGTAACCTTGTTGATGGTTTGTTAGAAAATGATAAATATGGAAATTTAATCCCAAGTTTGGCAGAAGACTGGACAGTTTCAGAAGATGGCTTGGTCTATACCTATAAACTTCGAAAAGATGCTAAATGGTACACCAGTGAAGGGGAAGAGTATGGTGCTGTAACAGCTCACGATTTTGTGACAGGAATCAAACATGCTGTGGAATCAAAATCAGAAGGTCTCTTCTTAATCCAAAACTCCATTAAAGGTTTGGATGCCTATGCCAAGGGTGAAACAACAGATTTTAAGACAGTTGGCGTGAAAGCCCTAGATGATTACACCGTTCAATATACCTTGGAACGCCCAGAAAGCTTTTGGAATTCTAAGACGACATCAGGCGTCCTTTTCCCAGTTAACGCAGCTTTCTTAGAATCTCAAGGAAAAGACTTTGGTTCTTTAAAACCAAGTAGTATTCTCTATAACGGTCCCTATTATTTGAAGAATTTAACTTCAAAATCTCAAATTGAACTTGTAAAAAATAAAGAATACTATGATGAAAAGAATGTTCATATTGATAATGTGAAGTTGACTTACAATGACGGATCAGATCCAGAATCAGTCATCAAGAAATTTGAGAATGGACAATATTCATTTGCGACGGTAATGCCAAATAGCTCCACTTATAAGAGTGTGAAAAAGAAATTTGGTGATAATATTGTTTATGGTGTTCAATATGGTACATCTTACTATCTAGGCTTCAACATCGATCGTCAGAAGTATAACCATACAGCCAAAACGACAGATGCTCAAAAATCGTCTACAAAACAAGCGGTTTTAAATAAGGATTTCCGTCAAGCTGTCAACTTTGCCTTTGACCGTGAAGCCTATGCTGCACAAACATCTGGCGCAGATGCAGCGACCAAGATTCTTCGAAATACCTTGGTTCCACCGACTTTTGTTCAAGTAAATGGCGAAGAGTTCGGTAAGGTTGTCGAGAAACAATTGGTGACCTATGGGGATGAGTGGAAAGACGTAAATCTAGATGATGCCCAAACCACCCTCTACAATCAAGAGAAAGCCAAAGCTGAGTTTGCAAAAGCCAAAGAACAACTACAAAAAGAAGGGGTACAATTCCCAATTCATTTGGATTACGTTGTTAGTCAGACAGATAACAGCCAGGTACAACAAGCTAGCTCCTTCAAACAATCCGTAGAAGCTGTTCTTGGTGCAGACAATGTTGTCGTAGATATTCAGAAATTATCTGATGATGACTTTAACAATATTACCTACTTTACAGACACTGCTGCTGAGAAAGATTATGACCTTGCAGGCGGAGGATGGGTGCCAGACTACCAAGATCCATCTACTTATTTAGAGAGTTTAAGTCCTGTTAACGGTTCGGTTTTCTACTATCTAGGTGTGGATGCAGGTTCAAACAGCCCTGCTATTACAGCAGTTGACTTTGGGAAGTATGCAGAGCTCTTAAAAGATGCCAATGCAGAAGTGAGTGACCAAGCTGTACGGTATGAGAAATACGCAGCCGCTCAAGCATGGCTAACCGATAGTTCTTTGATTTTACCAACTGTTTCAAATGGTGGAACGCCAATGTTGCAACGGACTGTCCCATATAGTCGTGCTGCTTCATGGGTTGGAACAAAAGGTACAGGAACCAACTATAAATATCTTGAACTTTCAGAAGAAGTCATCAAGACAAAGGATTACGATGCAAGTAAAGAAAAATGGTTGAAAGAAAAGGCTGAATCCAATAAAAAAGCCCAAGAAGAATTAAAGAACCACATCGAATCGAAATAGCTGGGAAAGTAAGAACGCATAAGTTCAAGTAGGGGAAGGAGCCACTAAAAAGGATTGATTTTTTAGACAGTCCTCCGCTTAGTGGCTCCTTTCGCTTGCCAAATATTCAGAAAATTTAGTTTACTTTTTGTCTCACTTATGCTATAATTCTATCTAAATTCAATAAAATGGAGACTCAAAATGAAAAAAAGTAAAGTTTTTGCATTTGCCGGAGTAACATTGCTCGCAGCAACTTTCCTTGCAGCATGTTCTGGCTCAAAAGATAGCAAGTCTGCATCAAAAAAAGATACAACATATGGCTATGTTTATACAGATGATCCAACAACTTTGGATTACACTGTATCTTCAAAAGCTTCCGTACACGATATTACAACAAACGGTGTAGATGGTTTGTTGGAGAACGATAAATACGGAAACCTTGTACCATCTATTGCTGAAGATTGGTCTGTTTCAAAAGACGGTTTGACCTATACCTACAAAATCCGTAAGGGTGTTAAATGGTATGATGCTGACGGTGAAGAGCATGGTGAAGTAACAGCTCATGACTTTGTTACTGGATTGAAGCATGCAGCGGATAAAAAATCAGAATCTCTTCCATTGGTAAAAGACTCAATCAAAGGATTGAAAGACTACTCAGAAGGAAAAATTTCAGACTTCTCTGAGGTTGGGGTCAAAGCAGTAGATGATTATACACTTGAGTATACTTTGAACCAACCAGAAACTTTCTGGAATTCAAAAACAACTAATGGGGTTCTTTTCCCAATTAGTACAGAATTCTTGAAGAGCAAGGGTGATGAATTTGGTCAGCCAGGTAATGTCAAATCAATCTTGTTCAATGGTCCATTCCTTTTGAAATCAATCACTTCTAAATCAGAAATTACTTTTGAGAAAAACGAAGATTATTGGGATAAAGACAACGTTCATATCGACAAGATTAAATTGTCTTATTATGATGGATCAGATCAAGATTCCTTGGCGCGTGGCTTTAGTGATGGATCATACACAGTTGCTCGTCTCTTCCCAGCAAGTTCAAACTTTGCGTCTGTTGAAGAAAAATACAAAGATAATATCTACAACACACAGCCTGGTTCTGGTGTAGCAGTCTTAGGTTTCAACATTGACCGTCAAGCCTACAACCACACATCTAAAACTTCAGATGAGCAGAAATCTTCTACGAAGAAAGCTATCTTGAACAAGAATTTCCGTCAAGCCATCACCTTTGCCTTGAACCGTGAGAATTATTCAGCGCAAGTCAATGGTAAAGACTATGCTAAGGCTGCTATTCGGAACATGTACACCGCACCTGCCTTTGTTCAAGTAAATGGTAAAGACTTTGGTGATGTAGTAGCAGACAAGTTGCAAACTTATGGAGATCAATGGAGTGGTGTGAATCTTGCAGACGGTCAAAACGGACTTTATAGCAAGGAAAAAGCAAAAGCTCAGTTTGAAAAAGCAAAAGCTGAACTCCAAAAAGATGGTGTTCAATTCCCAATCCACTTGGATGTTCCGGTTGCACAAAACTCAACAAACTTTGTGTCACGGATGCAATCCTTCAAACAATCAGTTGAAGAAACACTTGGTACAGAAAACGTTGTTGTGGACCTTCAAATGATGGACCAAGATGAAGTCTTGAACATTACATTGAACGTACCATCAGCTGCAGAAACTGACTGGGATCTTCAAGGGCTTGTAGGATGGAATCCAGACTACGATGATCCATCTACTTACCTTGACACCTTGCAACCATCTTCACCAGACCAAACTAAGACTTACCTTGGATTTGCTGGTGGTGTCGACAATGCTTCTGCTAAAGCAGTCGGTTTAGATGAATTTGCGAAATTGCTTGATGATGCAGAAAAAGAAACTCAAGATGTAGTGACTCGTTACGACAAATTTGCAGCAGCTCAAGCTTGGTTAACAGATAGCGCATTAGTGATTCCAACTATGACAAGTTCAGGTGCTGGAACAGTTGTTTCAAAAGTAGTTCCATTCTCTGGACCATCATCACAAACAGGTAACAAAGGATCAACTTATTTCAAATATGTTGAAGTTCAAGATGAACCTGTCACTAAAAAACAATATGATCAAGAACGTGAAAAATGGTTGAAAGAAAAAGCTGATTCAAATAAAAAAGCTCAGCAAGAACTAGAAAAACACGTTAAATAATCACCTTCATCAGAACTTTCTCTAATAGGGGAGAAAGTTCTTTTGAACATTAAAGGAACGGAATATGAAAAAATATATATTTATGCGTATTTTACGTTCGTTAGTGTCGATCTTTTTAGTTACGACATTGACGTATACAATTATTTATACGCTAACCCCAAGAAATTTAATTTTCAAAAACGACCCTAACTACAATAAGATTGCAAAGACTAAGGATTCTAAAATCAATTATGAAAACACAGTCTATGATCGTATGGGGTATATAGAATATCTTGATTCAAAAGCTTTGAAAGAAAAAGCAAGCAAGGAAGACTCATCAGTAACTGTAGAGCCTACTAAAGAAAACGAAAAGATCTACAAAAAGTACATTTCTAATCTTGGAAATGGCTGGGTATTGAAACGTTTCCCTGAAAACAAAGGCTTTTACGCAACTCGTGAAGTCCCTGTCTTTGAACGTGTTATTGGATTCTATGGCAACCTGATTCAGATTGATCATCCAAATGTCATCAAAGATGCTTCCAATCCAAAACTTGAACGCTATATTCGCATTGAAAATGATCCAGCTATTGGTTGGTCAGTAGTTGGTTCGGGGACTAAACATAAATATCTTTTGTATTTCAATGGTCAATTCCCGTTCATTCATCAAAATTTTGTATCGTTAAACTTGGGTGAATCTTATCCAACTTATTCAAATACGCCGGTTCTTCAGGTTATTACACAAGGACAAGGTACTACTAAAAAGAGTGAAGTAAACTTCCCAACAGGGAAAAAAGAATCTTCTATCGATATCTACTCACGTACTTACAAATCACCAAGCAAGGCAGATGCTCAAGATATTGCCCGTTTTGGTGAAGGAGATGCTTATACAGCAACTTTGAGTAACTATGAAAATCCATCCATGATTGTGAGCTCTTCTATTATCGGCTTGATCGGGATTGCAATTGCTTACTTGATCGCAATTCCATTGGGATCATACATGGCCTTGTTGAAGAACACATGGTTTGATAGTGCCTCAACAGCTGTCTTGACATTGATGATGGCTCTTCCAACGATTGCCTTGGTCTACATCGTCCGCTTGGTTGGTTCAACAATCGGTCTTCCAGACTCTTTCCCAGTCTTAGGAGCTCAGGACTGGAGATCGTACGTTCTTCCTTCTGTCATCCTGGGACTATTGACCGCTCCAGGTTTGGCTGTTTGGATTCGTCGTTATATGATTGACTTGCACTCACAAGACTTTGTCCGTTTTGCACGTGCTAAAGGACTCTCTGAAAAAGAAATTTCACGCAAGCATATTTTCAAGAATGCAATGGTTCCAATCGTTACAGGTATTCCTGTTCAATTGGTCTTGGTTATCTCAGGAGCTACCTTGACAGAAACTGTCTTTGCCTTCCCTGGTATGGGTAAAATGTTGATTGATTCCATCAAAGCATCGAATAATACCATGGTGGTGGGTCTTGTCTTCATCTTCACCGTTCTTGCTGTATTTGGAGCGATGGCCGGTGATATCCTCATGGTTATGGTAGACCCTCGTATCAAATTGACAACTAAGAAAGGAGGCAAATAATGTCTACAATCGATAAAAAGAAATTCCAATTTGTTGAACGTGACGACTTTGCCTCTGAAACAATTGATGCGCCGTCGTACTCCTACTGGAAATCAGTATTTCGCCAATTTTTCAAAAAGAAATCAACCATTTTCATGTTAGCAGTCTTGGTGGGAATTCTCTTGATGAGTTTTGTTTATCCAATGTTTTCAAACTTTGATTACAATGATGTAAGTAAAGTAAATGATTTCACTGCTCGTTTGAATCCTCCAAGTGCCAAAGCTTTCTTTGGTACAGATAACAATGGTAAATCGTTGTTTGATGGAGTTTGGTTTGGTGCCCGCAATTCGATTATCATCTCTTTTATTGCTACCTTGATCAACGTTGTAATCGGTGTAGTGATTGGTGGGATTTGGGGTGTGTCAAAATCAATCGATCGCTTCATGATGGAAGTTTATAACGTTATTTCAAACGTTCCATTCATGTTGATTGTTATTGTCTTGACTTACTCAATCGGTGCTGGTTTCTGGAACTTAATTTTGGCGATGACGGTAACAGGATGGATTGGGATTGCTTATTCTATCCGTGTCCAAATTATGCGTTACCGTGATTTAGAGTACAACTTGGCCAGCCGTACTTTGGGGACTCCAACTCTAAAAATCGTGACAAAAAACATTTTGCCGCAATTGGTATCTGTTATTGTGACGACAACAACTCAATTGTTGCCAGCCTTTATTTCAACTGAAGCCTTCCTTTCCTTCTTTGGATTGGGATTGCCAATTACAGTTCCAAGTTTAGGTCGTCTGATTTCAGACTACTCACAAAACGTAACAACCAATGCGTATCTTTTCTGGATTCCATTGACAGTTTTAGTCTTGGTATCCTTGTCATTCTATATCGTTGGACAAAACCTTGCAGATGCCAGCGATCCACGTACACATAGATAGGAGGAGTAGGTATGACAAATGATAAAAATGTAATCTTATCTGCTCGCGATATCGTAGTAGAATTTGATGTTCGGGATCGTGTCTTAACAGCCATTCGCAATGTGTCCTTAGACCTTGTTGAAGGTGAAGTCATGGCACTTGTTGGTGAATCAGGTTCTGGTAAATCTGTTCTCACAAAAACCTTCACAGGAATGTTAGAAGACAACGGACGAATTGCCAATGGTAGCATTAATTATCGTGGGCAAGAATTAACAGAACTCAAGTCAAACAAAGATTGGGAAGATATCCGCGGTGCAAAAATTGCAACCATCTTCCAAGATCCAATGACCAGTTTGGACCCGATTAATACAATCGGATCACAAATTACGGAAGTTATTATTAAACACCAAGGCAAGAGTGCCAAAGAAGCCAGAGAAATGGCCATTGATTATATGGAAAAGGTGGGAATCCCAGAAGCGGAACGTCGCTTTGATGAATATCCTTTCCAATATTCAGGCGGGATGCGTCAACGGATCGTTATTGCTATTGCGCTTGCTTGTCGTCCGGATATCTTGATCTGTGACGAGCCAACAACGGCCCTTGACGTAACCATCCAAGCCCAGATCATTGACTTGTTGAAATCATTGCAAAAAGAATATAACTTTACAACAATCTTTATTACCCACGACTTAGGTGTGGTCGCAAGTATTGCAGATAAGGTTGCCGTAATGTATGCTGGTGAAATTGTAGAATTTGGTAAAGTAGAAGAAATCTTCTATGATCCAAGACATCCTTATACATGGAGTCTCCTTTCAAGTTTGCCACAATTATCTACCTCTAAAGGTGATTTATATTCTATCCCAGGGACTCCTCCATCATTGTATTCGCCAGTAAAAGGGGATGCCTTTGCTTTGCGTTCAGACTATGCTATGCAAATTGATTTCGAGGAACATCCACCGGTCTTCAATGTTTCAGATACACATTGGGCTAAAACATGGCTCTTACATGAAGATGCACCAAAAGTCAATAAACCAGAAATTATTGATAATCTTCATGAAAAGATTAGTGCGAAAATGGGATTCACTACAATCAAGGACTAGGAGAAGGAAATGACAGAAAAATTAATAGAAGTTAAAGATCTAGAAATTTCCTTCGGTGAAGGAAGTAAAAAATTTGTAGCTGTAAAGAATGCAAATTTCTTCATCAACAAAGGGGAAACATTTTCTCTTGTTGGTGAGTCTGGTAGTGGGAAGACGACAATTGGTCGTGCAATCATTGGTTTGAATGACACTAGTGCAGGTGACATCTTGTATGATGGCAAAAAAATCAATGGGAAACAATCGCGTAAGGATGAAAATGAATTAATCCGAAAAATTCAAATGATCTTCCAAGACCCGGCAGCAAGTTTGAATGAGCGTGCAACAGTCGACTACATTATTTCAGAAGGTTTGTACAATTATCACCTATTCGAAAATGAAGAAGACCGAGTACGTAAAGTAAAAGAGATTATGCATGAAGTGGGGCTTCTAGCAGAGCATTTAACTCGTTATCCTCATGAATTCTCTGGTGGACAACGCCAGCGGATTGGGATTGCTCGTGCCTTGGTAATGGAGCCAGAATTTGTTATCGCTGACGAGCCAATTTCAGCCCTTGACGTATCCGTACGTGCGCAAGTTTTAAATCTCCTTAAGAAATTCCAAAAAGAGTTGGGCTTGACCTATCTATTTATCGCACACGATCTTTCAGTAGTTCGATTTATCTCTGATCGTATTGCGGTTATTTACAAAGGAGTTATTGTAGAAGTAGCTGAAACGGAAGAATTGTTTAATAATCCAATTCATCCATACACACAATCTCTACTATCTGCTGTTCCAATTCCAGATCCAATTCTAGAACGCAAAAAAGTTCTGAAAGTTTATGATCCTGATCAACATGATTATTCAACCGACAAACCAGAAATGGTTGAAATCAAACCTGGACATTACGTTTGGGCAAATAAAGCAGAACAGAAAAAATATAAAGAACTTGTATAATCATAAGAAAACGAGAAGAATACGCTTCTCGTTTTCTATTTTTTTTAAAAAAAGAAAAACTTTTTTTAAAAAAATAGAAAAAAGATATTGACAAGGCGAAGTGGACGTGATATACTAATATAGTTGTCGCGCGAGAGCGACAAAGACCTTTGAAAACTGAACA
>NZ_JAJTNQ010000006.1:0-87286 GCF_021341835.1 Streptococcus sp. XMC | reverse complement strand
AGGAGATACACCTGTACCCATGCCGAACACAGAAGTTAAGCCCTAGAACGCCGGAAGTAGTTGGGGGTTGCCCCCTGTGAGATATGGTAGTCGCTTAGCTTTTTTCCGCCATAGCTCAGTTGGTAGTAGCGCATGACTGTTAATCATGATGTCGTAGGTTCGAGTCCTACTGGCGGAGTCAGTACCCGAAAGGGTTTTTTATTTCTCTTTTATTAATTAATTAAAAAAAGGTTCTTTCGAACCTTTTTTTGTTAGTTAAAGAAAACATCGTATAGAGCTTTAATAGCCTGTTTTTCTTGTTCTTGATTGACGACGAACATGATGGAAACTTCGCTGGATCCTTGAGAAATCATTTGGATATTGATGTTATTTTCGGATAAAGCCTTTGTGGCTGTAGCTGTTACACCGATTTGATTTTTCATATTCTCTCCGACAATCATAATGATGGAAAGATCATGCTCAATTTCGGCATGGTCCACTTGTAAATCTTGGATTAAATGTTTTAAAATTTCTTGTTCTTTAATTGGGGTTAATTCTTTTGAACGGAGAATGACAGATAAGTCGTCAATTCCTGTTGGCATGTGATCCCAACTGATGTTCAAATCTTCTAAAATCTGTAATAATTTTCTACCAAAACCTACTTCTCTATTCATTAGGTATTTGGTGGTATTAATGCTGACAAATCCCGAATCTCCTGCAATTCCAACAACTTTAACATTTTCATCAGTATGGTTCAGCACAATCTTCGTACCTGGATGTTTTGGATTGTTGGTGTTCTTGATCACCATTGGAATCTTTCCACGATATGCAGGAACAAGTGCTTCATCATGAAGGACACTAAAGCCAGCATAGGCTAATTCCCGCATCTCTTTATAGGTTAATTCTGGAATAGAATGTGGCTGTTTGATAATGCCTGGGTGAGCTGCAAAAATACCATCGACGTCTGTAAAGTTCTCGTAAAGATCTGCTTTAACTCCCGCAGCAATAATAGATCCTGTGATATCAGAACCACCTCTTGAAAAAGTACAGACTTGGCCTTCTTTAGTAATTCCAAAGAATCCAGGGATCACTAAAATTTCATTATGATTTCTCAGTTCTTCAATCTTGTCATAACTAGAAGGAAGAATGCGAGCATTGCAAGGTTCGCTTGTTACAAAGATACCTGCATCTTTTGGATGAATATATTTTGCTTCTAAACCCTTTTTAACAAAGTAAGCTGCAATAAGTTTAGCATTGTTGTTTTCTCCAGCAGCTAAGAAGGTATCATATAAGAAAGTATTGTCGGACTTGGACAATGTTGCAAGGGATTTGATATCTCTTGCAATGTCTTCGATAATTTTCTCGTCTAAGTCTAACTCCTCTGTAATAGATCGATAGCGATTGATAATCCATTCTTGACTTTGGTTCGTATCTTTTCCGTTGGTATATTCTTTAAAATACTTGATGAGGGCATCTGTGACTTTTGTGTCCTCCGCATTGCGTTTCCCTGGAGCAGAAACGACCACGTATTGACGGGCTTCATCTTCTTTAACGATATTGAATACTTTTTCTAACTGGGTAGCAGATGCTAATGAACTACCACCAAATTTAACTACTTTCATGTGGACTCCTTTACACAACTTTCTTTAAATTATACCAAAGATAGAGCTTGGTTACAATCTAAAAAAGTACTGTTATCAAGCGAGTCTTTCGGGTGAGACACTTTGTTATGAAAATGTAATTTACTTCTCAAAGTAGTTGTGCTAAAATAATATAAAAATAAATAAGTTCAACTATCAAACAATTTGAATAGCGAATTAGTAAAGAGGTGGCTTATGGTGTTCGAAACGATTATTTATTCTGTAGAAGAGGATCTCGCATCTATTATTTTAAATAGACCAGAAGTTTCAAATGGTTTTAACATTCCAATGTGTCAGGAAATCCTTGAAGCATTAGAATTAGCTGAGAAGAATCCTGATGTTCGTTTTATTTTATTTAAAGCAGTCGGCAAGGTTTTTTCAGTTGGTGGTGATTTAGCTGAGATGAAACGGGCTGTTGATGCTGATGATATCGATTCTTTAACGCAAATTGCGGAATTGGTCAATCAAATCTCTAAAAAAATGAAGCAAATTCCAAAACCTGTGATTATGGTTGCAGATGGTGCAGTTGCAGGAGCAACTGCTAATATGGCAGTAGCGGCGGACTTTTGTATTGCTTCTGATAAAGCGAAGTTTATTCAAGCCTTTGTTGGAGTCGGTTTGGCTCCTGATGCCGGTGGTCTATTCCTTTTAGGAAGAGCCATTGGTTTGACTAGAGCAACTCAGTTAGCAATGACTGGTGAACCATTAGGTGCTGAAAAGGCTCTGGAATATGGCGTTGTGTACAAGGTTTCTGAAGTAGAAAAATTAGACAAGACTGTCAACCAACTACTCATGAAGTTAAGACGTAGCTCAGATAATTCTTTTGCTGCCATTAAAGAGTTGGCTTGGTCTAGCATGCTGACTGACTGGGATCGTTATGCTGAAATTGAGTTGCGATTGCAGAGAAATCTTTCTCTCAAGGAAGACTTTAAAGAGGGAGTTATTGCCTATTCAGAGCGTCGGCGCCCAAAATTCCAAGGAAAATAAAAACGTAAAATTTTTATGTTTTTGTTGCTGAGGCTTGCTATTTGGTTTGATTTTTGATAAAATTCGATTATCAAAGTAATGAATAGGAGGTGTGGTTTTTGAATTTTCAACTAGTCAATGATTACCTTACATCTATTTTTAACAACGTATTAGTCATCGAAGAAACTAGTTTACGTAGCAGTCGATTTAATGATGTTTCCATCAAGGAAATGCACACCATTGATGTTATCGGCTCAACACCAAACGCAACTCCAAGTGATATTTCGCGTTCGTTAATGGTAACGTTAGGTACAGTCACTACCAGTTTAAATAATCTTGAACGAAAAGGTTATATTGAACGAACCAGATCTGAAGTCGATCGTCGGGTTGTCCATTTGAGTTTGACCAAAAGAGGCAAGCTCTTGTATCGGCTTCACCAACAATTTCACAAGCGGATGGTCAATCAAATTATTGCTGGGATGTCTCCAGATGAACGGAAAGTGATGCAAAAAGGGTTGCAGAACCTTTATCGTTTCTTGGAGGAGTTGAAATAATGACTTTTGCAAAAATTAGTCAGGTAGCCCATTATGCGCCAAGCCAAGTGATTTCTAATCAGGATCTTTCTGAACGGATGGATACCAGCGATGAGTGGATTGCTAGTCGGACAGGAATTCGCAAGCGTCATATTTCTCAATCAGAATCAACCAGCGACTTAGCTACGGAAGTGGCTCGTCGCTTGCTTGAAAAAAGTGGTTTACAAGCGGATCAGTTGGATTTTATCATTGTTGCAACGATTTCGCCCGATTCCATGATGCCGTCTACAGCTGCTCGCGTTCAAGCTAAAATTGGCGCCTCTATAGCTTTCGTCTTTGATTTGACAGCTGCTTGTAGTGGATTTGTCTTTGCGCTTGCAACTGCTGAAAAGTTGCTTCGTTCTGACCAGTACAAGCGAGGAATCGTTATCGGAAGTGAAACCTTATCGAAAGTGATTGATTGGGAAGATCGGACAACAGCGGTCCTATTTGGGGATGGTGCTGGCGGTGTTTTATTGGAAGCTTCCGAACAACAAACTTTTTTAGCAGAAAGTTTATTTTCTGATGGTTCTCGTGGAGAGGTTCTTCAATCATCATCTGTTGGTTTATCTTCACCATATTCTGATAAGGAAGAAGATAAAAAATATTTATCAATGGATGGAAGAGCAGTCTTTGATTTTGCTATTCGGGATGTAGCTAAGAGTATTAAACATATGTTGGCAGATGCTCCAGTAGCTGTTGATGAAATTGACTATTTCCTCTTGCACCAGGCAAATGACCGTATCTTAGATAAAATGGCTAAGAAAATCGGGGTTGATCGGGAAAAACTTCCTGCAAATATGATGGAATATGGCAACACTAGTGCTGCAAGTATTCCAATTTTATTATCGGAGTGTGTCGACCAAGGACTAATCAAATTGGATGGAAGTCAAATAATTCTTCTGTCAGGATTTGGTGGAGGTTTGACATGGGGCTCACTTCTTGTTACAATCTAGTTAAACATGTGGTAACACATTTTAAAAATTTTTTATTATTTTAAGGAGGCCAATCATGGCAGTATTTGAAAAAGTACAAGAAATTATCGTTGAAGAACTTGGTAAAGAACCATCAGAAGTAACACTTGAGTCTACTTTTGAAGATCTTGAAGCTGATTCATTGGATTTGTTCCAAGTGATTTCAGAAATTGAAGATGCATTCGACATCCAAATTGAAACTGAAGAAGGATTGTCTACTGTAGGTGATCTTGTAGCTTACGTAGAAGAAAAAACTAAATAATAATGGATGAGAGTATCGAAAGATATTCTCTCTTGTTTAGGTAATAGTTTGACGCTCAAAGCAAAGAACCGCTTTCAAACTATTACTTAAGCGAAAACGAGGAAGGTATTATGCAAACACGAATTACTGAATTATTAAACATTAAATATCCAATTTTCCAAGGTGGTATGGCTTGGGTAGCAGATGGAGATCTTGCTGGAGCTGTATCCAATGCAGGTGGTCTTGGGATCATCGGTGGAGGAAATGCACCTAAAGAAGTTGTCAAAGCGAATATTGATCGTGTCAAATCCATTACTGACAAACCTTTTGGAGTGAATATCATGCTCCTTTCTCCTTTTGCAGATGACATCGTTGACTTGGTTATCGAAGAAGGGGTTAAAGTTGTTACCACTGGTGCAGGGAATCCTGGAAAATACATGGATCGTTTCCATGAAGCAGGCATTACCGTTATTCCGGTTGTACCTTCAGTAGCTTTAGCAAAACGGATGGAAAAACTAGGTGCGGATGCTGTGATTGCTGAAGGAATGGAAGCAGGTGGGCATATTGGTAAATTGACTACCATGACCTTGGTTCGCCAAGTGGTTGAAGCGGTCTCTATTCCAGTTATCGGTGCTGGTGGTGTTGCAGATGGTGCAGGAGCGGCTGCAGTCTTCATGCTTGGAGCAGATGCTGTTCAAGTGGGAACACGATTTGTCGTTGCTAAAGAATCAAATGCTCACCAAAACTTTAAGAATAAAATCTTGAAAGCTAAGGACATTGATACAGTGGTGTCTGCATCAGTTGTTGGCCACCCAGTTCGTGCGATTAAGAATAAATTGGCTTCTGCTTATAACCAAGCTGAAAAAGATTTCTTGGCAGGTAAGAAGACTCAAGAAGAAATTGAAGAATTGGGAGCAGGTGCTCTTCGCAATGCTGTTGTTGACGGAGACGTTGATAATGGATCTGTGATGGCAGGACAAATTGCAGGTCTCGTAAGTAAAGAAGAAACCTGTGCTGAAATCTTGGAAGATATTTATCTTGGAGCTGCTAAGGTCATTCAGAAAGAAGCAGCTCGCTGGGCAGATGTCAAATTCTAACAAGTAAAGGAAAGGAAGAGAACAGTGACCAAACGTGCTTTCTTATTTGCTGGTCAAGGTGCCCAAAAATTGGGGATGGCTAGTGACTTGTATGCAACTTATCCGATTGTTAAGGAGACATTTGATACTGCAAGTCAGATTTTGGGCTATGATTTACGAGAATTGATTGATTCTGATGAAGACAAGCTCAATCAAACACGCTTTACTCAACCGGCTATTTTGACAACTTCAGTAGCTATTTATCGTCTATTAGCAGAAAAGGGCATTACACCGGATATTGTTGCCGGTCTTTCTCTAGGAGAATATTCTGCTTTGGTTGCTGCAGGTGCTCTTTCTTTTGAAGAAGCAGTCGCTTTGGTAGCCAAGCGGGGTGAATTTATGGAAACAGCTGCGCCTGCTGGAAGCGGGAAGATGGTAGCTGTCATGAATACTGATCCTGCCTTGATTGAAGAAATCTGTCAACAGGCTTCTGAAAAGGGAGTTGTAACACCAGCTAACTACAATACTCCTGCCCAAATTGTGATTGGTGGAGAGGTTGAAGCTGTGGATTATGCAGTTGAACTCTTACAAGAAGCAGGGGCAAAACGGTTGATTCCTCTAAATGTCTCTGGTCCCTTCCATACGGCCTTACTTGCTTCTGCTAGTGAAAAACTGGCGACTGAACTTGAAAAAGTTACTTTTAAGGACTTTAGCTTGCCTTTGGTTGGGAATACAGAAGCAAAGATCATGAAATCAGACGAAATCAAAGCTTTATTAGCTCGCCAGGTGATGGAGCCTGTTCGTTTCTATGATTCGATTGCAACGATTCAAGAGTTTGGAGTAGATGAAATGATTGAAATTGGTCCAGGTAAGGTTTTGACTGGTTTCTTGAAAAAAATTGATAAAACTCTTCCAACGAAAAATGTGGAGGATCAAGCTAGCCTTGATGCCCTACTGAACGAATAAGATGAGGTGACTATGGAACTAAAGAATAAAAATGTATTTGTTACTGGCTCAAGTCGAGGCATTGGATTGGCTATTGCGCATAAATTTGCGTCAAAAGGTGCCAACATTATCTTAAATAGTCGTGGAGAGCTCCCTGCAGGTCTAGTGGATGAATTTGCCTCATACGGTGTGAAGGTAGTTGGCATTACTGGGGATGTATCCCAAGCTACGGAAGCGAAACGAATGGTCGCGGAAGCGATTGAAGCACTTGGCTCAGTAGACATCCTTGTTAACAATGCTGGGATTACCAATGATAAGCTCATGTTAAAATTGACGGAAGAAGATTTTGAGCAAGTCTTGAAGGTGAATTTGACTGGTGCTTTTAATATGACACAATCAGTCTTAAAGCCGATGACCAAGGCGCGTGAAGGTGCTATCATTAACATGTCGAGTGTTGTCGGTCTAACCGGAAATGTTGGACAAGCTAACTATGCAGCCTCAAAAGCTGGTTTGATTGGTTTTTCTAAATCGGTAGCGCGTGAAGTAGCTGGTAGAAATGTCCGAGTCAATGTCATTGCGCCGGGTTTCATTGAGTCTGATATGACAGAAGGACTTCCGGAAAAAATTAAAGAAATGTCTCTCGCTCAAATTCCAATGAAACGATTTGGAAATACAGAAGAAGTAGCAGATGTTGCAGTCTTTCTTGCGACTCAAGAATATCTAACAGGGCAAGTCATCGCAATTGATGGTGGCTTAACCATGCAATAAAAAGAGGTAGGTTTTGAAATGAAATTAAATCGTGTTGTTGTAACAGGCTATGGCTTGACATCTCCAATCGGAAACACTCTAGAAGAATTTTGGAATAGCTTAAAAGAAGGAAAAATTGGAATTGGTCCGATTACAAAATTTGACCACAGTGACTTTGCTGTTCATAATGCAGCTGAAATACAAGATTTCCCATTTGATAAATACTTTATCAAAAAAGATACAAACCGCTTTGATAACTACTCTTTATATGCCTTGTATGCAGCTCAAGAAGCTGTTAATCATGCAGGTTTAGACGTAGAAGCTATTGATAAAGATCGTTTTGGTGTCATTGTTGCTTCTGGTATCGGTGGTATCAAAGAAATCGAAGATCAAGTGATTCGTTTGCATGAAAAAGGGCCAAAACGTGTCAAACCAATGACTCTTCCAAAAGCTCTGCCAAATATGGCATCTGGTAATGTTGCTATGCGTTTTGGAGCTAATGGAATTTGTAAATCGATCAATACGGCTTGTGCCTCTTCCAATGATGCGATTGGGGATGCTTTCCGTGCCATTAAATTTGGTTTCCAAGATTTGATGTTGGTAGGTGGTTCAGAAGCTTCTATTACACCATTTGCAATCGCCGGTTTCCAAGCCTTGACAGCTCTTTCAACAACAGAAGATCCAACTCGTGCTTCTATTCCATTTGATAAAGATCGGAATGGATTTGTAATGGGTGAAGGATCAGGAATGTTGGTACTTGAAAGTTTGGAACACGCTGAAAAACGTGGTGCAACCATTCTTGCTGAAGTCGTGGGCTACGGTAATACCTGTGATGCTTACCATATGACTTCTCCACATCCAGAAGGTCAAGGTGCTATCAAGGCAATGAAGTTGGCTTTGGATGAGGCAGAAATTGAACCAGCTCAAGTCGATTATGTCAACGCCCACGGTACCTCTACTCCAGCAAATGAAAAAGGAGAAAGTGGTGCAATCGTTTCTGTATTTGGGACAGAAGTTCCAGTATCTTCTACAAAATCATTTACAGGTCACCTCTTGGGAGCAGCAGGGGCAGTTGAAGCTATTGCGACAATTGAAGCAATTCGCCATCAATATGTTCCAAAAACTGCTGGAACACAAGAGTTATCAGATTATATTGAAGCCAATGTTATCTTTGGTGAAGGGCAAGAACGTCCGATTTCCTATGCTATTTCCAATACATTTGGATTTGGAGGACACAATGCTGTCTTAGCCTTTAAACGTTGGGAGGGATAAAGTGAATATTCAAGAAATTAAAGACCTAATGAGTCAATTTGACCAATCCAGTCTTCGTGAATTTAGCTATCAAAATGCAACGGATGTGCTATCATTTAGTAAAAATACTGGCAGTGTAGCTAGCTCGCAACCTGCTACTCCAGCTCCTGTAGTTCAGGAAGTGGCGCCCGCTGTTGAAAGCCCTGTTGTTCTCGCAGAAGAACCAGCTGCTCCGTCAGCTCCAGAAGTTGCTCCAACAGTAGCAGCAGAAGGGGAAGTAGTTGAAAGTCCTCTTGTCGGTGTAGCTTATTTAGCTTCAGGTCCAGATAAACCAGCTTTTGTTCAGGTTGGAGATAGCGTTTCAAAAGGCCAAACTTTATTGATTATTGAAGCAATGAAAGTCATGAATGAAGTTCCAGCGCCAAGAGATGGAATCGTCACTGAAATCCTTGTTTCAAATGAAGAAATGGTCGAGTTTGGGAAAGGATTGGTACGGATTAAATGATCGATATTCAAGCTATTAAAGAAGCTCTTCCACACCGTTACCCTATGTTATTGGTGGATCGAGTCCTTGAAACAAGTGAGGATACGATTGTAGCCATCAAGAATGTGACGATCAATGAGCCTTTCTTTAATGGGCACTTTCCAAGCTACCCAGTTATGCCAGGTGTTCTCATTATGGAAGCTTTGGCACAAACTGCCGGTGTCTTAGAGTTATCCAAACCAGAAAATAAAGGGAAATTAGTCTTTTATGCTGGAATGGATAAGGTTAAATTTAAAAAACAAGTCGTTCCGGGAGATCAGCTCGTGATGACGGCTACCTTTGTCAAGCGTCGTGGTTCGATTGCGGTCGTGGAAGCAAAAGCGGAAGTCGATGGGAAATTAGCTGCTAGCGGGACCTTAACATTTGCAATTGGTAACTAGGGAGGTTTCTATGTTCCGAAAAATTTTAATCGCGAATCGTGGTGAAATTGCAGTCCGGATTATTCGAGCTGCTCGCGAATTAGGAATTGAAACAGTCGCTGTCTATTCAACGGCTGATAAGGAAGCCTTGCATACCTTACTAGCGGATGAAGCAGTTTGTATTGGGCCTGCCAAGTCAACCGATTCTTATTTGAACATGAATGCTGTTTTATCTGCAGCTGTTTTGACTGGATCAGAAGCTATTCACCCAGGATTTGGATTTTTGAGTGAAAATTCGAAGTTTGCCACCATGTGTGAAGAAGTCGGAATTAAGTTTATTGGACCATCAGGATCTGTTATGGATATGATGGGTGATAAAATTAATGCCCGGGCACAAATGATCAAAGCAGGTGTGCCTGTTATTCCAGGATCAGATGGTGAAGTTCATACAGCAGAAGAAGCCTTGGAAGTTGCCGATCGGATTGGCTATCCTGTTATGCTGAAGGCATCAGCTGGAGGTGGCGGTAAAGGAATCCGTAAAGTAGAGCGGGCAGAAGACCTAGTTCCTGCTTTTGAATCTGCTTCGACAGAAGCTAAGGCGGCCTTTGGTAATGGAGCTATGTACCTAGAGCGCGTCATCTACCCGGCTCGTCATATTGAGGTTCAAATCTTGGCTGACCAGTTTGGACATGTGGTTCATTTAGGTGAGCGGGATTGTTCGCTTCAGAGAAACAACCAAAAGGTTCTCGAAGAATCTCCGTCCGTAGCAATCGGTAAGACGATTCGAGATCAAATTGGCTCTGCTGCCGTCCGCGCAGCCGAATCTGTTGGCTATGAAAATGCTGGGACAATCGAATTTCTTTACGATGAAGGAAAAGGCGAATTTTACTTCATGGAGATGAATACTCGGGTTCAAGTTGAGCATCCCGTGACAGAATTTGTCACAGGAATTGATATCGTGAAAGAGCAAATTAAGATTGCTGCTGGGCAAGAATTGTCTGTTCGTCAAGAAGATATTCAAATTTCTGGTCATGCTATTGAATGCCGGATCAATGCGGAAAATCCTGCCTTTAACTTTGCACCAAGCCCAGGAAAGATCACCAATCTCTACCTTCCAAGTGGAGGAGTTGGCTTGCGCGTGGATTCTGCTGTCTACCCGGGCTATACGATTCCACCTTACTACGATAGTATGATTGCCAAAATCATTGTCCATGGAGAGAATCGTTTTGATGCTTTGATGAAGATGCAACGCGCCCTCTATGAGTTGGAAATTGACGGTGTAATGACCAACAGTGATTTCCAATTGGATTTGATTTCAGATTCGAATGTGATTGCTGGTGATTACGATACCGCCTTCCTGATGGAAAAATTTTTACCAAATTATCAGAAAAATCAATAAACATTGAACTTTGTAAATGTGAGATTCATTTTCACAAGGAATGAACGCGCACAATTACAAAGTTCTTTTACCAAGTAAGGAGAAGTTGATGGCTTTATTTTCTAAAAAAGATAAGTACATTCGAATTAATCCCAATCGGTCGGCCATTGAAGCACCTCAGCCGAAACCAGAAGTTCCAGATGAGTTGTTTTCTCAGTGTCCGGGCTGTAAACATACGATTTACCAAAAGGATCTAGGAAGTGAACGTCTATGTCCTAAGTGTGGTTATACCTTCCGTATTTCTGCGGTAGAGCGACTTCAATTAACGATTGATCCAGGAAGCTTTATTGAACTGTTTACGGGTATTGAGACCAAGGACCCGCTTAAGTTTCCAAACTACAAGAAGAAATTGGCGAGTGTCCGTGAATTGACAGGACTTGATGAGGCTGTTTTAACAGGAACTGCAAAGATTGGGGGCCATAAAGTGGCTCTTGGTATTATGGATTCCAATTTTATCATGGCTTCTATGGGCTCTGTGGTCGGTGAAAAGATTACACGACTATTTGAATTGGCGACAGAAGAAAAGCTCCCAGTCGTGCTCTTTACAGCTTCTGGTGGAGCTCGGATGCAAGAAGGAATCGTCAGTTTGATGCAGATGGCTAAAATCTCTGCAGCTGTTCAAAGACACTCAAAAGCAGGCTTGTTTTATCTGACTGTTCTAACAGACCCAACAACAGGGGGGGTAACAGCGTCATTTGCAATGGAAGGAGATATTATCATTGCAGAGAGTCAAGCCCTTGTGGGATTTGCAGGTCGACGGGTTATCGAGTCTACCGTAAGAGAACAGTTGCCGGATAATTTCCAAAAGGCTGAATTTTTGCAGGAGCATGGCTTTGTGGATGTGATTGTCCAACGTAGTGAGATGCGTTCAACAATCGCAGACTTGTTAGCCTTTCATGGAGGGAAGTAATGACAAGAATAACACAAATTATTAAAGAAGCTCGTGACCAAGGACGTTTGACAGCTCTCGATTATGCTCATGGAATTTTTGATAACTTTATCGAATTACATGGCGATCGGAATTTCCGAGATGACGGTGCAGTCATTGGTGGAATTGGTTGGCTAGGAGATCAAGCGGTAACAGTTGTCGGGATTCAAAAAGGAAAGAATCTTCAGGACAATCTTAGTCGAAACTTTGGTCAACCCCATCCAGAAGGATATCGAAAAGCCTTGCGTTTGATGAAACAGGCGGAGAAGTTTGGTCGTCCAGTAGTAACCTTCATCAATACCGCAGGTGCTTATCCGGGTGTTGGTGCTGAAGAACGGGGACAGGGTGAGGCTATTGCCCGCAACCTCATGGAAATGAGTGACTTAAAAGTTCCGATTATCGCGATTATTATCGGAGAAGGGGGATCAGGTGGTGCCTTAGCTCTTGGTGTTGCAGATAAGGTCTGGATGTTGGAGAACTCCATCTATGCCGTCTTGAGTCCAGAAGGATTTGCTTCTATTCTATGGAAAGATGGAAGCCGTGCCATGGAAGCTGCTGAATTGATGAAGATTACTTCGCATGAGTTGTTAAATATGGATATTGTGGACAAGGTGATTCCCGAGCATGGTTTTTCTAATGGCGAATTACTAGCTCAAGTGAAGAAGGAAATCCAAGCAGAATTGAAGGAGCTACAAGACTTATCTCTCGAAGATCTGCTAGAGCAACGTTACCAACGTTTTCGTAAATATTAAAAAAACTGAGCTTGCAGATGCAAGACTCAGTTTTTTTTGAGTTTTTATTTTGGTGAGATAACTTCAGCGCCTCCCATGTATGGACGAAGAACTTCTGGGATGGTCACAGAACCATCTTCATTTTGATAGTTTTCAAGAATAGCAGCGACGGTACGTCCGACAGCCAATCCAGAACCGTTCAAGGTGTGAAGGAGTTTCACCTTGCCATCTGCTTCATCACGGTAACGGATTTGGGCACGACGGGCTTGGAAATCTTCTGTATTGGAACAGCTTGAGATTTCACGGTAAGTATTTTGTGCAGGGATCCATACTTCCAAGTCATAGGTCTTAGCAGCTGAGAAGCCCATATCTCCTGTTGAGAGAGCTACCACACGGTATGGAAGATTAAGTTTTTGAAGAATGTTTTCAGCGTTGGCTGTCATTTTCTCTAATTCTTCATATGACTCTTCAGGTTTAGCAAATTTAACCATTTCAACCTTGTGGAATTGGTGCAAACGGATCAAACCACGAGTATCACGACCAGCAGAACCAGCTTCTGAACGGAAAGATGGGCTCATGGCCGTAAAGTAGATTGGGAGATCTTTGCCATCGATGATTTCATCACGGTAGTAGTTGGTCAGCGGAACTTCAGCTGTAGGAATCAAGACATAGTTGGTGTCGCTGAGTTCAAAAGTATCTTCCTTGAATTTTGGATATTGACCAGTACCAAACATAGAATCGTGGTTAACCATGTAAGGCGTGATGACTTCGGTATAGCCTTCCTTACCGTGCTCATCTAGCATAAAGTTGTAGATAGCACGTTCCAGGCGAGCTCCAAGTCCCTTATAGAAGAGGAAGCGAGCACCAGTGACTTTTCCACCACGTTCCCAGTCAAGGATGTCTAAGTCCTCACCAAGGTCCCAGTGAGCTTTTGGTTCGAAGTTAAACTCGCGAGGAGTTCCCCAACGGCGAACTTCAACATTATCGTCTTCGTCAGCCCCAATAGGAACACTGTCAGCCGGGATGTTTGGAAGGGTTGTAGTAAATTCTGTCAATTTGGCATCGATTTCAGCCAATTCTGCATCCAATGCTTTGACTTCTGCAGAGAGAGTTTGCATGGCAGCAATTTTATCATCTGCATTTTCCTTGTTGCGTTTGGCTTGAGCGATTTCAGCAGAGACTGTGTTACGCTCAGCCTTAAGGCTTTCTACTTTGACCAAGATATCACGACGCTTGGCATCAATCTCTTTCATTTCGTTCAAAATGGCTGCATCAACACCGCGTGTCGCTAATTTTTCAGCAACTGTATCAAAGTCTGTACGAATTCGTTTAATATCTAACATAGCTTCTCCTTTAACAAAAAACACACCTGTTACAGTGTTGGAGTGGCAGGGCCACGGTTCCATCCAACTTCACAGGTGTGCACTTGATTTGATCTTCAATTTTTTGATAAACGGTAGAATTTCGATTAAGTCCTCTATCTGCTCACAGCAACCGCAGACTTTCTGAAAGATTTCCTTAATTTACTTATCCGTTTTCGTTTATTATACAAGAAAAGTACCTATTTTGCAAATAGATTTTTAATTTTAGCAATAATGGTTTGAATCAAGGTGGGAAGCTTGACAATTTTATCATTCCCAAGGTGTTGACGGGCAATTTTTAAGATTTTTCCCGAGTCTTTAGAAGCAAAGAGGAATTTGCTTTCCTTGGTATAGATTTCAAAATGGCGACTGACTTTACGCCCGGAGACATTGGCTCCAATCTGGTCGATTTCTTTCCAGGGAATTTGGACGTAGTCTTCAACATTGGCATCCGCATAAAATTCAAAAGCCACGTCTCCAACTAAAATTTTTCCAACCTTCCCTCCAACACCTAGATAAGAGACACCAGTGGTGTGGAATTCAACGGTTTTATTCTGCGATTGTGCCATGTGAACCTCCTGTAACAATGTTCATTTCATTATACCATAATAAAAAGAAGGCCGAAACCTTCTTTTTTTGATCTTTGTTTACATCAAGCCTGCAACGTGTGCTAAGACACCAATTACAAAGAGGGCGATGATGATAGTGATTGGAGACACTTTCTTCTTAAGCAACCACATACAAGCAAAAGTAAGAAGCAATCCCATCAAACCAGGAATCAATGAATCCAAGTTTTGTTGGAAAGTTGTAACTTTTTCAGGTGTTTGAGATAGGCCTGAACCAACTTGAGCGAAGGCTTCTTGGATTCCCTTGTATCCTTCAGGAAGTTTATCCCAGTGGATATAAGCCTTGTCGTCTAATTTGACAGAAGAAACATTGAAGATAAATTTAATCGATACCCAACGTTCTACCAAGACAGCAAGGATAAACATTCCAAGGATGGAAGCTCCTTTAGTGATGTCTTGCAAGATCCCACCAGACATATCTTTGGTAATTTCAGAACCTGCTTTGTATCCAAGTTCTTGGGTATACCACAAGAAGGACATACGGATAGCATTCCAAGCAAAGAAGAAGATGAGTGGACCAAGGATGTTACCAGTTGCAGCAAGTGATGCTCCAAGGGCACCAAGGATCGGACGTACTGTAAACCAGAAGACTGGGTCACCGATACCAGCCAAAGGCCCCATCATACCAATTTTCACCCCTTGGATAGCAGCATCGTCAATAGCAGCACCATTTGCTTTTTCTTCTTCAAGGGCAAGAGTTACCCCGATGATTGGAGCAGCTACGTATGGGTGAGTGTTGAAGAACTCCATGTGACGCTCAAGAGCAGCCGCTTGGTCTTCTTTCTTCGTGTAAAGTTTTTTGATAGCTGGGATCAATGAGTAAGCCCAACCCAAGTTTTGCATCCGTTCATAGTTCCAAGAACCTAGCAAGAAGGTTGAACGCCACCAAACTTTTTGACGATCTGATTTAGATAATTGTAATTTTTCAGTCATGATAGTGTCACACCTTTCTTAATAGTCTTCAAGGATATCGCCGATTGGGTCATTAGAAGTAGCAACTCCGCCACCTCCATTGCCACCTTTCTTAGAGAGAGAAAGGTAGATCAAGGCAAGGGCAACACCAATTGCACCAAGAGCAATCAAGGTCAATTGGCTAACGGCAGCAAGAGCAAAACCAATGGCAAAGAATGGCCAAACTTCACGGCTTGCCATCATGTTGATAACCATGGCGTAACCAACGGCTACGACCATACCACCACCGATTTGCATACCGTCTGACAACCAAGCAGGCATCGCTTCAAGAGCACCTTTAACAGTGTCAGCAGGGATCATCAAAAGAAGGGCTGCAGGAATGGCGATACGAAGACCTTGAAGAAGAAGGGCCACAAAGTGAGCGCGTTCTACACCTTTGATATCCCCTTTTCTAGCAGCAGCGTCGGCAGTGTGAACCAAACCAACGGAAAGGGTACGGACGATCATGGTCAAGAAAAGACCAGCAACTGCAAGTGGAATAGCGACACCTTGAGCGACAGCGATTCCTTTTGTACTGAAGTCTCCCCCAAGTACCATGATGATGGCAGCAGCGACAGATGCAAGGGCAGCATCGGGTGCAACTGCGGCACCAATGTTTGCCCAGCCAAGTGCAATAAATTGAAGTGAACCACCGAGCATAACACCGGCAGTCAAGTTACCTGTTACCAAACCGATTAAGGTACAGGCAACAAGTGGTTGGTGGAATTGGAATTGGTCAAGGATACCTTCAAGACCTGCTAAGAAGGCAACAACGACCACTAATACCATAGAAATAATAGACATGTTTAAAATCCTTTCGTAAGTAATCGATTATTGAACGTTAGCTTTGTTAATTAAGTCAAACAAATCTTTCTTAGAGTCATTTGGCACTTTTCGTACGTCAAATTCCACTCCAAGATCACGCATTTTTTCGAATGTAGCCACATCCTCTTTGTCCATCGACAAGACATTGTTGACCATGGTTTTACCAGTTGAGTGAGCCATTGATCCAACGTTCAAGGTTTTAATCGGAACACCACCCTCGATGGCACGAAGGGCATCTTGAGGTGTTTCAAATAAGATCAAAGCATGTGTTTCACCAAAGCGTGGATCTTTTGCAACGTCGATCAATTTTTGAATTGGGACAACGTTTGCTTTCACACCATTTGGTGCTGCTTGCTTGATCAACTCTTTACGGAGTTCATCTTTAGCAACTGAGTCTGAAGCAACGATAATTCGATCTGCTTTTGAATCTGGAGTCCAAGCAGTAGCGACTTGTCCATGAAGCAGACGAGTATCTAAGCGAGCAAGGTTGATCTTGAGCTTACCATCTCCAATCACTGTTCCTTCTGGAATAGCAGCTTGGGCAACAGGAGCAGCGGAAGTAGTGCTTGCTTCTTCGACTGGATTCAATTCTTCTGGAAGAGCTTTGATTCCGTCTTTAGATTCTTTTATGATGTTTGCAGCGACTTTATCAACGCCGGCAGTTGCGTCCATCAAACGCTCTGTATAAGCTTGAATCAACATCGGAAGGTTTAATCCTGTGATGATCGCAAATTTACGATCGGGATTTTCCCCCATGACACGACTCGCTTGGTTAAATGGAGAACCACTCCAAAGGTCAGCCAAAACCAAGATTTCATCTTCTGCATCAAATGCGGCAACAGCAGCATTGAATTTAGCATAGAGATCATCTGGGCCTTCACTTGGCATGAACGTAACCACTTGAACTTTCTCTTGATCCCCAAAGATCATCGAGCCGGATTGGTGGATTCCAGCTGCAAATTCACCGTGGCTAGCAATAATGATACCAATACTCATTATTGACATTCCTCCTTATAAAATTTGTTTGACTTTCAGTTTAAGAAAACTTTAAGCTTATTTATTATAAAACGTTTTCATAATAAAGTCAATTTTTCAGTACTAAATTAAAGGAAAAATAGATTCTTTGATATATTAAATTGTTAACATCTATTTTTAGATGTTGGTAAACTTCTTTGGCTATTAAATTTGAAAATCCTTGATAAGAGGGGAACGAAGGGGATTCGAAGTTTCTGAAAAGAGTAGTAGTAGGTTCTAATAGGTAAAATAAAAATATAGCAACCTATTGCAGGTCCTGTTTGTGAGAAACTAAAAAAGACCAGCCCATTTGGGCTGGTCTAATAGGTTGAGTTGATTAGTTGGTGAAGTCAAGTACCATACGTCCTTGAATGGTTCCGGCTTCCATTTCGTCAAAGACTTTGACAGCATCTTCTACTGGACGTTTTTGAACAACTGGAACAACCAATCCTTCTGCACCAAATTGGAAGGCTTCTTCCAAGTCTTTACGAGTTCCTACTAGGGAACCGATGACTTGGATGCCATCTAATACTGTTTTTACAATACTGAGGTCCATCATTTCAGAAGGAAGTCCGACTGCGATAACGCGGCCACCCGCACGAACTGAATCAACAGCTTGGTTGAAGGCTACTTTAGAAACAGCGGTTACGACAGCAGAGTGAGCTCCACCATTTGTTTTTTCTTTGATCAATCCTGGAACATCTTCGACTTCGCGACCATTAATGACAAAGTCTGCCCCAACTTCTTTAGCCAATTCGAGTTTATCGTTGTTGATATCAATAGCGATGACATGAGCGTTGAAGACTTTCTTGGCATATTGAACAGCCAAGTTACCCAGTCCACCAGCTCCATAGATAACGATCCATTGTCCTGGTTCAGCTTTGGCTTCTTTGATAGCTTTGTAGGTTGTAACCCCGGCACAGGTAATAGAAGAAGCTTGAGCTGGATCTAAACCTTCAGGTACTTTCACTGCGTAATCTGCAGTAACGATACATTGTTCAGCCATTCCTCCATCAACAGAGTAACCAGCATTTTTTACAGTACGGCAAAGGGTTTCGCGACCAGTAGTACAGTATTCACAAGTACCACATCCTTCGAAGAACCATGCGACACTGACTCGATCCCCAACTTTGAGGCTCTTGACATCAGGAGCAAGTTCTTTAACAATTCCGATTCCTTCATGTCCTAGAACACGTCCTGGAACTTTACCAAAGTCTCCGTGAGCAACGTGCAAGTCCGTGTGGCAGACACCACAGTATTCGATTTGGACAAGCGCTTCCCCTGTTTCCAATGGGCGCACGTCTTTGTTTGCAACGATTTCAACACCAGTACCTTCTGGATTTACAACAACAGCTTTCATAGTTTTCCTCCTCAAGAGCTTAGTTGAATTAGAGACGGTAATAAAACGAGAAGTAACATCACTTGAATCATTATCGTATGAAACGAGCTAGGCTCCTTTTTTATTTTTGTTATGTTAATTTTATCACAAACTCCATCAGTTAGCAAGCGTTTACATAGAAAATTTTCTGAAAATAAACTTAACCAGTTAAATTACTTTCAGAAAAAGTCCCTATAAGGTTCCGTATGTTTGAGAAAATAAAAAAGCTTGAACCATCTTTTATAAAAGGTGATTCAAGCGATTCTCTTTATTTATAAGAAGAGTTTTTCTAGTTGACGAGCAACGCCGTCCTGATCATTTGTATACTCGGTTTGTTTATCCGCATAGGGGAGGAGGATAGGATTGGCATTTTTCATTGCATAACCAGTTCCTGCGAAAGCCAACATGTCTGTATCGTTTTGTTCGTCTCCAAAGGCGATCAGATCTTTCCGATCAAGTCCGTATGTCTCGAGGAGATAGTTGAGGGCAAAGGCCTTATTGACCCCTTTTGGAGCACATTCCAGAATGTTGAGGGGGCCACCCCAGCTATTGATTTCTAGCTCGTGATGGTAGTAATCACGCATTTCTTCGGCTAAAGCATACTTATCTTCAGCGCGTGTTTGAAAGAGGATGGCATTTGGGTTTTCGGTAACTTTACGAGCTTCGAATTTTGTTTTGGAGGAGATTTTAGAAACCCCAAATAAAGCAGGATCAATAGTATGGTGGTAGGTATGGGTGACATAGAACTTATTGCGATACTCTCCTGCAATAAAGTCCGCCTGGATGTCATTTTCTCTCTTGACCATATCGAGGAGGTATTTTTTATCAAGGGTCATGGATAGTTCTTTGGACCATTTTTTATTTGGAATATGAGTGAGAGCGCCGTTAAAGTTAATCATGGGACTTTCCAATCCCAATTCCTTATAGATGTGATCTGCCATTCGATAGGGACGCCCAGTTGTAATAATGATCCGGTGGCCTTGTTCACTGACTTTCTGGATGGTTTCAATCGTATAAGGCGATAATTTGCTCTCGGAATTTAATAAGGTGCCATCTAAATCGACAGCGATTAGTTTTTTAGTCATAGGAAGATTCCTTTCATTTGTATGGTTTATCTTACTCTAAATGAGGAGTATAGAAGTGCCATATTTTAAGAAGAATGCTACCATTATACCAGATAAACAGGAAAATTTCAGTTTTTCAAATAGTAAATGCTGAGGCACTAAAGATTATCCAGATAAATCTCTTGTAAAAGTGAATGATATTTGATAAAATATTGGTATTGTTCGTGATTGAGTCGCGAGCAGATTTATTTTTTTAAGGAGCTTATTAGAAAAATGGATAAGTTTTTCAAACTATCTGAACACGGAACGACGGTTCGTACAGAGGTATTAGCTGGTTTAACGACCTTCTTTGCCATGTCTTATATCTTATTTGTAAACCCTCAAATGCTCTCCCAAACAGGAATGCCTGCTCAGGGAGTATTTCTAGCAACCATTATTGGGTCAGTCGTCGGGACTCTCATGATGGCTTTCTATGCGAATCTGCCTTATGCCCAAGCACCAGGAATGGGCTTGAATGCTTTCTTTACCTTTACAGTGGTATTTGGGATGGGCTATTCTTGGAAAGAAGCCTTGGGAATGGTCTTTATTTGTGGATTGATTTCCTTGATTATCACATTAACTAATGTTCGGAAAATGATTATTGAGTCCATTCCAAATGCTTTGCGTTCAGCTATTTCAGCTGGTATCGGAATTTTCTTGGCCTATGTCGGCATTAAAAATGCTGGTTTGTTGAAGTTTTCGATTGATCCGCATACCTATACGGTGGCAGGAGAAGGGGCTGACAAAGCGAATGCAGCGATTACAGCAAATTCTGCAGCGGTCCCAGGACTTGTTAGTTTCAATAGTCCGACAGTCCTCCTTGCCTTGGCTGGCTTAGCCATTACTGTTTTCTTTGTCATCAAGGGCATTAAAGGAGGAATTATCCTTTCTATCCTTACGACAACAATCCTTGGTATTGTATTTGGCATTGTTGATCTTTCAACGATTGACTTTGGTAGTACCCATCTTGGAGCAGCTGTCAACGATCTTGGGAAAATTTTTGGAGCTGCACTTGGTTCAGAAGGATTAGGTTCCTTGATTACCAATACTTCTCGTCTTCCTGAAACCTTGATGGCCATCCTCGCTTTCTCATTGACAGATATCTTTGATACGATTGGTACCTTGATTGGAACTGGTGAAAAAGTTGGTATTGTTGCCACAAATGGTGAAAATCACCAATCTGCTAAATTGGATAAGGCCCTTTATTCAGACCTTGTAGCGACATCTGTTGGTGCCATTGCAGGTACTTCAAATGTGACGACTTATGTTGAGTCAGCTGCGGGTATCGGAGCTGGTGGACGGACTGGTCTGACAGCCCTTGTAGTAGCCCTCTGTTTTGCAGTGTCAAGTATCTTTAGTCCTCTTCTTGCCATCGTACCAACTGCAGCGACAGCACCGATTTTAATCATCGTTGGGATCATGATGTTAAGTAGCTTGAAAAACATCCATTGGGATGATATGGCAGAAGCTGTACCAGCCTTCTTTACCTCTATCTTTATGGGATTCAGCTATTCCATCACAAATGGGATTGCAGCAGGTTTTATTACCTATACAGTAACCAAATTGGTCAAAGGTGAAGCCAAAGAAGTTCACAGTATGATTTGGATTTTAGATGCCTTGTTTATCTTGAACTTTATCAGTATGGCCTTGCATTAGAATGAACATAGAGGAAAGCTTGGACAAAAAGTCCAAGCTTTTTTTGATTGTCTCATGTGAGGCAGGAGGTTGATCGACTAAAAATAGTGGGCAATAATCAATTATTTTTGGTATAATGGAGGAATGAAAAGTCAAAATGAACAAGAGTTGATGTCCCTTGGAAAACAGTTGGGTCAACGATTAGAAAAACAGGATGTCGTGATTCTGACGGGAGATCTGGGGGCAGGGAAAACAACCTTTACAAAAGGCCTTGCTCAAGGGTTGGATATTCGTCAGATGATCAAAAGTCCCACTTATACTATCGTGAGAGAATATGAAGGTCGCTTACCCTTGTATCACCTGGATGTTTATCGTATTGGAGATGATCCAGATTCGATTGATTTGGATGACTTTTTATTTGGTGAAGGGGTGACCGTTATTGAGTGGGGAGAATTGCTAGAGACCAGTCTTCCTGCTGGATATTTAAAGGTTGAACTGCTCAAGGATGGCGACGGACGTGAGATACGCTTGTCAGCTGTCGGTGAACGTGCAGAACAATTAAAGGAGTCATTTCTGACTTCTGTAGGAGCTTGAAGATGGAACAGGTATTGGATCTCTTTTTAAAAGAGGCTGAGGCTTCGGATGCAGGGCGTTTACTCGACTTTTTTAAAGCTGTAGCAACTGAATCTGAGTTCATGACCTTGGCTCCAGAAGGGCTTGGGATGACCAAGCAAGAGTTGGAAATATTTGCTGAAACGCAAGCACAAACAGACAATCAATTATGTCTCTTATTATACTTGGGTGAGGATCTGGTAGGTGTCTTAAATATTGCAGCGGATCAAAACAGAGCCTTGCGCCATATTGGAGATGTCTTTATCGTTGTTCGGAAGGCCTATTGGAATAAAGGCTTGGGTCGTATTCTTCTAGAAGAAGGAATCGCATGGGCAGAAGGTACCAACCTCCTTCGGAAGTTAGACCTCAGTGTCCAAGTTCGAAATGAACGGGCCATCCATCTCTACCAAACGCTAGGATTTGAAATTGAAGGTCTCCGCAAGAGAGGCGTATACAAGGAAGGGGAATATCTGGATGTTTACCTAATGGGCAAACTGATAGATGGACAGAATCAATGATTAAAAAAATTCTATTAATGTTTTTTAGTTTGTTAGCTGTAACGACAATCGGGCTTGGAGCCTATGGGCTGACCATCCTCAATCAGTCAACAAACACGTTGAGTAAGACCTTTAAAGGCATTGGCGATGAAAATAATGTCATTGCAGAAAACAAACCGATGACCATCTTGCTCATGGGGGTTGATACAGGGTCAGGTTCACGAGAGGATCAGTGGGTAGGAAACAGTGATACCATGATTCTGGTGACGGTGAATCCACAGACGCGTGAAACAACGATTATGAGTTTGGAACGGGATATCTTGACCAATATCACGAAGGATGGAGAAACTGTCCAAGCGAAGCTGAATGCGGCTTATGCTCAAGGTGGGGCAGAGTTGGCCATTGAAACCATCCAAGATTTGATGAATATTCATATTGACCGTTATGCGATGATCAATATGAAAGGTCTCGTCCAACTGGTTGATAAGGTCGGTGGTATCACGGTAAACAATCCATTTGATTTTGATATTTCAATCGAAGAAAATGAACCGGAATACACAGCGAAAATTCCACCTGGTCGTCAAGAGATTGATGGAGAGCAAGCCTTGGTATATTCACGGATGCGTTATCAAGATCCAGAAGGAGACTATGGCCGTCAAAAACGACAACGGGAAGTTATCGAAAAGATCATCAAGAAAGTATTGACTCTGGACGGTTTGAGCAACTATCAAGGAATTATTGAAGCGGTTAGTGATAATATGCAGACCAATATCTCCTTGGATACGAATAGCTTGATGCAGTTGATGGGTTATCGAGATGCCTTGAAGAACATCCGTATGGAACAGTTGAAAGGGGAAGATGCCACCCTAGCGGATGGCGGAAGTTACCAAATCGTTACTTCAGAGCACCTGCTGAAGATGCAGAATATCTTGCGTAAAAGTTTGGGCTTATCACCTTTAAGCAAGCTCAAAACAAGTGCCGTTCTATTGGATGGCGACGAAACTGGGGGAGCTTCTTCATCAGAAAGTGGCGAAAGTCCAGTAGAGGCGAGCCAGGATACAGGCGGAGGCTATTATGATCCTTCCTATGCTCCAGAGACTTCTGTAAGCTCAGAAGCAGTGACACCCTATCAACCGACAGTGACACCTTATACGGATACAACGGTAGCTGGTGCTGGAGGAAACTAAAGTCAAATACTTCTATAAATAAAAAGGTTTTGAGACGACTATCTCAAAACCTTTTTGTTTATTCATGATCGCTAGATTTCTCAGACCAAATAGTTTGGATTTGTTCTACAGAAGCGTTGGCTTGCTGAGAGAAGACCCTTGCTTTATAGGAAAAGTCTTCCAGTAGTTGATTTAAAAGGACTCTTTGCTCTTGGATGATTTCAATATTCTTTTTGATTTTTGAAAGGTTTGATTGGATTCCATCCGTTAGTTGTTTGGTTTCGTTGAATTCATTTTTCAGTGGTTCACGATTTTTAACAAGTTGATAGCTGATGGTTGCTCCAGTCGCAAACCAAAATAGATCTCTTAATTTCATAGTAAGCTCCTTTTTAATGGTTTGAGATATCCTTGGCTAATTGGGCAAGGTGTTCGAAATCAGGTTCGTGGGCAATGAAATCAATCTTTAGGTCGTCTTCTTGAGAGTAGCGTGGAAGAATATGGACGTGGGTGTGGAAGACAGACTGACCCGCAATTTCTTCCATGTTGCTAATGATATTCATTCCTTGAGGCTGTGTAGCACCTTCCACTTTTTTGGTGACTCTTGAAACGATGTTAAAAAGATCAGCTGTTTCATATGGTGTCATCTCCAATAGATTACGGGCGTGTTTTTTTGGAATCACGAGGGTATGGCCTGGAGTGACCTGAGAGATATCTAAAAAAGCAAGAAAATGGTCATCCTCGTAGACCTTAGAAGCAGGAATTTCTCCGGCAACAATCTTACAAAAAATACAATCCGAAACCATAAATGCACCTCAATTTCGCTAGATTTTGTTATAATATAAGAACATTATACCAGAAAGCTAAGAAATATGTTAGAAATAAAAAACCTGACAGGAGGCTATGTCAATATCCCTGTCTTAAAAGATGTTAGTTTTGAGGTTGGTGATGGCCAATTAATTGGATTGATTGGCTTGAATGGAGCAGGGAAATCAACGACCATTAATGAAATAATTGGCCTATTGCGTCCCTATGCTGGCGAAATCCGGATCGACGGTTTGACTTTAGCTACTTCTCCAGGTGCTTATCGCCAAAAAATTGGTTATATTCCTGAAACACCGAGCCTTTATGAAGAGTTAACCTTGCGTGAGCATATTGAAACAGTGGCGATGGCCTATGACTTGGATCAGGAAGCAGTTTTTGCGCGTGTGACTCCTCTCTTGAAGCAATTCCGACTAGAGGAAAAACTGGATTGGTTTCCTGTCCATTTTTCTAAGGGGATGAAACAAAAGGTCATGATTATTTGTGCCTTTGCTGTTGATCCAAGTTTGTTTATTGTCGACGAGCCTTTCTTAGGCTTGGATCCAGTTGCGATCTCAGATTTAATTCAATTATTGAAGGTGGAAAAAGAGAAGGGGAAATCTATTTTAATGAGTACCCATGTGCTGGATTCTGCTGAAAAAATGTGTGATGCCTTTGTCATCCTCCATAAGGGACAGGTCCGCGCCCAGGGGACTTTAGAGGAATTGCGGACAGAATTTGGAATGGCGGATGCCGATTTGAATGAAATCTACCTTGCACTAACAAAAGAGGCGGACCGATGATTGAAGTTTTACAAAAGAGGAAGACGACCTTTCGCAATCAGTGCTTAAAATATTCTCGCTATGTGTTTAATGATCATTTTGTCCTCTTTCTCCTGATTTTTCTAGGATTTTTAGCGGTTCAGTACAGTCAGTTTTTGCGCTCCCTACCAGAAGATAAGAGCCTTCTCCTCCTTGTACTTGCGCTAGCTCCTTTGCTCCTACTCCCAGTTGGTTCTATCGCTACCTATTTTGAGAAGCCAGACATGATTTTCCTCCTGGCAAAAGAAGAGAAATTGAAAAGCTATTTGAAACAACAGACTATACGAGCGACTATTTTCTGGGGGATTTTGCAAACTCTTGTACTTGTCCTGTTTGTCCCTTTGGCCTTGGCTTTAGGACTGTCTTTGATCATTGTAGTGGTTTATTTGTCTATTCTCTTCTTGTTGAAGGTTCTTGTTTTTCAAGGGAAGGGGAAAAGATTCTATAACCAGGCGGGTCTTGATTGGAAACGAATCGTAGAGTTGGAAAATCTGAGAAAGCAAAGTATTCTAAGATTTTTCGCCCTTTTTACCACAGTAAAAGGAATGACCAACAGCGTGAAACGGCGGGCCTACTTAGACAGACTGACAAGCATGGTTCCGAAAGTCAGTTCCAAGACTTGGAACAACCTGTATCTCCGTTCTTATCTCAGAAATGGAGACCTGTTTTCCATGAGCCTGCGTTTATTAGGACTTTCAATAGCTGTCTTTGTCTTCATCCCCCAAACGCTAGTAGCAGTGGCCGTCGCGGGGCTCTTGAATTATTTACTTGTTTTTCAATTGCTCGGACTCTACAAGGTCTTTGACTATCAATATTTAACGCGACTCTTTCCCTTGGAAAATCGTGCTAAAACACGGGGACTTCTTCAAACAGTTCAATCGGTGACTTTGTTTGTGGTTCTTGTCGAGGGAGGACTGGGATTACTGGTCTTTGAAGACAAACTTCTCGTCCTAGCCTTGCTAGCTTTCACAGCCTTTTTAGCCTATGGTTATGCACCTTTCAAGGTGAGACGATTAGTTGACGAAATGCCATAAAATTAGTAAAATAGATGGGAAACTTTTTACGGAGGAAGAGATGGACTCGAACGAAAAAGAGCTAACGTTAACCCCAATTGCTGGTAAAAGCGGAAAAGCCTTTATGGGGACTTATCCGGATGGGGGGAAAGTATTTGTCAAAATGAATACAACCCCAATATTAGCGGGGTTAGCTAAAGAACAAATTGCTCCACAACTCTTATGGAGCCGACGCTTACCTGACGGAAATGTGATGAGCGCACAAGAATGGTTAAATGGAGAAATTTTAACTCCAAATGGGATGGGGAAAAAGCAAGTGGTTCATATCTTGACTCGTTTGCACCGTTCACGCCCCTTGATGACGCAATTGAGAAAGTTGGGCTACACAGCTGAGTCGCCATTGGATTTATTGAATTCTTTGAGCAGTCAGTTGCCAATCGCTTTGCGTCAAAACAATTATTTGCAATCTGTATTAAAGAGTTTACGACAGACTGTTCCAGCTTTTCGAGAAGATTATGCAACCATTGTTCACGGAGATGTCCGTCATAGTAACTGGATTGAAACGGATAGTGGATTTATCTACTTGGTAGATTGGGATTCTGTCCGCTTAACAGATCGGATGATGGATGTGGCTCATGTTTTAAGTCACTACATTCCAGATTCCCAGTGGCAGGATTGGTTGGTCTATTACGGCTATAAGTACAATGAAACTGTATTTAGTAAATTGTACTGGTTTGGTCAATACTCTTTCCTTTGTCAGATTGTAAAATACTATGAAAACAATGATTTAGAGAATGTGAACCGGGAAATTTATGCCTTGCGTAATTTCCGGTCAAAATATGGGAAGGAAGCATGAGAGTTAGAAACCGTAAAGGTGCAACCGAATTATTAGAAGCCAATCCGCAATATGTCATTTTGAAGCCAGAAGAAGCCAAAGGGAAGTGGCATGAGATTTTTGGAAATGACCATCCTATTCATATTGAAGTGGGGAGCGGTAAAGGTGCCTTTATCACTGGAATGGCCAAACAAAATCCAGACATTAACTATATCGGGATTGATATTCAAAAATCAGTATTAAGCTACGCTTTGGACAAGGTGTTAGAAGCTGACGTTCCCAATATCAAGTTGCTTTGGGTGGACGGAGATAGCTTGACCAATTACTTTGAAGACGGTGAGATTAATCAATTGTATCTCAATTTTTCAGATCCTTGGCCGAAGAAACGTCATGAAAAACGTCGTTTAACCTACAAGAGTTTCTTAGATACCTTCAAACAGATTTTGCCAGAGCATGGGGAGATTCATTTCAAGACGGACAATCGAGGACTCTTTGAATACAGTTTGGTGAGTTTTTCTCAGTATGGAATGACCTTGAAGGGTGTCTGGCTAGATCTTCATGCGAGTGATTTTGAGGGAAATGTCATGACCGAATATGAAAAGAAATTCTCAAGTAAGGGTCAGGTCATTTATCGGGTTGAAGCACAATTTTAAAGTCTAGTTAAGGATTGACGTCTCCTGAAAAGGAGGCGTTTTTCTTTTGGATGGTAGCTATATGAATGAGGAAGGCGAAATTCTTGCATTTCGACGGAACTTGTGCTAAAATATTTAAAACGAATAGAAAAGGAGAGGCGAAGACATATCTTCGCCTCTTGTCTGTGAGGAGGTGTTGTCCTATCGCAACAATTGTTGAATTAGTAACAGAAATTCTTCAACCAGCCATCCAAGCTCCATTTGAATTGGTGGATGTGGAATATGGAAAGATGGGAGGAGATTATGTTCTAAGTATCTTTGTTGATAAGCCAGGTGGTATTACCCTGAATGATACAGCCGATTTAACAGAAGTGATTAGTCCTCTGTTGGATCAGATTCAACCAGATCCATTCCCAGAACAGTACTTCCTAGAAGTGACGAGTCCTGGTTTGGAGCGTCCCTTAAAAACCAAAGATGCAGTGGAAAAATCTCTGGGTCAATATATCCATGTCAGCTTGTACAAGGCAGTTGACAAACAAAAGGTCATTGAAGGAACACTCGTTAAGTTCGAAGATGATCAATTGACCATGGAATACATGGACAAAACCAGAAAGAAAACCATTGAAATCCCCTATAGTCTTGTATCAAAAGCAAGACTAGCTGTCAAATTATAGCAGAAAAGAAAGGAAGGCTCTTAGTAGCCTAAGAGCAAGAAAAGAATGAGTAAAGAAATGCTAGATGCTTTTCGCATCTTGGAAGAAGACAAAGGAATCAAAAAAGAAGATATCATTGAAGCTGTCACAGAATCATTGCGTTCGGCTTATCGGAGACGGTATGGTCAAGCAGAGAGTGCTGCTATCGAATTTAATGAAAAGACTGGTGACTTCCGAGTTTATACCGTTCGTGAAGTAGTGGATGAAGTATTTGATAGCCGCTTAGAAATTAGCTTGAAAGATGCTCTTGCGATTAGCTCTGCCTATGAATTGGGAGACAAAATCAAATTTGAAGAAGCACCTGCTGAGTTTGGTCGTGTCGCAGCCCAATCTGCCAAACAAACCATCATGGAAAAAATGCGCAAGCAAACTCGTGCGATTACCTACAACACTTATAAAGAACATGAAAATGAAATTATGAGTGGAACGGTTGAGCGTTTTGATAATCGCTTTATCTATGTAAATTTAGGGTCTATCGAAGCTCAATTGTCTAAACAAGACCAAATCCCGGGTGAAGTCTTCCAATCTCATGATCGCATCGAAGTCTTTGTCTACAAAGTAGAAGACAATCCTCGTGGGGTCAACGTTTTCGTAAGTCGTAGCCATCCAGAAATGATCAAACGTTTGATGGAACAAGAAATTCCTGAAGTCTATGATGGAACAGTTGAAATCATGAGCGTGGCGCGTGAAGCTGGAGACCGCACTAAGGTTGCTGTACGTAGCCATAATCCAAACGTGGATGCGATTGGAACCATCGTTGGTCGTGGTGGATCGAACATCAAAAAGATTACTAGCAAGTTCCACCCAGCTCGTTATGATCAGAAATTGGATCGTATGGTCCCAACAGAAGAAAATATTGATGTCATTGAGTGGGTTCCAGATCCAGCAGAATTTATCTACAATGCCATTGCGCCTGCTGAGGTCGATCAAGTCATCTTTGATGAAGAAGACAGCAAGCATGCCCTTGTGGTAGTACCAGATAGCAAGCTATCTCTTGCGATCGGTCGTCGTGGTCAAAACGTGCGCTTGGCAGCTCACTTAACTGGCTACCGGATTGATATCAAATCAGCTAGCGAGTACGAAGAAATGGAAGCAAGTCAAGAACCTGCTTTTGAAGAAGTAGAAAGTGATTTGAATTCCGTAGACGAATAGGGAGGGAATCATGGTAAAGACAAGAAAAATCCCTTTACGCAAGTCTGTCGTTTCAAATGAGGTCATCGATAAACGAGATCTCTTGCGAATCGTAAAAAATAAAGAAGGTCAAGTTTTTATCGATCCAACTGGGAAAGCAAATGGTCGTGGTGCTTATATCAAGCTCGATAACGAGGAAGCACTTCAAGCCAAGAAGAAGAAAGTCTTCAATCGCAGCTTTAGCATGGAAGTGGATGAAGCTTTCTACGATGAATTGATTGCTTATGTGGATCATAAGGTGAAAAGAAGAGAGTTAGGCCTTGAATAAGCAAAAAGTCAGTAATTTATTGGGATTGGCTCAGCGAGCAGGGAAAATCATCTCTGGAGAAGAGTTGGTCATCAAGTCTGTTCAAGAAGGAAAGGCTCGTTTGGTCTTTCTAGCAGATGATGCAGCTCCCAATCTTACCAAAAAAATCACAGATAAATGCCACTATTATGGCGTTCCGGTATTAACCGTGTTTTCAACACTAGAATTAAGTACTGCCATTGGTCGCTCACGAAAGGTAGCGACCGTGACAGATGCTGGATTTTCAAAGAAAATGAGGTCTCTTATGGAATAGAAGAGGAGGACAGCAATTGTCTAAGAAAAGATTGTATGAGATTGCCAAAGAACTAGGCAAGGAAAGTAAAGAAGTCGTCACACGGGCGAAAGAATTAGGGTTGGAGGTAAAGAGTCACGCTTCTAGTATCGAAGGTGAAGCGGTTGAGCGTTTGGTCAATAGTTTTGCATCAAAGGCGCCCCAAACTCCTAAAGTGAAGGAAGAAAAACAAGTAAAAGTTGCACCGGTTGCAAAAGAACCTGTTGCAAACCAACCAGAAAAGAAAACGGAAACAGCGGCAGCACCTGTTGTGAAGCCAAAGAGTCGTAATTTCAAGGCGGAACGCGAAGCCCGCGCAAAAGAGCAGGCGGAACGTCGTCAACAACAAGGAAATCGACCTAAGAAACAACAAAACGACCGTCGGGATGGGGATCGTTTCCAAAATCGTAATGAGCGAAAAAATCAAGGAAATGACCGCCGGAACCAAGGGAATGATCGTCGCCGTGAGCAATCTGGCAACGGTCAAGGACGTCCAAATCCTGTAAATGGCGCTCCGAAGATTGATTTCAAAGCCCGTGCGGCAGCATTAAAGGCAGAGCAAAATGCGGAATATGCACGTGGTAGTGAAGAACGCTACAAGCAAAACCAGGCAGCCAAGGTAGAGCAAGAACGTCAACAACGTCGTAAGCGTGAAGAGGCAGTTGCGACTGAAGTTGTCGCTCCACAACCGAAGGTAGAAGCAGCGAAGGCAACTCCGGTAGTGGCTCCAAGTCCTGCAGCAGTTGATACACGTCGGAAAAAGCAAGCTAGACCAGACAAAAAACGTGAAGATTTTGATCGCGAAGAAGATGGTCCAAGAAAACAACAAAAGAATCGAAGTAGTCAAAACCAAGTGAGAAATCAAAGAAATAGTAACTGGAACAACAACAAAAAGAATAAAAAAGGAAAGAATAACCGCAATGAAGCTCCAAAACCAGTAACAGAGCGTAAATTCCATGAGTTGCCAAGTGAACTTGAGTACACAGATGGAATGACGGTTGCGGAAATCGCAAAACGGATTAAGCGTGAGCCTGCGGAAATCGTTAAGAAACTCTTCATGATGGGAGTGATGGCGACACAAAACCAATCCTTGGATGGCGATACCATTGAACTTCTGTTAGTGGATTATGGAATTGAAGCCAAGAAAAAGGTTGAAGTGGACAATGCGGATATCGAACGCTTCTTCGTCGAAGATGGCTATTTGAATCCAGATGAACTGGTAGAGCGTCCACCAGTTGTCACCATCATGGGACACGTTGACCACGGGAAGACAACCCTTTTGGATACCCTTCGTAATTCACGTGTAGCGACAGGAGAAGCAGGAGGAATCACCCAACATATCGGTGCCTACCAAATCGTGGAAAATGGCAAGAAAATTACCTTCTTGGATACACCTGGACACGCGGCCTTTACCTCTATGCGGGCGCGTGGTGCATCTGTTACGGATATTACCATCTTGGTCGTAGCAGCAGATGACGGGGTGATGCCACAAACAATCGAAGCCATCAACCACTCAAAAGCGGCTAATGTTCCAATCATTGTGGCTATTAACAAGATTGATAAACCAGGTGCCAACCCAGAACGTGTCATCGGTGAATTGGCAGAGCATGGAGTTATGTCAACTGCCTGGGGTGGAGATTCTGAGTTTGTAGAAATCTCTGCCAAGTTCAACCAAAATATCGATGAGCTCTTGGAAACGGTCCTTCTTGTGGCTGAAATCCAAGAACTCAAAGCAGATCCAACTGTTCGTGCCATCGGTACGGTTATCGAAGCGCGCTTGGATAAAGGAAAAGGTGCGGTTGCAACCCTTCTGGTTCAACAAGGTACTTTGAATGTCCAAGACCCAATCGTTGTTGGTAATACTTTCGGACGTGTCCGTGCCATGACCAATGACCTTGGCCGTCGTGTGAAAGTAGCTGGACCATCTACTCCAGTTTCTATCACTGGTTTGAACGAAGCACCAATGGCGGGTGACCACTTTGCGGTTTATGAAGATGAAAAATCTGCGCGTGCAGCCGGTGAAGAACGTGCCAAACGTGCGCTGATGAAACAACGTCAAGCAACCAACCGTGTCAGCCTTGAAAATCTCTTTGATACCTTGAAGGCTGGAGAAGTGAAATCCGTTAATGTCATCATTAAAGCCGATGTACAAGGATCGGTTGAAGCCCTTGCTGCTTCCCTTCAAAAGATTGAAGTGGAAGGTGTGAAAGTGACCATCGTTCACTCAGCAGTTGGTGCCATCAACGAATCAGACGTCACCCTTGCAGAAGCTTCAAATGCCTTCATCATTGGATTTAACGTCCGCCCTACGCCTCAAGCACGTCAGCAAGCAGAAGCTGATGAGGTAGAAATCCGTCTTCACTCAATCATCTATAAAGTGATTGAAGAAATGGAAGATGCCATGAAGGGAATGTTGGATCCTGAGTTCGAAGAGAAAGTCATCGGGGAAGCAGTCATTCGTGAAACCTTTAAGGTCTCTAAAGTGGGTACCATTGGTGGATTTATGGTCCTCAGTGGTAAGGTCACTCGTGATTCCAAAGTTCGTGTCATTCGTGACGGTGTCGTGATTTATGATGGCGCTCTTGCTAGCTTGAAACATTATAAAGATGATGTCAAAGAAGTAACCAACGGTCGCGAAGGTGGATTGATGATCGAAGGCTACAATGATATCAAGACGGATGATACCATCGAAGCTTACATCATGGAAGAAATTAAAAAATAAACTGTTAACTAGGAAAGAAGAGAAGAAATCTCCCATTTCCTAGTTTTAAAGACAGATCAGAAAGGAGTTCCTATGGCAAGTCATTTTCGGACAGACCGAGTAGGGATGGAAATCAAGCGTGAAGTCAACGAAATTTTGCAAAAAAAAGTTCGTGACCCACGTGTTCAAGGTGTCACCATTACGGATGTTCAGATGCTAGGCGATTTGTCTATGGCTAAGGTCTACTATTCGATTATGAGTGACCTGGCTTCAGATAATCAGAAGGCTCAGACAGGGCTTGAAAAAGCAACAGGAACCATCAAGCGCGAATTAGGTCGGAATTTAAAATTATATAAGATTCCGGATTTAACCTTTATCAAAGATGAATCCATTGAATATGGAAACAAAATTGATCAAATGTTACGAGAGCTTGATAAAAAATAATGAACAAAACGATAGATTTTGTAGAGTCTATCGTTTTTTTAGGACAAAATTCAGAAGAAATTTCAAAAAAAAACTTGTGTCCAAGTGGTGGATGTTTTAAAATAGAGTGAGTAAACTTTTATCGAATGATGATGGAGGAAAGAAATGTCCATTGATTGGCAGAACATTTTATTTAACTTCTTAGGTGGCTTGGGTCTCTTTCTCTATAGTATTAAAACCATGGGAGAAGGCTTGCAACAGGCTGCAGGGGATCGCCTTCGATACTATATTGATAAATATACGAGTAATCCCTTTCTAGGGGTTCTAGTAGGGATTGGGATGACTGCTTTGATTCAGTCTAGTTCAGGGGTTACAGTGATTACGGTCGGTCTGGTGAGTGCTGGACTTCTAACCCTCCGTCAAGCTATTGGTATTGTTATGGGGGCCAATATTGGAACTACTGTTACCTCCTTTATCATTGGTTTTAAATTAGGAGACTACGCCTTGCCTATGCTTTTTATCGGAGCGATTTGTCTCTTCTTTACCAAAAATCGTTTGGTTAATAATGTTGGACGAATCGTTTTTGGTGTCGGTGGTATCTTCTTTGCCCTCAACTTGATGAGTGGGGCTATGGAACCTCTTAAAGATTTGCAAGTTTTTCGTGACTACATGGTGGAGTTGAGTAAAAGTCCTATCTTGGGTGTCTTTGTCGGATCAGGATTAACTCTTTTGATTCAGGCTTCCTCTGCAACCATTGGTATCTTACAAAATCTCTATGCTAGTCATTTGATTGACCTTAAAGGGGCTCTCCCAGTTCTCTTTGGTGATAATATCGGAACGACCATTACAGCCATCATTGCTTCCTTGGGAGCAAATATTGCGGCCAAACGTGTGGCGGGTGCCCATGTAGCCTTTAATGTTATCGGAACCATTATCTGTCTTGTCTTCCTTGTTCCGTTTACATCTTTGATTCAATGGTTTGAAACGACTCTTCATTTGTCTCCCGAGATGACCATAGCCTTTGCTCACGGGACCTTTAATATTACCAATACCATCATCCAGTTCCCCTTCATTGGAGCTTTGGCTTACTTTGTGACGAAATTGATTCCTGGTGAGGATGAAGTGGTCAAATACGAACCACTTTACTTGGATGAAAATCTGATTACCCAAGCTCCTTCGATTGCTTTAGGAAATGCCAAAAAAGAACTATTGCATTTAGGAACCTATGCTGAAAAGAGTTTCGACTTGGCCTATCGCTACATTGTAAATCAAGAAGAAAAGCTAGCTGAAAAAGGCCATAAAACAGAAGAAGCGATTAATACCATCGATGATCAGTTGACCAAATACTTGATCCGCTTGTCCAGTGAAGCTTTGAGTCCAAAAGAAAGCGAATCCTTGACCAATATTTTGGATTCTTCTCGAGATTTGGAGCGGATTGGAGACCACGCAGAAGCCTTGATCAACTTGACGGATTATCTCATTCGGAAGAAAGTTGTCTTTTCTGACAATGCCTTGGCTGAATTAGAAGATATCTACCAGCAAACGGCGACGTTTGTTAAAGATGCCCTTCGAAGTGTAGAAGAGGATAACCAAGAGTTGGCGGCAGAGTTGGAACAGCGCCATCAGGCAATTGAAAAACTCGAAAAGAAATTGCGGAAGACTCATATTTCTCGTCTGAACAAGGGCGAGTGTACACCTCAAGCAGGTGTCAACTTTATTGATATCATCTCTCACTATACACGTGTCGCAGACCATGCCATGAACTTAGCTGAGAAGGTACAATTGGAGCAGATCTAAAAAAACGAAAAATCCAGTTCTTTAGGACTGGATTTTAGAATGTAGACAAATTTTTTTCATAAAATAGCTAGAAAATTTTTTCAAAAAAATAATTTGTATTTTTAATTAATTAAACAAATTTATTACTTTCCGCTGTGAGAAAAGTGGCTGAAGCGCTAAAGTTTCAGCCACTCGGGAGTTTTGAAACTTTAGGTTCAAAACTAAGTCATGGAACTTCAAATAAGTTCGCTGACGTCCGTACTCACCTAAGGAAAGTTTTAAAGAAGACTTTATATTCAATCTGAAATCCAGCTCAAAAAAACTGGATTTTTTATCGTATTTATAGAGAATATTAATATATTTAAATAAAATAGGTCTAGACCATTTACAAATGCAGTACAAAGGATTATAATGTGTATGAATATATCGGTAGAAAAAGAAAGGAAATCACCATGACAACCTATATACAAGCAGATCAATTCTTTTATCCCCATGGCATTCGTAAGGGAGGATATCTAGAAATTGTCGATGGCAAATTTGGGAAACATGTAGATCAGCTACCAGAGGGAGCTACTGTTTTGGACTATACAGGCTATAGTATTGCTCCTGGTTTGGTCGATACGCACATCCATGGATTTGGTGGAGTTGATGTTATGGACAACAACATCGAGGGAACTCTTCATACTATGAGTGAGGGTCTCTTGAGCACAGGGGTCACTAGCTTTTTGCCAACAACCTTGACCTCTTCTTATGAGCAATTATTGGCAGTAACTGAAAACATTGGAGCACGCTACCAAGAAGCATCTGGTGCTAAGATTCGTGGCATTTACTTTGAAGGACCTTACTTTACAGAGAAGTACAAAGGGGCACAAAATCCAGCCTACATGAAAGATCCTCGAATGGATGAATTCCGTGCATGGCAAAAAGTAGCCAACGGCTTGCTCAATAAAATTGCCCTTGCTCCTGAGCGAGATGGTGTCGAAGACTTTGTCCGCACAGTGACAGGAGAAGGGGTAACGGTTGCGCTTGGTCACTCCAATGCAACCTTTGACGAAGCTAAAAAAGCAGTGGATGCTGGGGCTAGTGTCTGGGTGCATGCCTATAACGGAATGCGCGGTTTGACGCACCGTGAGTTGGGAATGGTTGGGGCTATGTACCAACTTCCTCATACTTATGCAGAGTTAATCTGTGATGGCCATCACGTTGATCCAAAAGCCTGCGACATCCTTCTCAAACAAAAAGGAGTGGAAAATATCGCCTTGATCACCGACTGTATGACAGCTGGTGGCTTGGAAGATGGCGACTACATGTTGGGTGAATTCCCTGTTGTCGTAGAAAATGGAACAGCCCGTTTGAAATCGACAGGGAATCTGGCTGGTTCGATCTTGAAGCTTAAAGATGGATTGAAGAATGTTGTTGAGTGGGGCATTGCCAATCCTCATGAAGCGGTCATGATGGCGAGTCTCAACCCTGCTAAATCTGTCCATATTGATGATGTCTGTGGCCAAATCCGTGAAGGGTATGACGCTGACTTTATTGTATTGGATAAAGATTTAGAGTTGGTAGCAACCTTCTTAGACGGTCAAAAACGATTTGAAGCTTAATGGTGAAAAAGAGGTTCAACTACGAATCGCTTGCTTTCGCCAAACTAAAAATTGAATGTATCCCATAAGCTGAGATGAAAGTCTCAGCTTATTTGAATAGGATTCCTTGATCTAGCCATTTGTCTCTTTGCTCTGATACATGGTATAATGAAAGTAATTGAATCGCGAGGTAGTTTTATGAATAAGATAAACGTACGTTTTTTATTGATGGGCTTGTTTTTCTTTATCTACGGTATGTTGCGCCGTAGTCCCGTCATTTTAGTGGCAGGTAGTGCCTTTTTACTCTATGCCTTTTTTAGTAAATCGATGGTGCAACCGAAGGAAAATATCTTTAAGCCAAAGTTGCGCTTGAATGCGAAGACTTCTAAGTCTGGTGAAAAAACAAAGGAAAGTGACGGGAAATAAGATGAAGAGTTACAAACTAAATGACGGACGCCACATTCCTGTACTTGGTTTTGGTACTTGGAAGGCGAAAGATGGCGAGGAAGCTTATCAAGCAGTAAAAGCAGCCTTAGAAGCGGGCTATCGCCATATTGATACGGCAGCCATCTATCAAAATGAAGAAAGCATCGGAAAGGCTATCAAAGATAGTGGTATTCCAAGAGATGAGCTTTTTGTAACGACCAAGTTGTGGAATAATCGTCACACCTATGAGGATGCTGTCAATGGTCTAGAAGAATCTTTGCACAAATTGGGACTAGATTATATCGATTTGTACCTCATCCACTGGCCGAATCCTGTGACTCACCGAGAAAATGAGGCCTGGAAAGAACGGAATCGTGAGGTTTGGAGAGCCATGGAAGATATGCAGGCAAAAGGAAAGATTCGCTCTATTGGTGTGAGTAACTTCCTGCCCCATCACCTGGATGCTTTGTTGGAGAGTGCAAAAGTTCTTCCGGCAGTCAATCAGATTCGCTTGGCCCCTGGAGTCTATCAAGAGGAAGTAGTCCGTTATTGTCGTGATAAAGGAATTTTATTGGAAGCTTGGGGGCCATTTGGCCAAGGAGAGTTGTTTCAAAATGAGACAGTCCTTACATTGGCTAAACAGTATGACGTGACACCAGCCCAGCTTCTGTTGGCCTGGAGTCTAGCAGAAGGATTTTTACCTCTGCCCAAGTCAGTGACTCCTGAACGCATTGCAAGTAACCTACAATGCTCTGCGATTGCATTATCCCCAGAAGATTGTGACCTTCTTCGGAAGATCCCAGTAGAGGCAGGAGCACCGAATCCAGATACCAAAGACTTTTAGGATTGTTTGTTTTTAATAGACAGTGAGAATTTGCTCTTACTGTCTTTTTTTGTGTAACGAGATGAAAAACGAATGATTTGTTTTAAATATCTAAATATTTGGATATCAAAACCATTAAAAAGCAAACAAAAAACAACTAATTAAAGATATTGTACGGGAATATTACAATTTGATAACAAAGTTAATGTTGAGTGAATTTTCTGAAAAATTAGGAGTATAATAAGAATAATTTAGTATATAGGGGGAATTTTATGAGTAAACAGCGTTTCTCATTGAGAAAATATAAGTTTGGTGTTGCATCGGTGCTGTTAGGATCTGTTCTTGTCTTTGGAGCAGGGAATGTAAGTGCTGATGAAGCGAAACAGCCAGAGACTGCAGTCGTTGCATCTGCAGAAGCAAATCCAGTATCGCCAAGTGAGTCTGCGTCTCCTGTAACGAATCAGGCAAGTGAGCAGACTACAGGCTCAGTAGTTGAAAATGGTAAAGTTGTTGACGAGCCGGTCTCCTCAGACAAAGGGGCAACAACTCCATCTGTCGAATCAGATAGCCAAGTTGTTACGCAGGAAGCCAAAACAGAGGCTCCAGCTACTGAAAAGCAAGCGGAAGTCGTAACTAAAACCGAAGAAAAAACTGCAGAAAAAACATCCGAAGGACAGGAAAAAACAGAAGCAAAACCTTCTTCAACAGAGGAGAAGAGTGAGGCTAAACCTGTAACGGAAGCAAGAACCGAAAAGAAAGCTGAAGATAAACCATTAAGTATTAGCAGCAATACGATTATTAATGTGCCCCAAACTTGGGAAAAAGGGTACAAGGGTGAAGGGACTGTTGTTGCGGTCATTGACTCTGGTTTAGATGTCTACCACGAAGTATTGCGGATTTCAGACCCTACAAAAGGGAAATTCAAAAATCAAACAGAATTAGAAGCTGCCAAAAAAGCAGCGGGAATTGACTACGGAAAATGGTACAACGATAAGGTTGTCTTTGCCTATGATTATATGGATGGAGATGACAATATCAAAGAAAAAGACCATGATTCACACGGTATGCACGTAACAGGGATTGCGACTGGGAACCCTGACAAAAAAGCTGGGGATGGCAACTACGTATATGGAGTTGCTCCAGAAGCCCAAGTGATGTTTATGCGGGTTTTCTCTGATCGTAGTGGATCCACCAGCGATGTTGTCTATGTAAAAGCGATTGATGACGCAGTGGCATTGGGAGCCGATGTCATTAATATGAGTTTAGGATCTGGGACAGGATCTACAGTGAATGCTAGTCCTGCTGTCAGAGAAGCGATTCAACGAGCACGCGCCAAAGGGGTTAGTGTCGTCATCGCGGCAGGTAATAGCAATACTTATGGATATGGTTATAACAACCCAAGTGCTGAAAACCCTGATTATGGTGTCGTGGGTAGTCCTTCAACCGTAGAAGAGTCTATTTCAGTTGCCTCAGTAAACGATTCATTCGTAACAGAAGAAGTCTTTACAGTTCGTGGTTTGGAAGACAATGCTGACTTGGATAAAGGAAAGTTCACCTATACAGCAGCTGAAACAGATGCCAATTTTGAAAATGGGAAAGAATATGACTATGTGGATGCTGGCTTGGGGCGTGAGAGTGATTTAGAGAGTCTCGATTTGACTGGTAAAGTCGCCCTCATCAAACGTGGTGAAATCACCTTCTCAGATAAGGTCGCTAATGTCTATAAAAAAGGAGCGATTGGTGCCCTCATTTACAACAGTGTCGAAGGCGCAAATGTCAAAATGGGTCTAGAAGGTGATGCGAGAAAGATTCCTGCGGTATTTATTTCCAAGCGCTATGGAGAAGCCATCAAAGACAAAGACTACAAGATAGTCTTTGATGGTAGTCTGGATAACCGTCCAAACCCTGACGCTGGGAAGATGTCTGAATTCTCTAGTTGGGGAGTCTCAACGGATGGACAATTAAAACCGGATGTCACAGCACCTGGTGGATCGATCTTCTCTTCACTAAATGATAATAGCTATGGCAGTATCAGCGGAACCAGTATGGCCTCTCCTCATGTGGCTGGGGTATCAGCTTTGGTGAAGGAATACCTTCAAGCTCATCATCCAGAACTTTCACCAGAGGAGCTATCTGCAACGGTTAAGGCCTTGATCATGTCGACTGCAAAACCGCACTTCAACAAAGAAACGGGGGCCTACACTTCGGTACGTCAACAAGGGGCAGGGATTGTAGATACTGCTGCAGCTGTCTCGACAGATTTATATGTAACGAATGAAGATGCTTACCCAAGCGTAACCCTTGGTAATGTAGAAGATCGATTCAGTTTTGATGTGACCGTTCATAATATTTCTGATACTGACAGAGAGTTGAAGATGATTGTGAATACCACTACCGACGATGTAAAAGACGATCACTTTACCTTGAAGCCACGGAAATTAACAGAGACAGTATGGCCAAATGTCACCGTAAAAGCCCATAGTAGTCAGACAGTGACGGTGACTGTCGATGCATCTAAGTTTGCGGAAGAATTGACTAAATTGATGCCGAACGGTTACTTCCTAGAAGGATTTGTTCGCTTTGTGGATCCAGCAGATGATGGCGATGTGGTTAGCATTCCATTTATGGGATTCCGTGGTTCCTTCCAAGATATCCCTGCGGTTGAAAAACCAATCTACAACTTGGTAAGAGAAGGGAAATCAGGATTCTACTATGATGTCCCAGAAACCAAACACGTGCCATCCAATGCGAACGTCACCTCTTTAGTTTCAAACGCGAATGATGTGCTCTATACGACTGCTAAGAAGGAAACAGCAGAACGAAGTCCAATCGTTCTTGGAACAGTGGAAACATCAGAAGGGTTGAATGTCCTTCATTTGGATACTGACGGCAATGTCCGTCTTGCTATTTCTCCAGATGGAGATGGGAACAAAGATTATGTGCAGTATCGTGCAGTCGTCTTGCGAAACCTAAAAAATATGAAAGCAGCTGTCTACAAGGCAGATGATCAAGCATTTGCTAATCCAATTTGGTCAAGTACAGGATCTTTCTCTGCTCGTAAGAATTATTTTGACGGACGTGGGAAACGATCTTATCTAGTCGACAATACGGCTTGGGAAGGAACGGATGCCAAGGGTGAAAAGGTAGCGGATGGTCACTATGTCTATGAAGTTCGCTATACGCCAGCCGTTCCAGGAGCAGAAGAGCAAGTTGTTCGCTTTAATCTCCAAATCGACACCCAAAAACCAGTCTTGACTTCAGGTTATACGACCAAGAAGGATGGGGTAGAAACCTTCTATGCTCGTAAAACAAAAGATATTGGCAATGGTGGAATCTTACGAGAGCAAGTCTTCTATGTCAAAGCCTTTGATGAAGAAGGAACCCTGGTTAAGGAGGGGAAAGACGCCCTAGGGAAGACCAGTCGCTTTGAAAACCGTGTCTATTTAACGGCGAATGAAGATGGTGGCTATACTCTTCCAGAAGGAATCAGTAAAGACTTACTTTACTATGTGGTAGAAGACTACGCTGGAAACCGCGACTTTGCCTCTCTTGCTGATTTTGCTGGTAGTGAAGATAGTGGCCGGATTAAGGTGTCAGTCCTAGATGCCGATACACATCAAGAATTAGATACTGATTTTGTCTACCGTATCAAAGATGAACAAGGGCAGTATGTCAACTTAGATAAAGGGAAAGAAATCAATTTCCTTAAGTTTGGTAGCTATGTTGCAGAACTCTTTGCCTATGACAAATCAGATCTGAAACTCGTCAGCGAACGAACTCAGAAATTTGAAATCACTGCAGAGGATAGCTTTAAGACCATCGAATTCTTGGCCAAAGAGATTGTCACTGCTCCTTTGAGCCTGGTCTTTGATCAAGCAGTACCTAGAACAACACCAGTTGTCTTGAAGAATCAAGCTGGTGAAACCTTTGTTCTTCCAGTTCAACGCTATGGCAAGAATGCTTTTGGGAAAGATGTCCCAGTTGGAACTTATACGATTTCAGTCAGTCTACCAACAGGCTATGAGTTGTTTGAGGATGCACCGACTGTGACCGTTCTGGCGGATCAAAACAACCTCGCAAAACTTTCTGTTGTCATTAAGACCCAATTGTTGCAATTGCTGGCTCAACAAGCTAACTTGACCAGCACTCCTCAGTACTTTAATGCAACAAGTGAAAAACGTTTAGCTTATGATGCAGCATACCAAGAAGCTCAGAAAGCTCTTGCGACTAAGTTATCACAAGCAGAAGTTGACCAAATCTTTTCAAATCTTGGATTGGTAACCAGTCAATTAGATGGGAAAGAGTCTGATTTCACAGCGCTAAAATCAGCTATTGCTGCCTATGATGCGACTTCAAAAACAGGCCGTTATGCGAACGCTAAGGATTCTGCTCGACGTGCCTTTGATCAAAGCTTTAAGGAGTTGGCTCTCTTGCTCGTCCGCGAAGGTGTGACACAAGAGCAAATCAACCAAGCGCTTGCGAACTACCAGGCGGCTGATCAACAATTAACTGGCAAAACAACCGATTTCTCAAGTCTTAAGAAATTGATTGCAGCAGAACTCCAGTTCCAAGCTAAGAACGCTAAGTTTATCTATGCAGCAGATAAGGTGAAGGTGAATTACCTTCAAGCCTTTATCCGCGCTCAAGCAGTACTGGCTAATCCTGGTGCTAGTCAACAGGAAGTCAAGGCGGCCTTAGCAGAGGTTAAAGCTGCTAAGAAAAAATTAAATGGGAAAAAACCAAAGGTTGCAAAACGCCCATAACAGTCACCTTTCTTTGAAAGGATTTGCAACAAGTCTGAAACACCTGTTTCGGACTTGTTTTTGGTTTACACTAGAGTAGAAATCTGCTATAATACTAGTCAAGAAAGAAAGGCTTATGGCGTTTTTTAAGCGAGCTTGGGATAGTGAAAGCCAAGCAGAACAAGATAAGCAAGTGGCGCTTTCTCTCAGTAAAAAGCTGAGTACAGTAGAATAAAATGAAGTAATAAATTAGGGTGGAACCGCGTTTTTGACGCCCCTAGGTCACTTGACTTAGGAGCAAAGACACGGTTTTTTTGTATCCAAAGTCGCAAGAAATTATAAAAAGGAGAAGAAGATGTCTAAAAAACTAACCTTCCAAGAAATTATTTTGACTTTGCAACAATACTGGAATGACCAGGGTTGTATGCTCATGCAGGCGTATGATAACGAGAAGGGTGCGGGAACCATGAGTCCTTATACCTTCCTTCGTGCCATCGGTCCTGAGCCATGGAATGCGGCTTATGTAGAGCCATCACGTCGTCCAGCTGATGGACGTTACGGGGAAAACCCAAACCGTCTTTACCAACACCACCAATTCCAAGTGGTCATGAAACCATCGCCTTCAAATATCCAAGAACTCTACCTCGAGTCTTTGGAAAAATTGGGCATCAACCCATTGGAACACGATATTCGTTTCGTTGAAGATAACTGGGAAAACCCATCAACTGGTTCAGCTGGTCTTGGTTGGGAAGTTTGGCTTGACGGTATGGAAATCACTCAGTTCACCTACTTCCAACAAGTCGGTGGTTTGGCAACTGGTCCTGTTACCGCTGAGGTCACTTATGGGTTGGAGCGTTTAGCTTCTTATATCCAAGAAGTAGATTCTGTTTACGATATTGAGTGGGCTCCAGGGGTAAAATACGGAGAAATCTTCCTTCAACCAGAATACGAGCACTCAAAATACAGCTTTGAAGTTTCTGACCAAGATATGTTGCTTGAAAACTTTGAGAAATTTGAAAAAGAAGCAGGACGTGCTTTGGAATTGGGCCTTGTTCACCCAGCCTATGACTATGTTTTGAAATGCTCACACACCTTCAACTTGCTAGATGCACGTGGTGCTGTTTCTGTTACAGAACGCGCTGGCTACATTGCACGCATCCGTAACTTGGCCCGTGTTGTAGCCAAAACCTTCGTCGCAGAACGCAAGAAACTCGGTTACCCACTGCTCGACGAAGCCACACGCGCAAAACTCCTAGCAGAAGAGGAAGAATAAAGAGAGCGTATTAGATGGGATTGGATGATAGAGCAATCCTACAGAACCAGTTGCCACAGTGATAAAGGTATCGTTAGAGAAACTAACGATACCAGGCAAAATTGGAGACCTTAGGCTCCAATTTTAGCAATGAAACGACGAAGTCGGTTGCTTGCGTGCCAATCACATAAGCCAAACTGGAAAAAAAGATATTTTTCGGAGAAAAAACATGACAAAAAACTTATTAGTAGAACTTGGACTTGAAGAGTTGCCAGCCTACGTTGTCACACCAAGTGAAAAACAACTCGGTGAGAAAATGGCAGCCTTCTTGGATGACAACCGTCTTTCATATGAAAGCATTCAAACCTTCTCAACACCACGTCGTTTAGCCGTCCGTGTGATTGGTTTGGCGGATCAACAATCTGATTTGACCGAAGATTTTAAAGGACCTTCTAAGAAAATCGCCTTGGATGCAGATGGAAACTTCTCAAAAGCAGCGCAAGGATTCGTCCGTGGAAAAGGCTTGACGGTTGATGATATCGAATTCCGTGAAGTCAAAGGGGAAGAGTACGTTTATGTTACGAAGCACGAAGCTGGAAAACCTGCCAAAGAAGTCTTGGCTGGCCTTCCAGAAGTGCTTGCTTCAATGACCTTCCCTGTTAGCATGCACTGGGCTAAAAACAGCTTTGAATACATTCGCCCAGTTCACACCTTGATCGTTCTTTTGGGTGATGAAGCGCTTGACCTTGATTTCTTGGATATCCAGTCAGGCCGTGTGAGTCGTGGACACCGTTTCCTTGGACACGAAGTGGAAATTACCAATGCGGATTCGTACGAAGAAGACCTTCGTACCGTTTACGTCATTGCAGACAGCAAAGAACGTGAAAACATGATTCGTGAGCAAATCAAAGCTATTGAAGCAGAACAAGGTGTGCAAGTCCAAATTGAAGAAGGCCTTTTGAATGAAGTCTTGAACTTGGTCGAATACCCAACTGCCTTTATGGGAAGTTTTGACACTAAATATTTGGACGTTCCAGAAGAGGTTTTGGTGACATCAATGGAAACACACCAACGTTACTTTGTTGTACGTGACCTTGATGGTAAGCTCAAACCAAACTTCATCTCAGTTCGTAATGGTAACGCTGAGCACTTGGAAAATGTCGTTCGAGGAAATGAAAAAGTCTTGGTGGCGCGTCTCGAAGATGGTGAATTCTTCTGGCGTGAAGACCAAAAACTTAAGATTGAAGACCTCGTTGCTAAATTGGCACACGTGACCTTCCATGAAAAAATTGGTTCTCTGTCTGAACACATGGCCCGTGCTGGTGTCATTGCAGCGTCATTAGCTGAGCAAGCTGGTTTGACTGCAGAAGAAAAGGCAGCCGTAGCTCGTGCAGCTGAAATTTACAAATTTGACCTCTTGACGGGTATGGTTGGAGAGTTCGATGAATTGCAGGGAATCATGGGTGAAAAATATGCCCTTCTCGCTGGGGAAGATGCTGCGGTAGCGACAGCTATCCGTGAGCACTACCTTCCTGATTCAGCAGACGGAGCCCTTCCTGAAACTAAGGTTGGTGCTATCCTTGCCCTTGCGGATAAATTGGATACCCTTCTTTCCTTCTTCTCAGTTGGCTTGATTCCATCAGGTTCAAATGACCCTTATGCGCTTCGCCGTGCAACACAAGGGATTGTTCGTATCTTGGATGCCTTTGGTTGGAACATCCCGATGGATGAGTTAATCGATAGTCTTTACGGACTTTCATTCGATAGTCTTTCGTATGCCAATCAAGCAGAAGTGCTCAACTTCATCAAGGCGCGTGTAGACAAGATGATGGGACGCACATCTAAAGACATCAAAGAAGCTGTACTTGCTGGTTCAAACTTCGTGGTAGCGGATATGCTGGAAGCAGCAGATGCCCTCTCAGAAGCTGCTAAGACGGATGGTTATAAGGCAGCTGTTGAGTCACTCTCACGTGCTTTCAACTTGGCAGAAAAAGCAGATGCTTCAGTAGAGGTCGATGCTAGTCTCTTTGAAAATGATCAAGAAAAAGCTCTTGCTAAGGCGATTGAAGAATTAGAATTGACAGGTTCAGCTAGCGACAAATTGGCTCAACTCTTTGCTCTTAGCCCAGTCATCGATGCTTTCTTTGACAATACCATGGTTATGGCAGAAGATGAGGCTGTTAAAAAGAATCGTTTGGCCCTTCTTGCTAGTCTAGTAGCAAAAGCCAATAAAGTCGCAGCCTTTAACCAATTAAATACAAAATAATGACCTGATGTCAGGTAGAAAGTAGGTTTTATTATGACACCTGAAAAAATTGCTCGAATCAATGAGCTTGCCAAAAAGAAAAAAGCAGAAGGCTTGACACCAGAAGAAGAGGTAGAACAAGCTAAACTTCGCGAAGAGTATATCGAAGGCTATCGTCGTTCCGTTCGTCATCACATTGAAGGGATCAAAGTTGTGGATGAAGAAGGAAATGACGTGACACCAGAAAAACTACGTCAAGTCCAACGGGAAAAAGGCTTACATGGTCGTAGCCTTGACGATCCCAATTCATAAATAGACAATAGAAAACTCGATCAGATGTTGAACTGATCGAGTTTTCTAATTCTATATGGGCTACTCTGACTCCTCATCTCTATTTTTGTAGTTTTTCCATTGATTTTTAAATATCCAAATGGAGACGGCAAGAACAAAGGTAGCTGTCCAAAAAATCCAAGGGACAGGAGTTCGTAGGAAAAAGTAAACTGCAATAAGATCGGCCACTAGCAGGCCAAGGAGAAGGTATTTCTTATCTTTCATAGAGTTATTGTATCACAATTTACTTCTCTAGGTCTATTGGTTGATAGAATGAGGTTTTTAAAGAATAGGAACTTTTTATCCCGAAACAGTGTGTGGATAGAGGAAAGAATCTCAAGTGCATCCTGATCAGATTTGTGGTAAAATAGATAGGATATGAGTAAAGAATTTCATCATGTAACGGTCTTGCTCCATGAAACGATTGATATGCTGGATATAAAGCCAGATGGAATCTATGTGGATGCCACATTAGGCGGAGCCGGCCATAGCGAATATTTATTAAGTCAATTAAGTGAAAAAGGACATTTATATGCCTTTGACCAGGATCAGCATGCGATTGATAATGCGGAGAAACGATTGGCTCCTTACGTTGAAAAAGGCATGGTAACCTTCATCAAAGACAATTTCCGGAATCTTCAAGCGCGTCTCCAAGAATTGGGAGTCAGTGAAATTGATGGCATTTGTTATGACTTGGGAGTCTCTAGTCCTCAGTTAGATGAGCGGTCTCGTGGTTTTTCTTATAAAAAAGACGCTCCCTTGGACATGCGGATGAATCAAGACGCTTCTTTGACAGCTTATGAAGTAGTCAATACCTATGATTACCATGATTTGGTTCGCATCTTTTTCAAGTATGGGGAAGATAAATTCTCCAAACAAATTGCTAGAAAGATCGAACAAGCGCGTGCGATAAAACCGATTGAAACGACGACAGAATTAGCAGAGATTATTAAGTCGGCAAAACCAGCCAAGGAACTCAAGAAAAAGGGGCATCCAGCCAAACAAATTTTTCAGGCTATTCGGATCGAAGTCAATGATGAATTGGGAGCGGCGGATGAATCAATCCAGCAGGCTATGGATTTGTTGGCAGTTGGTGGTCGTATTTCAGTCATTACCTTTCATTCCTTGGAAGATCGTTTGACCAAGCAATTGTTTAAAGAAGCTTCTACAGTAGATGTACCGAAGGGCTTGCCCTTCATCCCAGAGGACTTAAAACCAAAAATGGAATTAGTTTCTCGAAAACCGATTCTTCCAAGCCAAGAAGAGTTAGAAAATAACAACCGAGCTCATTCTGCAAAATTGCGGGTTGCTCAAAAAATTCATAAGTAAGAGGAAATGAACATGGCAGATCAACCATTACGATCTCGTGGCAGTCAATTGCAAGATCGTATTCGTCGCTTTACCAGAGTAGAGAAAGCCTTTTATGGCTCGATTGTCCTAACAGGGATTATCCTTGCTGTCAGTATTATTTTTATGCAGACGCGGATTCTACAAGTGCAAAGTGATTTGACAAACCTCAATACGGAACTAAAAACAAAAGAGACTGAACTAGAAGATATCCGGCAAGAAGTCAATGAGTTGACTCGATATGAACGCTTGTCTAAGTTAGCTAGTTCTCAGGGGATGACCCTCCAAAAAGAAAATCGAAAAGTGGTGAGTTCAAGTAGCGATGAGTAAATTAAAGAAGAAAATCATTCGTTATTCCCTTAAAAAAAGGAAACTTCCAGACCAAAATCGTCGGCAAGTAGCTAAGAATTTAAGTTTGCTTTCCATTCTTGTTTTCTTCATATTTCTCATTAATTTTGCAGTTATCATAGGTACTGATAGCAAATTCGGAAAAAATTTATCTGAGTTATCCCATCAAGTCCATCAGAAAACAGAGATTGTTCCAGCCAAACGAGGAACAATTTATGACCGAAATGGAGCTGTCATTGCTGAGGATGCGACGACTTATAATGTTTATGCGATCATCGACAAAACCTATAAATCGGCAAAAGGTGAAGTTTTATACGTTGAAAAAAGTCAATACAACCAAGTAGCGGACGTTTTTAATCGTTATTTGGGCATGGAAAAAGACTATGTCGTCCAACAACTGTCTCAGAAGAAGCTCAACCAGGTTTCTTTTGGTGCAGCGGGGAACGATATCAGCTATAGCAATATGGATGCTATCCGGAGTGAACTAGAAGCTGCCAACATTAAAGGTGTTGATTTTACGACGAGTCCAAACCGGAGTTATAAAAATGGGACCTTTGCCTCTCAATTTATTGGTCAAGCTCAATTGATAGAAGATAAAGAAGGCAATAAAACCCTGCAGGGAACAACGGGAATCGAAAAATCCTTGGATCGCATCCTGGGTGGTCAGGATGGCGTTGTGACCTATGAAAAGGATCGCAACGGAAATATTGTGCCGGGATCAGATAAGGTTGCCGTGAAGACCGAAGATGGGAAGGATGTCTACACAACCCTTTCTGCGGAACTTCAAACCTATCTCGAAACGCGAATGGATGTTTTCCAAGAAAAGGTAAAAGGTAAATATGTCAATGCGACCCTGGTCAGTGCTAAAACGGGGGAAATCCTTGCAACGACGCAACGTCCAACCTATAATGCAGATACCAAAGAAGGCTTGGATATTAAGAATCTGAGAACCTGGAACACGATTCTTTACCAGGATCAATACGAACCAGGTTCGACTATGAAGGTTATGACCTTGGCAGCGGCGATTGATCATGGGACTTTCCCAGCCTATAACGAGGTATATTACAATAACGAGTTGCAAGTGAAAGATGCAACCATCAAAGACTGGGAAATCAATATGGGCTTGTCAGAAGGTCGCTATATGAATATTGCCCAAGGTTTTGCCTTTTCAAGTAACATTGGGATGACCAAGCTAGAACAGAAGATGGGCAATAATGTCTGGATGAATTACCTCACCCTCTTTAAGTTCGGACTTCCTACGCGTTTTGGAATGGGAGACGAAGGTTTTGGAGGCTTGCCAGGTGATAACTATGTTACTCAAGCCATGTCTTCCTTTGGTCAAGGGATTTCGGTGACCCAAACGCAGATGTTGCGAGCATTCTCTGCCATTGCCAATGATGGCGTGATGTTAGAACCTAAGTTTATCAGTGGAATTTATGATGCTAAAAATGATGCAGCTCGTAAATCCAAAAAAGAAGTTGTCGGAAATCCAGTGTCGGCATCAGCTGCCCAACAAACCCGTAATTATATGATTACGGTAGGGACAGATCCCCAATTTGGTACTCTCTACTCTTCGGAAGGTCCGATTATTCAAGTAGCTGGCCAAAATGTTGCTGTTAAATCGGGGACAGCCCAAATTGCGACGGCTAACGGGTATTTGGATGGAGAAAATAACAATATCAACTCCATTGTAGTCATGACGCCTGCCGAGGATCCAGATTTTATCATGTATGTGACGGTTCAACAACCTGAGATCAGCTTTAGTCCAAAGAGCTGGCAAGAATTGGTCAATCCAGTCTTGGAAGATGCGGTTGCCTTGAAGGATGAGTTGAATCTGGTAACGGAAACCAAAGCCTTGGATGGGGTCACGAAAGAGGACACCTATAAGATGCCGTCGGCAGAATCCTTGTCGAAAGAATTGAACTTGAAGCAGACTATCAGCCCAGGTGGCTTCGCAGATGAACTGCGTCGCAATCTGATCCAGCCTGTCGTCCTAGGAACTGGAAAAAATATTAAAAAGATGTCTGTATCAGCAGGAACGAAATTAAAAGCAAATGAGCAAGTGTTACTGTTAACAGATGACTTGGATTCAGTTCCGGATATGTATGGCTGGACCAAGGAAAATGTTGATAAATTTGCGGAATGGACGGGCATTGAGATCACCTATAAAGGGGAAGGTTCTCGTGTGAGCAAACAAAACGTCAAAGTAGAAACTGCTTTAAAGAAGACGAAGAAAATAACAATTACATTAGGAGATTGATATGTTACTTGCTACCCTAGTAGTATCCTTTATACTGACGGTTATTGGCATTCCAGCCTTTATCCGTTTCTATCAACGGGCCCATATTTCGGGGCAACAAATGCACGAAGATGTGAAGCAACACAAAGCCAAGGCAGGCACTCCTACTATGGGGGGAGTGGTCTTCTTGATCACTTCAGTCTTTGTCACCCTTGTCTTTAGCTTCCTAACTGGGAACTTTACGCGTCCTGTTCAATTGATCCTCTTTATTTTGGTCTTGTATGGAATCGTCGGTTTCTTGGATGACTTCTTGAAGGTCTTTCGTAAGATCAATGAAGGGTTAAATCCCAAGCAAAAATTAGCCCTGCAATTGTTGGGAGGGATCATTTTCTATCTCTTCTCTGAACGCCATGGAGCTGGTAGTCTTCTCAATGTCTTTGGTTGGGATGTCTATTTGGGACATTTCTATATTATCTTTGCCTTGTTCTGGTTGGTTGGTTTTTCAAACGCAGTCAATTTAACGGACGGGATTGATGGCTTGGCAAGCATTTCGGTAACCATCAGCTTGATCGCTTATTCCATCATCGCTGTTTGGCAAAGACGAATCGATATCCTTTTTGTGACCATCAGTATGATTGGAGCTCTATTAGGTTTCTTCGTCTACAACCACAAGCCGGCCAAGATTTTCATGGGAGATGTTGGAAGCCTAGCCCTAGGTGGGATGCTTGCGACTCTATCCATGGCTCTCCACGTAGAGTGGACCTTGCTCTTGATTGGGATTGTCTACGTCTTTGAGACTAGCTCTGTCATGCTCCAAGTGTCCTATTTCAAATGGACCAAGAAACGGACAGGGGAAGGACGCCGAATCTTCCGCATGACGCCTTTCCATCACCATTTAGAGTTAGGTGGTCTGTCAGGTAATGGTCCTAAATGGTCTGAGTGGAAGGTCGATGCCTTTCTCTGGAGTGTCGGTGCAGGAATGAGCGCCTTGACCCTCTTGATCTACTATCTGATCAATTCATAAGCCATGAATCATAAAAGGTTGGGATTGCTATCTCAGCCTTTTTCGCTGGCTAGGAATTGCTGTCCAAAAGAAGAGCGGGAAGAGGAGTTTTCTGATATAATAGTAGAGATGATGAAAGGATAAGAGAATGAAATTTACAGATTTTAAGTTTAAGGACTATATCCAAGAGGCCTTAAAAGAGATTAATTTTATCGAAGCAACAGAAGTTCAAGAAAAGCTGATTCCGATTGTTTTAGCAGGCCGTGATCTGGTCGGTGAATCTAAAACAGGATCAGGGAAGACACATACTTTCCTCTTACCAATTTTTCAAACCTTAAATGAGGATAGTAGCAATGTCGAAGTGGTCATTACAGCGCCTAGTCGGGAATTGGCTACACAGATTTACCAAGCGGCTCGTCAGATTGCTAGCCACTGTGAAAAAGAAATTCGGATTGCCAACTACGTTGGGGGAACTGATAAGGCTCGTCAAATCGATAAGCTCCAAGTAGCCCAACCCCATATTGTCATTGGGACACCTGGACGGATCTATGATTTGGTCGCTTCTGGAGACTTGGCTATTCATAAGGCTCACACTTTTGTGGTTGATGAGGCGGATATGACTCTCGATATGGGCTTTTTGACGACGGTAGACAAGATTGCATCCAGTCTTCCCAAGAAGCTTCAGTTTTTAGTCTTCTCTGCTACGATTCCGCAAAAGTTACAACCCTTTTTGAAAAAATACCTGTCTAACCCTGTCATGGAGCAGATTAAAACCAAAACGGTAATTTCGGATACTATTGATAACTGGTTGGTATCGACAAAAGGGCGTGATAAGAACGAGCAAGTCTATCAACTGACGCAGGCTCTTCAACCTTATCTAGCTATGATTTTTGTGAATACCAAGGATAGAGCAGACGACTTGCATGCTTTTCTGGTAGAGAAGGGGCTTAAGGTCGCTAAAATCCATGGAGGGGTGCCTCCGCGGGAGCGCAAGCGCATCATGAACCAAGTCAAAAACCTGGATTTTGAATATATCGTGGCGACGGACTTGGCAGCGCGTGGTATTGATATTGAAGGAGTCAGTCATGTCATCAACGATGCCATTCCACAAGATTTGTCCTTCTTTGTTCACCGCGTTGGCCGGACTGGTCGGAATGGCCTTCCTGGTACAGCTATCACTCTTTATCAACCGAGTGATGACTCAGATATTCGAGAGCTTGAAAAATTGGGCATCCAGTTTGTCCCTAAGGTCTTGAAGGCTGGAGCTATCGAAGATACCTACGACCGGGATCGCCGGGTTAATCGTGAAAAACGCCAAGAAAAACTCGACATTGAGATGATTGGCTTGGTCAAGAAGAAAAAGAAAAAAATCAAACCAGGCTACAAGAAAAAAATCAAATGGGCCGTGGACGAGAAACGTAGGAAAGCCAAGCGTGCTGAGAACCGCGCTCGCGGTCGGGCAGAAAGAAAGGCTAAACGCCAAACCTTTTAGTGATAAAGAAATTTAAAGATTTCCATAAAAATTAACTATTTGGTCGCTGATTTATTTTGTGATAGACTATCTATAGATAGTCTATTTTTTTACTCTTAGAGGAGATTGTTGCTTGCTAGCACATCATATCTTGAGCATGATTTACGAACAATCGGTAGCAAAACTCAGCATTCTAAGAGCAAATATGATAGAATGATTCATTAATGAGGGAGGAAGTAACGAAGATGTTTACAACTACATATCTGGCGTCTGGTTGGTACGAAGAGTTTTTAAAATGGATACCAGAAGGAGAAATCTTTAACCTACGCGTCGTTTTTGAAGCTATTCCCGGAATTTTAAAAGAGCTTCCAAATACGATTTTGTTAACCTTGGCAGGAGCCTTTTTTGGTTTATTGCTAGCCCTATTGTTTGCCATTGTCAAAATCAATCGGGTAAAAATCCTTTATCCTATTCAAGCCTTGTTTGTGAGTTTTTTAAGAGGGACACCGATTTTGGTCCAGTTGATGCTGACCTATTATGGAATCCCGCTCCTATTGAAGGCCATTAACCAACAATATGGGACGACCTTTAATATCAACGATGTACCGGCTCATTTATTTGTCATTGTGGCCTTTGCCTTTAATGAGGCAGCCTATGCCAGTGAGACCATTCGGGCAGCGATTTTGTCTGTTGATGCGGGTGAAATTGAAGCGGCGAAGAGTCTCGGGATGACCAATACTCAAGTCTATCGACGGATTATCATTCCAAATGCAGCAGTGGTAGCGACACCGACCTTGATCAACTCTTTGATCGGTTTAACCAAGGGGACTTCTCTGGCCTTCTATGCAGGTGTTTTGGAAATCTTTGCCCAAGCCAAGATTATGTCGGGGAATGATAGCCGCTACTTTGAGCGCTTTATCTCTGTTTCATTGATTTATTGGGTCATTAATATTTTGATTGAACAATTGGGTCGCTGGATCGAACAGGTCCTCGCTATCAAAGATCCACAAGTCGTAAGCCAAACCTTGCAAGAGGAGGAAAGAGCAGCATGATTCGGATTTCACAATTATCAAAATCCTTTTCAGGTCAAGTGGTCCTAGACCATCTTGATTTAGAAATTCAAAAAGGGGAAGTTGTTGCCTTGATCGGTTCTTCTGGAGCTGGGAAATCAACCTTCTTGAGAAGCTTGAACTATCTGGAAGCTCCGGATAGTGGCAGCATTGATATCAATGGGGAAAAGGTAGACTTTGAAAACATCAGCAAGGACGAGATCCTGACCCTTCGAAGAAAGCTAGCTATGGTCTTTCAACAGTTTAATCTTTTCAGCCGCAAGACAGCCTTGGACAACGTCAAGGAAGGACTAATCGTCGTCAAAGGCTTATCCGACCAGGAAGCGACCAAGATTGCCAAAGAAGAACTCGCAAAAGTCGGTCTGTCGGACCGCGAAACCCATTACCCTCGTCATTTGTCAGGAGGGCAGAAACAGCGGGTGGCCTTGGCACGTGCCCTAGCCATGAAGCCGGAAGTCCTCTTATTGGATGAGCCAACTTCAGCCCTCGATCCGGAATTGGTCGGAGAGGTAGAAAAAGCTATCGCAGCAGCAGCTCAGGCAGGTCAAACCATGATTCTTGTCAGTCATGATATGAGCTTTGTTTCCCAGGTGGCAGACAAGGTCTTGTTCCTTGATAAGGGAAAAATTATTGAATCTGGGACTCCAGAAGAGATTATGAATGCTCCTAAAGAAGAGCGGACAAAAGAATTCTTTGCTAGTTACAAACGAACATTTGTTTGATATAATATATAAGAGCTCGAGTCTGGAACGCGATGTTTCAGACTCGGATTTTTCTTTGAGTAGGTGCCTCAGGAGAAGATGATGATTAGTAGTCTACTTTTCCGCATAGATAGGTGTGTCAAGTTGACCAACGGTTAACGAAACGAAGCGGCATCTCGTCCCCTCATTCCAAGTTTGGATACTAAGGAGATCTTATGTTAAACCAATTGCTATCTCTCTATATCGAGAGCTTAATCATCACTTCAGTTGGGGTGTTGGTTGCTTCAGCTGTTTGGATAGTCTTGCGAGCAGCTCGTAAGACGGATAAAACAGCTAAGGAACGCCAGTTACACCTCTATGATATTTTATTAATTGATATTATGACAATTCCAGTCCTTACCTTTGCAGTCATTGGAGTTCTGTTTATTCTTCGAGCAAGATAATTGCAAAATGGTTCAATTGGAGTTAGAATCAAGATAGTTACAACAAAAGGAGAAGCTTATGTATGATACACTGATTATCGGCGCAGGCCCAGCTGGAATGACTGCTGCCTTGTATGCAGCCCGTAGCAATCTCAAGGTTGCCTTGTTAGAAGCAGGAATTCCTGGCGGACAGATGAACAACACGTCCGATATCGAGAATTATCCAGGCTATGCTAATATCAGTGGACCTGAATTGGCAGAAAAAATGTTCGAGCCTTTAGAAGCACTAGGTGTGGAACACTTGTTCGGCAGAGCCGAAAACATTGTTGATCAAGGAAGCTACAAGGAAATTACGACAGATGATGGCCTCCTTCAAGCCAAAACCGTTATTATTGCGACAGGTTCCAACCATCGTTTGTTGGGAGTTCCAGGTGAAGAAGAATTGAATAGTCGTGGGGTTTCTTATTGTGCCGTCTGTGATGGGGCCTTCTTCCGTGATGAAGACCTCATGGTTGTTGGTGGAGGGGACTCAGCGGTTGAAGAGGCAATCTTCCTGACTCAGTTTGCTAAGTCTGTTACCATTGTTCACCGCCGCGATGCCCTACGTGCCCAAAAAGTTCTTCAAGACCGGGCTTTTGCCAATGAAAAGATTCACTTTGCTTGGAATACAGTGGTCGAAGAGATCAAAGGGGACAACCGTGTGACTAGCCTGATCTTAAAAGATGTTCAAACTGGTCAGGTTCGCGAGCAAGCAGCAGGTGGCGCCTTCATCTATGTGGGCTTGGATCCTGTCAGTGATTTTGCTAAAGACCTCGGTATTCTAGACGATCAGGGTTGGGTGATTACAGATGATCACATGAAAACCTCAGTGCCTGGTGTCTTTGCGGTTGGAGATGTCCGTCAAAAAGATCTTCGCCAGGTCACCACAGCTGTTGGGGACGGCGCTGTTGCCGGTCAAGAAGCCTATAAATACATTACTGAACACGAAGAATAAGAAAGAAGGGATGTTCGTCTGATGGAAAGAGACGGATAGCCCTTCTTTTTTACGATGAAAAATGAGGCTTAGCCCGGATTAAACTCATGTGGTCCTGCTTAAAATATGCTATAATGTGTTTAAAATTATTTTGGACTGTGCCAGTTGACGGAGCGTGACTGGTGCCACGACGTAAGAAAAAAGAAGAGGGATCAAAAATGTACCCAGATGATAGTTTAACTCTCCACACTGATTTGTACCAAATCAATATGATGCAGGTTTACTTTGAGCAAGGCATCCACAATAAAAAGGCAGTATTCGAGGCCTACTTCCGCCAGCAACCCTTTAAAAATGGCTATGCCGTCTTTGCGGGTCTTGAGCGCCTTGTCAACTATTTGAAGAATCTACGTTTTTCTGAGTCAGATATTGCCTACTTAGAATCCTTGGGCTATGAAGGAGCCTTCCTAGACTACTTGAAAAATTTCAAAATGGAATTGACCGTTCGTTCTGCCAAAGAAGGGGACCTGGTCTTTGCCAATGAGCCAATCGTTCAAGTAGAAGGACCGCTTGCCCAGTGTCAACTGGTCGAAACAGCCCTCCTCAATATTGTTAATTTCCAAACCTTGATCGCCACAAAAGCAGCTCGGATTAAGTCTGTTATTGAGGACGAACCGTTGATGGAGTTCGGAACTCGCAGGGCGCAAGAAATGGATGCGGCCATTTGGGGAACCCGTGCAGCCGTTATTGGAGGTGCTAGTGGGACCAGTAACGTTCGTGCAGGAAAACTCTTTGATATTCCAGTTCTTGGGACCCATGCCCATGCCTTGGTGCAGGTCTATGGTGATGATTACAAAGCTTTTAAGGCCTATGCTGAGACCCATCGCAACTGTGTCTTCCTAGTGGATACCTATGATACGCTACGCATCGGAGTTCCAGCTGCTATTCAGGTGGCGCGCGAGATGGGAGATCGTATCAACTTCCTAGGCGTGCGGATTGATTCTGGAGATATTGCCTACATCTCGAAAAAAGTTCGCCAGCAGTTGGATGAAGCTGGTTTCACAGAAGCGAAGATCTATGCCTCAAATGATTTGGATGAAAACACTATCCTCAACTTGAAGATGCAAAAGGCTAAGATTGATGTCTGGGGTGTTGGAACCAAGCTGATCACAGCCTATGACCAACCAGCCCTCGGAGCAGTCTATAAGATTGTGTCTATCGAAGACGAAAATGGCCAAATGCGGAATACCATCAAGCTGTCTAATAATGCTGAGAAGGTCTCAACTCCAGGGAAGAAACAAGTTTGGCGTATTACCAGTCGGGAAAAGGGCAAATCTGAAGGAGATTACATTACTTACGATGGAGTAGATGTCAATGAACTGACAGAAATCAAGATGTTCCATCCGACCTACACCTATATCAAGAAGACGGTTCGTGATTTTGATGCCATCCCACTCTTGGTTGACATTTTTAAAGATGGGAAACAAGTCTATGAATTGCCAGCTTTGATGGATATCCAAGCCTATGCTCGGAAGGAATTCGACAAACTCTGGGACGAATACAAACGTGTCCTTAATCCACAACATTACCCAGTGGACTTGGCCAAGGATGTTTGGCAAGATAAGATGGATCTGATTGATCAGATGCGTCAGAAAGCCTTGGGAGGTGATGAGGAATGAGCTTACAAGAAGACATTATTGCTCAATTAGGGGTCAAGCCGGTCATTGATCCTCAAGAAGAGATTCGTCGGTCGATTGATTTTTTGAAGGACTACTTGCAAAAACATCCCTTTCTGAAGACCTTTGTCTTAGGAATTTCAGGAGGACAGGACTCTACCCTAGCTGGTCGCCTGGCTCAATTGGCCATGGAGGAAATGCGGAGCGAGACTGGAGATGCCAGCTATCAGTTTGTTGCTGTCCGCTTGCCTTACGGTGTTCAAGCGGATGAAGCAGATGCCCAAAAGGCCTTAGCCTTCATCCAGCCAGATGTCAGCCTAGTCGTGAACATCAAGGAATCGGTCGATGCCATGGAACGTGCTGTGGAAGCGACAGGAACGGATGTCTCAGACTTTAACAAGGGCAATATCAAGGCGCGGAGCCGGATGATTGCTCAGTATGCTTTAGCTGGAGCCTACAGCGGAGCCGTCATTGGAACGGACCATGCAGCCGAAAATATCACTGGTTTCTTTACCAAGTTTGGAGATGGCGGAGCTGATATCCTTCCTCTCTATCGCCTCAACAAGCGCCAAGGCAAGCAGTTGCTTCAGGCACTGGGAGCTGAGCCAGCCTTGTATGAGAAGGTACCGATTGCCGATTTGGAAGAGGAAAAGCCTGGCATCGCTGATGAAGTAGCTCTTGGAGTGACCTATGCAGAAATTGATGACTACCTAGAAGGGAAATCAGTTAGCCCAGAAGCTCAAGCAACCATTGAAAGCTGGTGGCACAAAGGCCAACACAAACGCCATTTACCAATTACAGTATTTGATACCTTCTGGCGTTGATAAGAAAGAAAAAGTCGGTTGAGCCGACTTTTTTTAAACAGATAGGAGGAAAGAGGATGAGAAAATTGGGTTCTATTGAACTGGAGACCAATCGTTTATTATTAAGACGCTTTGGTTTAGAGGATGCAAAGGCAATGTTTGAAAATTGGGCGTCTGACACAGATAATCTTAAATATGTGACTTGGGATCCTCATCCAAATCCTAAAGTGACTCGGGCTTCGATCGAAAGGTGGCTCCGTCAGTACCAAGAGGAAAATAGCTACAAGTGGGCAATTTGCAAAAAAGATAATCCCGCACAAGTGATAGGAGATATCAGTGTCGTTTCCCAGGATTCACAAAAAGAAATATGTGAAGTTGGCTATATTCTAGGAAAAAAATTCTGGGGTCAAGGTCTGATGACAGAAGCCCTCCAAGCGGTTTTACACTTTTTGTTGGTAGAAGTGGGATTCAAGGAAGTTCAGGCCAAGTATGTCAGTTTGAACCCTGCTTCAGGAAGGGTCATGGCAAAAGCTGGAATGCATTATCTTGAAACTCTCCCAAATGCTGTCGCTAGAAAAGACTATGTCGGAGATCAAATCATCTACACGATCCATTCTTCTGACCTTTAAAACAATTTTTACTTGAAGATTTTGGTCAATGGTCTATAATGGTAAGTAGCTTTACAAAGGAGAATCTTATGTCAGAATTAACACAAGAATTTACAGATCAACTTTATGCAAATTACCAAGCAAATGTGAAATTTGCGGCTCTCGAAAATGCCATCACCCACAATGGGATTCATGCAGCTTTGGAGACACGCAAAAGTGCAGTAGAAAACACGCCCGTCTTTTCTCTTGATTTAACCAAGGACAAAGTAACAGACCAGAAAGCTTCTGGTCGTTGCTGGATGTTTGCGGCCTTAAATACCTTCCGCCACAAGATGATCTCAAACTTCCAATTAGAGGATTTTGAGTTGTCTCAAGCTCATACCTTCTTCTGGGATAAGTACGAAAAATCCAACTGGTTCTTGGAGCAAATCATTGCGACAGCGGATCAGGAATTGACTAGCCGTAAGGTTGCCTTCCTCCTTCAAACCCCTCAACAAGATGGTGGCCAATGGGATATGGTTGTTTCCCTCTTTGAAAAGTATGGGGTCGTACCTAAGTCTGTTTATCCAGAATCCATCTCTTCTAGCAATAGCCGAGAGCTCAATACCTACTTAAACAAATTGTTGCGCCAAGATGCTCAAATCCTTCGCGATTTGCTTGCAAGTGGTGCAGATCAAGCGACGGTTCAGAGCAAGAAAGAAGAGCTTCTACAAGAAATCTTTAATTTCTTGGCTATGTCTCTGGGCTTGCCTCCTCGTACATTTAGTTTCTCTTACCGCGATAAGGACAACAACTACCATACAGAAGCTGGATTGACGCCTCAAAGCTTTTACAAAAAATATGTGGATCTTCAGTTGGAGGACTACGTTTCTGTTATCAATGCGCCTACGGCAGATAAGCCTTATGGTCAGTCCTATACGGTTGAAATGCTTGGGAATGTGGTCGGTAGCCGTGAAGTCCGCTACCTCAATGTTCCGATGGAGCGTTTGAAAGAATTGGCTATTGCCCAAATGAAAGCTGGGGAAACTGTTTGGTTTGGATCGGATGTCGGCCAAGTCAGCAACCGCAAAGCTGGAATCCTTGCAACAGATGTCTACGACTTTGAAGCGGGAATGGATATCCAGCTGACTCAAGATAAGGCAGGGCGTTTGGATTATGCAGAAAGTCTCATGACCCATGCTATGGTCTTGACTGGTGTGGATCTGGACGAAGCTGGATGCCCTCTCAAATGGAAGGTTGAGAATTCTTGGGGAGAAAAAGTCGGAACAGATGGTTACTTTGTAGCTTCCGATGCCTGGATGGATGAATACACCTACCAAATAGTCATCCGCAAGGAACTGTTGACAGCCGAAGAATTGGCTGCTTATGAGGCAGAACCGATTGTTTTGGCTCCATGGGATCCGATGGGTGCCTTGGCTTCTAAGTAAGTTGAATTGAAAAGAGAGTGGGACAGAAATCGGTAATTGGTTAGAATTCGATTTCGTCGTCCCACCTCCGCACAGTTGAGTAGGGCTGTAAAAGCTGATGAAATCAGCGTAGTAGAGCCCACTCAACCACTGCGTCTTGCTCGACAATCCAAAGAAAATTGAGAGGCTAGGACTTTTGTCCTAGCCTCTTTATTTATATCGTGTAGTCTAATTAATGATTTTGCTCATTCTCTTTAGAAGATGATTCTGTATGTTCAGAATTTTCCTCTGAGCTAGATGAACTAGAGCTTTCCTCTGTTGATTCACTCGTTTCTTCAACTGTATAGCTTGGCTCATAATAGTAGTAATTGTTGTTCTTACCGTTGTTAAGGTAGAGATAAGAACCACTACGGTAAATACCACTTGGTTGAATCCAATCTGTTCCACCAGAATCGTATTGTTCATATAAGTATAGCATCATTTGTTTATAAACATCTGTTGCAACTTTGATTCCATCGTCCAGAACTGGGGTCAAGCGGTTGGTATATCCTGTCCAAACAGCCATAGCATACTGAGTTGTATATCCTACAAATGATTCGTCTGGTGTCACAATGCTTGAATATCTGTACTCTTTTGTGAGTTTCTTCAATTCATTGTCTGCATAGTTAGAAGTACCAGTTTTACCAGCATGATAAAGGCCAGGGATATTCGCATTGTATCCTAGACCAGCTGTGATAACCGATTTCAACATATCTGTCATCATGTAAGCCGTGGTTTCTTTCATCACTCTTGTTCCAGAGGTTTCAAAGTTCTTCGTTGTACCATCGCTAAAGACAACCCGATTCACATATTGAGGTTTGTAATAGGTCCCTCCATTGGCGAAGGTTGCATAAGCAGCAGCCATTTTCTCGCTGCTAGCCCCGTATTTGTTGCTAGAGTCACTCGTGTTACTTGAGATGGCATTTGCATACACCATTTCTGGATAATTGATTCCCATGTTGCTTAAGAATTTCTGAGCTTTCTTCAAACCAACCTTTTCAAGAGCCCGGACTGCAGTGACGTTACGAGATTGTTGGAGAGCATAAACCATGCTGATATTGCCATAGTACTGTCTATCCCAGTTATAAATTTGTGTATTTGTACCTGGGAAGTTGTACGGTGTATCAGGAATGGTTACTCCAGTGGAGCTATATTCTTCATGTTCAATCGCGGGAGCATAGTCTGAGATAGGTTTCATTGTAGAACCCCAATCTCGGTTCGTTTCGACTGCTTGGTTGGTACCGAAGGATACATTAGATGACTGATGACGGGATCCCAACTGAGCAATGACTTTTCCGTTTGTCACGTCAATGATAGTAGAAGCAACTTGCAACTCATTATCTGGATAATTGACATATTCGTCAGAGTTGTAAATATCCCACAGACGTTTTTGAGCTGCGGTATCGACGTTGGTGTAGACATCCATACCAGTTGTCAAGACATTGTAGCCTGTTTCTTCTTCGACTTGTTGGATGACTTCTTTGAGGTAGTTATCCATATAAGCAGGATAGTTGCTTGACCCGGTTAGACTTTGCAAGCCATCGGTAACAGGTGTATTAACGGCACTTTCGTATTGTTCGTTTGTAATGGACTTCATGTCCAACATTTCTTTGAGAACAAGATTACGGCGTTGGAGTGCAGCTTCTGGATTGGTATAAGGATCGTATTGGTTGGGTGCCTGAGGCATTCCAGCTAATAGGGCCACTTGCGGAAGAGAAAGGTCCTTCAAGTCTTTTGCATAGTAGCTACGAGCAGCTGTTTGCATTCCGTAGTTTCCATTAGACATATAGACTTTATTGATGTAGTAGGTCAAAATCTCTTGTTTGGTTGCTTTTTGTTCTAATTGTGTCGCAAGCCAAGCTTCTTGGATTTTCCGAGATAGGGTTTGGTCGGACGAAGAAGTAGAGAAGTAAGTGAGTTTGATCAACTGCTGTGTAAGAGTAGATCCCCCTTGGCGACCTCCTCGAAGGTTACTGAAGAAAGCTCCTCCGATACGAATAAAGTCGACCCCTCTGTGGTTGAAAAAGCGGTGGTCTTCAATCGCCACAATCGCATTGACCAAGTCGGTTGGGATTTCATTTGTTTTTACGTTGATTCGTTTTTCAGCCCCCAAGTCAGCAATCAGATTGTTTTGATTGTCATAAATTTTACTGGATGTCGTTGCAATGAGGTCTTTCTCAGAAAGAGTTGGTGCTTTTGAGGCATAGTATCCAAATACCAATCCACCTAGAATAAGTAAAAGGAAAAATAAGGAAATAGCCGCAATCGCTGCATATTTTAACCACTGGATAACTGTTTGTTTGTTCATTTAATTACCGCCTAGTAGATTCTGTTCGATAATATCGAGATAAGGGACGCTTGGAAGGCGATCTGTCTCGATACGATAACCATTTTCCTGTATAAAGGTCAATGGCATAGATTTACTGCCGTGATCGATGTTGTAAAAGTCGATTAAGGAAGGAGCGGGCAGTAGATAGGTCTCATTGAGCTTTGCAAAATGCAAGAGCACAAAACAAATTCCTCCCTGTTGGACGACCGCTGCCATGTGATCAATCTGGTGCTGATGAAAGTTTTTCATTGGCATGGATTGTTTCTGCTGGGTCTCTTTTGCTTCAAAATCAATGTAGTGTCCCTTATAAACACCAGAATAGTCTGTGGTAGACGCCTGGCGAAAATAAGCTTCCACAATCTTTGCCCGACTGCGATGAGGATAGTCCACCTTTACAATCTGGATGGGTGTCGGCTTTTTATGAATCACCGCTAGCCCTCTAGAAAGGTAGTACTGATTGCTCTCATTAATCATTTTTTCAAATGTCATCCCCCGATTGGCAAAGTTTACACTTTGCTTCCTCTGGATGGGCGAAGAAGATTTCTTGCTAAGTTTGTGAGGATAGTTGACCATAATTCTCCTTATTGGTACAATTACATCACTCTATTATATCACAAAATGAAGAAGGGAGGGGAAATAATGAATAGTTTACTGATTACAGGTTACAAGGCATTTGAATTGGGAATTCTGACAGCAAAGGACCCTAGACTTCCCATTATTAAAGAGGCGATTCGCAGGGATTTAGTCCGTTTTTTGGAAGAGGGCGTCAAGTGGCTGATTTTTACGGGGAATCTAGGTTTTGAAGCCTGGGCCTTAGAGGTTGCCCAGGAATTAAAAAAAGAATACGAGATACAGTTGGCCACGATTTTTATGTTTGAAAACCAAGGAGAGAACTGGAATGAGGCCAATCAAGATCTCCTTAGTCGCTTTAAACAGGTTGATTTTGTCAAGTATGCCTATCCCTCTTATAGCCAGCCAGGCCAATTTAAAGAATACAATACCTTTTTGTTAGAAAATACAGATGGTGCTTATTTATTTTACGATCCAGAACACGAAACAAATCTCAAATATCTTTACAAAATGATGCTAGAAATGGATCAGTATCATGTCAAAAGATTAAACTTTGATGACTTAAATGAAGTAGCGGAAAAAATTTACGAAAAATAAGTGATTTACCTTGATTTTTTCTCCTCATTTTTTATATAATGATTATGATTAACTAGAACGGAGAGAATGATGGCAAGTATTATTTTTACTGCGAAAGATATTTTTGATCAAGATTTCAAAAAAGAAGTTCGTGGATTTAGTAAAGTTGAGGTAAATGAGTTTTTGGATGATGTCATCAAAGACTATGAAACCTATGCTGCCTTAGTGAAGGAATTGAAAGAAGAAAATGCTCGGCTCCGTGAAGAATTAGCGAAGAAAACGAGCCAAGCAACTCCGAGTCCATCAGTTCCTGAATCTGCTCCAAAGCATGAGTTTCCTCAGGTCACTACTACGACAAACTTCGATATTTTGAAACGCTTAAATCGTCTAGAAAAAGAAGTCTTTGGGAAACAAGTCGTAGATCGTGATTTTTAAGACATAAAAGATGAATCGTGCAATTTTTGGATAATCGCGTGAGAGCTTTCTCTCATGAGGAAAGTCCATGCTAGCACAGGCTGTGATGCCTGTAGTGTTTGTGCTAGGTGAATCCATAAGCCTAGGGACTTGATCTTCAAGTTACGGCGAGCGAACGGGCTAAGTCTTAGGATAAGTTCTACTAGCTCTGAAAGTGCCACAGTGACGTAGTTTTTAGGGAAACCTAAAAAGTGGAACGCGGTAAACCCCTCAAGCTAGCAACCCAAACTTTGGTCGGGGCATGGGATGCATGGAAACGAACATAGCATTCTGACTGGAAACAGTAGACAGATGATTATCGAAGGAAATGGTACCTAGTCATTTCTGGAACAAAACATGGCTTATAGAAAATTGCATATAGGTGGTGAGGGGGAGAGAAATCTCAACCTCTTTTTTAAACAATGAGGAACACATGAAAAAACAATTTGAATTAATTGCGACAGTTGCTGCTGGATTAGAAGCAGTGGTTGGGCGTGAATTACGAGAGCTCGGCTACGATTGCCAAGTGGAAAATGGACGAGTCCGTTTCAAAGGCGATGTTCGTGCAATCATCGAAACCAATCTTTGGTTGCGGGCTGTAGACCGAATCAAGATCGTCGTAGGATCCTTTCCTGCCCGTACCTTTGAAGAACTCTTTCAAGGAGTTTTTGCCTTGGATTGGGACCAATACCTCCCTTTAGGAGCACGTTTCCCCATCTCCAAAGCAAAATGTGTCAAATCCAAACTGCATAACGAACCGAGTGTACAAGCGATTTCAAAAAAGGCTGTTGTTAAAAAGTTGCAAAAACACTATGCCCGCCCGGAAGGCGTTCCATTGATTGAAAATGGACCAGAATTTAAAATTGAAGTTTCCATTTTGAAGGACCAAGCGACTATTCTAATTGATACCACTGGTAGCAGCCTTTTCAAACGTGGTTATCGGACGGAAAAAGGGGGCGCACCCATTAAGGAAAATATGGCGGCAGCCATTCTTCAACTTTCCAATTGGTATCCAGATAAGCCTTTGGTTGATCCGACTTGTGGATCAGGGACCTTCTGTATCGAAGCAGCGATGATGGCTCGCCAGATAGCGCCAGGCTTGAGACGGACCTTCTCATTTGAAGAGTGGAATTGGGTGGATGATCGACTGATTCAAGAAGTTCGCACAGAGGCTAGTAAAAAAATCAATCGGGACCTTGTCCTAGACATCATGGGAACCGATATCGATGCGCGGATGGTTGAGATTGCCAAAGAAAATGCTCAAAAAGCTGGAGTTGCGAGCGATATCACCTTTAAGCAAATGCGGGTGCAAGATTTGCGATCGGAGAAGATCAATGGGGTCATTATCTCCAATCCACCGTATGGTGAACGCTTATCCGATGATGCTGGGGTGACAAAATTGTACGCTGAAATGGGAGAGGTCTTTGAGCCCTTGAAGACTTGGAGCAAATTTATCCTGACCAGCGATGAAAATTTTGAGAAGAAATTTGGGCGACAAGCAGATAAAAAACGAAAATTATATAACGGAACCTTAAAGGTTGACTTGTATCAGTTCTTTGGGGAGCGGGTACGTCGACAAGCGACTAGTGAGAAAGGAAACATATGACAAAAGAAGATAAACAACAGTTGGGCCAAGAGGCAGAGTCAGTTCTTGATTTTAAGGACGCTAAAGAGATGACGATTGGCCAAGCGAACCGCAAAGCTGAAGAAATCGAAGCAGGGGTCAAAGAAACAGATAATGTCCTCGATAAATACATCAAACAGCACCGTGAGGAAATCGAAGCTCATAAGTTTGATACCATCGTCATGCAAAAGGAAATGTTGGCTGAGGCAGAGGAAGCAGCCACTGTGGAAGCAACAGAGTCAATTCCAAACGAAGAACCTGCAACAGAAGTAAGTTCAGCAGAAGCAGCTAAAAAAGAGGTTGCATCTACTCGTATTCCAGATCCAATTCCTGGGGAACGCCCTGCAAAAATTAAGTTTGGTCCAGAGCCAACAGAACCATATGTGGATGAAGAAATTGAGATTCCTGAAGAGCCGAAAAAAAGCCGGGTCAAACCAATTTTGTTTTCAGTTTTAGCTCTGACAGCAGTTGCTACGGCTAGTTGGTTGTCTTATCAATGGATCCGTAACCAGTCTAAAGGGGAAACGACAGTGGTCTCTTCTACTAGCTCATCTAGCAAGAAGTCCTCTAGTTCTTCTTCCTCAACGAGCGCGAATACAGAGGCTTTGCTGAAGGATTTTAACGATCAGTATGCAGCTTTCTTTACAGATGACACGCAGACGAAGTTGAAAAATGATTCTTTTGGTAATTTGGAAAAACTAAAAGCCAGTTTAGATAAATTGAAAGACACCAAGGAATACGATGCAGCCAAAAGTAAATACGATGAATTGGTGAAGCAGGTTTCTGCTATTCAAACAGTAAACTCTCAGTTTACCAGCCCAGTTATTAAGGATGGGGCCATCGATACCAAGGCGCAGGTAAAGAGTGATGCAGTCTTTTCAGATGTGTCAACATCTAATACACAATTGAACCAATTATTGAAGGATGCAGCTTCTCAAGGACGCTCGCAACAAGTTGCGACTCCAGCACCCGTGACAGATGATGGTGGCAGTGCTACAGGTGGAAATGCAGTTTCTTCAGGAACGGTAACCAGTCCAGCTCCTACACCAGCCCCAGCTACTGAAGGCAACACGATAGGCGGAGTGAACCCAGGCTATTCTGGCTTTGGCCTTCAAAGTACTGGTGTGCCACTTCAACGAAACTTGAGCCGGGTGCCATACAACCAAGCAGCGCTTGACGATGTAAACAATCCTGCATGGACCTTTAACCCTGGTATTTTGGAGAAAGTTCTGAAGATTGCTCGGGAACGTGGGCATATCGTTGGAGATCAATACATCTTGGAACGCGTGAATATCATCAACGGCAATGGTTATTACAACCTCTTTAAGCCAGATGGAACTTATTTGTTTAGTATCAATGCTAAAACAGGCTACTTTGTCGGAAACGGAAAAGGCCATTCCGATGCATTGGATTATTAAGAATTAAAAAAACTTCTCTTTGAAAGAGAAGTCTTTTGTTTTTTATACGATATGGCGTGTGAATGGATCGTCAGAAATACCTTGTTCGAGAATCAATTTGCACCACTCTTTGGCAGAAAAGAGGCTGTGATCTTTATAGTTTCCGCAAGATTCAATCGTCGTTCCTGGGACGTCCTCCCAGCTAGTCGCTTCAGCAATTTCCTCTAGGGAGGATTTAATGACTTGTGCAATGGTTTTTGGATTGTGCTGTCCCCACATAATCATATGGAAGCCAGTACGACACCCAAATGGGGAACAATCGATCATTCCATCAATGCGTTTACGGATCAACATAGCTAATAGATGCTCAATTGTATGTAAACCAGCAGTCGGGATAGAGTCTTCATTTGGTTGAACCAAGCGGATATCGTAGTTTGAGATGACATCTCCTTTTGGTCCAGTTTCCTCTCCGATTAGGCGGACGTAAGGGGCTTTTACAGCAGTGTGGTCTAATTCAAAACTTTCCACAATAACTTCTTTCGTCATGTATCTTCCTCAATTTCTTTTTTCTTGATTATAGCACAATTGTCAGTGGATGAAAACATAAGAGAAGAGAGAGGCAAGTAGCCGTTGAAATAAGATTCAGAAGCTTGTTTTTAGGGTGTTTTTCCGTTAGAATCAAAGGAAAGAAGCATTAGAATAATAGCAGAAATAGATTAGTTTTCGCTAGAAAATTTGTTTGTTAATTTTGTAAAAATATGATAAAATAATAAAGAATTTTTTAATTCAACTATTCATTAGATTAGGGGTAAAAACATGGAATTTGGAATTGCAATTGTTTTTGCCGCAATCATTGGTTTAGTCATTGGATATGTAGGGATCTCAGTCAAGATGAAAGCATCGAAAGAGGCTGCAGAACTTACTCTTTTAAATGCTGAACAAGAAGCAACGAATTTACGTGGACAGGCAGAGCGCGAAGCTGATTTGATTTTGAAAGAAGCTAAGCACGAGTCTAGTTCACTTAAAAAAGAAGCACTTTTGGAGGCAAAGGAAGAAGCCAGAAAATATCGAGAAGAAGTCGATGCTGAGTTTAAATCAGAGCGTCAAGAATTAAAACAATTAGAAACCCGCTTAGCGGAACGTTCGAATAATCTTGATCGCAAAGATGACAATCTTACGAGCAAAGAGCAAGCTCTTGAACAAAAAGAGCAAAGTCTTTCAGATAGAACTAAACACATTGATGCGCGTGAAGAACAATTACATGAGCTAGAAAAGAGGAAAGAAGAAGAATTAGAAAAAATTGCTTCTCTGACTCAATCGGAAGCACGTGATATTATCTTAACGCAAACAGAAGAACGACTTTCCAAAGAGATTGAGACTCGAATTCGAGAAGCAGAAGTGGAAGTGAAAGAACGTTCAGATAAAGTTGCAAAAGATATCCTGGTTCAAGCCATGCAACGGATGGCCGGGGATTTTGTGGCAGAACAGACCAACTCAACGGTTCATTTACCAGATGATGGAATGAAGGGCCGGATTATTGGTCGCGAAGGTCGAAATATCCGAACCTTCGAAAGCTTGACAGGTGTGGATGTGATTATTGATGACACTCCAGAAGTAGTCACCCTGTCTGCATTTGATCCGATTCGTCGGGAAATCGCACGAATGACCATGGAAAGTCTCTTGAAAGATGGTCGCATCCATCCAGCTCGGATTGAAGAGTTGGTAGAGAAGAACCGTTTGGAAATTGACCAACGGATTCGTGAATATGGTGAAGCAGCAGCCTATGAAATTGGCGCACCAAATCTACATCCTGATTTGATGAAGATTATGGGACGCTTGCAATTCAGAACTTCTTATGGACAGAACGTCTTGCGTCACTCCATTGAGGTTGCTAAGTTATCTGGTATTATTGCTAGTGAGCTTGGTGAAAATGCTACCTTGGCTCGTCGAGCTGGTTTCCTTCATGATATTGGTAAAGCCATCGACCGTGAGGTAGAAGGTAGCCACGTAGAAATTGGTACTGAATTAGCTCGTAAATACAAAGAGCATCCAGTTGTTGTCAATACGATTGCTAGTCACCATGGTGATGTTGAACCAGAAAGTGTCATCGCAGTTATTGTTGCAGCAGCAGATGCCTTGAGTGCAGCGCGTCCAGGTGCCCGGAGCGAGTCTCTTGAAAGCTACATCAAACGCCTGCAAGATCTTGAAGAAATTGCAAATGGCTTTGAGGGAGTTAAGACAAGCTTTGCCTTGCAAGCAGGTCGTGAAATTCGAATTATGGTCAGCCCTGAAGAAGTCAAGGATGATAAGTTGACCATCTTGGCTCATGATATCCGTGAGAAGATTGAGTCCAACTTGGAGTACCCTGGTAACATCAAGGTAACCGTTATTCGTGAATTACGTGCCATTGATTATGCAAAATAGAGCTTGTTAAAAGCCATATATAAAAGATAGTCAGCGAAGGTGGAACAACCTTAGTTGGCTATTTTTTTGTGAGTCGTGTTAAAAATGGGTTAGCACAGATGAAATGGTTCATTGGTAGAGAAGTGGTTAGGGCCTTGCCTCTAGGAAAAATCTGTTGAAAAATCTTTCTATTTTTGTTACACTAGATAGAAAGACAGCGAAGGAGATAAAATGGCGGATCGAGGATTATTAATCGTTTTCTCAGGGCCCTCAGGTGTTGGGAAAGGAACGGTTAGACGTGAGATTTTTGAAAGCTCAGATAATCAGTTTCAATACTCAGTATCGATGACAACACGTGCACAACGTCCAGGTGAAGTGGACGGAGTAGATTATTTCTTCCGGACACGTGAAGAATTTGAGGAATTGATTCGTCAAGGTCAAATGCTCGAATATGCTGAATATGTTGGCAATTACTATGGGACTCCCTTGACCTATGTGAACGAAACCCTCGATAAAGGGATCGATGTTTTCCTTGAAATCGAGGTGCAAGGGGCTTTGCAGGTCAAGAAAAAGGTACCAGATGCCGTCTTCATTTTCTTAACTCCTCCAGATTTGGATGAATTGCAAGACCGTTTGGTTGGACGCGGCACAGATAGTGCGGAAGTCATTGCCCAGCGGATTGAAAAAGCAAAAGAAGAAATTGCCCTCATGCGGGAGTATGACTATGCCATTGTCAACGATCAAGTACCTTTGGCTGCAGAACGTGTTAAACGTGTGATTGAGGCAGAACATTTCCGTGTTGATCGGGTCATTGGTCACTACCAAGAAATGCTTCCCAAAGCCACTCAAGTGGTACGATAATTAGAATAGGAATTAGGTAAAAAGATTATGATGTTAAAACCATCTATTGACACATTGTTGGATAAAGTACCGTCAAAATACTCTTTGGTTATTCTTGAAGCCAAACGAGCTCATGAGTTAGAGAGTGGTGCAACTCCTACTCAAGAATTTCAATCAGTAAAATCTACCTTGCGTGCCTTGGAAGAGATTGAATCAGGAAATGTGGTGATTCACCCAGATCCAGAAGCTAAGCGTGAAGCGGTTCGTCGTCGAATCGAAGCAGAACGCTTGCGTAAAGAAGAAGAAGAGCGTAAAATTAAAGAACAAATCGCGAAAGAAAAAGAAGATGGTGAAAAAATTTAAGGTTGGGTTCGCTCAATCTTATTTTTTGCTATTTAGCGCTAGGACAGGAAGGAGGCGGAAGCATGCTAGCACAAGTCATCGTTGATGTTCCCTTGATGCAAACAGACAAGCCCTATAGCTACCAGGTACCAGAAGAGTTTTCTCCTTTCTTGGAAAAAGGAATGCGGGTGCATGTTCCCTTTGGAAAGGGAAATCGGCTCATTCAAGGGATTGTGGTTGGCCTTGAACAGACCACTCCAGCAGCTCAAGACCAAGAATTGAAAAGTATCGTGGAGGTCTTAGACTACCAACCAGTTCTAGGAGAGGAGCAATTTTGGCTGGCAGATCAGTTGCGAAAGACGGTTTTTGCCTACAAGATCACCCTCTTGAAAGCCATGCTACCGAGTGTTTTAAATTCTTCCTATGACAAAATTCTCCATCCGACAGAATTGTTATCGCCAGAGGATCGAGAAGACATTTTTGGAACAGCGACCAGCTTGGCCTTTTCTTCTTTGGATATTGATGCACAAGCACGAATGATGCGACTGACTCGTAAAGGAGAGTTGGAAGTAGAATACCAAGCAGTGGATCGTAAACATATCAAAACAGAAAAATGGTATCGAGTAAATCATCCCCTACTTGAAAATTTGGAAATCGCTAAGAATGCTAAAAAGCGCTTGGCCTTGCGAGACTTTGTCCAAGGTCAAGAAGTAGATGCGCCTTTGAGTGATTTATTGGCGGAATTCTCTCGTCCAGTGGTGAACTATTTCATCGACCAGGGTGCCTTGCTTATTTTTGAAAAAGAAGTCAATCGTGCGGCTGCCTACTTTAAAGACAAAGAGTCGACAGAGGCCTTGGTTTTAAATGCTGAACAAGAACGAGCTGTTCAAGCGGTAACCAGCAAAATTGGGCAACCTTCCAAACCCTTCTTGCTAGAAGGGGTAACGGGGAGTGGAAAGACGGAAGTTTACCTCCAAATCATCCAAGAGGTGCTGGAAAAGGGGAAAACAGCTATTATGTTGGTTCCCGAAATTTCCTTGACGCCTCAAGTGACGGATCGCTTCATTTCTCGCTTTGGGGATCGAGTGGCCATCCTTCATTCAGGTCTATCCAACGGTGAAAAATACGATGAGTGGAGACGTGTTGAACGTGGAGAAGCTCAAGTGGTCGTAGGAGCGCGGTCTGCTATCTTTGCACCTCTGAAGAACCTAGGGGCCATTATTATCGATGAAGAACATGAGGCTACCTATAAACAAGATAGCAATCCTCGCTACCATGCGCGTGAAGTGGCCTTACTACGAGCTCAGTATCACCAGGCTGTTTTGGTCTTGGGGTCGGCGACACCTAGTCTAGAAACACGAGCCCGTGCAGGAAAAGGAATCTATGAATTTCTTCAATTGACCCAACGAGCCAATCCTCTTGCCCGTATTCCAGAGGTGGAAGTGATTGATTTCAGGGATTATATTGGCCAGCAAGAATCCGGAACCTATACACCTAAGTTGCTAGAAGCGATAGCAGAACGTCTGCAACGAAAAGAGCAAGTCGTCCTCATGCTCAATCGCCGGGGTTATTCCAGTTTTGTCATGTGTCGGGAGTGCGGTCATGTAGATACCTGTCCGAATTGTGATATTTCCTTGACCCTTCACATGGATACCAAGACGATGGATTGCCATTATTGTAATTACCACAAGGCCATTCCAACAGTCTGCCCTAATTGTCAAAGTCGATCGATTCGTTATTACGGGACGGGGACCCAGAAGGCCTACGATGAGCTGCAAGAAATTTTCCCCGAGGCTCGTATTCTGCGGATGGACGTTGATACTACTCGGAAAAAAGGGAGTCACGAGGCCTTGTTGGACCAGTTCGGTCAAGGGCAAGTGGATATTTTGCTTGGGACCCAGATGATTGCCAAGGGCTTGGATTTCCCCAATGTAACGCTAGTCGGTGTCCTCAATGCTGATACAGCTCTAAATTTGCCTGATTTTCGCTCGTCAGAGCGGACTTTCCAACTGTTAACCCAGGTGGCAGGGCGGGCTGGTCGTGCGGATAAAGAAGGACAGGTTCTGATCCAGACCTATAATCCTCATCATTATGCCATTGAATATGCGAAACGCCAAGATTATGAAGGGTTTTATGCCTATGAAATGAAGGTGCGCCACCAGTTAGGTTATCCACCTTATTATTACACGGTAGGTTTGACCCTCTCTCACAAAAAAGAAGAGGTCGTGGTTAAAAAAGCTTATCAGGTGATGGATCTGTTGAAATCAGGTCTGTCCGATCAGGTCCAAATCTTGGGACCAACGCCAAAACCGATTGCTCGCACGCATAATTTATTCCATTACCAGATTCTGTTGAAGTACCGGTTTGAAGACCACTTACCACAGGTTTTAAATCAGATTTTGGACTATACTCAAGAGCGGGAAAATCAAGATCTTCGAGTCAGCATTGACAATGAACCGCAAAGTTTTATGTAGAAGGAGAAAAAATGACAAAAATACTATTTATGGGAACGCCTGATTTCTCAGCTACAGTCTTAAAAGGCTTGATTTCTGATGAACGCTATGAGATTCTAGCCGTTGTGACCCAACCAGATCGGGCAGTTGGCCGGAAAAAAGAAATTCGAATGACACCAGTAAAAGAAGCGGCTATAGAAGCAGGCTTGCCAATCTACCAGCCGGAGAAACTATCTGGAAGCCAAGAACTAGAAGACTTATTGGCTTTGGGAGCAGATGGGATTGTCACAGCAGCCTTTGGACAGTTTTTGCCGAGTCGTTTGTTAGAGGCGATGAAGTTTTCTGTCAATGTGCACGCTTCTCTTCTTCCAAAATACCGTGGTGGAGCGCCTATTCATTATGCCATTATGAATGGGGATAAAGAAGCTGGTGTGACCATCATGGAAATGGTCAAAGAGATGGATGCTGGAGATATGATTTCTTCTCGCGCCATCCCTATTTTAGAGGAAGACAATGTGGGAACCCTATTTGAGAAATTGGCTCTTGTTGGCCGGGATCTTCTTTTAGAAACTCTGCCAGCTTACCTTGCGGGAGAGCTTAAGCCCCAACCGCAGGATCCCCAACAAGTCACCTTCTCTCCAAATATCAAGCCAGAAGAAGAACGCCTGGATTGGACACGGACCAACCGTGAACTCTTTAACCAAGTTCGAGGCATGTATCCTTGGCCAGTTGCCCATACCCTATGGAAGGGTGAACGCTTTAAGATATACCAAGCAAAACCGTGTGAAGGTCAAGGAGAACCAGGAGAAATTTTAGCTCTCCATAAAAATGAAATCGTTGTTGCGACGGGTGAGGGAGCCTTGGCCTTGACCCTTGTTCAGCCAGCCGGTAAACCCAAGATGGCTGTTGGAGATTTCTTAAATGGTTTGGGGCGACAATTGCAAGTAGGTGATCAATTTGGTAAATAAGATGCAGACTGCACGAGGGGTGGCCCTATCTACCCTAGGAGAGATTTTCCAGGACGGTGCTTTTTCAAATATCGCCCTCAAAAAATCCTTGGGCAAGGCGACCTTGTCAGATGTGGATAAAAGTCTAGTAACCGAAATCGTCTATGGGACGGTTTCACGCAAACTAACCCTGGAATGGTATCTATCGCACTTTGTCGCTGATCGGGACCAAGTAGACCCATGGATCTATCATCTTTTATTGATGAGCCTCTATCAGTTCGTCTATTTGGAGAAGATTCCTCCCCATGCTGTTGTTCATGAAGCAGTAGAGCTTGCTAAGCAACGGAAAAAAGGGAGCGAAAAATATGTCAATGCTCTCTTACGGAAAATGCTACGAGAGGAGCTTCCATCAATCGACCAGATTAAACGAATCAACAAACGACTTTCAATCCGCTATTCTCTTCCGGTTTGGTTGGTGAAAAAGTTGATGGATGAGTATGGTGAAGAGCGGGCCATTGCGATTTTTGAGAGTCTCTATGTTCGCAACAAGGCCAGTGTTCGAGTTGTCGACCTAGACCAAAAAGAAGAGATCAAGGAGCAATTGCAGGCATCGGATTCCTTGTTGGCCTCAACAGCTCTTGTGAAAGAAAATGGCTATTTTGCAGGCTCTGATTACTTCAAACAAGGGAAATTAACCATTCAAGATGAGACCAGTCAATTGGTCGCTCCGGCTTTAGAGGTCCAACCATCAGACCAGGTATTAGATGCCTGTGCAGCACCTGGGGGCAAGACCACCCATCTAGCTTCTTATCTAGTCGATGGGAAGATCACAGCCTTGGACTTGTACGATCATAAGCTCCAATTAATTCAGGAAAACGCGGAACGTCTGGGAGTTGCAGATAAAATTCAGACAAAAAAACTGGATGCCAGCCAGGTCTTTGAAGCTTTTGGAGCGGATGTCTTTGATAAAATCTTGGTAGACGCCCCTTGCTCTGGGATTGGTTTGATCCGCCGTAAGCCAGATATCAAGTACAATAAAGACAATGCTGACTTTGCGTCTCTACAGGCGATTCAATTGGAAATATTGGATGGAGTTTGTCAAAGTGTGCGGAAAGATGGTATAATAGTCTACAGTACATGCACAATTATAGGAGAAGAGAATTTTGATGTGGTTGACCAGTTTTTAGAAACCCATCCAAATTTTGAACTCGTGCCATTAGATCATGAACGAAAAGTTATTCTGAAAGATGGCTGTATTTTAATTACACCAGAATTGTATGGAAGCGATGGTTTCTTTATTAGTCGTTTTCGAAGAATATCGTAATCTCAGGAGGATACGGACAGTATGGAAATTTCTATCTTAACCGATGTAGGTCAAAGACGGACAAATAACCAAGACTATGCAAATCAATATAAAAATAAAGCGGGAAAATCCATGATTTTTCTAGCTGACGGGATGGGGGGGCATCGTGCTGGTAATATTGCTAGTGAGATGGCTGTTACTGATCTTGGCGATGCTTGGGTAGCGACTGAAATCAGCACCATTAACGAAGTCAGAGAGTGGTTTGCAGAGAATTTGGAAAAAGAAAACCAGCAGATCCATCGCATTGGTCAAGATGAAGAACATAAAGGAATGGGAACAACTCTCGAAGCTGTTGCCGTTATCGATGACCAAGTCTTATTTGCACATGTAGGGGATTCCCGAATTGGACTCGTGCGTAATGGGGAATACCATCAATTAACCAGTGACCATTCTTTAGTAAACGCCTTGCTCAAGGCCGGACAGATTACGGAAGAAGAGGCAGCTCATCATCCCCAACGCAATATCATCACCCAATCCATTGGACAAAAAGATGAATTGCAACCGGACTTTGGCATGGTTACGGTTGAAGCGGGAGATTTCATTGTTATCAATAGTGATGGATTAACCAATATGATCTCTGGTGATGAAATCCGTGATATCGTTGTCAGCGATTTATCGGTTGAAGAAAAGGCAAAAACCTTGGTTCGCTTTGCGAATAATGCTGGCGGTTTGGACAATATTACAGTTGTACTGATTCACTTTGCTGAGGAGGATATGGCATGATTCAAATCGGCAAAATTTTTGCCGGACGATATAAGATAATCCGTCAAATCGGGCGTGGAGGGATGGCAGACGTCTACCTCGCTCGGGATTTAATCTTAGATGGTGAAGAAGTTGCAGTTAAAGTACTGAGGACCAATTACCAAACAGATCCAATTGCAGTTGCTCGCTTCCAACGAGAGGCCAAAGCGATGGCAGATTTGGATCATCCAAATATCGTTCGGATCACGGATATCGGTGAAGAGGATGGCCAGCAATACTTGGCGATGGAATATGTCGCTGGTTTGGACTTGAAACGCTATATCAAAGAAAATGCTCCTCTCTCAAATGAAGAAGCTGTTCGCTTGATGGGGCAAATCCTTCTTGCTATGCGCTTGGCGCATACCCAAGGCATTATTCACCGTGATTTGAAACCTCAAAATGTCCTTTTAACATCGGACGGAAATGCCAAGGTTTCTGACTTTGGGATTGCAGTAGCTTTTGCAGAGACCAGTCTCACCCAGACCAACTCTATGTTGGGTTCGGTTCATTATTTATCACCAGAGCAAGCCAGAGGATCGAAAGCTTCTATTCAAAGTGATATCTATGCAATGGGGATTATTTTCTACGAAATGCTGACAGGTCATATCCCTTATGATGGGGATAGTGCAGTGACCATTGCACTCCAACATTTCCAAAAACCTCTTCCGTCCATCATTGAAGAGAACAAAAATGTTCCGCAGGCTTTGGAAAATGTGGTGATTAAGGCGACAGCAAAGAAACTATCCGATCGCTATAAGTCGGTAGCTGAAATGTATGTCGACTTGTCAAGTTGCCTATCTTATGAACGTCGTAACGAGAAAAAATTAGTCTTTGATGACGCTTCAAAAGCGGATACCAAGACCTTACCAAAGGTGAACGTGGTTCCAAAACCGGCTCCACTTCCAACATCAGAGGCTCGTCCTACAGTTCATGAAGACCTACCAGTGGCTTCAGAGGATCGAACAGCTCCAGTTTCTCCAAAAAATAAGCCACGTCGTCGTTTGCGGACGCGCTACAAGGTCTTGTTTGTAGCCCTAGCTTTGGTACTAGCTGCCTTTGCATTTCTTCTTTATATGAGTCCAGCCAACAAAACAGTTCCGGATGTATCTGGAAAAACAGTAGCAGAAGCGCGTGCTATCATTGAAGATCAGGATCTTCAAGTTGGAGACGAAAAAGAAGAATACAGTGATTCGGTGCTGGAGGGCTATGTAATCCGTACCAATCCAAATGCAGGAGCTCAGAAAAAGGAAAACAGCAAGGTTGATTTGGTTGTCTCGAAAGGGCCAAGCACCTTTGACATGCCGGACTATACTGGTATGTCTAGAGAAGATGCGGAAAACAATCTGAAAACTACCTATAAGCTTTCTAGCAAGCTCATTTCGATTGAAGAAGTCGAGACCAATGACGTGGAGCCAGGAATCGTTATTGAGCAATCTCCTGCTGCTGGTCAAAAATATGATTTGACTTCTAATACCAAGGTTGTTCTGAAAGTATCGAAAGAAAGTAATTCGATTGAGTTACCAAGTTATGTCGGTTCTTATTATGAATTTGCTGTCTCTAATCTTGTACAGATTTACGGGGTGAAGGAAGCAAATATTGAACGGAAGACCACATCGCATCTTCCGGCTGGTGTAGAAGTTCTACCAGGTCAAATTGTGAGTCAGACTCCAGAAGCTCAATCGAGCATCGATATTAAAAAGACTCGCATTGTCTTGACTGTATACGAACCGAAGACGGAACCATCAAGTAGCACGAAAGCTTCAAGTAGTTCATCAGAAAGTTCAACCTCTACAACAGTAGAATCCCATTCCAATACGGAACCTTCGGCTACTACGGAACCAGAATCTTAACATGATGACCTTATAAAACCAGACCAATCGGTCTGGTTTTTTTAGTAGAGTGAGAGTTGCAATGAATCCTTCTAGAGGCGGAAGCGAATCCTTTAGAATTTTGATAAAATAGAATGGAGAGGTTCAATTATGTGGAAGATTCAATTGTTTGTGTTTGTCGAAGCTTTGTTACTCACCATGGCTGCAATCACTATTTTGGCGGGAAATATATCTCGTATCGTCCTAATCGTGGTCCTTTGCTTGCTTCTATTGTATTATTACATTGGAAAACAGCGGAGTAATTTTCTTTTAGTGGCATCCAGCATTCTGCTGTTTTTTATTGTCATGTTAAATCCTTATGTCATTGCTGCGCTTTTGTTTGCCGTCGTCTATGCCATGCTGGTGGCTTATCCCTATTTTTACCGTGAAAACGAAGAAGTGAAGATAGATTATGAGGAAGATGTAGAAATCCGACAAGAGAAAACGCCTTGGATTGGGGATCTGCATCATTTTTCAAAGGTAAACTGCCATTTTCGTGATCTAACGATTACTCGTTTAGTGGGGCGGGATACGATCCATTTGGACGAAGTGATTGTTGTGAATCATGACAATGTCATCATCATGAGAAAGATGTTTGGCAATACGAAAATTATTTTGCCGGTAGATGTGGAGCTGAGCTTGCAGGTGAATACCTTGTATGGAGAATTGCGCCTCTTCTCTCAAAAACCTAGAAAATTGAGAAATGAGACAGTAAGCATGGAGACGCCGAATTATCGCAGTTCCCATCGAACAGTGAAGCTTGTTATTGCGGGGATTGTAGGAGATGTGGAGGTCGTCAGAGGATGAAACGAACAGACTATCTTTTAATCTTCCTTTATACGGTCTTAATTCTAGCTGTTATTATCCATTCTATCTTTGGTCTCTTTGACTTTCAGTGGACTTATCTATTGGAAGATTTATCCAAACTGCGTGCTTTTCTGTTTATCGGCTTTGGTTTGACGGTTGCTCTGACTATTTTGATGATTTTATTGATTAAATTGATTCAATTTACAATCATGAACACCGTTCAAAAAAACCTGAGAAACTTGCTCGAAGGCAAGAAGCTAAAACTCGGAGAAAACAAAGAGATTAATGAAGAGTTTCAACGCTTGGATCGCAAGCTCAAACGCCTGACAGAAAATTTGCAACGAACAGAAAATCGGGTTATGCAAAATGAAGAAGAGATTGTGGAGAGAGAACGCAGGCGAATTGCCCGAGATCTCCATGATACGGTGAGCCAGGAATTATTTGCAGCTAATATGATTTTGTCTGGTGTAGCCAATCAGGATCAAGTTCTTCAACTCCCTAAAGTAGGGCAACAGTTGAAGGGGGTCACAGAAATTTTAAATACTGCTCAAAACGACTTGCGGATTCTATTGTTACACTTGCGGCCGACAGAATTAGAAGGTCGAAACTTGGTAGAAGGTCTCCAGGTGATTTTTAGAGAACTACAAGAAAAGAGTAATTTAGAAGTTCATTTTGAACACGATGTTCAAAAATTAACAAAATCAATTGAAGAGCATATTTTTCGAATTGTACAAGAAGTTGTGAGCAATACACTAAAACATGCCCATGCGAAGCGCTTGGATGTTTATCTGTTGCAAACAGAACAATCTCTCCATCTCAAATTAGCAGATGATGGAGTGGGGTTTGATCCAGAATCGCTGGGTGAACTAAGTTACGGTATGAAGAATATTCAGGATCGAGTAGATGACATGGCAGGAAGAATTAAGATTTTGACCAGTCCCAAAAAGGGAGTGGCTATTGATATTAAAGTGCCGTTAGTAGAAGGAGAAGATGATGAAATTATTACTAGTAGATGATCATGAAATGGTCCGATTAGGCTTGAAAAGCTATTTAAGTATGCAAGATGGGATTGATCAAGTCCTAGAGGCCAGTGATGGTCAGGAGGGTGTTGAGTTAGCCCTAAAGGAGCGACCAGATGTCATCATTATGGATATTGTCATGCCCCATATGACTGGGATTGAAGCGACACTCTCAATCCTAAAGGAGTGGCCAGATGCAAAAATATTGATCCTAACATCCTATTTGGACAATGAAAAAATCTATCCTGTCTTGGATGCGGGAGCCAAGGGCTATATGCTCAAAACTTCCAGTGCAGAGGAAATTTTACGGGCTATTCGTAAGGTGGAGCAAGGAGAGTTGGCAATTGAGACAGAGGTCAGCCAAAAAGTAGAGTATCGAAAAAACCACGTGGAACTTCATGATGACTTGACGGCGCGTGAACGAGATATCTTGGCTTTGCTAACCAAGGGATATGAAAATCAACGGATAGCTGATGAATTATTCATTTCATTAAAAACAGTCAAGACCCATGTGTCGAATATTTTGTCAAAATTAGAAGTGAGCGACCGTACTCAGGCAGTGGTCTATGCCTTCCAGCATCACTTGGTTTCTCAGGAAGATTTTTAGTCAAAAACATGCTATAATAGACAGCATACTGAATGGAGACCTACATGGATGCAAAAACACGCTACAAAGCAAAAAAGATTAAAATAGTATTTTTTGATATTGACGATACCTTACGAAACGTTGAGACCGGCTATGTTCCGGCTTCGGTCACCAGAGTATTCTCTCAATTACGAGAAAAAGGAATTTACACAGCTATTGCTAGTGGAAGAGGGATTTTTGGAGTGCCAGAAGAAATCAAGGCTCTCCAACCCGATTTCTATGTCACTCTGAATGGTTCCTACGTGATTGATCGTAAGGAGCATGTCATTTATGAAGAAAGGGTACCAAATCCACTTGTTCAGAACTTTATTGCTTGGGCTAAGCAGGTAGGTATTCATTATGGTTTGGTTGGGAGTCATCAAGCAGCTCTTTCGACTCGGACAGAAGAGATAAGTCGGGCTATTGATCCCATTTATCCAAAGCTACCAGTAGATCCCGATTTTGCTGCCAAGTATCCCATTTATCAGATGTGGACATTCGAGACTGGTAAAACATTCGATTCCCTCCCAGAAGCTTTGGGGCAGGAATTACGTTTGGTTCGCTGGCACCCAATCTCATCAGATGTTGTCTTAGATCAGCAATCCAAAGCTCACGGTGTCTCAAAAGTAGTCGAAAAATTGGGATTCAAACCAGAAAATGTCTTAACATTTGGGGATGGATTGAACGACTTAGAACTATTTGACTATGCTGGTTTAGCGATTGCCATGGGAAACGCCCAGGATGCATTAAAAGCTAAAGCAGATTATGTCACAAAAAATTTAGAAGAAGATGGCATCTTACATGCCTTAGAGGAGTTAAAAATGGTTGAAAAAGAATTGCACTTACCACAAACAAAAATGGATCAAGAAACAGGACCAATTGCGACGATTCATACCAACTATGGAGATCTAAAGATTCGTCTCTTCCCTGAACAAGCTCCGAAAACAGTAGCAAACTTTATTGCGCTAGCGAAAGATGGCTACTACAATGGAGTGATTTTCCACCGCATCATTAAAGATTTCATGATCCAAGGTGGGGACCCAACTGGAACCGGTATGGGTGGAGAATCCATCTATGGAGAATCGTTTGAAGATGAATTCTCAGAAGAGTTGTACAATATCCGTGGTGCGCTATCCATGGCCAATGCTGGTCCAAATACCAACGGCAGTCAATTCTTCATTGTTCAAAACCAACACCTTCCTTATTCTAAAAAGGAAATTGCCCGTGGTGGTTGGCCTGAACCCATTGCAGAGATTTATGCAGAAGAAGGAGGAACTCCTCATTTGGACCGTCGTCACACAGTATTCGGGCAACTGATGGATGAAGCTTCTTATCAAGTATTGGATACAATTGCGGCAGTTGAGACAGGTGCCATGGACAAACCTAAAGAAGATGTGGTCATGGAATCGATTGACATTGAGGAAGAAGCATGAGAATCGGGGATAAACTCAAGGGTGTTGTGACAGGCTTGCAACCTTATGGAGCCTTTGTTGAATTAGAGACAGGGGTAACCGGTTTGATCCATATTTCTGAAATCCGCAGTGGATATATCGACAACATTCATGATATCTTAAAAATTGGGGATCAAGTTTGTACCCAGGTTATTGATATAGATGAATACTCTGGGAAGGCTAGCTTGTCCCTTCGAACCTTAGAAGCTGGGAACAGAAAGCATTTTCGCCATCATCGTTTTTCAAATGATCGCCATAAGATCGGTTTTACTCCCTTAGCCAAACAATTACCTATTTGGATTAAAGAAAGTAAAGAATTTTTGAGTGACACCAGTCAGGGAAAATAAGAATTTGTTTCAGCAGATAGAAAGAAAAGAGGCTACATCGTAGCCTCTTTTTTATTCTTGATCAAAATCGTAAAGGGTAGTTGAAAGGTAACGTTCTCCATTATCCGGTGCCAAAGCCAAGACTTTTTTACCAGCTCCAAGCTCTTTAGCGACTTCAATTGCTGCATAGATAGCGGCAGCAGATGAAATTCCAACTAAGAATCCTTCTTTTCCACCAATGTAGCGACCTAATTCTAAAGCTTGTTCAGAAGTGACGCGGATTACGCCATCATAAGAATTGGTATCCAACGTTTCTGGAATGAAACCTGCTGACAATCCTTGGATTTTGTGTGGTCCAGGTTTTTCACCAGAAAGAATCGCTGATTCATCTGCTTCGACTGCATAAACTTGGACAGCTGGGTTGACTTTTTTCAAGGCATGAGAAACACCTGAAATAGTTCCACCAGTTCCAACACCACTGACATAAGCATCCAATCCATTTGGTCCAAAAGCTTCTAAAATTTCTTGTCCTGTTGTTGCTTCATGGACTTCTGGGTTGGCGCTGTTGTTAAATTGGAGGGGAAGGAAACCGTTTCGTTCTGCAGCGATTTCTTCTGCTTTAGCGATAGCTCCTTTCATTCCTTCGCTACCTGGAGTTAAGACAAGTTCTGCACCATAAGCTTGAATGATTTTTCGACGTTCAACACTCATGGTTTCAGGCATGACGATGACCACTTTATACCCTTTGGCAGCTCCGACCCATGACAAACCAATTCCTGTATTTCCGCTGGTTGCTTCAACGATAGTAGAACCGGGTTGAAGAAGTCCGTCTCGTTCTGCTTTTTCAATCATGCTAAGAGCAATCCGGTCTTTAACAGATGACCCAGGGTTGAAGGCTTCTAATTTAACATAGACCTCAGCAGCCCCTTCAGGTACTAGGTGGTTCAATTTTACAATAGGTGTTTTTCCGATTAATTCTGTAATATTTTGATAGATTGGCATACGATATACACTCCTTTGTTAGTGTATCCAGTATACCGCCAGTAAGAAGGTTTGTAAAATATAAAAAAGCTATCGATGCGATAGCCTTTTTTTATAACGGAATAGGAACTTCCACTTCCTTTAATCCCTGATCACTAATCTCAACTTTTCCATGGTAAAAATCAATCAGGTCTGCAATCACATCTTCTTTTTGCCCTTTATCTACATAGATCAGACTAAAGACAGCATCGGTGAAGTCTGTCTGGTATTCTGTTAATTGGTGAGCGGATAAAAAGTTCGCAAACTCTTGGTATTGGGGATAAGTTAAGCTAATCCCTAGACCAACCTGCTCTTTGATTTCAACGAGACCGATTTCTTTTACAGCTTGTGCAACACTGCCAGCATAAGCGCGAATGAGTCCACCTGCTCCAAGCTTGATGCCTCCAAAATAACGAGTGACGACACAGCAGACATTGGTCAGTTCGTGATTCTCTAAAACGCCAAGCATGGGTACGCCAGCAGTCCCACTCGGTTCGCCATCGTCACTGGTCCGTTTGATTTCAAACTGCTCCCCAATGACAAAAGCAGAACAATTGTGAGTTGCCTTATAATGTTCTTTCTTGATAGCGGCTATAAAGTCGCGAGCTTCCTCTTCAGTATAAACTCGTTTAACATGGCAAAGAAAGCGGGATTTTTTAATTTCTTCTTGGACGAGACCGTCCTCTTTAAAAGTCTTGTATTCCATACATTTATTTTACAAAAAAACTCTTAAAACTGCGAGCTTTTACGAATATATAAGTATGAAACTTGAAGATTGTTATGGACGCTTGTTCACCCAAGACCAACTGGAGGATGACCTGCTTGAGCAGGCTCAGCAACTACCAGCTATAGTGCAGGAAAAGATGGGGTTAATTTGTAATCGGTGCGGAACCAAGATTGATAAGGCTAGATGGAAACTACAGATAGGAAGCTACTATTGTAGAGCCTGCATTCAATTGGGAAGAGTTAGAAGTGACCAAGCACTTTATTATTTTCCCCAACAAGCCTTTTCGCAAGAAGAAGTCTTAAGATGGCAGGGGACCTTAACTCCTTTTCAAAGTCGGGTTTCCCAGGAGTTGGTTCAATCCTTAACAGAAAGCAAGCCAATGATGGTACACGCGGTAACAGGAGCAGGTAAAACGGAAATGATGTACCAAGTGGTGGCGGAGATGATTAAAAAAGGGAGATGTGTATGCATTGCTACACCGAGGATTGACGTGTGTATTGAATTGTATAAACGGATGACGCTGGACTTTTCCTGTCCCATCTCCTTGTTGCACGGTGATTCAGACCCTTATTTCCGAACGCCTCTTATCATATCCACTACTCATCAATTACTCAAATTTTATCAAGCTTTCGATCTCCTCATAATCGATGAAGTCGATGCCTTTCCTTTTGTTGACAACCCCGTTCTCTATCATGCCGTTTCAAATGCCGTAACCAAGAATGGGAAGCTCATCTATTTGACAGCAACCTCCACAGAAGAATTGGATAAAAAAGTCAAAAAACAAGAGATAAAACGCGTTAGCCTACCCAGACGCTTTCATGGCAATCCCCTTGTGGTCCCAAAGAAAGTATGGTTAAAAGATCTACGTAAAAAAGTAGAAAAGAAACAAGTGCCAATGAAGTTGCTCAAGCTAATAAAAGAACAACGGAAAACCTCCTTCCCCCTGCTCCTATTTGTATCAGAAATCGAATTAGGAGGAAAAATCCTCAGTCTATTAAGAAGGGCCTTCAAGAATGAGATCATCGAACTAGTAACCTCAAAAACGGATAATAGGTTGGAACTGGTAGAAAAATTTCGCAATCAAGAAATCACCATCCTTGTGTCAACGACCATTCTTGAACGGGGGGTCACCTTCCCTAAAGTAGACGTGTTTGTAATCGAGGCCAATCATCGATTGTTTACCAAGAGCGCTCTGGTTCAAATCGCTGGTCGTGTGGGAAGAAGTATGGAAAGACCCACAGGGGAATTACTATACTTGGCAGAAGGTAGCAGCAAAGAGATGATGCAAGCTATTAAAGAAATAAAAGAAATGAATCGGGAGGCAGGTTTTTGAGTAATTGTTTACTATGTGATGAAGAGTTTTCCAATCAAGAATCCTTAAAAAGCCTCATCCTAATGAAAAAGGATAATCCAACGATGTGTGACAACTGTAAAAACAAGTTTGAACCAGTAAGTGAAGCTGGTTGCCAGTCTTGTTATAAGAAATCCTCAGAAACCTATTGTGAAGATTGCAAAGAGTGGAAACGAAAAGGAAAGAAGGTAAACCATAGAGCACTTTACTATTATAATGAAGAAATGAAGGAATATTTTCAAAGGTACAAATTTCAGGGTGACCAATTATTAGCTTGTCTCTTTACTGAAGAAATGAAGGCAGAGCTAAAAAAATATAAAGGTTATACCATAGTTCCCATACCTTTGAGCGATGAGAGAAAAGAGAAGAGAGGCTTTAATCAAGTAACAGTCATTTTAGAATCTGCAGGGATCCCCTATCAAGACCTATTGAGAAAAAAGGATACAAAGGCCCAATCACAAAAAAATAAAAAGGAAAGATTGAAAGCAGAACAAGCCTTTGAACGCATAGAGCTGGAAAATCAAAGCTGGCCTGAGAATATAGTGATAGTGGATGATATTTATACAACAGGAGCAACCATTGAAAGAGCCAAAGAAATGTTAATTGTAAATGGGGTGAAAGAAATAAGATCTTTTTCATTAGCAAGATAGAATATTCAAAAATATATTTGCAAAAAAAAAATGAAAGCGTTATAATATAGATATAAAAAGAAAAACGTTTAGAAAGAAGGTACTTATATGATTAAATATAGTATCCGTGGTGAAAACCTAGAAGTAACAGAAGCCATTCACGACTACGTCGTTTCTAAACTCGAAAAAATTGAAAAATATTTTCAAGCAGAGCAAGAATTGGATGCCCGCGTAAACCTAAAAGTTTATCGTGAAAAAACTGCAAAAGTTGAGGTCACGATTCCACTTGGTTCCATAACACTTCGTGCAGAAGATGTTTCTCAAGATATGTATGGATCAATCGACTTGGTAGTTGATAAGATTGAACGTCAAATTCGAAAGAATAAAACAAAGATTGAAAAGAAAAATCGTAGCAAATCTGCAACCAGCAAAATCTTTACAGACGCTCTGGTTGAGGAAAGTGTTGCTCTTGAAAAAGTTGTCCGTACAAAAACGATTGACATTGAACCAATGGAACTAGATGAAGCCATTCTACAAATGGAACTATTGGGACATGACTTCTTCATCTATAAGGATGTGGAAGATAACACAACAAACGTCATCTATCGTCGTGAAGATGGAGATGTAGGACTTCTTGAAGTCAAAGAAAAATAAGCTAATACAATAAGAAAGCTCCTGTAGAACATACAGGAGCTTTCTTATATTATAGGAAGATAAAGTTTCTAAAATCAAAAAAAATAAAAAATTTAAAAAAATAGAAAAAAGATATTGACAAGTTTTTATGGACGTGATATACTAATATAGTTGTCGCGCGAGAGCGACAAAGACCTTTGAAAACTGAACAAGACGAACCAATGTGCAGGGCGCTACAACTGAAGTTG
>NZ_JAJTNQ010000005.1:0-131814 GCF_021341835.1 Streptococcus sp. XMC | reverse complement strand
GGTCAAAGGCCAAGGCTGAGATCACACCCTCTTTGGTGCTCAATTTTTCTAAATAGTTGCGTTTTTGTTCTGTTAATACCATCTTATACCTCTTTTACATTTATCTGTTGATACAAATCATCGTAGCGATGAATATTGATATGGCCTGTCGTTGCTTCTTGAGCATTCAACATGCCAAGGACATTGGCTTTGGTTAAAAGTGCTTGGTCGTCTTCCTGATGATAGAGAGCTGAGGCAATCCCAGCAACTGTCGAATCACCAGATCCCACTGGATTAACCACTTCAATTTTTGGAATATCCACTTTATAGAAGCTGTCTCCATGTTTGGCAAAGGCACCGTCAGCTCCTAGGGAGACGATGACCCATTCGATTCCTTTAAATAAGTCAGATTGAAGGACCTCTTTTAATTGATCTAAATCCGTAGTCACTTCGTAGCCTAAGAGTTGAGACAACTCTTCATTATTGGGTTTAATCACTGTTGGTTTAACGGGAGCTACTAGTGCTTTTTCTAGGGAAGCGCCTGAGCAGTCCAGAACGACTGGTTTTCCTGCCTTCTTAGCGCGCTCGACCAATTGAGAATAATAATCAAGTGGCAAGCCAGCTGGTAAACTACCTGAGATAGCAACGACTGCTACATCTGGAAGCAAGGCTTCATAGTGATCAAGAAAGGCTTGCCCTTCTTCTTCAGAAACAGACGGACCTTTTTCCAGGATTTCAGTTTGTTGTCCTTCGTGAAGGATCGCAATACAATTCCGGGTCTCCCCTTGAATTTCAAAGAATTCTTTGCCGATTTCCTGATCCAGATGGTCCAAGATAAATTGGCCTGTTGAACCACCAATCAGACCAGTTGCCGAGACAGGATCTCCAATCTCTGCAAGGACCCGTGTGACATTGAGACCCTTCCCTCCTGCGGTTTTGCTTACCTTGTCAACTCGATTGACCGTATCCAAGTGTAAGGTTTCTAACGGATAGGAAATGTCGATTGAAGGGTTCATGGTTACCGTTAAAATCATAGACTCACCTCTTAGTCGTGGTATTCACCACGATCCCATTTTTCAAGGAATTCTGTAAAGAAGTCTGCATCCTCTTGGTGATCATTATGGGTTTCCAAATGTTGAATCTTGGCAATCAATTTCTTGTTTTCTTCACTTGGTTTGTATTCCGCATGGATAAAGGCTTCAATGATATCGCACATGAGCAACTCACCAGTTATTTTCCCACCGAAACCAATGACGTTGGCATTGAGTTCTTCTTTGGCATAAAGTGCAGTTGTCATATCGCGGACCAAGGCTGAACGGATTCCAGGGACCTTGTTAACCGCGTTGTTAATCCCAACGCCAGTCCCACAGATACAGACTCCAAGGTCTGCTTGGCCACTAGCGACTGCTTCTCCGACTTTTTTCCCAAAAATTGGGTAGTGGGTGCGCGCGTGGTCATAGGTTCCGAAATCAAGGACCTCATAGCCTTTTGATTTCAAAAATTCTGAAACAGCCATTTTTTCATTCGTGACAATATGGTCACATCCAATTGCAATTTTCATTCTTTTACTCCTCCCTTTAGCACATCTTGTTGAGCATATCCACACGGATTTGGTGACGACCACCGTCATACTTACCGTTGACAAATCCCTTGGCAATATTTTTCGCCAATTGGTCCCCCACGATTTGAGCACCCATGGTGATCATGCGAGAATTGTTATGACCACGAGTCATATAAGCTGAACGCTCATCTGAAACTTCTGCCGCAACCATTCCTTTAATTTTAGTTGCGACCATGAAAGGACCTGCTCCATAAGCGTCAATGACAATCCCAAGATTGTCTTCTGCTTGTTTCACTTCTTTTGCAACAGCTAAGGTCACATCAACGAAGTCTTGCCCTTCTTCTGTCACGTCCACCACTTGGAAACCTTCTGCTTCCAAATACTCTTTGACTACTTCTTTTAAGCGGATACCTGCAGCATCCGCACCAATAATAACTGACATATCATACTCCTTTTATAAATGTTTTCCGATTAAATACAAAGGCTTTGATCTAACTTCTGCATTCTACACTGTCATTGTTTCCTATAAGATTTCAATTTCAAAACCAAGTTCAGCTGTTTGACCTGCTGGCAAGAGACGAACTTGCTTTTTATATTCCAAATAATCACTCTCTTCAAGCGAAGTAGATAAACCAGACCATGGCTCTATAGCGATAAATGGTCCTTTATTTGGTGTTGTCCAGATAATCAAGTTTGAAAAATCTGGAAAATGAACACTTATCCCCTTTTCATGCTTTCTAGAACGGAGTGTCACCCTTCTTGATTGTAAACAATCCAAGGTAATGGCATCCTTTTGGAAGAGATCGTAATTGAGATTCAAGATTTTTTCTTGCTGTAAGAAAGGCGTCCGATCAAAGACATTTAACAAGCCTGTCTCCGGATAGGATTTTGGAATACTACAGGTTTCTTCTTGTTCAAATTCCAGGTAGTAATCTTCAAAACCTTCGTCCGACATTAAAGGACAATTAAATCCTGGATGGCCGCCAACGAAAAACGGCATGACGCCTTCTTCACCAAGATGGTGAACCCGATAGGTTACTGACACTTTTTTTCCAATTAATCGATAGGAAATTTCTAATCTGAAATGATAGGGATATTGCTGATAGGTTTCTTCCGTATCCTCTATCCCAAAGGTTACCCGATCATCTGTTTGCTCTATTAGCTCGAAGTTTTTCTTGCGAACTAGACCGTGGCGGGGAATCTTCCCAACGCCCTGAGGACGATACAGGGTCATATCATTTCGAACTGACCCACAGATGGGAAAGAGCACTGGGGCTTGGCCACTCCAATACTGAGCATCACCCTGCCAAAGATATTCGGTACCATCCTGATCCTTGATAGAGGTCAGCTCACCACCTAACTCCTTGAAACAAACTTCCAGGTCATTATTTTTTAAAGCTATCCTCATCCTTCTCTCCTTACCATGTTATTTTAGAGAAAAAACTAGGCTATCCCTCCATATCTGGAAATTGATACCCTAGTTTTATCAAGTTACATATTTAGGAGCGAATTATTTTGCATTTGCTGCATATGCTTCGTTACGTTTGATCATTTGTTTTCTGTACCATGCAAAGATTCCAACGTAGAAGGCTAAGAAGACAACTACACCAAGGATCAATTTGATATCACCAGTTGTTGCGTTACCGATTGTCCAACCGAGCAATTTTTCAACAGGTCCTTCAAGAGTTGAGTGAGTGATCAACTGAGCTTTGTTAACTCCATCTGGGAAGGCATTTACACTTTTCGCCAATTCAGTAGCGAATGGTGCAATAAGAGTTCCTGAAAGAAGGAAGAGTGGTAACAAGAGAGTTCCAAAGACGATCATACGGATCAATTTACCACGTGTCACAACCAACAAGGCTGGAGTCACACCCATAGCGATGATTCCTGCAAGAGGCAAGATACCATTTCCGACTTTAGAAAGAAGTACTGCTTCGATCAACATGATTGGTGCAAGTACGTTGGCACAAGCCCAGATTTCAGCACGACCAGCGATAAATGGCCAGTCCAAACCGATATTGAATTTACGTCCTTGAAGACGTTTAGTAGCAACGTTTGTAATACCTTGTGACAATGGTTCTACGGCCGCGATAAACCATGAACCGATAAGTGAGAAGAGCTCCAAGCAGACACCGGCAGTCAAACCAAGGCTGATCCAACCTTTAATAACAAGTTCCCATGAAGATGCATCTTCAACTCCAGCAACTGGATGTGGAGTTCCCATGATACCGATAATGATACCAAGAAGGAAACCGATGAAGAATTTAGATCCCCAGAAACCGATCTTCTTATTCAATTTAGCTGCGTCGAAGTCGTATTTATCAAGACCTGGGAAGAATTTGTCAAAGATTTTATCCAAAACCATGATGATTGGGTTCATCATGTAGTTCATGTGAGTTGATGTCATTGGTGAAGAGCTAGGTGCATTCAACAAGTCATCAAATGTTGGTTTCATCAAGTCTGAGTTGATGATCTTCATAATCCCTACGAGGACTACTGCTAGAGTTGCAACGAAGAGGGAAACTCCCGCGCTCACTCCATTTTTATCCGCATACCATTTAATCAAAAGACCTGTGATAGACAAATGCCAGATATCGAAGATATCGACATCAAGTGTGTCTGTTTTCTTCATTGCAAGCATGACAACGTTGACAACCAACATAACTAGCAAGAAGTAAAGTGTCCAGGCAGACCCCAAGTGATGGTAGCAAGTGGTGCCCATCCAACGTCTGTGATATTCAATTGAATACCAGTGTTCTCAACGAATTTTGCAAGAGACGCTGAGAAAGCTCCATTCAACATACCGATGATTGCACCGATACCAGTAAGGGCGATGGCAAGTTTAATACCACCTTCAAGCGCTTTGGAGAATTTCACTCCAAACAAGAGAGCCAATAAAGTCAAGACGATCAACATGATGATCGGTGCACCCATATCTAGAATGGGTTTGAAAAACTTATTGGCAAAATCGATAATGCCATTCATAATAAATCCTCCCGATTTATATTTTTATATTTTACAAAATTAAGAATGTCAGCAATCCCAAAAACAGGAACTGCTTACAAAGAAAAGATGAACAAATTAGCTTAAACCGTGTTCTTTGATCGCTGCTTCGATATTGTCATATACCGGAGCGCTCATAGCTGGAATACGGAACAAGATCGGACCAGCTTCAACTACTGGAATACCAGGCTCAAAGCCTAGATCTGTTGCAGCGATTGGCGTGAAGATATCATAGCCTCTAATCAAGTCTTCATTGACATCTTTTACCATTACCGCATCACATTGTACATCATATCCACGGTTTGAAAGCTCTTCTTCTAGAGCGCTTTTAATTTGGTGGCTTGAGTTAACCCCTGCACCACAGGCAGCTAAAATTTTAATCATTTGAATGACCTCCATTATAAATATTTTTTGTTGTTACTATTAAGCAATCACTTCTGTGATATAGCGATATAAGTCTTCTTCATTTTCCAATTTCGACATGTTTTCAAGATTTCCGTTTGTCGTAAAGAAATCCATCAAATGAGCCAAAATGTTTGTTTGGCTGGAACTAGAATTGTTAATGATGAAGAATAAAAGCGAAACTTCTACTTCCTTATCAGGCGCGATCATATTGTGGAAGGTTACCGGATTTTTTAATCGAACGACTACAATATTCTCTGTCAGGTTATGGATGATATCCGTATGAGGAATGGCCACATTCGGCAAATCCTTCCCTAGAAATTCCATATCTAAACCAGTAGGGAACGATTTTTCTCTTTCTTTCAATGCAGCTCGATAAGAATCTGTCACAATCTGACGTTCTTCCAATAAAGTTGCAATCTGGTCAAACAATTCTTCTTGATCCGCAACATCTAGGCAAAAGACTAATTCTCGATTAAACAGTTGATTTAATCCCATCTTTTCACCCCTTCCACTTTTTACCTTTTTTAATTTACACGATAAGTATATCACTATATGAATGCGCTGTCAATTACAATATGTAATTTTTTGTTCTTTTTTGTTTATTTTTTATAAATTTGTTTGTAGTTTATGCTATATGAGAGAGAAAGAAAAAGACCAGAACATGCTTAAATTCTGGTCTTTTAGCTGTTTCTGTACGAATCTTTACAAAATTTTTGTATAAGAATTGTATTTCTCACGCACCTTTTTAGAGATTGAATGATCTGTAATCACTGCATTTAAATCATCTAAACGGTAAAAGGCATAGAAAGAATAGCTATCAAACTTACTGTTATCTGCGACTACATACTTTTCAATGGCATTGTTGAGAATAATTTTATTGCCATTTCCTTCCTCTTCGTTTGCGGTCATTGCTGTATGACCATCAATCCCATTTACCCCGATAAAGGCTTTCGAAACTTTTATTTCCTTTAAGAGCTTATTGGCAAACTGTCCTACAAAGGTCTGTGTCTTGACCCTATAGCGTCCGCCAACTAAAATGATGTCACAATTGGGCTGGTCTTTTAATTTTTCAAAAATAGGCAAGGAATTGGTGACAATACTAACATGTTTCCCATCAAGATAATCGCCAATAAAATCTGTAGTAGTCCCTGCTCCAATAAAAATTGTATCGCCTTCATCAATCAAAGCCGCACATTTTTGAGCAATCTCCCTTTTCTCTTCCACGTTCAACATGTTCTTTTCTGTATGGGAAACTTCTGTCAGACTATCTTTGATTTTTCGATGGGCCCCTCCATGAACACGAACCAATAGGTCTTGCTCCTCTAAGTCTATCAAATCGCGTCGAATTGTCATATCAGTAACACCTAAGAGATCGCTTAGGTCCTTAACAGAGACCACTTCATTTTTATCCAACTCTTGTAAGATTGCTACATGTCTACTCTCTTTCATATGATGTCCTACTTTCCTGATTATGCTTTCATTATACTATAAAAGTAAACAATTTCAATAAGAAACAAACATTTTACTCTAATTTTTCTATATTAACCACTTATTTTGTTGATCGTTTTTGTGTAATGATCATTTTTTTGTTCTTTTTTTAAAAAAAAGTAGATTTTTTTTAGCAAACCTGTTGACAGGGCTAAATAAAAGTTGTATTCTTAATATGTTAACAGAATTGATAGCGCTGTCACAAGATGATAGCAAACGTTTTGTTTACGAATTTCGGTCTCCTTATAAATATACAAGGGTAAACATGTGTTTACCCTTGTATTTTTTATTTATCCCCTTTGTTCCGAATCACAAAGCCTGTTTTCTTCTCACTTGAAGTATTGCGAGGTTTTTTATGATCCTTGCGGTAACGCTTCTCTTTATCAAATCGATCCTTTGAGCGTCCACCTTTACGATGGTCATCACGACGACCATTGCCACGGCGATCACGATCTCGACGGTCATCCCCACGACGGCCACCGCGACCAGACTTGCCTTTTCCGCCAAATCCACCACCAGATGGTTTAAATGGTAACGGCTTTTCACGCGCAATCTCCACTTCAGGCAGACTATCTGGATCCTGAACTGTTAAGCTAAGGATATACATAGCCAATTCTTCAGGACTGAATTCTGAGGCCAATTGACGAGCGTCCTTGCCAAACTTCTCAAAGTTTCTACGAATCTCTTCATTAGCAAAATCACGTTCAATTTTCTTAAGAGCGACCTGCTTCTTAGCTTGAAAGGCTTCTTCTGCACTTGCTGGCTTGAGACCTTTCATGCGTTTTTTAGTCAAGTTCTCAATGATTTGGAGATAACCCATTTCATTAGGTGAAACGAAGGTAATTGACTGACCTGACTTACCTGCACGCCCTGTACGACCAATCCGGTGAACATAACTCTCAGGGTCTTGAGGAATATCATAGTTGTAGACATGGGTCACGCCTGAGATATCCAAACCACGAGCAGCAACGTCTGTTGCAACAAGGACATCGAGGTTTCCATTTTTAAAATCACGAAGGACACGAAGGCGTTTATTTTGGTCCAAATCTCCATGAATCCCTTCTGCACGGAAACCACGGATCTTCAATCCACGAGTTAACTCGTCTACACGGCGTTTGGTACGACCAAAAACGATTGACAATTCAGGTTGATCAACATCCATCAGACGTGTCATGGTGTCAAATTTTTCTTGTTCCTTAACACGGATATAGTACTGGTCTACCAGTTCTGTTGTTAATTCTTTGGCAGCAATCTTGACATGCTCAGGTTCTTTCATGAATTGAACACCGATCCGTTTGATGGCATCAGGCATGGTTGCTGAAAAGAGTAGAGTCTGACGATTTTCTGGGACACGTGAGATGATTGCTTCGATGTCTTCCAGGAATCCCATGTTGAGCATTTCGTCTGCTTCATCAAGGATGAGAGTCTCAATATCTTGTAATTTCAAGGCCTTGCGTTTGATCAAGTCAAGTAAACGTCCCGGTGTTCCTACAACGATGTGAGCACCTGATTTAAGTGCCTTGATTTGTTTTTCAATACTTGAACCACCGTATACTGAACGGACTTTCACACCCTTACTACGACCAAAGCGGAATAGTTCTTCCTGGCTTTGAACAGCCAGTTCACGAGTTGGGGCGATGACCAAAGCTTGGATAGTTGCTTCTTCTGTACGAATTTTTTCAAGGGTTGGCAAGCCAAAGGCTGCTGTTTTCCCTGTACCAGTCTGTGCTTGACCGATAACATCTTTACCTTCAAGAGCCAATGGAATGGTTTGCTCTTGGATAGGACTTGCTTCTACAAATCCTGCTTTTTCAATTTCTGCTAACAAATCAGCAGAAAGATTAAATTCATTAAATTTCACGTTATTCTTCTTTCTAAAGATGGTGCGAAGCCATCCTATAGCGCTTAGTTTATACTTTTCTTGTCATGACGTACTTTCATAACTTTTATGAAAGATCGTGTTGCTTCTTTTCCACGAAAGAAAAGTACTGCTTTCTTTGCAACCTATCTAGTATACCACAGACCTGGGTTAAAAGATAGTAAAACGAAACAAGTTAAAAGCTTTTTATTGTGTAACCCCTTTCAAAAAAAGTTTTTTTCACCTTTCATTAGTATAACCCTTTTTTATTTCTTTTTAAATTTGCAATAATATAAAAGGGTGCGAAATCTCTTCTTCGCTTTGAATCCTATCACAAAAACAGCGTTATAATAGGCTTTCTAAAAGTTTTTTCTCACAAAAAATCCACTTTTATTTTGGGATTGTTTTCTTGATTTTTAAAATAAAAGTATGTATAATGAATTTAGTATTTAGGATATTTCAGAATGATTAAAATGCTTCATTCATTTAACTGATTCAACGATTCAATCCAATTATAAATTGTTTATAATCCACTCAGTACTTTTAAATCTACTCCTACTATTTCCAAGAAGATTATGTACAGTCGATCACTTGTATCAAAACTGCCTCTTCTTCTTAGGGGAGGCAGAGTTAAAAATGAAGAATTTTCTGAAATAGCCAAGATACGAAAGAGGTAAGGAATTTCTTCCCTACCTCTCTTTTTTATCGTTTATGGGCAATCCAGCGCAAAATACGAGACAAGATGATCCAGAGTACAAAGCTTGCTATGGAGATATACAGCCATGCATTAGGATCGTCAGTAAACGGCAATGGAACGTTCATTCCAAAGAAACCAGTGACAACTGCTAAGACTGCTAACAGAGCTTCCAAGATAGTCAAAGTTGTCAAATTGTCATTCAGGTTGTTGTTTAGGATGTTATTGTAGGAGCTAGACAACTGTTGCAAGACTTGACAGTTCAACTCCGTCATATAGACCAACTGTCTGGCCTCGATCATGGCATCATCAAACTGTTCTTTTTCGACATCATCAAATTGGCGGTAGATTAGGTGAGCCTTGATATGTTCCAAGAGCATGCGATTTTGCTTGGCAGCGGATGCCAGATAGACCATACCTGTTTCCACGTCAGAAAGAGCATACAGGTTCTTACTAGTTGTTGTTTTTCGTAAGAGACGAGTGATTTCATCCTTGTGCTTATCTAGACGCTCAATAATCGGATAATAAGCATTACTAATCATCTCAAGCCCTGCAAATAAAAGCTTAAAGGTCGATAAACTCTCGTGATTATCGACATAGCGTTCCATTTGTGCAATAATATAGGCGTTGTCTCGGTTACTAATAGTCACAAGACGTGGTCCCTGGACAATGAAGGTCATCGGAATGGTTTCATAATATTCCTTTTCCTTTTCCATGTCCAAGACATTATAGATAAAAGTCACGGTCCCATTCTCACGGTTGTAATCCATGTGGGCACGTTCGTTTTTATCCAATGCATATTCAATGGTTTCTTGATCAATACCATACTTTTGGTACAACTGGGAGGTTTCCGCAATCAAGTCAGAATCAATATTAATCCAACTCCGGCCATCTCCTAACTTTTTTTCAACGAACATTTTGCTCCCTCTTTACCTTATCTGCCAGTGCTCCTATCCGATTGTCCTAAATCGCTAGATGAAGACTGTTTAAATTTATTTTTTATCAACGCAATACAGCTGCTGCCAAGGCCTGCTGGATTTCGATGACACTATTGTCGCTCTTAAATTGAAGTGTTTCTGATGGTTCTACAGCTGATGAAACCCAAATTTTTAATTCAGCATCCAAATCAAAATGACCAGATGTTTCTACTGAAAAACGCGAAATAGAACGATAAGGAAGGGATTTATAAGATGTTTTCTTCCCTGTCATTCCTTGCTTGTCCACCAAAATCAGACGGTACTCAGTAAAGACAATCAAGTCACGAATCAAACTAAAAGCCAGAGTTACCTGCTCACCTGGAACTAGGATATCCCCTAAATCTTTTTCAACCTTATCGACGTCTTTTTGAGAAGCATTGCCCATCAAACCTGCAAAAATACCCATGATTATTTCCTCCACAATTTGTGCATTTTCTATCTTAATAACTATACCATATTTTTTGCGAGTTAAAAAGTTGCGGGAACGTTTTTTAGATAGTATAATGAAAGAGTCACAAGAGGAGCAGCTGCTGAGATTGGTTAGATGGAATACCAAAAGTGTTCGTTACTGACCTAAACTCTTACCACCTGATCAGGTTAAGACCTGCGTAGGGATGTGTCTCAAAACAGAATGAAATAGAGAACTTCTATGACGTCGTTTTGGTGTGGCAACAAATGAGCCAATCAAAACGATTGGTATAGGAGGTTTTTTTATGTCGAAAACTACAGTTCGACCAATGATTGAGGTTGCTCTTTTAGCGACCATAGCTTATATTTTGGATTTGGTTACTCAACCGATGTCCTTAGGTCCTTGGATTTCTCTATCTTTTAAGATGGTTCCCATCTTTCTCCTCAGTTTCCGCTGGGGTGTGAAGGCTGGTGCCATGGGAGGCTTCATCTGGGGTTTGTTACAAGTCGTAACAGGGGAAGCAGCTGGTGGTTGGTTGACTCCAATCCAAGGTTTCTTAGAGTACTTTGTAGCCTTTAGTCTTATTGGACTGAGTGGAACTGTCAAACCTGCTCTTGACAATGCTATCCGAGAAAAGAAACGACTACAGACGCTTACTTATATCACAGTCGGAGTCATCTTAGGAGGGTTCGCACGTTACACAATTCACTATATTGCAGGTGTCATCTTCTGGGGAAGCTATGCTCCAGCTGGCCAAAGTGCCTACCTGTACTCACTGATTGTGAATAGCTCGTCCTTCTTAGGCGAGACCATTGCCAGCCTAATTGTCTTCTTTATCTTACAAGAATTTTTGGGAAGACTCCTCATTACAGAACAATAAAAAGCCAGCTCACTTGAGCTGGTTTTTTATTAAAGAAAAAATATTCTTAGAAACTTTCCTTAAGTGAGTACGGACGTCAGCGAACTTCTACGAAGTTCCATGACTTAGTTTTGAACCTAAGGTTTCAAAACTCCCGAGTGCTTGAAACAACATTGTTTCAAGCATTTTTCTCACAGCGGAAAGTTTCAGTACTGGCTTTAATGACTATAAAAATATGGAATTATTTTTATTTATTGAAAAATCACTTGATTTTTTATGTAAAATGGAAGTTTGTCTTCATCCTAAAACCAGCTCAAATGAGCTGGTTTTTCAATTTATATATTTTATTCGCCAAAAGTAGTTAGTGAGGCAATTAGGATAACCTTCCCATCGGACTGTTACGACGTAAAGTTTTACGAATCGATACCATTCGTGGACTTTTCCTAGTGAAGCGTTTAGGTAAAGCAATTTTTACACTACGACACGAAGTTTGGCAAATCGATTCCATTTGCCAAACGTAGTTAGTGAGGCAGTTAGCTAGTTCGCAAAATAGCGACTAGCGTTCAACAATTAGGAACTTTAGTTCCAATTGTTGGTACTGAGTTACATCTTTTCCTCTAGTTCAACATCTGGGTACTTGTCTGCAAACCAACGGAGAGCAAAGTCGTTTTCAAAGAGGAAAACAGGCTGGTCAAAGCGGTCTTTGGCCAGGATGTTTCGGCTTGAAGACATGCGTTCATCTAGATCTTCTGGTTTGATCCAGCGAACCGTCTTTTTACCCATTGGGCTCATCACCACTTCGGCATTGTATTCATTTTCCATCCGGTGCTTAAAGACTTCAAACTGGAGTTGCCCGACAGCACCCAACATGTATTCACCCGTTTGGTAGTTGGTATAGAGCTGGATGGCTCCTTCTTGTACCAATTGCTCGATTCCCTTATGGAAGGACTTTTGCTTCATGACATTCTTGGCAGATACCTTCATGAAGATTTCAGGAGTAAAGGTTGGCAGTGGTTCAAATTCAAACTTATTCTTCCCAACTGTTAGCGTATCCCCGACCTGATACGTACCGGTATCGTAGACCCCGATGATGTCTCCTGCTACGGCATTGGTGACATTCTCACGGCTTTCCGCCATAAACTGGGTGACATTAGATAGCTTCGCACCCTTACCAGTACGAGGCAGATTGACACTCATCCCCCTCTCAAATTCACCAGATACGATCCGAACAAAAGCAATCCGGTCGCGGTGACGAGGGTCCATATTGGCTTGGATTTTAAAGACAAATCCTGAGAAATCCTTGTCATAAGGATCGACAATTTCTCCATCTGTCTTCTTGTGGCCGTGTGGCTCTGGAGCAAACTTGAGGAAGGTTTCCAAGAAAGTCTGCACACCAAAGTTAGTAAGAGCCGAACCAAAGAAGACTGGAGTTAATTCACCTGAAAGGATAGCTTCTTCTGAAAATTCATTTCCTGCTTCATTCAAAAGCTCAATATCATCTTTTACTTGTTCATAGAATGGATTGCTAGCAAAAAGTTTATCGCCATCCTCTAGGCTGGCAAAACGTTCATCACCTTTATAGAGTTCCAAGCGTTGGTTATAGAGGTCATAGAGTCCTTCAAAGGCTTTCCCCATCCCGATTGGCCAGTTCATTGGGTAACTAGCGATGCCCAATACTTCTTCCAATTCTTGTAAGAGATCTAGTGGTTCACGACCGTCACGGTCCAGTTTATTCATAAAAGTGAAGACTGGAATCCCACGGTGTTTGACAACCTCAAACAATTTCTTAGTTTGGGCCTCAATACCCTTGGCAGAGTCCACTACCATGACCGCAGCATCCACCGCCATCAGGGTCCGATAAGTATCTTCTGAGAAGTCTTCGTGCCCTGGAGTGTCTAGGATATTTACTCGTTTGCCGTCGTAGTCAAACTGCATCACAGATGAAGTTACCGAAATCCCACGTTGTTTCTCGATATCCATCCAGTCAGATTTTGCAAAAGTCCCTGTTTTCTTTCCTTTTACGGTACCTGCTTCCCGAATCTCTCCTCCAAAGTAGAGCAACTGCTCAGTAATGGTTGTCTTCCCCGCGTCCGGGTGAGAGATAATGGCAAAGGTACGGCGTTTTTTAATTTCGTCAGTGATTGTCATTCTTTCATCCTCAGTTATTTTTTAAAAGCATATTTTTTAGTAAGTAGGATCCTTCTACATTGGTTCTCTCCTTTTACCTTAACTAACCTATTATAGCGGAAATAGAGCCTTTTTTCAATCATCAGTGTATTTATAAATTAAAAAGCCTGAGGGAGAACTACAATGGTTCTACATCCCAGACTTCATTCAATCACAAGGGCTATTAGAAGGCTCCAAACCCTCCACCACCACCGCCATCAGAAAATCCACCGCCGTCAAAGCCACCACTGCCATCTGAGGAGTTAATAGAGAAGCTTGAAACACTATAGGAATCATCTGCATAGCTCATTAAGGTAGAGCCATCTAAATAGGTATTTGGAGAAGAAGTTAGCCAAAGAACAGTGTCCCAGTCTTCATATGGCACGAAAATCTGATGATTTTGGAGTACCTGACTCACTTTTTTAGCTTGGCCATACAAGGTCGCATAGACTAAGATACGATTCCATAGGACAACACTCTCAAGTTCTGCTTGATTGAAATTTGGAATACTTTCAATCATATTTCGAAAGGCCATCCATTCAAATTGTGAATCCAAGTTCTCTAAGGATTGTAGATGATCTTCACGAAGTTTCATAACAATATAAAATGGAATGAATAACAAAATCAAACATAAAATAGTCCAAAAATAGAAGGAAGATAGGTATGAACCAAGTCCAAAAGATAAGAAACACATGCTCACAAACAAGATCAGTAAGATCCAAAAATGTAAGGCACAGCCTGTTTTTGAAAAAGCTTCTTCTTTTTCAGATAAGTCTCTAAAATAAGAGGGCAAACCTAATTTCGTAATTTCCTTTTCAACACCTTTTGACAATTGCTGGGCATCCCTTTTTAAAAGTGATTGAACGTCACTTCCGACCTTTCGAATACGATCTCTTTGTGTGTCTGTTTTAGCAGCTCGAAAATCCTTTTTTAGGGTTGCTTGATTAATTTTATATTTCGAGAACACCTCACTGATCCTGATTTCAGTTTCTTGATCAAAGATCATTTCAATAAACTTCAATTCAAAATCAGCCAAGCCTTCATGGTGAAGACAGGTCAAGGTCCCTCCACTTTCATCTCTCGTCAAACGAAGATTTCCTCGATCGATGAGATCTAACATGGTTGCCTGGATGAGATGATTAAATTTTAGTTGACCTTTCTCTCTATATATGACCATCTGTTCAAAATCAAGTTGATACAAGGCCTTGGCTAGGACAAAGGGTGGCAAATTCTGTGGAGGTTCGTATAATCGTACTCCTTTTGCAATCCGACGAGTTCTGGTACTGATCATATAGCGGATCCATGGAATGAAAGCTAGAACAAATAAAAGAATCGATACAATTGGAATGACTCTGAGAAACAGTGTCTTGTAGATGACTGTTTTTTGTTGAATGGATTTTTCTTTTTTAAGAAATTTATCCTTTCCCTTTTCCTTTTTAATCTCATTAGATTGGCCTCGACGTAGAGCTTCTGTCATGGGCCAGTATGCGTGGAGCTCCAATTTTCCATTCTTTGGGAAGTTCCATAACTGAATGTGATAGCCAGTCTCAGTCCGTTCAATCTGGGCTGGTGGATTAAAATAACCGGTATGAGCATACAAGTCTCCCTGCTTGGCATCCAAGCCATCCACATAAAAATCTAATTTCGCGACGTCCTCATCCCCATCTGAAATAGGGAACCAATTGAGCTCGGCGATATCGGAATACAGTTCTAGAATATGATCAATCTTCCATACAACCTTGATGGTAACTTTGCCGCCAACAATCCTCGAATTGTAGATTTTTAATAGACGTCCATTTCCGAGATCCGATTCTTCTACACGGATCTCTCGTTTTTCCCCATCCACATAAGCTTCCACTTGAGGATTTTCATGGATTTTAAATCCTTTGGGAAGGGGATCTACACTCCCTAAAGTTACATACTGCCCATTATAGCCTGTTGAAAAAATGTAGGTAATCTCTTGCGTAAATGTCGCCTGGCTATCTTCCTGCAAGTGGAGGTGTCCCACATAGGATTCTATCGAATAGCGAACTTCATCATCTGCCTGAGCCGGACTAACCGTACAAAAAAAGGCACACAATATACCAATGACTAGTAAAAACCTCTTCATTTCAAACTCCTATTAACTAAAAGAAGGCTGAGACTGATGGTCCCACCCTCCTTTTTCTTTTTATCGAATAACTCTTTCTCTTGCAGGCTTACGACTGAAAAATACATTAAAGAGAAGCAAGGCTGCTGCTAAGATGCTAGAGACCACGACGTAATTCACCAAGAGGCTGTCCCCTTTGATAATCGGTGGCCGGGCCATGAGTCCATAATTCCCTCCAGTGACTTGGTTGACGCCGACTAGAAATAGATCCAAAACGAAAGTATAGAGAACAATCTCTCGATTTTTTAAGAGGCTCGAATCATAGCATCTCAAGAGATAAATCAAAGAATTAACCAAAAGACAGTAATGCCCGAGGAGGAAAGAAAAGCTCGTAATATGAGGGAAGGTGTAGGGATCAAAGACTGGATAGCCCAAGGCAAAGATCGCTCCACTCACTCCCATCAAGGCAAAGAACTGCTTGCTCTTCCATCGGTCTGGCAACAGCAAAACAGCAAACATAGCCAACCGACAATGGTACAAGGGTAAACTATTGGACCAGGGAAGCTGAAAAGCAAAATACCAGATATAGAGACAGATCAATTGAAATATTTGTAGGTTTCGAAAGATCTTCCGAAATTGTTCATTTTGGTAGTAACGTAATGAAGCCCATACTGCCATTACGATTAAAAGAACCATGACTCCATACCAAAGGAGCGGTATAACAGGTGGTACAGTGGATTCAGTTGTAAAAAAATGATGCATAAGGTCTCCTTATTAAACGGATTCAGATGTTCTTTTTCTTTTCTTACTGGACTTAATAAGATGATTGATCAGGATGAGGGTTCCTGTCATCAGGATAGTCACGATCAAGTAATTGAGCACGAGCCCATGATCGCCAATTACAGGAGGACGACGCATAAAGCCGTAATTTCCACACGTTACGAGATTAGCAAGCTGAATAATAGCGTTGACACCAAAGGTCATCTGACAGATTTTCCAAGCGTCTCCTTCTTCTACTTGGTAGAATTGGACCAGATAGATCAAACAATTGGCCAAGAGGGCCCAGTGGCCAAAAACATTGTTGATCGAGGATACATGAGGAAAGGGATAGGGATAAAAGACGGGATGAACCAAGGCCATGATGGACCCAAAGACACCAACAAGAGCAAAATATTGCTTGAAGCTTCCCTTGGGAGCCAAAAGAATTATCCACATAGCCATACGACTATGATAGAAGGGCAGGCTCTCTGAAAAAGGTAAGTGTGCTGCAATATACCAAGAGTTGATTATCAGCAACTGAATCAATTGCCCCCAATACCAAAAGTTTTGATAGCCTTTGGAAGAAGCAAATCGAATAGACAGATAGCCTACCACCATCAATGAGGTCGGCAACAAAAAGTACCAAGCTCCCAATTGAGGAGGGGCCGTTGGTTGACTGGTGAAAAATAAATCCCAAAGTGGCATGATTTCCTAACCTCAGCTCATCAATTTTCTATTCTGAACGTGAAACGACCGTCTCTTCAACCATCTTGTATTTGTACTTATAACGCTGGTTGACCAAGAAAATTCCAGCTACCATCACCAAGCTAACCAAAAGGTAGTTCAGGAGAGCACCATGGTCCCCAATGATTGGTGGACGCCGTAAGAAGCCATAATCCCCTTTCGTCAATAGGTTAACCAAGAAAATCAAGGCATTCATGCCAAAGGTGATCTTGACAATTCTCAAACTGTCTTGCTTTTCAGATTGATAATGATCCTGTAGGTAAATCAAACTATTGGCAAGCAAGGCCCAGTGACTGAAAATGAGATTCAGAACGGTGATATGAGGGAATGGGAAGGGATCAAAGGCTGGATACACCAAGGCCGCTATCGATCCCAAAACTCCCAAGAGAGCAAAATATTGCTTGATATAGGTCCCTTTAGGGGCAAAGAGAATCACCAACATGGCCAAGCGGCAATGATAAAAAGGCAAATTATCCGTCAAAGGCATGTGGGCGAGAATATACCAAGCATTGATGGTCAGTACTTGGATCAACTGTGCCCAATACCAAAAGCGTTGGTAGCTTTTGGACTGCGCATATCTGATGGAAAAGTAACCAACCACCAACAAAGAGGCCGGCAGAATGAAATACCAGAGACCAAACCCAGGCGGGGCTGATTTTTGGTTTGTAAACAATAAATCCCAAAGTGTCATTTTCATATTCCTTTAATTTATAGATCGTTTTTAATCACAATACAAATCTCGTTTCCCATCATAGACCACCCAAAGGAAGTTCAATTGTTCTTCTGTATTGCGCTTGGTAGAAAGAGCAGGTATTTTTTCTCTCTCAAAAAAGGCAAGGTCGGAAATTTCCTGGTTCTTTTCAAAATTTCCATCTAATAATTCACATTCAAATACCAATTTCACATATTGGCGACTTTGCAATTGGTAGCGATTGGTATCAAATACTGCCAACAATCTGATTACACGCGCAGAATAGCCCGTTTCTTCTTGGATTTCCTTTAAAATGTTTTCCGTCGGAGAATAGCCAACCTCACCAAAGCCACCCGGCAAGGCCCAGGTCTCTTCTCCCTGACCTTTCACCAGACAAAGTTTTCCATCTTTGACAATCCATGCCCTAACATCAATCAAGGGAGTGTCGTAATGGTCTGTCGGGCGAAACAAATCCGATAATTCTTGTGGATTCAAATCAGTCGCTTCTCTCACAAGATCCTGTAAAATGGCACGAATATCCTGATAGCGCTCTTGATCAAATGGATCTTTTGAGAACGCTAAGCCTGTATTAGTGATTGAAATCAAGCGCTGAATGTTCTTTAGCACATTATTACTCGCCATTCTCCAACTCCTCTACCAATTTGGCTAAATTCATAGAATTGCTTCCCTTGATGAGGATTTGGTCCTGCTCTTTTAAGCTTTCCTTGACTTGTTTGACCAGGTCCTCAAACTGGTCTTTCTCAGCGGTCTTTTTGAAATAATAGACATGTCCGAGTGGGAACATCTGACTCGCTAATTGAGCCAGTCCCGCAATATCTTGACCGTAGAAAATAACGGTATCCAAGACATCCGGTGACAGGCTGAGAATCATTTGGTTGTGCAGATCAATAGATTGCTCCCCTAGTTCTTTCATATCCGCTAAGACCGCTAGCTTGCGGCCATTTGGATTGGCAGGAATGGTCGAGAAGGTTTCTAAAATCAGGCGCATGGCCGTCGGATTGGCATTGTAGACATCGGATAGGATATCCGCTCCGTTACTTGCCTTCTTCCATTCTGTACGGTTCTTAGTAAGCTCTAAGCCTTTAAAGCTTGCACGGATGGCCTCTTCACTGACTCCTTCTTTCAAGGCAACATAGGCCGCAATCATGGCATTGGTCGCATTGTATTTGCCTGTGACAGGTAAGTCAATAGCATCTGATAAGAAATTCGCTTCAAAGGTTAGGCTGTCCTTGCGTTCCTCCAACTTGGTAATACTGATATCTGCTCCTTCACCAAAGCGCACAAGCTCTTGTTGACTCGGTAAAAAATCCTCGACAATAGGATCGGCCGGCACTAGAAGCAAGCCACCAGCTGGCATCCCATCCGCAATTTGCAATTTCCCTTTAGCGATTTCTTTGCGGTCTTTGAAAAACTCAAGATGAGCTTCCCCAATAAGGGTCACGATCGCTGCCTTAGGATGCGCAATTTCTGAGAGAAGATGGATATCTCCCAGATGGTCCTGCCCCATTTCAAGGACAAGCTTCTCTGTCCCTTCTGGCATATGGAGAACCGTATAAGGGAGGCCAATTTCGTTATTGTAGTTCCCTTGTGTTTTATAGGTTTTGTAGGTAGTTGACAGCAATTGAGCCAACATATCTTTGGTCGTTGTCTTACCGTTTGAACCGGTGACCGCCAAGACATCTACTTGACTTTTCTCCAAAACATATTGGGCTAATTTTTGAAAGGCCGCTAGAACATCATCTACCAACAAATATGGGTGGCCTTCTACTTCTTTTTCAGACAAGGTCGCTACAGCCCCATTTTCAAAGGCCGTCTCGATGAAATCATGGCCATCACGCACCCCCTTAAGAGGGACAAAAAGATCTCCAGGCCCAATCAAACGGCTATCGAATTCAGGCTTGGCAAGAGTTACATCTTCAAATTGACTGATATCATTGCTAGCAGCCAGGACACCTGCTACTTCGTGCAAGGTTACATTCATGGTATTCTCCTCTAAAAAGGGGGAGCAGGAAGAAAAGCGACTCCTCTATGAGTTGACTTCATCTCCCACTCCCGCTAGGAACAGATTCTTACAGTAAGTGTGCTTCGCGTTTTTCGAAAGTTGCTTTTGCCAACTCAACCAAACGCTCAATCAAATCAGGATAGGACAAGCCCATGTTGTCCCACAACAAGGGATACATAGACCATTGGGTAAAGCCAGGCATGGTATTGAGCTCATTCAAGTAGATGCCCCCATCCTCTGTGTAGAAGAAATCACAACGGGAGAGACCTTTCCCACCAATGGCACGGAAGGCCAATTCGGCATTCTGACGCATAGTCGCAGCAACTTCCGCAGGAATTTCAGCTGGAATCGCCATCGTAATCTTATTATCGATGTATTTGGCTTCGTAGTCATAGAAGGCCACATCTTTGACCACCTCACCAGGGAGGGTGCTTTTGACATCGTAGTTACCCAACAATCCCACTTCGATTTCGCGCGCTACGACACCTTGCTCAACCAGAACACGGCTATCATATTTAAAAGCCAATTCCAAAGACTGACGAAGTTCTGCTTGGTTCTCTGCTTTTGAAATTCCAACACTAGAGCCCATATTAGAAGGCTTAGTAAAGACTGGATAGGTTAATTCTTTTTCGATTAAGGCAATCTTAGCTTCTAGGTCATCTCCTTCAAGGACAGCCACATAAGGAACTTGTGGAATCCCTGCAGATTCTAGGACCCGTTTGGTGGTAATCTTATCCATCGCCACACTAGAAGAAAGGATATCACATCCCACATATGGAAGTTTCAAGACTTCTAGGAAACCTTGAACCGATCCATCTTCTCCCATCGGTCCATGAAGGACTGGAAAGACAACCGCCCCTTCTTGGTAGATACTGCTCGGAGATACTTTAGCTTCCCAATCAATGGTCTCGTTGGTCATCAAGCGTTCTGTTTCAGCAGGCTTCTCTTCAAAGGTTTGGGTCTTGATGAAGTCTCCCGTCTGAGTAATGAAATAGGTCTCAACAGAATACTTGTCATAATTAATCGCCCGCATGACGCTTTCAGCTGAAAGTACAGACACTTCGCGCTCTGCGCTACGGCCACCATAAAGAAGTACAATTTTTTCTTTTGCCATTGTTTGGTCCTAATCCTTTGTTTAATTTTGTGCTTCCTGATTGACTTGTCAGAAGCACTCCTCACATACGAGTTCGTCCCTCTAGTATACCACACTTTAAAAAGAAAGAAAACGAGAGAGAACACCTAAAAAACAAAAAGAGAGTGGGACAGAAATCGGTCATTCGTTAGAATTCGATTTCGTCGTCCCACCTCCGCACAGCTTCAACAGTCTGGGAGACTGTTGAAGGTTGCAGACAAAGGAAACTTTATTTCCCTCATTAGGTCATATTTGGAGCTTAAAAAGCGAACAAAGAGCCCACTCAACAACTGCGTCTTGCTCGACAATCAAAAAACAATTGAGAGGCTAGGACTTTTGTCCCAGCCTCTCTGTAACCGCTTATAACTCGGTTCGATTTTCGATAGCCCGAAGAAGGGTCACTTCATCCGCATACTCGATATCGGCCCCGACGGCTAATCCACGTGCCAGACGGGTCACTTTGATACCAGCTGGTTTGAGGACGCGTGAGATATACATAGAAGTTGCTTCCCCATCTGCTGTTGCATTGGTCGCCACAATCACTTCTTGGACCTCATGATCCATTAATCGTGTGATCAAGGACTTGAGGTTAATATCATCCGGTCCGACACCATTCATAGGCGAAATCAAGCCATGAAGGACATGGTAGCGACCGTGGTACTCCTGAATATTTTCCATGGCTGACACATCTCGACTATCTTCCACTACTAAGATGGTCGATGGGTCGCGAGTCTCGTCTCGACAAATGGCACACTCTTCTTCATCTGTTAAGTTTCCACAGATGGAACAATAGCTTAATTCCCGCTTTGCTGACAAGAGATTCTTTGCAAACTCATTGACATCATCATCACTCATTCCGATGGTATAAAAGGCCAGACGAGTTGCCGTCTTGATCCCAATACCAGGGAGCTTCGAATAACTTTCAATTAATTTTGCGATAGGTGTTGGATAGAGCATAGCTTCCTTTCTAATTCATAGGATGTTTTTGCTGGTAGAGATTGATAATCTCTCTGGTAATACTGTGACTAACTGTCGCTTGGAGATTGGTGTTGTGAGGAAAGACCACTGCAACTGCAATCTGAGGATTTTCAGATGGAGCATAGGCGATGACATTGGTATTTACAGCAGGGGTCCCACCATTTACAAATGTTTCTGCAGTCCCGGTCTTCGCACTGATTGGAACTGACGCACCTTCTCCGATGGTTTTACCAGTTGTTAAGCCACTGGTTCCGTATACAACCTGATAAAAACCTTGTTTGATGATGGCTAGATTTTCGGGGGTTAGAGCCACTTGATTGAGTTCTTTTGTTGCAATCTCTTCTTTCAGAGGGCCCAAGCCTCCCTTGGCGTCATTTTCATAGATCCCTTGGACCAGGTGTGGAGCTACACGTTTCCCATCGTTAGCAATGGTTGCAACATATTGAGCCAACTGCATAGGCGTATAGTTATCAAACTGACCAAAAGCGTCTGTTAGGTAATTGCCAATAGTATACTCTTTGGGAACATAGCCCGTCGATTCGTTCGGAAGGTCAATCCCTGTTTCTGTTCCCAGACCATAGGAGGCGAAAGTCGAACGCAGTTTCTCCATAGCAGGATCCAATTGATCCGTCTTTAAGGTCATATTAGGCTGATAGGGTTGACCCATCAAATCAAGAGCAATCTGCACCATATAGGTGTTGGAAGAATATTCTAACGCTTGCACCGCGTTGATTTCTTGGCTTCCAAACTGGGTGAACCAAGAAGTAATTGGAGCTGAACCAGAAAATGAGATTGGTTGATCCAATAAGACTTGATTCCCAGAAATCACCCCATTTTCCCATCCTGCTGTCAAGGTAGCCGCTTTAACAACCGAACCTGGGACAAAGACATTGGTCACCGTCCCTAAAGCATCAGGAGTAAGATCTTGAGAACCGGCTTCATGCTTCATCCCTGCCATGGCAAGGATTTTACCCGTTTTTGGATCCAAGGCAACAGCATAGACTCCTTCTGAGTAGGTCGCATTGCCAGCAGCTAATTCTGCCTGGAAGGACTTCTTCAAGATGTCTTCCACTCCTCTTTGGAAATCCAAATCAATCGAAAGCTTGATATTATTTCCCTTGCTTCCTTTTGAGAGGGTTTCGATCTTTTCGACATTGCCATTCTTGTCCAAATGGATCTCTTTTTCAACCCGTTCTCCTTGGAGGACAGACTCATATTGTTTTTCTAAATAAGAAGTTCCGACGCGATCATTTAAGGCGTAGCCTTTTTCCAAATAATCATCGGCTTCTTCAGCTGGTAGACCGGCTTGCTCTGTCGACACACTACCGACAATAGAAGCCAAAGGACTATCGACTACTTTTCGATCCCAACTCGTGATCACTTCAAATCCTGGAAATTCTTTTAAATGATCTTTGACTGTCGTCACCTGCTCATCGGACATCGGATCCGTCACAATCGTAGCACTGGCGAAGTTTTCGACTGCATTCATTTGGCTAAAGAGATAGATGGCCTTTTTTTCTTCATCCGTATAGCCTAATTTAGCTGGGTCAATACTGTCCACCGCATACTGGTAGATTTTTGATTCTGGAAGTGGGTTACCATCCGTATCGATGCGTTCCTCCTTCGGCAGTTTGTCCACTACTTCTTTGTAGACTTCTGTGTTTGCGAGATAAAAGTCAATTTCTTGACGCTTGGTGACTTGAGGATTTGACACGCTTACGTAATTTAGGAGAAGTTGTGCTGTTTGACGCATCTCTTCCGCAGTAAATTTATTGCTACGTGTAAAGGACAAGACCTTCTTATCGACATTCTCCACTAGTGGCTGACCAGAAACATCATAAATCTGTCCCCGGATACTTCCTCTTGTTAAATGTTTTTTGGTAGCTTTTGCTAATTTTTGTGTATAAAAGCCTTGATGAGTAATCTGCATATACCCTAGTCGAGCAATTAAAATCAAAAAGAGGGTACAGACTAGACTGAATAACAAATAAAGTCGTCTAGTAATCCACCGATTATCAAATTTTCTCACCTTTGCATTCGCTTTTTTTGAACGTTTAGATTTTCGAGCCATACCTCTCCTTTCATCTGGATTCTCAGCCCCAGCCCCTATCAAGGCAACCTAAAAATAGGATAACTTTATAGGAAATCTGAGGAATATTTCTATTTTAAACTCAACTTCCATTATAGCACATTTCATCCAGACGCGAGTCGCTAGACCGGATAAAAAAATAGCCATTCTGAACTCCATGGCAACTATTCTTTTAGCAATATGAACAATATAAACAATTTTCTACCAAAAGCGGATCCTTCCTCAAATCACAAGAAACAGGAGACTTGATATTTTTTGGTATAATAGAAGCATCGATAAAGTTAGTAAAGGAAACGATATGAAACTAATCTCATGGAATATTGACTCATTGAATGCCGCCTTGACGAGTGACTCTGCGCGCGCGAAGCTCTCGCAAGACGTCCTCCAAACCTTAGTAGCCGAGGATGCGGATATCATTGCCATTCAGGAAACAAAATTATCTGCCAAAGGACCAACGAAAAAACACTTAGAGGTCTTAGAAGAACTTTTCCCTGGATATGAAAACACTTGGCGGTCCTCTGTAGAACCCGCTCGTAAAGGATATGCAGGAACCATGTTCCTCTACAAAAAAGAATTGACACCAATAGTAAGCTTCCCAGAAATCGGTGCTCCTTCTACCATGGACCTCGAAGGTCGCATTATTACTCTTGAATTTGATGACTTCTTTGTGACCCAGGTCTATACTCCGAATGCTGGAGATGGGCTCAAACGTTTGGAAGAACGTCAAATCTGGGATGCCAAATACGCAGACTACTTGGCGGAACTAGATCAACAAAAGCCAGTTCTGGCAACTGGAGACTACAACGTAGCTCACAAGGAAATCGACTTGGCCAATCCAGCCAGCAACCGTCGTTCCCCAGGCTTTACCGATGAAGAACGGGCAGGCTTCACCAACTTGCTAGCCAAAGGGTTCACTGATACCTTCCGCTACTTGCACGGGGATCTTCCAGAGCAATACACCTGGTGGGCGCAACGTAGCAAGACTTCTAAAATCAACAATACAGGCTGGAGAATTGACTACTGGCTCACTTCTAACCGAGTTGCCGATAAGGTGACCAAATCAGCTATGATTGACTCCGGTGCCCGTCAAGACCATACACCAATTGTCATGGAGATTGAGCTCTAAGGAGAACGCTAATGGACTATCAAGCTGTCATTCCTGAATTTGTAGTATCTGACATCGAAAAGTCACACCACTTCTACTGCGACTTGCTGGGATTCTCTGTCGAATACGAGCGTCCAGAGGAGAAATTTCTCTTCCTCTCGCTTGAAGACTGCCAACTTATGCTAGAAGAAGGCAGTACAGAAGAATTAGCCCAATTGACTTATCCTTTCGGACGCGGTGTCAATATTTCCTTTGGCATCAAGGATGTCCCTCAGCTCCACAAAAAACTGCTGGAAGCTGAATATCCTATCCATCGTCCGCTGACAAAAAGAGAATTTCGAGTGGGAGATAGCTTTATTTATCCCCATGAATTTGCGATTTTGGATCCAGATGGATATTTTTTAAGATTCAGTGAATAAGAAAAAGGAGGCTCTTGGCCTCTTTTTCTAGCGAAATATGAATTGACAGATCTGTAAATCCAGTGCAAAAACCTTTGCTAAAGCCCATGAAATCAACATGTCAAAGAACTTTGATAGCCGTTTTTTATAAAATTGAGTAGAATGAAATCAGGAAGCGAGGAAATCTTATGCAAGTCGGAAAACAAATCCAGCACTATCGTAAAGAGAAAAATTTATCTCAAGACGATTTAGCTGAAATCATCTTTGTCAGCCGTCAATCCATTTCCAACTGGGAACGCGGCGCGACCTACCCTGATATTCAAAACCTGCTCTTATTAAGCAAGGTCTTTGAAGTGTCCTTGGACAAACTAGTCAAAGGAGATTTGGAAACCATGAAACAGATTATTCACGACCAAGAATTTATGCGCTATCAAAAAGATGGAGTGGTCTTTAGCTTACTGCTAATTGGCAGTCCTATCATCAGCACTCCCCTCATTCTTTATTTGGATGGATACGGCATCGCTATTAGTTGCTTGATTCTTGCTGTCGCTCTATTCTACGCCCTACGCATTGAGAAATTCAAGAAAAAGCATAATCTTCGTACTTATCGCCAGCTTGTCGCCTATGAACAAGGACGCAGTCTGAGCGAGATTGAAGAAGCCGAAGAAAGGGGTAAAGCTCCCTACCAAAGTATCCTCATTCCTATTCTATTTGTCCTTGGAATTGCCGCTATTACTCTACTGGTTTCTTGGCTCTTACTTACTTTCTTCCCTATCAAATAAAAGCGAAGTCATTAGACCTCGCTTTTTAAATATCCTTAAAGTTATAGAGTTGCGGATAGTGATCACATTCGGGATTTTTAGGATGGCAGATAGCCCGTCCAAAATAGATCATGGCCTGATGAGCTGGGAGCCAGCGTTCAGGAGGAAGAACGTCCATCACCCGTTTTTCCACTTCTAATGGGGTTGCTGATTTCTTGACGATGTCATGGTGCTTGCAAATCCGCTCTACATGGGTATCAACAGCAAAGGCAGGAATTCCGAAACCTACACTCATGACCACATTGGCTGTTTTGCGTCCCACTCCGGCTAAACTCTCCAGCTCCTCCCGTGTCTGAGGCACTTGGCCATTAAAGTTATCCAACAATTGTTGGGCACATTTTTTGAGAAATTTAGCCTTATTGCGATAGAGGCCTAATTTGGAAATATGCTTGGCAATGTCGGCTTCACTGGCGACCGCCATGGCTTGAGGAGTTGGGAAGGCTTCAAACAAGGCAGGAGTTGCCTTATTAACCGCCGCATCCGTTGTTTGAGCAGAGAGCATCACCGCTACTAATAATTCAAAATGGTTGCGAAAATCCAAACTTGGTTGAGCATCCGGAAATAGGGCAATAATTTCTTCAATCACATGACGTGCCCTTTTTTTTGATAAGACCATAACTTCTCCTTTGCATTTCTAGACTTTATTATAGCATGAAGTCAGTCTATTTCTGAAGGAATCGGCTTCAGAAAAGGAAATGGGACAGAATGAATTGTAAATGATCTTCATTCTATCCCACTTTCTACTTATATTAGAGACATCTTGACTCTATTGTTTATTTTACACCAATCTCTTCAAGAAAGTAATCAAGGTTTGAGCAGAGCGCTCGCCAGCCTCTACGATAAATTCATCAAAAGAGATATTAGCTGCGTGATCTGCCGTGTCACTCATAGCCCGAATGACCATGAAAGGACGGCCGGCTGCATGAGCCGCTTGGGCAATAGCTGCCCCTTCCATCTCAACTGCCAATACTTCTGGGAAATGTTCGCGAATCGCTGCAACTTTTTCTTCACTCGCGATAAAGCTATCCCCAGTCGCAATCAGGCCTACATGGGTTGGTGTTTGTTCCTCAGCTAGAACTTTTTTCATCTCTGAAACAAAATAGCGGCTGGATTCAAAGTAGAGTGGTTGCCCTGCCATCTGGCCATAGTCATAACCAAAAGCTGTCACATCGACATCATGGTAGGCCAATTTGTCCGCAAGGACGATATCTCCAACAGCCATCCCTGGTGCTACAGCACCTGCAGAACCCGTATTGATAATGGCTTCCACCTTAAAATCATTGGCCAATACAGCCACACTCATGGCTGACATGACCTTTCCGATGCCACTTTCAACCAAAACGACCTCATGGCGACCAATCGATCCTGTATAGTAGACCTTTCCTAGGCGAAGATGTTTCTCGCCATTCTGCAAAGCCTCCACTAAGATTTTTAACTCTTGTGGCATGGCCGCAATGATTCCAATTTTCATAATCGTAACTCCTTTGGTAGAGGCTTCTTATAAGCGCCAGATTGCAAGAATTAACAAGATGAGGAGCAAGATGACCCAAAATAAGATCTTATTCAATTTTGATTGGAGCACCTCATCTTTTTGGTTCTCAATCCGACGACTCTTGGTCACTGTAGGTTGGACTCTAATCGGAATAGTCTCCTGAGGATACGATGCTCCATGTCCTCTATCTGCTTCCCTTGAGGTCATTGGTCGTTCATAACCAAATCCCCTGTTTCCAGTCGGGAGAATTTTTGTTTCTTCCTCATCAAAGAGCGGGGGACCAGAGATAGCTTCTCCCCGGTTTGCCCGCTCAATCATTTCATCTGTTAATAAAGGTTTGCCCATGGGTGTCTCCTCTATTCTTTATTTGTTTTGTAGGTATTTCCAATATTGAACTGCCATGATGGTTTTAGCATCGCAGATATCACCCGTTTGGATCAAGTCTTCCGCTTCTGCTAAAGTCACCTCAAAGAGTTCCAAGGTCTCGTCTTCATCTTGAGGGCGAGGATTTTCCACTTTTTTCAAGTTGGTCGCAACATAGAGTTTGATCCGCTCGTTACAAAATCCAATGGCAGAATAAAAATCATACAACAAATCTAGATCCGCTGTGTAACCAATTTCTTCTTCCAATTCACGCAGAGCAGCTGCTTGAGGATCCGCATTTTCACCCTTTTCCAACTTCCCTGCTGGAATCTCTACAGAAGTCCTTTCGATCGCCTTGCGGTACTGCTTGACCAAGATCGTTTTACCATCTTCTGTGATCGGCAAAACCGCTACTGCTCCATTATGGAAGATTAAATCACGCTGCGCTTGACCTTTTCCGCCAGGTAGTTCCACTTGATCTGTGACGACTTGGAAAATCGGTCCTTGATAAATCTCCTTGCGCTCAATGGTTTTTTCTTCAAATTGCATGAAAATCTCCTATTTATTTTTAGGATGGTGAGGAAGGCGAGTCGCGTACTCATCCTTATTGACTTGACGACCACGACCAATCGCAATCGCGTCTGCTGGCACATCCTTGGTAATGGTAGATCCAGCACCGACTAGAGAATTATCTCCTAGCTCAACCGGCGCAATGATGGTCGAATTCGAACCGACAAAGACATTGTTCCCAATTACTGTCTTGTATTTATTTTTCCCATCATAGTTGACGGTTATGGTTCCCGCACCAAAGTTGACGTTGCTGCCAACTTCACAGTTGCCAATGTAGGTCAGATGACCAGCTTTGGTATTTTCGCCAATAGACGAACCTTTGACTTCGACATAGTTTCCAATATGGACATCTTTTGCCAAGCTAGATCCTGGACGAATGTGGGCGTATGGTCCTACTGTCACGCCATCCGCTACCGTGCTCTCTTCAATCATAGAGCTAGTAATAATGGCACCTGCACCGATTTCACTGTCTACGATATAGGTTCCATTGGTTAAGACTGTCTCAACCCCAATTTTTGTTTGGCCTTTTAGAGTGACATTGGCTTCGATTTGCACTTCTGGTGCGATCTCAACATCGATATCGATATAGGCCGCATCTGGATTAACAAAGCTCACTCCATTGACCATATGAGCTTGGTTAATGCGGCGACGCATGATGCCTTCTGCTGTCGCAAGGGCTACGCGGTCGTTAACCCCGAGACTTTCATCAAAGTCTTTGAGCGTGTAGGCCCCGACTTTTTCACCTGCTTCACGGAAAATCCCAATCACGTCTGTGATATAGTATTCACCTTGGGCATTATTTGTGTTGATATTCTTTAAGGCTTCAAAGAGGCGGGCATTGTCAAAGACATAAGTCCCTGTATTGATTTCTTTGATTTGCTTTTCAAAATCTGTCGCATCTTTTTGCTCGACGATTCGAAGCACTTCCGCATTGTCATTACGGACAATCCGGCCATAACCAAATGGATTGGCTGCTTCTGCTGTTAAAATCGTTGCCACATTTTTGTGGTTGATATGAAAATCGATCAAGTGTTTGAGGCTTTCACCCGTAATCAAAGGTGTATCCCCTGCGATGACAAGGGTGTGGCCTTCCAAGGACTCAAGAACTGGCTCCGCCATCATCACCGCGTGACCTGTTCCTAACTGCTCCGTTTGCTTGACAAATTCTGTTTGTCCCGCTAAGACTTGCTCTACCAATTCTGCCTTGTGGCCGACAACCGTTACAGTTTTCTCAGGTGAGATGGCTCCGACACTTCGGAAAACATGCTCCAACATAGAGATCCCTGCAACCTTGTGAAGAACCTTGGGCAAATCTGATTTCATACGGGTACCTTTCCCCGCTGCTAAAATAATGGCATAATTTGGCATAACATTTCTCTTTTCTGTACAATATCGCTTACATTATACCATTTTTTAGCCCTTTTGGAAAATAAGACCCAAACCAAAAAGAGGCTGGGACAAAAGTCCTAGCCTCGCAATTGTCTTTGGATTGTCGAGCAAGGCGCAGTGGTTGAGTGGGCTCTACTATACTGATTTCATCAGCTTTTACAGCCCTACTCAACTGTACGGAGGTGGGACGACGAAATCGAATTCTAACGAATGACCGATTTCCGTCCCACTCTCATGTTCTAGATTGGATAGACCTTGCGAAATTCTTCTAAAACCACCTTGCTGTCAGGTGTAAAAGTCAGACCGGCTTCTCCTAACCAGTCTTTGAAAAAGTCCTCATGAACCTGACGCCAATAGGCCAGAGATTTGTCTCCTTCACCTTCCTTGTAGGCATGGTCAGCTGACACTTGATTGAAGGGTTGAACAGAAACCTTTGTTATTTCGACAATGCAGACAGCCTGATTTTGACTGTCTAAAATGACATCAAAGGTCCCTTCTTGGGGAAGGGGTTCGTCCTCTAGTGTATAGAGGTCGTAAGCAGAGGCTGTTGCCGTCTTTTCACCTTTTAAAACTAAGTCAGCCAAGAGATCAGCTTCCACTCCAAAAGCCCAGGCATCTATCTCATCTCCAATCGAGGGGTTGATTTGCTTGTAGGCTTTCCACATTTCTTGAGGTGTCATGGGGGCTCCTTTGTAATTTTTTACTCTCTTCTTTTATGCGTTTGAGATGGTCTGGATGGTCAATTTCTAAATCAAAAATCTCTGGAATAGAGCTGTAATGGAGAATACATTCGATACCCATCTGATTCATTTTTTGTATGAAAGAAAGATTCAGATAACCTGCTACAGCGAAATCAATCTTTTTAGTCTTTGCTTTTTCCTGCATCTGTCTCAGCATATCTAACATAATTGGATTTTCCATATCATGCCATTGACTGTTTCTCACAGTCGCAAAAATAAAAGAAGTTAAATCATTCATTCCAACTACAATCTTTGAAATACCAGTTTCCAGTATCCTGTCCAAGTCGAAATAAGCTGATGGTAATTCAATCATCGTGCCGACTTTACCAGTAAAACCATGCTGACGTAACACTGTAATAGCTCGTTTTAATTGGTCGGCATCATTAACAAAAGGAAAAATAACAGACAAATTGGGATTATTTTGATAAACATCTGTAACGACATTTGCCTCAGCCTGAAATTCATCTGGACACGCCAACAAACGCCTGATACCTCTGTATCCAAATAAGGGGTGGCGTTCGTCAAAATACTCTTTAGTCCGGTCTAGACTATTTGCTTCTGCATTTGTTAACTCTGAAAAGCGATACCAGACTTCTTCATCTGCGTACAAATGACAAATAGTGTCTAGATAATCTTTCACAAATTGCTGACAATTTGGTAACAGGATGTTTTGGTTTAGTTCTCTCAACAAGTATTCCCCACGAATCAAGCCGACGTGGTGCAATAAATGGGGATAAACTTTTTCAACAATTTTTTCGCCACTAAGAGCTAGTTGATTTTGCATGTTCATTCACCTCGTCTTAAAAGATGCAATATCAGATATCATTATACGACACTTTCCTCTAGTTCAAAAGCTTCATAAGGTTCAACTAACTCATATCCTAAAAATTCTGCTACTTTTTTGGAAGCCTCGTTATGAGCATCCCAAAGTGGAAACATATCTCTATTTAAACTCTCTAGAATCATTGCAGCACCAAGCTTTTTAGCAAATCCATTTCCTTGTTCGTTTGGTCTAGTTGCAACTTCCACTTCAACTGCTCCTTGGTAAACTAACCCTGAGGAAATCCCAGCAATCACTTCATTATTTTTAAGAATCACAAAGCCAAATCCACCTTTTAAAGTAAAATCCTGGTAGGACTCAAAATCCCCTTGCAAATCTTGTGACCATTCTTCCTCAGAAAGGCAGTTATAAATACGATTATCAATAGGCACAATTTTGTAACCTTTCTCTAACTGACTAACTAGATCATTTAGAAATTCAACTTGAAAATTTGCCTTATCTTTAAAAGAATAGCGAGTAAAAGAAATTAACCCAACTTGCCGACGCAGAAAATCTTGCCAATTGGTATTTTCTGAAATAATAATCTTATAATCTAGACCATATTGCTTAACAAAATCTTCCCAAAATCTAGAATTTAGCTCCCCTGCTAGGTATAGAAAATTCCCAATATCATAAAAGCTCGTTGTCCTATCACTGTTTCGATAAACAGTCCCGATTTGAGATTTAAGACCATAGAGAACCATATATTTCTTCCATGTTTTAAATAGTTCCATTATCCCTCTATTTTACCTTCCAATTCTTATAGCTTGTCCGTTCTAATTCTGGAAATCCTCGTAACTCCGCCTTGGCCTTCAATACTAAAGGCGAGGCATTTTCTTCGGTCATCTGCTCAAGAGGAAGCCAAATTGCATTTGCTGAATCATTGCTTCCATCAAGAAGCTCCTGAGGAAGGGATTGTTGAGAGCGTTCGAAATCGAGGACGATATCATAAAAGGCCATGATATGGTGTACTGCGAAATCTTGCCCTTCTTCCTGAACCAGCACATCATAAATCCTAGGTTTTGAATAAGAGCTTATCGCATATCCTGTCTCTTCCTGAACTTCTCTCTTGAGAGTTTCTGTCAACCCCTCATCGAGTTCCTGACTACCACCCGGTAAATCAAAACGATACTGATAAGGTCCTCTCGTTTTCTCAATGCAGAGTAATTTTCCATTTTCAAAGCAAACGCCATAGACGCCAAAGTGATGTTTGATTTCCATTTTCTACTCTTTCTAAAACTCCAAGCTTGCTAGCTCACCTTATCCCTTAAAAGGAAAGAGGCTATAGATTTCATGCTCCTTGATATACTTCTTTAGTATCTCCATATTCTCTTCGATTTTTGTCTGGATATCTGTCTCTTCACAAGTTGACTCAGTAATAAAGAGGTGAATCTTCAATAAATCTGTCAGGTACAGCAGACGACGTTCCATTTCTGATTCAGGACTTGAAGCTTGCTCAATTTTTGCAAGCTTTTGCTCCAGGCTATCGCCATTCAAAAATCTCTGATGAACTCTCCTTCTTATGTTTCGAGTGGATTCCTCCCCTTGTTCTAATGGAGATAAAAGGAGTTTTTTATAGACGAATACCTGATTTTCTTTTTCTCTTTCCAGATAAGCCAATAAAACCAGAGAGCTATCAATAAAGGTCCAGGTGTTAAAATTCCCTTCAAATGGAACCTGTATGAGCCTATCTAATAATTCCTTAGCCATTTCCTCTTGACCATCCAGATAAAGTAAATAGGCCAGATGATTAAGCGATTCGAGATAGGTAGCTTGGGGCTTCTTATTCTTTTTTGGCACAAGACTGATATAGGATGCTAAGTCAACATCATTTTCAACCTCTTCGATTAGTTCTTTAACATTCATTTCTTTTCTCCTATCCAGTTCATTTTTTGTTATAGAGAAGGGCTTTAATTGCAAATCTATCTCAGCTCACTCTTACCTTAATAGAAATTCTTTCGCTGTCGCTTGGACATCTGGGGAAAGGTAGTGCTCTATTAAGTCACCTGTCCCAGCAATAAATTCCTCCAAAGATACATCTTCTCTTTGCTTCCACAAATTAGTAAAAGCAATATAAAACTCCAGAAACTCAGTCAAACTATCACTGAGTTTGTAGAAATTAGGATCACCGGGTCTTCCAGCGAAAACAGGTGATTTTTCATCTTTCATATCACAGAAAAGAATATCATCTGTATCTGTAGTAGCGAATATCTGGTATTGCCCTTCACTAAATTGAGGAACATCTTGTAAGGCCCAACATTCGAATGTCCTGGTAGGAGAATCTAATGGCAACAAAATGATATTAAAATTTTGATTGGCAAAAAATAAATCCTCTTTGAACACTATATGTTGATAGTAATCAAGCAATTCTCCTGTCAAATCTGAGGACTGGATCCTTAATTTTTCATTTGAAAAATTCACAGATTGGGGGATAAACGTTGTTTCTTCATACAGCCTAATGATCTTTTTTAATACAGTCACTACTGCCATTTTCTCTCCTTGGTCAATCCTCTTCCGTCTCCTTTAAGAATTCCAGCCATATTTTCAGATCTGGATTTATCTCATGTGCTATCTCAGCATGCTTCCTATAATCCATATCCAAGTAGCCTTGTTCATTCCGGAAAATAATAGCTTGCTTATAACATACTTTAAAAGTTTGGAGCATAGATTCCAATGACTGGTATTCTACCTGAGGTTCCTCTTCATACACGTAGAAACCAAGTATGTGACCCTGAGCTTCTGGAGCCAGGATCATGGCATAAAAATCTCCCCCACCGCTGGCAAAAATTGGAAACCAGCATTGATTCCAAGTAGAAGTCTTCCTCAACTCCTGATAGGTCTGGATACTTTCTTCCAGAGACATCAAATAGAAACCAGGAAAAAATGCCAGATCACCGAGTGTGATTCCCTCACAATCTTTTGATCCGTTTCTCCAAGTATAAAGAGCACGCAAGTCCTGAGTTGGCTGCAATGGTATTTCCTCAAACAATTCTTGAATCTGTTGTGAAGATATTCCCGGATTTAGATGGTCTAAACAAGAATGATCTAGCTGTTGGAGACATTTTTCAATCTCATTTAATAATTGGGGGATCATTTCCATTTGTTCTCCTTGCCTTGTAAATCATTAGAGACGAGTTACTTCGTCCCTAGAAAAGAGCTTACGATTATTCAATCCCATCCTCTTTGTTATACTCTATCATGCATTTTATCGCATATTCCACCCATTCCCAAAAATCGTTAAACTCTTTTCGTTGCTCCCATCCTTCGGTAGCAAAATCATGGATGAGTTGGACCTTATTGCCCTTTCCTATTTCAAAACAAGCTGTATCATCACAATCTCCTCTTTTAGCAAATGGAATCAACTTTCTGGTTGGGTACCTTTCCTGCAATCCCTCATACAAAGACAGGGCCCATTCTGAATCTAACAGATACCAAATATCAAAATCAACTAAAATAAGTTCGATCAATTTTTTAAACGATTCAGGATACTGGAATATCTTTTCGTCCATTAAATAGTTTTTCATCTCTTATTTCTCCTTTTAGAATCATCAAACCATTCTTTCTTGCCTATCCGCTATTTTGCGTAAGCACTCTTCCCATGTGAGGATTATAAACCTTAAATAGATCATCCTCACTCAGCTAAGTCTCGGGTTGAGGCTGTCAACTACTCTTAAAATACGCGACCTCGAAGTCCATAAATTTCATTCTTAAAATTTAAAGGAAAATAGATGACTAGTCTGAGATGGACAAATAAGAGACTAAAATATCCTTTACTAATTCTAGAAAGGCAACTTTATTTCTTGGCTCTTTTGAAGCAAAACCAAATTCATATTCAAAAAAATGCTCAACCACTTTATCTCCAGCCCGTATAACATCCTCAATGGTCTCAAGCACTTGCTTCTGCTTCTCTTCTTCTAGGCTCAAGAAATCCTCTTTCACAAATACATCAAATACTTTAAGGACATCTTCCTTTTTACTCATATCAAAAGGATACAGAAACTCAACCTCTTCACTGGATACAACATTACTTTCTATGGACATCATTAGGTTCCACAATACTAAATAGTGTCTATGAAAATTATCTCTACTTTTCAACTTTTCCCCCAATTTTTGTGACACATCCTTTACTAAACAGGTTTAGACTAACATCTTGACTATTACTTACTTTATTGAGAAACTCTCTTCTTTGACCATCATTCCTTTCTAATCTCAACTTACTGGTAATATTATTTTAAAACTTCTCCCGAACGAATATAGGTCTTAAAGAAGTTTCTTGGAACCGTAGCCATTTCCGAGGCAATGGATAAGCCATAGTTTGCAAAATCTAAAGCTACCTTCTTAGAATCGATTGCATCATAATATTCAACATACAATCTGCATAAGTTCACTTTGGTGATAGAGAAATCTTTTAGCAACCAATCCTTCTCAAGATCCTTCTCGGGATTTATACTCGAAAATACGGTAGGGTACGATGAATACTGAGTAGTAAAATCGATGGCCTCTTGGACAGCCTTTTCCAATTCAGCTTGATCCATGCCATTTCTATTATCGATAGAACCTAATCGAGTCCTTAGAGCACAATCCACTTCTTCTAACAGTCCCGAGTCCAGAAAGAGGGGATGAATGCCAATATTAACGAAATAGGCAGTCCCATCTGATTTTCGTTGAAAATAGATCACCGTGTAAAAATCATGATTGATTTTATAATAGTTATTGGTTCGCTTTAGTCGCGAAAAGCCATTTTTTACAAAGAGTTCTTTGGCTTCTTTCATTTCATTACCTCTCTAACAGGATGTGAAGAATTCCTCAGTGCATTTTCCTAGGAATCCAGCTTGATATAGGTTATCCCTACAATTCCGTGCGACTGCATGGGTTATTAATGATTTCCATCTATCTAGTTATAATAAAAATTTAGTAACTCCTTCTCGAGCCTTTCCAGAAAAACTACTATTTATTAGACTGGACACGTCATTAATAAACTCTTCTTTTATATTAAAGTTATTATCAGAATAAATTTCTCCTTGATAGTCTATTATCTCTAAGCGAATAAGTTTGATAGAAAAAGATAAAAAATCATATAAAGAATCACCTAACTTGTGATGATACTCCCCCCCTGAAATCATCCCGTAAACAGGGCATTTCTCATCGCTAGTATCACAAAAGATAACATCATCTGAAGTATTTTTAGCAAAGATTGTATACCTTCCATTTTTCCATTCATTAATATCTTCTAGCCCCCAAGAACTTAATTCTCTACCATTTGATTGTATTGAGAACAATACTAATCCGAAAAATTGATCGCCAAAATAACAATCACTTTCAAAAGAAAGATGTTGATAGTACTCTAACAATTGACCAGAAATATTCTCTGCATTAACTTTTATCGGTATTTCTGTATATTCGATATCTCCACCTATGGGATCGCTAAAATAAAAACATTTCACTAAGTCTGGTAATAAATTTTCTAAATTCATATAGCCTCCTACGGGCATTTACTTTGTTGTTGATTGAATCTTTGTTTTAATGTCGCTTCACGATCTATTAAGAGCCCTGTTATTTTATTGCCTGTAGTCCCCATGTTCTTGGAATAAATGAACATGTTTATTCCACTAGGATGCTAATGGTTTTGAACGGGAGGAGGATTCGCAATTCGTTAGACTCACTGATATACATTTCGAATCTAACAAAATGCTCTATCGGCGTCGCCATAGTCAATGATGGTCATCTCTTCAAGTGAAATCTTCATTCCTCTTCCATGCTCTACTTCAGCGTCCACTCTATATAATAAGCCAAAAATAAAATCGGATGAGGTCTGTTCGGATAGCAGATAAATCGCCATTAACTGCCCCGTCATGGATAGTTCCGAAAAGATTCTTTTTTCAGCTAACTCATACCAATAAGCAGATAACCCAAGCATATGAACGATTTTTTCTTTGTAGTCATTGGCCATTACTTCATCTGCTAAAGCAAGCTCATCCGATAGAACCAGTCGAATAGAATCTTGTTGCTCTGGTATAAAAACGCTCATTTCAAGATCATCATCAAATTTTATAGCTTCTAGATTCACGTATTTCCCTCTCTTTGAAGTCTTTTCCCCACAATTCCGTGTGATTGCATGGGCTGTTGACAATTTCTATCTATCGTACTCAACTAGTCTAAAATTGTTCCTAAAATCATCCTGTTTTGCTCGGATAGCTGAAAGTCATCCTTGAAATAGGGCAGAAAGTCATTAAGCAAGCCATGGTCAATACCGTCTATTGATAACTCTCTTTTCTGACGTTCTTTTAATAAAACTAAGATTTCAATTGGGAAATATTGCCATAGTAAGGTATTGAAGTCTACTAAATGACTATCTTTGGTGTTCGCTAAATGATAATCACACATGGATAAAATTGTTTCTCTAAAAACATCAACATCCTCTGAAAAAATAGTTTCCATAACCTGTTTATAGGCATCATTCACATTATGATAAGGGTTCGAGTCCAAGGGTTTATATTTAGCATCACAGGCATTTTCGAGCAAGCTAGCTAACCGGTCTCCCTGTCCATTTCCATAAAGAAAAACGACTAAAGGCAATAAACTCTTGGCTGAAAAGAAAATAACTTTTTTCCCTTTTTCAACTTGGGCTTCTTTAAAATAGGCTAATTTATCAATTAAAAATTCTACATAAGTATCATCTAAATAGGCAAGTGCAAATAAGATATTCAAACAAATATCTGTATCAAAGTTTGAGCCACCTTTAGCTAAATATTTAGCAGAAGCCATATCACCCATTACAGAACAAAAACAGCCGTTTAGTAAAGATTGATAGGTTTCTGATGTTTTACTTTCTATAAAGTTAGAGACTAGAGGATACGGACTTATAGAATCAATCATATCTACATAATCATACAGGTATGATCTTATCTCACCATTTTCTTCGTAGTTAACTTGAACGCTTTTCTTATCAGATTTTAGAGCTGTTAAAATGGACTCAGTATTAGATAGGTTTTCTGCCTCTAAGTGAAAATCTCTGGCCTTCAGTATTTTATTTTTGATAGTTGTTAGTTTTCTTTTTTGATTTGAAAGTGTTTTATTCATATTGACCTCTAAAATTTCATTTCTTACACTCAACTACCGGTGTTTTTGAGGTTCATCTCTTTCCGTCTTCCTACATTATCCAGTATATCACAAGGAAGAATTGATCCACTTCCCATCATCGAGCCATTTTTTCTTATCAATCCACCATTTCCCCTTTTGAAACACCATTTGAAAACGATAGAGAGTTTCTATACCAGAACGATTCTCCTTGATATAAATATAAGCTTGATTCCCGTCATGCTCTTCATCAACGATGGGATGCGTTTCTATTTTATAGTCAAACGGAAACCGGACGGATAAAGATAATTCCCTTGCTCTGAGTGGTTTTTTAGATATACAAAACTGATTAAAAATAGTAGCTAATTCATCCTTCAACATCTCTTTATAGGCTTGGTTTCTTAGGCTCCTAGTGGCCTTTTTCTCCCAAGTATACATAGCCTGCATAAACTGGAGTAAGGTTTCTTTTGCTAGATTCGTATGAGTCATGTTTCCTCCTACTTAGACAACGGGACTAATGGTTCGTTTATAATGAAGACATAGGTTATAAAAAACCTGTATTGAAGACATGTTTTTACCCCTCTCGCATGCAAACATGTGGTAACTCACTTCTAAGAAGTTCCCTTTGCTTTTGATTCGTTCTTCCCGTTGTTAAAAATCGGAGATGTTTCAGACTCTTCAAGTAGCTAACTGTTGATGCGTAGTTAAAAATATTCGTATCGACAAAATCTAAAAAACGAAGCTCACTAGATGGCTGGATAAAATCCAATTCTGGTAAATTTTTATTTGCTGTAAACGAAAGATAGAGCAACTGATCTAAATCCCTTATAAAATCAAAGTCCGGCAACTTTACACCATAATCAAAGTGCAGATAACGCATACCTGTATGAAAAGAGATGTTCTCTATCATTTCCAAATTTGTCATAGAAGAAATCCCTAAAGCTTTTACACAATCTTTCTGGGGCAAGATAATCTTTCTTACTCTTCTAGCACCAACTAATAAAATTTTTTCTACTTGTTCGTATATTGAGAAGTCTAGCACATCAGATTTACTTCCCATCAAGTAAATCACCCTCGTATTGCTAGGTAACGAAAGCTGATTAAAATCCACATCCTTCAGCATATCCTCTGGGTTTTCAACAATGTACTTTTGTCTTAATAAGCGATTGATATCGATGAATTCTTTATAAGTCAATTTTTCGTCCAATAATGATGCAATCTCTTCTATAGAATGCAGAGGCTCCATTGCCATTAGATTCTCTCTTTCGGAAAATCCTTCTTTTATGATTTCTAAATATTTATCTAAACTGGTCATCGTTCACCTCTTTTCATGAATATCATGCTTCTGTTTCTTTGTTCAACCTATCTATTTTTACAATGACACTTTTACAAGAAGACTACAGCACCGCTTGTCGCAAAAACTAAAATCGTGAATTTTTAGACTATTCTTTTCTATATAAACTTTATCCTGCTTGCTCAATCTCGATCCAAGATAACCTTGACTCTAGCTCTACCTAAATCGTCTAGATATTGCTCCAGTTTCGTAATTGAATCCTCCGAATCAGATAATTGAACAAGCAAATCCCCATTGATAGTCATGACATCCTTTGTCGGTAAAAGCATGAGATTCTCAACGCTTGGATCATTCACAATCATTAAGGAAGGGGAATAAATACAGCTTGTGGAGAGGTCTAGATTTCCAAATCGCTCCCTAGCAGAAACAAAAATAGATTCCATCCCACCTTGAGCCTTCAGAACAAATTCCCTCTCAAAAAATGCTTCAAAACTGTCGTAGATCTCGATGACATCCATAGTAATCCCATCTAAATAATAAACTTGAGGACTTTGAATGTTCCCATCCTTCAATCTATAAGCGAATTGATTTCCAATAGCAGACATACCAAAAAAATAGTAGCCCGATACATAATCTTCCCAGATATCTTTCCAAAACGTGTCTGAATTCCAAGAGTCAAGTGTGATGGCTTGAGCAGAATTTGTACCAAACAAACGATAATAGCCACCATAAAACTCCAAGCCATTGGTTATGGAGAGTAAATCTAAGTGAGCTTGAGGAAACTGTCTGGCTTTAAGTTTTTCTAGTTCAAAAGCTGTTGCCCCACTTTCTTGTATGACCAGATCCTCACAACATTTTAAAAAATTCTTCATTTCCATTTGCTTCTCATCTCTCTATTTGGCTTTAACCCAGCATAAATGCTATAAAATCATTTCGATAGTCTTCAGGAAGTTGCTCCTCGATAATATCCATAATTCCCTCCAAGAAGCCCTCTTTATAGTCCAATAAATCCTCATCAATATAGATATTGTTCTCAAACTGGGTGATTTCTAGCTTTTTCATCAGCATATAAGTGGTTAAGAAAGTAGAGAGAGAAGGACTGAGAGCATAGTGCTTAGAATCTCCTGGGATTCTCCCATAGACTGGACTGAGATCACTCTCTAAGTCACAAAAGATAACTTCATCCCCCATCAAGTGGGCAAAAACTACATAAGTTTCCTTCCAGCCTTGATCCTGCCATCCTTCTGCTGCAGCTTCACAAGAGGAGAGAGGAAACAGAGCAAGATCATAGGGAGCCCCTCTAAAATAAGCTTCTTCATCAAAGTTCAAATGTTGATAGAACTCTTCCAATTGACCAGACAAATCTGGCTTTTCGACATGGAGATTTTCACTAGTATATTCTAACTCTCCTAAGCCCCTGTTGAGGTGATAGATTTCTACAAATTCCTTCAACAAATTAAGTATCATTATTGGACTCCTCTCACACTTTTTTGATTATATTTGGCTATTTTCAACTGACGATTACGTATCATTCTTACTGCTAGCGACAGCCTGAGCCCAGATTCGTTCAAATTCCTCTTGACTAATCTTGATGGAGTCTGATAGATCCAACTCATCTTTTCGACCTTCATAGAGTAGAAACCCTACTTCTGGAACATAATCCTGTAGGCAAGAGGAAGCATAAGAGTGCCCATTCAAAACGTTAATTTGTCGACTTGCACGCTGACCAGTAAACTCTGTATAAATAACTCCTAGGCCTGACATAAACTCACTATTGTCATAATAATAATATTCTTTTTCACACATTAGAATCACCTTTACCATTTGTCTCTCCAAGAATAGCATTCTTTCCTCTTTGCTTCCTTCATCGACTAATTCTATGCTCATTTTCAATTTATAGAATCTACCGGTTCTTAGCCTTATTCTCCAAGACTCTCACTTCTACTTTATCCTCCGCTAAATGGAGATCCAATACTTTTTCCTGGTCTTGAAAGAATAGCGTCAAGTCTCTGGTAAAAAATTCACTAAAATAAGAGGGAAAAAAATCATCCAAAGACTCCATTTGAAACAAGATGTAAACTGGTGAAAACTCCCACAAAACTAGGATAAACTGCCTTCTTTTTCCAACTAAACTTTGAATTGACCTACTTAGATCTTTAGTAGTAAGATTGGCAGAAAACTCATAAAGGCAAGGAATCGGAGAATCGATAGGATTCAACTCCCCAGCATACCAAGCAATTTCTTTAGGTTTATCGGTCAGAAAATGAACATCCTTAATTCCCTTCAAACCCTTGATTCGTTTTTCTACTTTTAATAAGGATAATCTCTTTTTTAAGTCACTCATTGTTCTTGCTCCATCATTCTGAAACAGAAATTTTGCTCACAATCTCATTCTGTTTATCCAACAGATATAGGAAGTTCCCTTTTGCTTCCAGTTTACCAAGCTTAACCCCATAGTCCATCTCGTGAGCAGGGCAGGATTGAATCAACTGACGGATGCTCTTGTCCTTATGCTCTATCTTCCAAAACAAATCCACCTTATCAAGCTGATGCTCCACTTGAATAGAATAGATCGTGGATTGGATCTTCTTCCTTTTCCACTCCCAGCTATTTTCGTAATCGTTTTTCTCTATTTCATTGACTACATCCTCTATCAAGGAGCATGGAATAGAGAGTTCCTGAAACACGCGCTTTACCCCTTTTAGCAAGGCTTCCAAGAGCATCTTTTTCTGATCCAATGGACTCAAGGTTTCATAGCTAGAAAAATCAAATAAGACCTGGACAGTATAAGCACCAAGTAGATTTATGATAGCTGGATTAGTAATCGTATCTACACATTCTACGATGATTTTCCAACAATCCTTGGTCACAACTGGTTTGAAGAGGCGCTCTACCATAGAGGTCATACATTTGGATTCATATATGAACGCTCTTCGTAGGTCTTTCCAATTCTGTCGATAGTCCTTAATTCTAGCTTCCTCGTAAGTTAGAGTAGTTGAGTCCATCAGCTCCTCAATCCTCTGTTGATTTTCCATATAGGGCTTATCTAATTCAAAATACTGTAACTTCATATTCGTGGTCTCGTAGTTTTTTTCTTGTAGAAAGGTTTAGCCTTAGGTCAAGGTCTAATGCTTGTGCTCTTCCTTCACTTTTTCCCATAGTCGCGGTATTCCTCCTGGCAATGGAGGATTGTTTGATCATCCAGAATCTCCGCAAATAAGCTAGGAATTCATCTTTAAGTATCAATCTTCACAGGACCAATCTCAGCAATTCTAACAAGGTCAGAAGATCCCGATAAGATCACATCATTTTGGTTTTTAAAATTGAATTCAACCTTATTCTCTAAAAAAAGCAGTTCCAGTTGTCCATTCACCTTATGAATCCCCTTAGAATAAAAATGGATTTCATCTAAATTAAAAAACTCTAAATTAATTTTTATAGCATTAAATGAACTTTTCTGCCACTTTTCAGGGAAATTAGTTGGCAAATCAAATAAATAAAAGACAAGATCTAATTTGTAATCGTAACATAACACAGTATCAAGAAATACATTATTCAATTCCAGATCCCCATCAAACAGATGAATAATCTTTTCCTTCCCCACTGCTTTTTCAAACCATTTCACAATATGAACTCCTTTTTTAAAAATGAATAAAAGTCTTGTTTTTAAGAGTTATTGTTTCGCTCTTTAAGGAGATTTTAGAATAGACTGACCCTCCTGCCGTCCTTTCCTTTTGTAACGTCATTGATTAAGTCCTTGACGGTAGATATATCGAACTGACGGGAAAAGTCTACAATTTTCTCTCGATTTTTCTCAGAAAATAAATAAGATGCTGCTAAAATAAATAAAAATGGATTTATGACTTGACCAATATGCTCAAGATATTTAGGATGAGTCACATAAGACATAATTTTGTTAAAATCGTCATCTTTCAGCACAATCTTTCTCTGATATATCGCTGCACAAGCACCTGCAGCTTGAGATGGGTTATTCGATTCCAAAGACTCATAGACAAAAGACAAGTTCTCTGTTTCTAAATTTTCTAGATAAGCAATCGCTACTGCTAGAGAGCGATAGGTTACAGGGGTTGGGATGTCTCTCGGCAGTAATGACTTGAGATAGGGAATTTCTTCTGTGCAATCCGTTGCAGCCATGGCGTAGAGCAAATACATTTGTGATTCCCACGATCTAGGTTTTTCCATCTCGCCTTCCAAGGCTTGATGCAAAAATGGTCCATATCCTTTTAGTTTACCCTTTAAAATTTTTTTCGCAACTTTTTTTACCAAGGGCGTACGTCCTGAAGTTAACTCATCTACATAGTCCATCTCAAACTCCTTTATTTCATTTGCTTGTCCTGTTCTTCTTCCAATATTCTGTTATAAACTATACTTCCGACACAGGCTTCCCAGTCTAGGTCTTCAACTTCTTCCCTAGAAAAAATCTTAGGTTCTATCCTACCATCTAGCCAGACCTTCCCAAAGTGAAGACCATTTGGATCTCCCCACTTAAAGGCTAAATCTTTAAAAGGGCTTGGATCAAAATCCGCTTGATGACCAATTATCTGCCAAGACCATACTGGACTTCGATCAAACAAGGTGTAGGAATCTACAATGATGGGCTTACCCATAAATTGAGCACGAATTAGCTCCTCAACTGTTATAGTAGGCCTTGCTTGAAAGAAATCGAAAAATTGGATGACATGACCAACGTTCACTTTTCCAAGGATTTGACCAAATACAAACAGTTCCTCCGAAAATTGATAGCAAAAAATATCACCAATTTTAATAAATCGAAGTTTTGTTCGTGGCTTTTCATTCCACTCTCGAATCTTTATCTGGGGCAATTTTTTCTCCATAATTAATTTAATTCTATTCCTACTGCTCTTTATTTAAGATATGAAAGAGATCATCTCTTAGAACGATTCCATCGTCTTCTATCAAATAGGCCATGTGCTCCCAGAAAGGCAATTCTTGTTCAAGGGGCTTCTCCAAGGCAAGTACTTGGTTCTTCAAATTTGCTGCAATCTCTTCGACTTCATCTTGCTCAATCTCATAAAACTTTGCTTTCAAAAGAAAGATGCCTGATAGAAAAAGTGAATAAGAGGAAACAAAAGCTTGCAAGGAAGAGTTGACATAAATCCTCGCTTCTTTAAAAACTTCCCTTCCTTCTTGATTGCAAAGTAAAAAGATTTGCTCCTCTTCTCCAATTACAAAAGCACCTAAAAAACACTGGCCAACAAGCCTATAGCTCTCCTGATTTTTCCTTAGTTCGACTAGTTCGTCACCTGCTTTAACAAAAGAAAATCCCATTTTAGAATAATCCTCTAAATATGCCAAAAGGTTGAAACGGACCTCATCAAGACGAAATGGTTTCTCCTTTGTAGGCACCACACAAAAACCAAGCTCCTTCACTAATTCATTGATATTGACTGTCATTTCTCTATCCGATCTCCTAGGTTATTTTCACCCAATTTTTTTAACTTCCAAAGTTTGATAGCCGCATCTTTTCTGAGTCCCATAAATAGGCTTGCTAAGGTTACTGCTTCCTCTTTTTTATAGACTTGAGAACTGATACTGGCCCATCCATCTTGCAGGCATTCAATTTTTAAATAGAAATCTCGCTCTTGTCCAAGTTTCCCTGTTACATCGTCTATTTCATAAGAAGCGGACAGCAAAGACACTGAGATAAAGTCCCCCGGTCTTCGATACATTCGCATGACGGAGTCTTTCTGATTAACAGAGTGGATATCCTCTTTTGTTTCAGCTCTATCACGATCGGATAAAATCACCCACTCCCTATCATCCTCTGATGAATAAAAACGCCATTCTTTCTCAACCATATCCTGCTCCATCTTCTAGTGCTTCTCTTGTTATCGACTACACCTAGTAGTATGCTACTTCGCCTATACCATATTCTAAAATTTCAAAACTATCGAGGGAGAATTTAAGTCCTCTACCATGCTCCGAGTCCTCTCTCAATCCAAATTCCAATCCGAAAATTTGGTCTCCATCTCTTTGTTCAGACAAGATAAAAATGGAAAGGAGTCTAGCGTGCGCTAGTTCTGGAAATTCCTCCTGAATTTTTTCCAAAGCTTTTGGATACCATACTGATGATTGATCCAGTAGATTATCGAGTTTTGCTTTATAAGACGGAGTCAACTCCTCATTGATAACCTCTAAAGAATCACTTAAAGCAAGGCAGACCTTTTCTCTTTCCTCTGGAATCGATACAAACATCTCGTTATGGACATCAAATTTATATTCTCTCATCATTTTCTCTCCTTATGCTATCAGTCATCAGATACCATTTCTCTAATCAACCTAGCTAATCATTAAAGGGCATAAAGTTATCGTGCTGCTGATAATAATTCAAAGCCTCGACCAAGTCTTGGTGACTAGCCTCTGGTTTTTCTTCAAGTGCAACCGAAAGAACATCAATCATCTGTTCTCCATAGTAGACTAGCTGGAGATCTTGCTCCACTACATCAGCCGGGTAAATATCACGGTCTTCTACGACATCCGGATAATTTGATACCCAATAGGACCTAGCTAGTGCTAGTTCTCCATCCTCCTTGCCATAGAGGCAAAAATCATCTGATACCAACTTGTCCATGCGTACCTGCTCGATGATCTGCTCTAGTGAAAGTTCTTGGTATTTCCGCATCCCTTCTCCTTTTTAGTCTCACTCTTCAACAAAAGAATTCAAAAAATTCTCAAAAGATGGCCATTGACCATACAACTCAGCTGTTTCTTCTAGAACATAGAAATACACCTTGCCATAATCCTCTTCCCTTAGAGAAAGAGCATAGTTACCCGATCCAGGATCATAGGCAAAATGGAGAAGATCTGCGACCTTAAATCCCTCAGGCACAGCCTCATCATCAAACCAGGAAAGAGACTTCCTTATCTCCTCAAGTGAGTCAAAGGAATTGAAAGGAAAGAGATGACGGTCATCGTGGACACCCTTTACTTGGGGCTGGCCACCGTTGTACTGGAGATAAAAATTCTTCATAGCTTCCGGCAAGTTCTTTCCAAGAAACTCCTCAAATTGTAAAAGATCTTCTCTTGAAATAGCTGGATCTGTGTCTGTCAATACGAGCATCCCTTCTCCTTTTTGAGTCTCTCTTTCCATAGTTTGACCTCCATATTACAGGTCCCTTTTAGGCTATCATACCATAAGATTCCCTTTCCATAAAGCTAAAATAGAAAATGAGCCTAGCGGTTTTACTAGACTCATTTTATCCTTATTATTTCACTTTATTATTTTCCCTTTTCAACCCATACTGATCGCTCAATCAACCGTCTTAGACAGAAGTCTTGTCCTGGATCTGTGGGAAAGTCACACGAAAGAGACTTCCTTTTCCTTCTTCAGAGATGATTTTCACCTCTGCTCGATGGAGGTCTGCAATGTCCTTAATAAAGGACAACCCAAGTCCGATACCACTATTGAGGCCCTTGTTCCGAGAATCCTCCACCTGATAGAAGCGATCCCAAATCTTGCTCAAATGGTCTGGCGCTATCCCAATACCATCATCCGCTACCTTGAGAACAGCACCAGCTGGACTAGCCACCAAGTGGATGGCAACCTTGGTCTTGGTAAATTTCACTGCATTGCTCAATAGATTATCCAGCATCCGAGTGACCAAAACAGCATCCCCCTGAATCCAGAGGTCCGGCTGAATGCTCACTTCAAAGGCTATGGGGCTTTCGCCCCACTTTCTTTCCTGTCCCTGACAATAATCTGACACCAGGGTTGATAGACAAACGGGTTTTAAATCCGACCACTGCAGGTGTTGGGTCTTGGATATTTCCAAGATCTGCTCGGTCATCGATTTCATTAATTTAGCCTGCCGATGAATGACCGTCAAAGATTCCTTGGTCTCCTCTAGGTTATCTGCATATTTGGAGCCAAACTCACTCTCCGAAACGATGACTGACAGAGGGGTCCGCAACTCATGGGATACATTTTGGTTGAATTGCTTTTCTTTCTCAAAAGTCGACTGAACAGAAGAAATCAAATTATTAAAGACCTTGGTAAGACGAGACGTTTCTACATAATCCTTCTGATGCTCGGTCGACACGCGCTTACTGTAGTCTCCGCTCTCTGCAATTTCCTCTGCCATTTGGGTCACCTCTCTGATCGGCAGAAAGGCCTTACGAAGGATCCGACGTCCACCCCAGGCCATCCCAAGGATGGACAGAGGAGCTAGAATGGCCAAGGAAAGAAGAAAGATACTTAGTTCTCTTCCTAGACCAGAAGCAAGGCGCACGCCCCGTATCCATTTGCCCTCACTTTCATTATAGACATCAAAATAATAATAGGTTGCTTGGGAAGAGGTATACGTCGACAATTTCCCAGACTCAAAGCCAGCATTGATATCAAAGCCACTTGGCAGAGCACCCTGCTCCAACTTCATGTTTTGATTGTAGAGTGCAAAATAATTGCCGTCATCAAAGGGCTCAAATTCCTCAAGGTCTGAAGCTACTTCCATGGTCTTCTGCTCCAGTTCCCCACGTGAGCTATAGCTGGACCAGGCTCCGGAAATGATAAAAGAAGCACAAAACATAAGAACAAAGAGAAAAGAAACAAAGAGGGTATACCACAATGTCACCTTAGAAACGATGGAGGGAGACTTAGAGTCCTTCTTCATTTTTGAAAACATAGCCCATCCCCCTTTTTGTCTGAATAATCGATGGATTACCTAATTTTTTGCGGATATTCTTGACTAAAACATCAATGATATTAGACTCTCCAACATAATCAAAATCCCAAATATGCTCACGAATCTGTTCCCGACTTAAAACCACATTGGGATGGCGCACCAGACACTCTAGTAACTCATACTCCTTGGAAGTCAGGTCAACCAAAACACCCTTGTGTTGGATGGTCTTTTTTGCCAGGTCTAAGGAATAGTCACCAAATTGGACCAGGTTGGTCAAGTTTTCTCGATTATTTCGTCTCAGCATGACGCGAATCCGAGCCAGTAATTCATCAAATTCAAAGGGTTTGACCAAGTAGTCGTCTGCACCAGCATCCAGTCCTGTTACCTTGTCTTCTAGGCTATCTTTAGCCGTTAGCATCAGAACTGGGGTCTTAATCTGATGATTTCTCAAGTAGTTCAATACCCCCAAACCATCTAGCTGCGGCATCATAATATCTGAAATAATCACGTCATACTGGGACACACGAATGTAGTCCAAGGCCTCCTGACCATCATAGGCCGCATCAACACTATACTGCTGGGTTTTCAGTAATTTAACGATGCTACGATTCAAATCTACTTCGTCTTCAATCACTAATACTTTCATAGCCACTTACTCCAAATTTCTTCCCTTATTATACCATGCTTCCATAAAAAATCTCGGCTAGGAAAAGCCTAGTCGAGATCTTACTCTAGTTAATCGTGATCCAGCTCCACATCTTCTTCCAATACGGTACCTGTATTGGCATCTAACTCTAACTCAATTTTTTGATTGCCTTCTCGCAAGCTAACGCTATAGACAAGTTTACCATCTTCTACATCTAACTCTACTTTTTCGATACTAGCATTCGAGTATTTTGATTTCAGCTGGCTCTCTACCTTAGCCAAGTCCAACTGAACACTTGCTCCGATTAATTGCTGATCTTCACGATCCTGACTCAGATCCTTAGTTTTTGACTTCAAGATAGCACCAGACTGGCCATCGATCTTATATTCTTTTTCATTTTTTCCATCCAAGATGGTCACTTCATACACTGCTTTTCCATGTTTTTCTTCTTGCTCGTAGCCAATCACTTTTCCACCCTTAGCTTCTTTCAGAGCTTTTTCTTGAGCTTGTGCAAGGGTGACAGATGCAGTCACTGTTGAAGAAGTAGTCTTTTTACTTGTTCCAGTATCGGCAAAGGCTACTACAGAGCCTAGAGCGGCAGTTGATAGAGAGAAGATTGCGAGACTTGCAACGGCTTTTTGTTTAATTGATTTTTTCATGTTAGTTACCAACTTTCTTTTTTTCTTATCAAGTTCTTCTTGATGATTCTATTTTATCTAAGAAAGATGAATCCAAAATGAATGAGAAAAGATTTTTTAAAAAATTTTTTAAAAAAGACTGAGTAAATCGACGAGCTTTTTGCAGCTATCTTTCTCAGTCCCCTTTCTATTTCTATCTTACTCCTCCTGCAAGATCTGATTAATAAAGTCTGTAATTGATTCAGCTACCTTTTGCATTTCGAGAGAACCTAGCGCACCTAGATCATTTTCATAAATGCTATCGTCCCCATTCTTTTTGAGGAAATAGGCCAGATCCCCATCTTGACCGATCATAAAGAAATCTGGTTCATCCTCATCAATCTGGTAGGTTTGATTGCGTTCGGTAAGATCTTCTTTAGCATAGAGACAAATACCCGTCTCACCAATGTCATAACCTGACTGATCCCCTAAGTCATCAAGAAATACCTGATATCCTTTCGGTAAGGAAAAACCAAAATCATATTCGTGCATACTTTAACCTCCTGCTTTCTCAGTTCTCTATTTCAGACTCCAACCACCATCAATGGTCAGGATTTGTCCCTGCATGGCAGAGGCCTTTCCACTGGCCAAAAAGAGACTGACTTCTGCCACTTCTTCTGGCTCTATCCAGCGTTTAATAGGGGTCTCGCTAGCCACCCAGTCTGCTAGACCGCCTGGCTCAAAATCCGCAGCGGTCATAGCCGTTTTGACAGCACCTGGTGCGATACCAAAAATCTGAATCCCAGCTTCTGCATAATCCAGGGCCAGCTGTTTGGTAAAGCCTGCTAGAGCATGCTTGGAGGAAGTATAAGCGTGACCGCCACCTCCTGCTAGGCTAGAAGCAATGGAGCACATATTGATGATGATCCCTTGCTTCTTCTCCAACATTTGAGTCAGATAATGCCGTGTCAGCTCTACCGGAGTCACGTAATTGATTTCAAAGATCTCCTGAATTTCCTGAGCGCTTTGCTCAAGAAGTGGCTTGTAGTCATCCAATACCCCTGCCGTATTGCACAAGATGTCGACCTCAGGACACCAGTCAAAAATCGGCGTCAAATCTAGGGTCAAGTCCCGCTGCAAGAAGTGAAACTCACCTGGCAACTGGGGATCAACACCCTGGTCTACCCCATAAACCTGGTAGCCCTTTTCTAAAAAGAGACGAGCTTGAGCCAGACCAATCCCGGAGCTAACGCCTGTAATAAGGACACGTTTAGTCATGAACTTCCACCCAGTCTGTCGCTAAGACATCACAAGGAGTTGGACTCCACATGGAAAAGCCTTCGCCTTCACCAGATACGTTAATGAGAAAATAAGGCGTCACTTCAAGGGCAACCCCGTTTTGCTCGATGGTATCGAAAAGCTGGACATAGTTCTCAGCACCGCCCCAACCAGTTCGCACATATTTCTTTTTTGCCTTTAGTCCAGGCAAAATTTCTTCGAATGTCATCATCTTCTCCTTTGATTCATACTCCCTTTCATTATAACAAAAATCATGCTTGCTCGTTGTTTTTCAACAGAAAAAGGGGAGTTTCTTCCCCCCTTTTCACTCTATTCACCATTTTCTGTCTTGTTCTTTTTCAAGGCGCGAATCGTGAACCAATAGTAAATCATCAATCCTATAACAATGATTACCGTAGGTAGGATCATGGTCATGGTAGAATTCTGAATCCCTTGTGCCAAAGTCCAGCGATGCAAGAATCCCACTACTAAGAAGGACAGAATAGGAAAGATGAAGGCACGAACAAACTCTTCTTTCCATTGCCACAGGATAAGACCTGCAGAAGCCCCTGTCATCAGGAAAGTATCCCATGGATTCGGTACCGTCAACCAGGCAAAAGCTGGCAAGAAACGGACCCCAACTATTTCACTGATAAAATAGATCCCCAGAACGAGAACAACTGCTACATAGATTGCTTTTTTTGACTTCTCTTCTGCAAAAATGAGGCGACGAAGGAGATAGAATAGTAACCCAACGGCCAAAAGTCCTAAAATACTATCCGTTAGATAGACGAGGGGCTTGAGAACCAGAACTGCTTGCGAAGCAAAATCACTTAAGAGGCGATAGAAAATCACAATTTCTGAGACGATTGCACTATATTTTAGAACAGATCGCGTAGATTCTTTGGGCATGTTCTCGATGATTTGGTCTGCCATTCCCTTAGGATCCTGTCCAAAATAGTCCTTGGCCGTCCATCCATCACCGTTTGCTTGCGAAAAATCCAGCGCTAGATTATAGACCTGCTCTCTTAGTGCTTTCTCCTCATATAAGAAGCCAGCGAAATTAAAATAATCCCAGAGATCTTGGAAATAAGCTTGGTCCTCCTGGCTAAAGGTTTGAACCAAAGACTGCGTTTCTTCATAATAAATAGCTGATGTCATGATGTTTCCCCTTCCTTTGGAGACGAAATACAATGAAGGACAAGACTAGTCCTATTAGAGGGAGTAGCCAGCGTAATAAATTAGCAGTTCCTGGATTCACAAAGCGAACACAGCATCCAGTTACAAAGAAAGTCACTCCCATGACCAGTAGGCTAACAGCAAGCCGTCCCTGATTTCTATAGGTCATGATCGTAAATCCAAGAAGAACCAGAAAAGCCAGAACAATCGCCCAACCATCTGGCAAAAGGATACTTCGATTCAGACTCAAATGGTCAGAAAACACGCGCTCTATCCTAGGAGACAGGATCAAACTAATCACACTGATAACAAGAGCCCAAGGCCACTTGATTTCCCCATAGCTCTGTTTGGACCAAAGCCACATCATAAATTGACTGTACACAAAGAAAATGAATAGATCTAGCAAATATGTTAAAGGAGCAATCACCAGTGGCAGCATCCAGGCAAAATCCATTACAAACCGCATGCCAACGAAAATCGTTCCAAGAATCAAGAATAACCCCACATAAGAACCTAGCCTGCGTCTAGGTAACTCCGAGAGAACTTGGTCCATCATGGCCCTTGGGTCCTTTCCGTAATAATCCATTGCACCAATCCCGTCTCGCTCAGCAACCTTTAAATCGCAAACCATATTGTAGAGCTGTTCACCCAGTAGCTCATCATCATAAAAATAGGACTTCACTCCAATATAAGCTATCATTTTTTTCATATAAGCTTGATTGTCCTTATTTAGGTGCATCAATTCGGCTGACATTTTTTCTGTATAATCTTCGATCATGCTTCCCCCTCCTTTTTCACGCGTTCTACTTTAATGACCAGATCCTGCCACTGGTTCCAAAATTCCTCTAGACGCTCTCTTCCTTCCTTTGTCAGAGAGAAATATTTGCGATCAGGTCCATCCGGAGAGGGCCTCATCTCTCCTATTATGACTCCCTGCTTCTCTAGCTTCTTAAGCAAGGGATAAACGGTCCCAGCAACAATCTTATCAAAGCCTGTTTCCTTGAGGCTTTGGATCAATTCATAGCCATAGATAGATTTCTTTGAAATAATTTCTAGAACACAACCTTCCAAGACACCCTTTAGCAATTGCGACTCTTTCATCCTTCTCCCCCTTTCTATTCAGGCTTCTTTTAGCTAGTTTGTTTTACATACTAGCCCTTTCACTATTAGTATACTCCACCCAAGCTAGTTTGTAAAGCATAATAGTGAAAATATTGGATAAAACTAAATAAATCCGAACAATATGACTAAATATACAATTAATTTCGAAAAACAATTGCTTTTTATAAAAAAAGGTGTATAATAATACAAAATCTTTATTAAAGGAGATAAGTGATGAAAAAATCTAAACTAGCTTTCCTAGCAGGTGTCACGGTTGCTTCAGCCCTGTTCCTTGCTTCATGTGGATCATCTTCAAAATCTTCTCAGACAAACACATACTCATACGTGTTTAGTACTGATCCAGATTCTTTGAACTACCTCCTTTCAAACCGTTCTACAACAAGTGACGTTACAACTAACTTGGTTGATGGATTGTTTGAAAATGACAAATATGGTAATCTCGTCCCTGCACTAGCGGAAGATTGGTCTGTTTCTAAAGACGGATTAACCTACACTTATAAACTCCGTAAAGATGCAAAATGGTATGACTCAGAAGGAAACGAATATGCAGATGTCACTGCACAAGACTTCGTCACTTCTCTGAAATATGTAGCAGACAACAAGTCAGATGCCCTCTACTTGGTTCAAAACTCAGTAGCCGGCCTGGATGACTATGTCACTGGTAAAAATACGGACTTCTCTAAAGTTGGTGTCAAAGCCATTGATGACCATACCCTCCAATACACCTTGGCTCAACCGGAGTCCTTCTGGAATTCTAAATTGACAACTTCAACCATGATGCCCGTCAATGAAAAATTCCTTGAGTCTGCAGGAAAAGACTTCGGTAGCGTCAAACCTTCTGGAATCCTCTACAACGGTCCTTACTACTTGAAATCCTTCACTTCAAAATCTTTGATGGAGTTCACCAAGAACGAGAACTACTACGACAAAGACAATGTGAAGATTGAAAATATCAAATTGACCTACTTCGATGGTTCTGACCAAGACTACCTAGCTCGTAACTTCTCTGATGGCAACTTGACCACAGCGCGTCTCTTCCCAACGAGCTCAACCTATAGCACCATTGAGAAAAAATTCAAGGACAATATCGTCTATTCACCGCAAGATGCGACTGTCTACTATGTCTACTTCAACGTAAACCGTCAAAACTACGGTCATACCGAGAAGACAACAGACGACCAGAAGAACCAAACAAAAACAGCTCTTCAAAACAAAAACTTCCGTCAAGCCATCAACTTTGCCCTTGATCGTACTTCACTAAGTGCCCAATCAAACGGGAAAGATGGCGCTAGCAAAACCCTTCGTACGCTTCTTGTACCTCCAACATTTGTGCAAGTAGACAACAAAGACTTCGGTAGCGTTGTCGAAGAAAAACTTGCTGCAACAGGAGATGATTGGAAGGATGTCAGCCTAGCTGATGCGCAAGATAGCATGTTCAATGCGGACAAGGCCAATGCACAATTTGCTAAAGCCAAAGAAGAGCTCCAAGCACAAGGTGTCCAATTCCCAATCCACATCGACTATGTGGTTGACCAGTCTTCTGCTAGCATTGTGCAACAAGCTGATTCAATGAAAGACTCCATCGAAAAAACATTAGGAAAAGAAAATGTTGTCGTGGATGTTCAGAAATTGTCTACGGAAGATGCGGACAATGCAACCTACTTCGCTCAAAGTCCTGATCAAAAAGACTTTGATATGGATATCGCTGGTTGGGGACCTGACTTCCAAGACCCATCAACTTACTTGGATATCTTCAATCCAGTCGATGGTTCAGCCTTAGCAGGAATGGGAATCAATCCGGCAACTGACCAAGCCCTAATTGAAAAACTAGGTTTGAACGAGTACAAACAACTATTGGATGATGCCAATGCAGAACAATTGGATACCAAAACTCGTTATGAAAAATATGCTGTTGCTCAAGCTTGGTTGACAAACAATGCCTTTGCACTTCCTGTATACTCTAAGGGTGCTGTCCCTTCTATCACGAAGATCAAACCATTTACAAAAGCCTTCTCCTTGATTGGTATCAAAGACGGGGCTAGCTACTACAAGTACATGGAATTACAAAGTGATACAGTCACAACGGCTGACTACGACAAAGCTTATAAGAATTGGTTGAAAGAAAAAGAAGAAACCAATAAAAAAGCACAAGAAGAACTTGCAAAACACGTGAAATAATGATTGACGTCAAAACACCGAGGATCAAATCCTCGGTGTTTTTGTTTCTAGCAAAATCTTGTATTTTTCATCTTATTTCTCAAGCCTTAATAATCTCAAACCCTATCGCACGACAATCTTCCGATAACTTCTAGAAGTTAGAAGAAAGACGAGGACATAAGAGATGAAAAAGACAGCACAGATTGCTAAGGTTGTTTGAAGGACCAAGCCCGCATTGGTCGCTCCTAAGATGGCTACGATTTTTGCAATCATCTTGTAGGCCACTCCTAGGTACAAGAAGGAGAAGAATAGTGGAAGGAAAAAGACGGTGAGAATCTGTTTGCGAATGGTGGTGCCGGTTTGCTTTTGGTCCAATCCTACTTGTTGCAAGATCACAAAATTATCCCGATCCTCATGACCCTCTGAAATCTGTTTGTAGTAAATGACGAGTACTGTAGCTAATAGAAAGATGACCGATAGGAAAATCCCAATAAAGAGGAGAGTCCCTGCTGTTTCACGCCACTCCTTCTCTATGCTGTATCGTTCAAATCCACCAAAGAAAGTCGCACCATATTGACTCATTTTGTCTGTCGAATAAAGGTCTTTGATCAAGCCACTGATGAAATCTTGATTCTCTTTATCTTTTGCAGTAATAGCGAATTCCAAATTTTTATCAACTTTTAGTCCCAGTTGGTTCAAGTCAGGGAGGACAAGGTACAAACCCATTTGATGTTGAAACAGGTCGGATTGAGGGAGTTTTCCTTGGATAAAATTGGAGTCTAGTTTTTGTTTAATCGTGAAGGTCTTCCCATTGATATCTAATTGCGCGTCTAATCTTCCTGGATACTGATACCCATAAGCTAAGATTTCATTTTCTCCAAGCTCAACTTTTTGACCCGTCAGTTGCTCGTAAGTCGCCTGATCAAAAAAGTAGACTGTTCCCTCTGTCTTCATCTCCTGACCAGCTTGTTCATAAACCTCTAAGCTCCTTCCATCAATCTTTCGAATTTCAGCCGACCAGTATGTTGTCTGTGCCACCTGATAATCTGATAGATTTGTCGCATCGGCTGTTTTCTTAATTTGAGCTTGAACATCCTTGATAGCCGGTTCTGTCTCAGCATCTGAAGGCATATGCCCCACACTAATCATGTAATCAGAAGGGTAAACAGTATCTAGGTAGTTCTGCCCTCCAATAAAGATATTGAGCGACCCGGTTAAGGTGACTAAGACCATGGTAGAAAGAATACTAATGGTCGCAAGGCCCGCTGCATTTTTTCGCATCCGAGCTATTAAGTTAGAGACGGATATAAAATTCTCTGGCTTGTAATAGTAGGATTTCCTACCTTTGAGAAATCTTAAGAAGGTAATGGAGCCTGCGTTGAATAAGAGATAAGTCGCTAGAATGACCAATATGACGGCAATAAAGAATCCTTGGACAGCCGCAACCGGACGCTCAACGGTTAGCGCTATATAAAACGCAATTCCTAAGAGCCCAAGTCCTAAAAGAGTTTGGACCAGCAAGAAGCGTCCCTTCTTCTCTCCTGCTTTTTTCTGTTGCATGAGGTGGAGGGAACTGTAGCGCAAGAGGCGGAAAGAATTCAACAAGAGAATGAGGCCAAAAGCTAAGGCTAACCCAAGTAAAGTGTCTAGAACAGCCCCTATCTGGAAGGTTGATTGAATGACGACTGGTAGCCCCATACATTTTAGGAGCAAGGCGAAAATCAAGCGATCAAACAAGAGTCCCAAGCCCAGTCCTACTCCAACTGTGAGAACATAGAAGAAGAGCAATTCCCATAAGGTCATGATGAGGAGATGCTTCTTCTCCATTCCCAAAACACTGTACAAGCCCAGTTCTTTGGAACGATTTTTCATGACAAAGCCATTGGCATAAGCCACCAAAATGATGACGACCAGCTGGACGACGAAACTACCAAAACCAAGAACAGTTCTCGCCGCCCCCCCTCCGTAAGAATCCTCTAAATGAGGGGTCGATGCCAAAGCGATAAAACTATAAAGGATCATGGTCGTTAAAATGACAGCCAAGGCAAAGGGATAATAGAGCTTGCGATTTTGCTTGAGGTTGGAAAGAGCTAATTTACTTGTTAATTTAAACATCACGATCCTCCTTTCCCGCCATGACTGTCAGAGTATCCGAGATTTCTTGGAACATCTGACGCTCTGTCTTTTCTCCGCGGAAGATCTGGTTGTAGAGGATCCCGTCCTTGATAAAGAGCACGCGCTTAGCACGCGCTGCGGCGGCGGTCGAATGGGTCACCATGAGAATGGTTTGCCCCATGCTATTGATATCTTCAAAGACATCTAGTAACGCAGCCGAAGACTTGGAATCCAGCGCCCCTGTTGGCTCATCAGCAAGGAGGATTTCTGGCGAGGTAATAATGGCCCGTGCTACGGCTACCCGTTGCTTTTGCCCACCAGAGATCTCGTAAGGGTATTTTTCTAAGAGCTGGTGAATGCCCAACTCCCGACTGACGCCATCCACCTTAGTCATCATTTCCTTGACCGGTCTGCGAGAAAGGACCAGAGGCAAGAGGATATTGTCTTTGACAGACAAGGTATCAAGCAGGTTAAAGTCTTGAAAGACAAAGCCTAGTTTTTCCCGACGGAAGCTGGAAGCATCCTTGTTCTTGATAGTTGAAGTATCGGTACCGTTGAGGTAGACCCGCCCTTCGGTCGGCTGGTCCAGCATGGCTAGGATATTGAGAAGGGTCGATTTCCCGGACCCTGATTCCCCCATGATGGCGACGTATTCCCCTTTTTCAACCGTGAAGTGGATATCTTTTAGGGCTTCGACCTGCGTTCCTTGGAAGCGGGTTTTGTAAATTTTTTTCACATGTTGTACATCTAATAAGGCCATTTTCATTCTCCATTTCCATCTAGTTATATGATTGATATTAATAGAACTTCTTACATCTCTATTGTAACGATTTGGAAAGAGATCTACAATAAGCTAACCTTTCATTTTTACCCTGATTTCTTACATTTCTGTAAGGTATTAAAAAACTAGCTTCCTTGCGGGAGCTAGTTTCTTCTTATAAAGCTGTGATGGCTGTGATCAAACCAAAGATAATCCCCGGTGCATTGGCTGCAGCAAGTGGAATATCGCGTTCTTTTTTAAAGAGTCCGTAGTAGACCCAAAGGCTACAGTTGATAGCTGCGACAAGGGGTTGGACAAAGTTTCCTTTGTGACCAGCGAGATTATCCATAATTTGAGGAAAGTAAGACACGTACATCATCACAGACATAAAGGTCGCAACCCAACCAAGAATTTTCATTTGTTTTTCATTCATTTTTATGACACCTTTCATTTTTAAAGTACGCACTATTCTAACGCTTGCCCTCTTAAAATTCAAGTACTTTTTTCAAATGTTACTAAACTGTAAAGTGTCACAATCTTGTGATTTTGCAGGAAGATGGATTTCTTTTCGAGTGAATTTTCTCTCTAGTTGCCATTTTTTGACACTTTGTCTAATTCTTTTGCAAATGTGATCGTTTTCATTTTGCGTAGCATGCAAATTAATTGCATTTTCTTCCTACTTATGCTATTTTGATACACAGAGGTAAAATTTTATGAATAAACAAAAAATCAACCAAATCGTTGGCTCGATCGGTGCCTTTATTGGGATTATCGTTTTCATTGCCTACATCCCACAAATTATTGCTAATTTACAGGGAAATAAGGCCCAACCTTTCCAACCCTTGTCAGCTGCTATTTCTTGCTTGATCTGGGTCATTTATGGTTGGACAAAGGAACCTAAAAAAGACTGGATTTTGATCATTCCGAATTCGGCAGGTGTCATCCTAGGGGGATTGACTTTCCTTACATCACTTTAATAGAAAGTGAACAAAGACTGAACTCTACGGGTTCAGTCTTTTTTGTGTATCCCTTTGAAAAACAAAAACAATCGCAGTCGGTTTTCGTACAAAAAAGCCCGCTATGAGCAAGCTAAAAAAATTGACAATTCTTTTCTTTGAATAACCTATGCTGGATTATTGTGCAAAAATATCCAAATAATATCTGATTATTATTAGAGTATATTGAAACTTTCCGCTGTGAGAAAAGTGCCTGAAATAATTATGTTTCAGGCACTCGGAATTATTGAGACCTTAGGCTCAATAATTAGTCATGGAACTTCTTCGAAGTTCGCTGACGTCCGTACTCACCTAAGGAAAGTTTCTAATTTAATTTGAGTTTCTTTTCCTAAATCTGCACAATCTTACGATAACTCCGAGAGGTGATCCAAAAGACGATTAGGTAGGTGATGAGAAAGACAGCACAGACGCTGAGGGTGACGACGAGGACTTGGCCACTATTGATGACACCGAGCACTTTGAGAATGAGGCGAATCATATGGTAGGCAAAGGCCAGGTGGACAAAGGCAAAGATGAGGGGAAGGAAGAAGACGGTCCGCACTTGACGGTTGATGGTCCGTTTGACCTCATCTTCATCAAGCCCCACCTGTTGGAGGATGACGAATCGATCACGGTCTTCATAACCTTCCGAGATTTGCTTGTAGTAGATGACGATGACCGTTCCGACCATAAAGATCAGTGACAAGAAAATCCCGATAAAGAAGATGCCACCAAAGAGGCTATTCAACTCTGCCACATCATTGGCTCGGTTACCTCCATAGACAAATGTTCCTTGGCCCTGTTGACTGCTCAATTCATCGATCATCTTATCATAGCTAGCTGCCAGCTTGAGTTGCTGGTCTTCACCGACATTGACATTGAATCCACCATAGATATTGGTATAGATGGCAAGATTTGGAAATTGGGCGATAAAGGCTGAGAGATCTGGAACGATTAGGTAATTGAAATCCTCCGTCAGCATGTTATACATGTTGGGCAAGTGATCTGTGATAAAATCCTTGGTCACTTCTTCCTTTACTTGGAAGTCTTGGCCATTGATAGTAAACTGCTTTTGGCCTTTGAGAGCCTCGTTATGAGCAAAGAGGATAACTTGGTTGCCAGTCAGATCGGCCTCTTCTCCTGTCATCTGCTCATAGCTAGCTGCGTCAAAGACCATAAAGACGGTTTTGGGAGTGACGCTGCGTTCGTCAGCTGGATAGACCGTAAAGTCTGTGCCCTTTTGGGATTTGATTCCAAAGTTGGCATAGGTCATCAGGTCACGATTCTTGATTTCAAGCTGGTGCTCAGAAGCAAATTCATCAAATTTCTGATTGATTTGCTCCAGGTCTACCCCTTTTCCTTGGACAGAGAAATCATGAGGAGCCATAATTTTCTTGACCATTTCGCCACCAACATAGATGTTGGTCGCAGCAGAGATGGTCACTAGCACCATGGTTGAGAGGATGGCAATAGTCGCAAGTCCCACTGCATTTTTCTTCATGCGATAGATGAGGTTAGAGACCGAGATCATATTGTTGGGTTGGTAATAATAGCCCTTCTTTTTCTTAAGCAGATGCAAGAAGACGGTGATCCCAGCATTAAAGAGCAGGTAGGTTCCGATCATGACCAAGACAACCGCTAGAAAGAAAATCACAATCGCAGACAATGGGTCTTTGACTGACAAAGCCAGGTAGTAGCCAAAACTAAGAGAAACTAAACCCAGGATGGTTTGGGGCCACAAGAAGCGGGATTTCTTTTCACCACTAGCCTTCTCACGCGTCAACTGCAGGGCATTCAAACGGAGAATTCGCCAAGCATTGAGAAAAACTAGGAGGCCAAAGATGAGACCAAAGGTGACAAAGACCAAGATGACAATCCCAGGTTGGAAGGTGGATACCAGCTGGACCTTCATCTTCATGAGTTTCAAGAGAAAGGCAAAGATCAGCTTGTCAAAGAGAGCCCCGATCAACACTCCGCTTGAGATAGTCAAAAAGCCAAAGATCAAGAGTTCCTTGAAAATCATGCTGATGAGATGGCGCTTCTCAAGGCCCAGCATGCTGTAGATCCCCAGTTCCTTGGAGCGGTTTTTCATGACGAAGCTATTGGCATAGAGCACAATGATGGCCCCCGCAGCGTTGACCACAAACAGTCCCAAGCCAAGGGTGAAGAGCATGGGAGATCCCCCTCGAAGTTTTGAAATGTGGGGATTAAAGGTCAGGGAGTCAAAGAGGTAGGCGATGGTCACTGCGAGAATGACCGCAATCGCAAAGGGATAATAGAGCCTGCGGTTCTTGATCAGATTGGAGCAAGCTAATTTAGTGGTTAATCGAAACATCTACCCCACCTCACTTGCCATGACCGTCAAGGTATCCGAGATTTCTTGGAACATCTGACGCTCGGTTTTCTCCCCGCGGAAGATTTGATTGTAAAGAATCCCGTCCTTGATAAAGAGCACGCGCTTGGCCCGAGCTGCTGCTGCGGTTGAGTGGGTCACCATGAGAATAGTTTGCCCCATGCTATTGATGTCTTCAAAGACGTCGAGCAACGCAGCAGATGATTTGGAATCTAGCGCCCCTGTTGGCTCATCCGCAAGGAGGATTTCTGGCGAGGTGATGATAGCCCGTGCTACGGCTACCCGTTGTTTTTGCCCACCAGAGATTTCGTAGGGATATTTTTCAAGCAGTTGGTGGATGCCCAATTCCCGACTGACGCTATCGACCTTACTCATCATTTCCTTGACCGGTCTACGAGAGAGGACCAAGGGCAGAAGGATATTGTCCTTGACAGACAAGGTATCCAACAAATTGAAATCTTGAAAGACAAAGCCTAGTTTTTCCCGACGGAAACTGGAGGCATCCTTGTTCTTGATGGTTGAGGTGTCTATGTTATTTAGGTAGACCCGCCCTTCGGTTGGCTGATCCAGCATGGCTAGGATGTTGAGAAGGGTGGATTTCCCGGATCCTGATTCCCCCATGATGGCGACGTATTCCCCTTTTTCCACGGTGAAGTGAATGTCCTTTAAGGCTTCGACTTGCGTTCCTTGAAAGCGGGTTTTGTAGATTTTTTTGATATGTTGAACGTCTAGTAATGACATGTTTTTCTCCTTTAACTAGTAGATCAAGAAAAATTCTTGGGTTTGTTGCAAGACTTTGCGACCAAATTCTACCTTTTCCAGATCAGTTTGGTTATTTGGTTTCTTAATCTTTTTGGGTTGTTTCATCCATTTCAAGAGTTTCATTTTCTTGACCTCCTTTATTTGATGAGACTATTGTATAAAAAATAAAAGGTGGTCACCATAACCTAACCTTTCATTTTTAAAATCTAACCTTACATTTTTGTCATTTTCAAATAAAAGAGAACCTTAGGGAGAGAATCATTAGTATAGGCGAGTTCCCCTAATCCATCACCAATTTCTTCTCCTCAAAACGTATGGCAACAGTCGTCCCTTGGCCAACTTGTGAGGTCATTTGGAGTTGATGCCCTAGCTGGTCTGCAATCTTTTTAGACAGATAGAGGCCTAGTCCCGAAGATTGCTGGGTCAAATGCCCATTGTAGCCGGAGAATCCCCGCTCAAAGACACGGAGTATGTCGCTATCCTTGATTCCAATCCCACTATCTTTCATATAAAGCGTCTGGTCTTTGAAATAGATCTCAATCCCGCCAGTGCTGGTATACTTGAGGCTATTAGACAGCAATTGCTCGATGATGACCAAGAGCCACTTGCGATCGGTGATGACCCTAGCATCTAAATCATGCAGATCCACCGTTAAGCCCTTCTGGATAAAGAAGATAGCGTACTTTCTCACCACTTCTTTGACCAGCTCTTCGAGTGGAACACGCTTAAGCACCAAATCATCGTGAAAGCTTTCGAGTCTCAGATACTGGAGGACCACGTTGGCATAAGAGTCGATCTTAAAGAGTTCCTGCTCCATTTGCTTTCTCAGGTCGCTGTCTTTTATATTTTGAACCAAGAGTTGGCTGGCCGCAATGGGGGTCTTAATCTGGTGGACCCAGAGGGTATAGTAATCCATCAGATCATTGTAGGTCTCAATACTCACTGTCGTCTGCTCCCGCTGGGCTTGCTGACTGGCTGCTAGCTTTTGACTCAAGACCTTTTCTAGAGGAGTCTCAGCTACCCCCTCTCCATAGAGCACTTCCTTCTGATAAGCCTGATACTTAGCAACCGTATCCCAAATAATAAGGAGAAGAGTCAAGAAAGCCAAAATTCCCGTCAGGTAAAGGAGGAAATGGCGGTAGCCTTCGAAAATATAGGCAAACAAGAGGAGGGAAGAAAGGAGTAATCCCAACAAATAGAGATAACGACGATGAGCAAGCAGATAGTGCTTAACAAAAAAGAATCGATTACCCATTGCTCAACCCGTATCCTATCCCTTTTTTCGTTTCAATAAAATGTTCCAGTCCTGCTTCTTCTAGTTTCTTCCGGAGTCTAGCTACATTGACCGAAAGGGTATTGTCATCAATGAAGAAATCACTGTTCCACAATTCCTTCATCAGGTCATCTCGAGCCACTACACTTCCAGCCTTCTCAAACAGAATGCGAAGGATTTGAAATTCATTCTTGGTTAGATTGACCACTTCTCCCTCGTAGACCAGATCCATGGATTTGAGATTGAGGATAGCACCCCGGTGTTCTAACAAATCTTGATCAGTCCCAAACTCATAAGAGCGGCGAAGGAGTCCCTGGATTTTTGCCAGGAGGACATTGGGATCAAATGGCTTGGTCACATAGTCATCTCCCCCCATATTGATGGCCATGACAATGTCCATGGCTTGATCGCGTGAGGATAAAAACATGATCGGGACTTTAGACACCTTACGAATTTCCTGGCACCAATGGTAGCCATTATAAAGAGGAAGGCCGATATCCATCAGTATCAGATGAGGATTGTTCTGGACGAAGGTCCCCAATACATCCATAAAATCATCAACTGCAATGACCTCAAAGCCCCACTGTTCCATGATTTTCTTTACCTGTTGGCGAATGGTTTCATCATCTTCGACAAGAAGAATTTTATGCATGCTCTTTCCTGCTCTTTCTTACTAGAGTATTACCCTTTCATTATATCAAATTATCCAAGAAGCATACATTTTTTTCGGTATATCGACTGACAGGCTACTCCCTTTCGTCAATTACCTATTTTTACAGAGGGGCTTTTCAAGTATTTTATGCTATACTGAATATACAGATACAAAGGAGAATCTCATGTCCACGATTTTTGATTATCTAGACCATGTCACCTATGATTCCATCTACGATCGTCCCTTTAAGGAATTGGATGTCTTGGCACTAACGGAGTTGACCTATCTTCCTTTTAATCGAATCGTTCCCCAAGGAGATACGACCAATATTGAAGTGCGCTTATCTGATGTGGCAGCGCTAGTCGATCAAACTACCAATTTCATCGTGACAGACCAACACCTGCAATTAGTCGATGAGCTAGCTACTTCTAAGCGCTTTAAGAACATCAAACTCCTCAACTATGTCGATGAGTACGATCCTGATGTTCAGAAGCAATTTGCGGCCATGACCTATCGTCTTACCATGGATGTTTATTTAGTTGTCTTCAGGGGGACGGATGATACCTTGATCGGCTGGAAGGAAGACTTCCACATGACCTATATGGACCATGTCCCATCTCAGAGGCGTGCAGCCAGCTACCTACAACATGTCATGAAGGAATTTCCCAAAGGGCGCTTCCTGGTGGCAGGTCACTCCAAAGGGGGCAATCTCGCAGCCTACGCCTGCTCTTATCTTCCAGATTACCTATTTGAACGAGTCGACGCTATTTACAGCTACGATGCTCCTGGTCTCAACAAGGCCATTATTGAAACAGAAGGCTACCAGCGTACATCACCTAAAATTCACCGCTTTGTCCCACAAGGATCCATCGTCGGCATGATGCTGGAAGTTCCTGAGCCTGCTACAATTGTTAAAAGTCGAGCCTTTGGTGGCTTTGCCCAGCATGACGCCTTTACGTGGATGGTTGAAAAGGATGGATTTGTGACCCTGGATCAAACTAGTCCCGATAGCCAACAAACCGACCAGACTCTGAAGCAGTGGGTTCGCGAAACATCGGCGGATGAGCGCAAGAAGTTCTTTGATACCTTTTTTGGCATTTTTCTGGACGCAGGCATCACTTCAATCAATGATTTGAAGAACTTGAAAAATTTCTCCAAGATCAAAGAGATCTTTCAAAATGCTCAAGACCTCGATCCTACAGAAAGGGAGATGCTAGAACGTCTAGCAAAGCAACTCCTCGACACCCGTGTTCAAGCTTGGAAAAAATGGCAGACCGTTCCCCGTATCCTGGTTCAAATGGCTACATTTTTCAAGCGAAAAAAAGAAATCGAGCCTTCCTCACCTCTGCTTCTTGAGCACAAAGATTGACAATTTCAACTCTATTTTATGAAATGGAACAATATCGTTTACATCGAATGGTGTAAACGAATTTTTTATAGAAAGAGAATGAATTAAAGCAAAACAAAGCCCAGGAAAGCATATTTCCTGGGTTTTGAATGTAGACCAAACTGCTTTTTACATAAAATAGCTAAATGATTCTTCAAAAGAATGACTTCTATTTTTAAATTTATTTAAGTAGAATTAAAACTTTCCGCAGTGAGAAAAGTGCCTGAAACACAGTTGTTTCAGGCACTCGGAATTATTGAGACCTTAGGCTCAATAATTAGTCATGGAACTTCGAAGAAGTTCGCTGACGTCCGTACTCACCTAAGGAAAGTTTTAAAGAAGCTTTTTCTTCAATCTTAAACCCAGGAAAACATATTTCCTGGGTTTTTCGCTTCTTATTGACGATAGAAGTATTGATCCGCTGGATAGTTTCCAGCTGATTGGGTAACAACTAAGCGAGGTTTGCTCTTATCTGACTGGTCTCCATCAGGATTTTCAAAACCAATCTTAAAGAGGCCAACAGCTACTCCTGTTTCTCCCACACGTAGGTCTACATAAGGGACTTTACTTGTCTTATCAGAGTTCGGGACTGCTTTTAATCTTCCTTGGCCTTTCACAGTTCCATCTTCTTGGATGACCATCTCTTGGCCTTTGGCATTGCGCCATGTCCCTGCCAGACTTGAGAAGTCTCCACTATTGATAGCCGCAATATCGAGGTCTGCTTCCTTCTTAGGCTCTGGGTAAGCTTCCCACCATTTGTCCTGGTAGGCATGGAAGGAGGCTTGATGGTAGAAGATACGTCTCAACGGTGAAACGACGCCATCAGGACCTTGAACATTTTCAGGAATCAAGGTGACAATCAATTCTTGACCAGGACTTGCTCCGGTTGTCCCAGCTTGGACAAAGTAAACCTGATAGGTCGCGCCTGCTTTCTTAGGTTTCTTATCTTTATTGAGGACAAATTGGACATTGCTAGCTCCACTCCAGAAACTCCATCCATTGTCCTTATCAGAGTAGATAGAAGGAAAGACAGTAGTCCGGTGATTGTAATAATCTTCTGGACTATATCCATACAACTTAAAGCCTGAATCTGCAATCTGTTGTTCAATAGATTCATTAGAATAACTTCCTGAGAAGGTTGTCAAATCTCCATCCAGTACTGCGTCATCTGGATTCGTCGACTTGAAGAAATCCTTCCGATTGGCAAAGACCATTTCGTGATCAGGATCTTTGTCTGACATGGTGACCGTAATGAGAGGATCTTTATCTGATTGGTATTTAAAGATACGAACAGTGATGGTAAAATCAGTATTTCCATCTGACTTTTTCATCTGACTAGTAGAAACTTTATTGGCCCCTTCTACTTTGAAATCAGTTGAGAAAGTTGCTGATACAGGACCATCTTCTGTCTCATAATCAATCTTCCAAGATTTCCCATCTTTTTGAATCTTGGCCTTATCACGCGCGCTAGAGACATATTCACCAGACAAATCGATGGCTTTTTCCTTAGAGGAAGCCGAGGTCTTCGAGGTCTGGTTGAACTCTTTTTGATGATCCGGTTGGATATTGGAGCTAGAGTAGAGATAGACTCCACCAATTAGAACCACTGCACTCACAAAAGCGATGATCATCCAAAGATATTTTTTATCTAACTTTTTGATCATTTCAATACCTCCTTGAAATGGTAGTTACCTATTAGTATACCTCAAATTCTATTTAAAGCAAACTTTGACCGAATTTCATAAATTTTTTATCGTTTTTCGATACTTTTTTATTGACTATTTTTTTATAAGGAGTATACTATAAGTAAATAATAAATAAACTTTCAGGAGGCTTGCGATGAAAAACTCGAAAACCCTAAAAAATATCATTGAAGTCTTAACGGCTTTCATTTACTTCTGTGGCTTTATGACCGTGGCAGCACTGGTCATCCACCTTCTTTCACGGATGGGTGTGTTTAAGGATCTCGTTCAATCTGGGCGCTTGTCCTTTGAGGTGAATGGCATCCAGCTTTTCCCAAAACATCTGCAACCCCTATGGCAGTTGCTCTTCCCACTAGCCTCAAGTGCTATTTATATTCTTCTTCTCATCACCATTCGTAGCTTCCTCCAAAATCTCTACCAAGAAAAGATCTTTTCTCACTCCAACATTGATCTTTGCAACCGAGCTTGGAAGATCTTATTGGTCTTGTCCTTTATGTCTGGTACACTTGAAACCAGTGGCGACGTTTATCTCCTTCCCTTTACCTTCCAATTGACCTTTAATACGGGACTCCTCCTCGCTGTCCCAATTGTCTGGGTCCTTGGCAAGATTTTAGAGAGAGGAATTGCGATCGCCGAAGAAAATGAGCTGACCATTTAAGGAGGGGACCATGATTATCGTCAATCTAGATGTCATGCTGGCCAAGCGAAAGATGAAATCCAATGAGCTAGCTGACAAAATAGGCATCACTACCGCCAACCTCTCCATCCTCAAGACAGGCAAGGCCAAAGCCATCCGCTTCACTACCCTTGAGGCCATCTGCAAAGAACTGGACTGCCAGCCCGGAGATATCCTGGAATACCAGCCAGATGAATAGGAAATATCTTAAGAAAAGTAATTGGAGACTTTCCTTAGGTGAGGACGGACGGTAGCGAATCCCTCTGGGATTCCATACCTAAGATTTGAGCCTACTGTCTCAAAACTTCCGAGAGTCTGAAATGAAATCTTTCAGGCTCTTTTCTCACTGCGGAAGTCTCCATTAACATTCATTACTAATAGGACTCATCTTCTATCCTTGTAAAATTCAATGATGGGATCTATATCAATACAACAAAAGCACTCCCGCGGGAGTGCTTGAGAGCATAGACAATCTGCTCTTCCTTACAAATCAAATAAATTCTCTAAAAAAAATTCATTCGTTAGAATTATTCAATCATCTACTGAAACTTTCCGTCGTGAGAAAAGTGCTAGAAACAATTGTGTTTCTAGCACTCGGGAGTTTTGGAACCTAGGGTCCAAAACTAAGTCATGGAACTTCTTAGAAGTTCGCTGACGTCCGTACTCACCTAAGGAAAGTTTTTTAGATGATTTTTTCTTTGTCTATCGTTTAGCCAATGATGCTTCCATTTGGCACAGATGGATCAACGGTTAAGACTGTTAATTGATCCCCGTGTTCTGCAGAAAGAATCATGCCTTGGCTGACATATTTCTTCATCATCTTACGTGGTTTGAGGTTGGCTACGATTTGGAGTTTCTTGCCGACCAATTCTTGTTCATTTGGATAGAATTTTGCGATACCAGAGAGGATTTGACGGTCTTCGCCATCTCCTGCATCTAGGCGGAAGCGAAGCAATTTGTCAGATCCTTCGACGCGTTCAACTTCTTTGACCTCTGCCACACGGATTTCAACCTTATCAAAGTCTTCAAATTTAATCTCATCTTTTTCAGACTTAAGTTCCACTTCTTCTGGAATCCATTCTTTTTCTTGTGGTTTACCAGCAGTCATTTGAGATTGGATGTAGGCAATTTCTTCATCCATATCCAGACGTGGGAAGATTGGAGTTCCTTTGGCAACCACTGTGACATTTTCAGGGAAGCCTGCTAGGGTCAAGTTTTCAAGATCGAAGTCCAAGCCCAAGCCAAGTTGTTCCATGATAGCATTTGAGGTGTTCATCATGAATGGTTGGATCAAGTGAGCCACGACACGGAGACTTGCTGCCAAGTGAGCCATGACCGCTGCCAATTGTTCCTTGTCACCATCTTCTTTAGCAAGTACCCAAGGAGCAGTCTCATCGATGTACTTGTTGGTACGAGAGATGATGTTCCATACTGCTTCCAAAGCGCGTGGGTAATCAACCGCGTTCATTTGCTTGTGGTATTCAGCGATGTTTTCTTCGACTACCTTGGCCAAATCTGCATCAAATGCAGTGGCATTTTCGACATAAGCAGGGACTTGACCACCAAAGTACTTGTTGATCATGGCCACCGTCCGGTTGAGGAGGTTTCCAAGGTCATTGGCCAATTCATAGTTGATGCGAGCCACATAGTCTTCTGGTGTGAAAGTACCATCTGAACCAACTGGCAGACTGCGCATGAGGTAGTAGCGAAGCGGATCCAAGCCAAAGCGTTCCACCAACATTTCTGGGTAGATGACATTTCCTTTAGACTTAGACATCTTACCGTCTTTCATGACAAACCAACCATGGGCAATCAAGCGATCTGGCAATTTGATATCGAGCATCATGAGAAGGATTGGCCAGTAGATAGAGTGGAAACGAAGGATATCTTTTCCAACCATGTGGAAGACCGTTCCGTTCCAGAATTTGTCAAAGTTGCCATGCTGCTCTTGATCATAACCAAGAGCTGTCACATAGTTGAGAAGGGCGTCAATCCATACATAGACTACGTGTTTTGGATTGGATGGGACCGGGACTCCCCAAGTAAAGGTAGTCCGAGATACCGCCAAGTCTTCCAAACCAGGTTCGATAAAGTTTTTCAACATTTCATTGAGACGGCCATCCGGCGTGATGAAATCCGGTTGGGATTTAAAAAATTCGACCAAGCGGTCTTGGTATTTGCTGAGGCGAAGGAAATAAGATTCTTCAGAAACCCATTCTACTTCGTGACCTGATGGCGCTACCCCACCGATGACTTTACCATTCTCATCACGGTAAACCTCAGCCAATTGGCTTTCTGTAAAGAACTCTTCATCAGAGACTGAATACCAACCAGAGTATTCACCCAGGTAGATGTCATCTTGAGCCAGTAAGCGTTCGAAGACTTGGGCCACCACTTTTTCATGGTAATCATCTGTCGTACGGATGAATTTATCGTATGAGATATCGAGTAATTGCCAGAGTTCTTTCACTCCAACCGCCATCCCATCTACATAAGCTTGTGGCGTAATCCAAGCTTCTTCTGCTTTTTGCTGGATCTTTTGCCCGTGCTCATCGAGACCAGTCAGGTAGAAAACATCGTAGTTCATCATGCGTTTGTAACGCGCCAAGACGTCACAGGCAATGGTTGTATAAGCTGAACCAATATGCAATTTACCAGATGGGTAATAGATAGGGGTTGTGATGTAGAATGATTTTGTCATTTTCTTTTCCTTTCAAGGCTAATGAAACCTTATGTACTAACACTTCATTATATCATTTTTAGGAGGCCCTGAAAACCAAAAAAGCGCTAGGGGACTAGACAAGATAAACAAAAAAGCTGACCTAAGTCAGCTTTCTATTATTGATAACGAATCCTGCTAGATTTGCCTCGCTTTGGCATTTCTAGGCTCGGGATAAAAAGGTCCCCGGACCTGCCTCGCTTTGGCGTTTCTAGGCTCGGGATAAAAAGGTCCCCCGGACCTTTTTATTTACCAAGATAGTATTCAGAAACTACGTTCAATTTTTCGTCAAATTCGAATACCAATGGTGGGAAGTTAGGGATTTCCACGTCCATGATTTCATCGTCTGACAATTGTTTGATGTGTTTTACAAGGGCACGGATTGAGTTACCGTGTGCTCCTACGAATACGTTCTTACCGTCTTTAAGAGCTGGAGCGATTTTATCTTCCCAGAATGGAAGCGCACGTTCCAAAGTAACTTTCAAGTTTTCAGCGTCTGGAATCACTGAATCGTCAAGTGAAGCGTAACGACGGTCAGTGTGAGCTGAGTGCTCATCATCGCGATCCATTGCAGGAGGCAATACATCGTATGAACGACGCCAGATGTGAACTTGCTCATCACCAAATTGTTCAGCAGCTTCAGCTTTGTTTTTACCAGTCAATCCACCGTAGTGACGTTCGTTCAAGCGCCATGATTTTTCAACTGGAACCCACAATTGGTCAGAAGCTTCAAGAGCCAAGTTAGTTGTTTTGATCGCACGTTTCAATACTGAAGTATAAGCTTGGTCAAATTCGATACCAGCTTCTTTGATCAATTTACCAGCGTCGATCGCTTGTTGTGTACCTTTTTCAGACAAATCAACATCAGCCCAACCAGTGAAAAGGTTAGCTTTATTCCATTCAGACTCACCGTGGCGAGCAAAAACCAATTTTACCATTAGATGGATCTCCTTTTTATTCTCCGAGGTTTCCCCCCGTTTATCTATTTTATTCTACTAGATTTTCAGTAAAAAATCTAGTGGCGACCATAGAAAAGTGCAATTTCTCACAAAAAAGAGCCTGAACGGATATTTCATGAAAATTTTATTAATTCTTCTTCATGGACATTTACATTTCTCTCTCATCAGCTTCTAAATTTTTCCTCTCTATCTTTTTCCACAAACTATACCAAAAAAACCTCTGAAAAGAGGTTTGCTTACAATTGCTTCTTCTGACACTCTGGACAGATTCCATAAACGGTGGTTTGGCACTTGGTAATGATGTAGCCACTTTTTTCTCTCGCTTCTGCTCTCACGTCTGGAACTTCGATGTCAACATCGTCAATCTTCCCACAAGACTCGCAAATCAGATTCAAATGATCGTGTCCCATAAAATCAAAGTAGGTCGTGGTATCATTGCGTACTTTTATCTCAGAGACAAAGCCTTCATCAATGAGGACCTTGAGATTGTTATAAACGGTTGCCAGGCTCATATTGGGAAAGGCTGGTTTCAAATCTTGGTAGATGGCATCGGCACTTGGATGTTCCTGACTTTTGACAAGATAGGAAAGGACAGCCCGACGCGTCTCTGTAATCCGTACAGATTTTTTACGCAAGTGTTGCAATACATCTTCCACTTTTTCTTGTTGAACGGAATCGAGTGTTAAACAAGCTAGCATGGTCTTTCCCCTTTCTGTCTCTTCTTTAAAACTATTATATCACGAATACCACATTTTGCCTAATTAGAATGTTTGTAAATAAGGAAAAGTGCAGGATTAAATTAGCTCGAATCAAGCTCCTTTACTCCCACACTTTTTTATATCTAATCTTAACTTCCCCAACTAAAGATCCATCTCATAGTTCCTAGTAAAATTTTAACAAAGAGGAACATAAAGAAGAGTTCCACCATAAACCAGAGACCTTTTAATAGATAAATAATTGGCTTAATCATGAGTAGAACAAAGATTCCAACAATCCATCTCATGGCCCACCCTCCATTTCTTACTTTTTTCTATTATACTCCTATTTATAGGCCCTGTCTAGAAAGGACTCCAAAACAAAAAATCCCTTCTAGCAAGCTAGAAGGAACCTTTGTAATCACAATTATTTAACTGCGTCTTTAAGAGCTTTACCAGCTTTAAATGCTGGAACTTTAGAAGCAGCGATTTTGATTTCTTTACCAGTTTGTGGGTTGCGACCTTTACGAGCTGCACGTTCACGAACTTCGAAGTTACCGAAACCGATCAATTGAACTTTTTCACCTTTTGAAAGGTATTCTGAAACAGCTGCAAATACAGCGTCAACTGCTGCTGCTGAGTCTTTTTTAGTCAATTCTGTAGCTTCTGCCACTTTTGCGATCAAATCTTGTTTGTTAGCCATTTAACAAATCCTCCAAATTTTTTTAGGTTTTACCCTTAACATCTCTATCATATCTAAAAAATGCTTTTAGGTCAAGTACTAAACTTGTTTTTATCAACATTTATCTAGGAATAAATTCCTTTACTGACAGGCTTCTATGCAAATCGGACGAGAACTGCCCAGGCATCTTCACCAGTGTGAGTTTGAATGATCGAACCTGTCTCCAAAACAGAGATTGGAGTTGCAACCAAAGGCTGTAATTGCGCCTTCATTTGGTTAGCAAAGTCAGGTCCACCAGCATAGGAAATCCCTATCTCAGCGATTTCTTTACCAGATAAGTCTTGTATCAACTCGTCCAACCATTTTTTAAAGGTCTTCTGTCCGCGTCCTTTGACAATCGGTTGCAGTTCATCATTCTTCATTTCCATGACAACCCGAATGTTCAAAAGCGAACTCAATAAACCAGTTACGCGGCCAATCCGGCCTCCTTTCACCAGGTTTTCCAGAGTAGAAACCCCAATGTAGAGTCTAGATTTTTGCTTGACCTCTTCAATGCGAGCTACAATTTCCTCTACGCTAGCTCCTTCTTGAGCCAGTTTCGCTGCTTCCACCACTTGGAACTTCATGGCTTGGTCTGTAAAGCTACTATCGATTACCGTGACATCTGCATTGGCTAAGGTAGCGCCTTGACGTGCAGCTTCCACTGTACCAGATAAGGCATGAGACATATGGATCGCAATAATTTGCGCCCCTTCTTCCGCCAAACCTTCGAAGGCTTCCGCAAACACACCTACTGGAGGTTGACTGGTCTTCGGAAGGTTCTTACTAGACTTCATCAACTGAAGGAATTGTCCTTCTGTTAATTCCGCATCTGAATAGAGAACACCGTCCACCATAACAGAGAGGGGAACGATGGTAATTCCGTATTTTTCAACAACTTCAGGCTCAATCGTTACGGATGAGTCTGTAACAATTTTTACTTGTGACATAACATTCCTACAATCTTTTCTTAGATATATCCACTCTATTATATCAAATTTTCTAGGCTTTTGTGGGACAAAGTCCTTTTTACTTAATCATCGATAGCTGCAAAGCCATCATTGACCAAAGCAACATCAGCCTTCATTCCACTTTCATCAAAGAGAATGCCATGGAGGACGCCACCATAAACAGCCCCGCCATCCATGCCAATCTTCCCATCTTCGGTCACCCAGAGCTCCTTGGTTCCAATCTTTTGATCCAAGAGATAGTGAACCGGGGTATGGCCAAAAACAATGGTCTTTCCTGTCTGATTGGTCGCTTCATGGAAGGGCTGGCGAATCCAGACCTTTTGATAATCCGTCGTTTCGTGCCAATCTGGCAGAGTCAAGTCAAGGCCAGCATGCACAAAAATATAGTGTTCAGTTTCATAGACAAAAGGAAGCGAACGTATGAAAGCGACGAGGTCCCCACAAGTCTCTTGCACACGCCGAGCATCCGCCACGCCATCTACTGGATCTGTGAGGGGACGACCAAGTAGAGAGTTGATGGTCGTGTCACCACCATTTCGTCGGTAATGGTCGTAGCGTTCGGTCGGGTTATCAATCCAAGCTAGAAACATGTATTCGTGGTTCCCAGAGAGGCAGATGGCCCCTTGCTGTTCGACAACATCTTTGACCAGTTCGATAACCTTACGACTATCTTCCCCACGGTCTATCAGATCTCCGAGAAAAACCAGCTGGGACTGACCATCCCAATGGGTCATCAGTTCCTCTAGCATACCGGCTTTTCCATGAATGTCTCCCACTACGAAATAGCTTTCCATATCGGTTCCTTTCTTCTTAGGACGGCCGTTTTAACAATTGCTCTGCCTGCATGCGGGCTGCTTCTGTCACATCTTCACCAGCTAGCATCTTAGCGACTTCTTCGACCCGTTCTTCATGACTGAGCAAGCGAACGGTCGAAACCGTTGAAAATTCATCGCTCACCTTTTCGATAAAGAACTGGTAATCGGCTACTGCAATGACCTGAGGCAAATGAGAGATTGCTAGCACCTGACCATAACGTCCAATCTTATAAATCTTCGAAGCAATGGCTTGCGCCACCCGACCAGATACTCCTGTATCCACCTCGTCAAAGACAATACTGGTCTTACCTTCTTTCCGTGAAAAGGCTGACTTGATGGCCAACATAAGACGGGACAATTCTCCACCTGAGGCGACTTTTACTAAAGGCTTAAAGTCCTCACCAGGGTTGGTCGAAATATAAAACTCAACCGTTTCGTTTCCTTCCCGATTAAACTTAGATGGGGTAAAACGCACTTGGAAACGGGCTTTTTCCATATAGAGGTCCGCCAATTCCTGCTGGATCTCTGCTTCCAGCTCTTGGGCCAAGGCATGACGCCCTTGACTCAATTCTTTAGCCAAGGCAACCAACTGTCCTTCCATAGACTTTAGTTCTTTTTCCAAGTCTTCAGAAGAGGTTCCCCCTCCTGTTAATAGGCTATATTCCTTGCTAATTTGCTCCAGGTAATCAAGGACATCCTTTACCTGACCACCGTACTTACGAGTAATTGAATGGATCAGGTCTAGTCGAGCTTCCACCTGCATCAAACGGTTACCATCAAAGTCCAAGCCATCTACCAGATCCTCCAAGCGCTTGGTCAAATCCTCCAGAGTATAGTAGGTCTCAGCCAGTTGATCAGACAAGGTCTTGTATTCTGCATCATACTCTTCGATGCTTTGCAGATCATTCATGGCCGACCGCACATTGCTAAGGCTGGAGAAGTCTTCCGCATCCAGCATGGCATAAGCATTGCTTAGAGTATCTGCAATCATCTTATGATTGAGCAGGCGTTGCCGTTCTTGCTCTAACTGGACATCTTCATCCAGGGACAGGGCTGCCGCCTCGATTTCCGAAATTTGGTATTCCAGCATCTCGATCCGAGCTTGGTTTTCCTGGTTATTTTTTTGGATCTGCAAGACCTGCTTGCGCAAGGACTTATAATTCTCAAAGGTCTCTCTATAGGCCTTCTTAGTCACAAAAAAAGTATCCTCCCCAAAGCTATCCAGCATAGCGATATGCAATGGCCCCCGCATCAGTTCTTCCTGATCGTGCTGGCCATGAATATCCACCAAATGCTGGCCAACGGCCTTGAGAACGGAGAGGTTGACCATCTGCCCATTGATCCGACTGACACTCCGACCATTCTGGAAAATTTCTCTGCGAATAATCAACTCCTCTGCCCATTCTAAGCCCTGCTCCTCAAATAACTGCTGAAGGGCAGGATTTTCGTCAATGGCAAAGAGGCCTTCAATCTCAGCCTTAGGAGCTCCGTGGCGGATAACATCGGTCGTCGCCCGGCTCCCCAGCATCATATTCATGGCATCGATAATAATGGATTTTCCTGCTCCAGTTTCACCGGTTAAAACCGTCATCCCTGTCTCAAAATTCAGAGCGATTTCCTCAATGATGGCAAAGTTCTTAATTGAAATTTCTAATAGCATCTCTCTCCTACCATTCCATCAATCGTTGTTCGATAAACTGAGCCTTTTCTTCCGAGCGGGCCACAATCAAAATACTATTGTCGTCTGAAATCATGCTAAAGATGATGTCATCAAAATCTTCTTGTAGATGCCGCTTGACTAGATAGGCTGTCCCTGGGACAAGCTTGAGGTTCAAAAAGCTCCCCATGCGTTCAAAGGTTTGAAGATTATTTTCTGCTAATTTTCCACTATGTTGGACGCGTGGCAATTCATAGACATAGGCTGAACCTTTTAAAGGCGTTTTAATAATCCCCAACTCTTTGATATCGCGGGAAACAGTCGCTTGTGTCGCAGAAATTCCAGCTTCTCTCAGATGTTCGACAATGGCATCCTGAGTACCCACTTTATTTTCTCGGATAAAGCGGCGTATTTTTTCTAATCGGTTTTGTTTACTATTCATGTTTAAAGTCAGTATGGGCTTTTTCGACAACTGCCGCAAACTCTTGCAGTTGAAGACGATCTTGCCCAGTATTTTTTTCTAGATAAAGTAAAAATTCAATATTGCCATGGCCCCCTTGGATCGGTGAATAATCCACTCCCAAGACGGAGAAGCCATGTTCTAACGCAAAGCCTTGAACCTGTTCCAGGACGGACAGATGGACCTTGGCATCCTTGATAATCCCATTTTTCCCAATCTGCTCCCGACCAGCTTCAAACTGGGGTTTGACAAGAGCAACCACCTGGCCTCCCTCTTGTAAAATCCCATGGAGGACTGGCAAGATGAGGTTGAGGGAAATAAAGCTAACATCAATGCTAGCAAATCTTGGGGTTTGCTCAAAATCCTCAGGCGTCGCATAGCGGAAGTTGAACTGCTCCATCGAGATGACACGAGGATCCTGACGAAGCTTCCATGCCAACTGATTGGTCCCAACATCCACTGCATAGACCAAGGCAGCCCCATTTTGGAGCATGACATCCGTAAAGCCCCCTGTAGAAGCTCCAATATCTAGTGTGACCTTATCCTGCAGGTCAATCTCAAAAAGATCCAAAGCCTTTTCTAACTTTAGACCACCGCGACTGACATATTTGAGTTTTTCACCCTTGAGTTTTAATTCTGTCGCTTCATCAATTTTTTCGCCTGGTTTATCGAAGCGCTCGCCATTATGGACCGCAACAACCAGACCAGCCATCACACCACGTTTGGCCTGCTCCCGGGTTTCAAAAAGTCCCTGCTTGTAGGCCAGTACGTCAACTCTTTCCTTCGCCATGAATTCTAAGTCTTTCTATAATCTTTTTGATTCCAGTCCCGTCGAAGTCTACCTGCTGTGAAATGCGATCGAGCAGGTCCTCACAGGCATCTAGCTCCCGGTCCAAATAATCCTGAGCTCCATCTAGACCGAGGAGGGCAGGATAGGTCGATTTTTCAGCCTGCAGGTCCTTCTGAGGGGTTTTCCCTAAGGAAGCAAAATCAGCAGTCACATCCAAAATATCATCCCGAATCTGGAAGGCCAAGCCTAAATGGAGGCCAATTTCCTCTAAGAGAGTCGCAACAGCTGGCTCAAGCCCTAAGAAGATCCCTGTTGCTTGGAATGGATAGGCGAGCAGTCGTCCCGTCTTATTGGCATGGATGACTTGCAACTGGTCCAAGGTCAAACTCGCCCCTTCTCCTTCCATATCCAAGACTTGGCCTGCCACCATCCCAGCTGTCCCTGAAGCATCCGATAACAGAGCAATCAGTTGCACCCTGATAGAAGCTGGAAGGTCTGCCTCTGCCACACAGCCAAAGGCATCTAAGAAGAGCGAGTCTCCTGCTAAGATAGCTAGGTCTTCCCCAAACTTTTTATGGTTGGTCAATTGACCACGACGATAATCATCATTATCCATGGCTGGTAAATCATCATGGATCAAGCTTCCCGTATGAATCATTTCAAGAGCGGCTGCCACCTGAAAATGAGCCTCAAGGATGGGAGCATGAAAGGCTTCCAGCAACTCCAATAAGAGCAAGGGTCGAATCCGTTTCCCACCTGCATGGACTGAATAAAGGATGGATTCTACCAAGCGGGGAGCGATTTGTTTAGCCTCGTAGAAGCCTTCTATCGCTTTTTCAACCCCTTGCAATTTTTCTTCTAGAATCATACTAGTTCCGTTTCTGAGCCATCTGCTTGCATCACCTTGACCAAGGTCTTTTCAGCCTGATCAAGTGTTTCTTGCAAGTCTTTTGATAGCTTCATTCCTTTCTGAAACTCTGAGATGGCCTCTTCGAGGGGCACTTGCCCACTCTCTAACTTTTGGACAATAGCTTCCAAATCAGCTAAATTTTCTTCAAATTTCTTTTCTTTCGACATGCTTTACCTCTACTTCTACTTGCCCATCCCGCATGACTAGCGTCAAGGCATCCTTTTCTTTGATTGTATCCACGCTATCCAAAACCTGATCTCCAACCTGTACCAAGGCGTAGCCTCTAGCCACAATGCGACTGGTATCCAACATCAAGAGAGCTTCCGATAGGCGCTTAGCATCTGCTGCTTTTGTCTGGTAGAGCTCCTTGATTTTCAAGGTCAGCAATCGCTCCATCTGGAGAATCTGGTCTCGATAACGCTCGAGCTGATGCTGTGGTGCTTGGGAGGCCAATCGATGACGGAGTTCTTGTAACTGGCGGCTATTTTTGGTAACCGACTCAGACACAGCCTGTTTCAATCGCAGCTGAATCTGATCCAGCTTTTGCAGATAAGAGTCATACAGCCGTTCTGGCTGACGGAAGATGACCGATTGGCTTAGTTTCTGCAGGCGTTCTCGATGATAGACCAGGCGGTTGCGCATAGCAGTTGCCATCCGCCCTTCCTGCTTCTGCAAATGATTGAGCAGGTCCAACTTGGTCACAGGCGTCGCTAGCTCCGCCGCAGCTGTAGGAGTGGCCGCCCGGCGATCTGCGACAAAGTCTGCCAGAGTTGTATCTGTCTCATGCCCCACACTGGAAATAATGGGAATTCTAGACTCAAAAATAGCCCGCACAACTGGCTCTTCATTAAAGGCCCATAGGTCCTCGATGGAGCCACCACCACGACCGATGATCAAGACATCGAGGTCCGTCCGATTATTGGCCTTCTGGATATTGGCGACAATTTCTTGGGCAGCTCCCTCTCCTTGTACCTTGGATGGAAAAAGGAGAATCTCCACGCCAGGAAAGCGTCGCGAAACAGTAGTAATAATATCGCGAATAACGGCCCCACTCTGACTGGTAATAACTCCGATTTTCTTGGAGAACTGGGGGATAGCCTGTTTGAACTTCTCTTGAAAAAGGCCTTCTTCCTGGAGTTTCTTTTTCAACTGCTCAAACTGAATAGCTAGAGCACCGACGCCATCTGGCTCCGCCTTTTCGATGACAATGGAATAACTGCCACTTGGCTCATAGAGTTGGATCCGACCGATGATATTGATCTTCATGCCTTCTTCCAGCTCAAAGCCGAAACTCTTATAAATCCCTGCCCAGACAGTCGCCTGGATCACAGCTTTTTCATCCTTTAAAGAAAAATACTGGTGATTGGGACGCTTACGGAAATTCGAGACCTGACCCGTCAAATAGACCCGCTCTAGATAGGGGTCCTTATCAAATTTTAACTTGAGGTATTTGGTCAGACTGGATACCGATAAATACTCTGACATAGTTCCCCTTTCACACGGAAAATTCTAGTATAAATTATACCAAAAATGAGCGGAAAAATCTGATTCTACCTACGGAAAAGCCCCAGATTTCATCATCTGAGACTTGATTTTTTATTGGCAGTTGGAAAGGCAAATTTTCCTCATCCATTTGGGAATTTCTTTACTAATCGCTGTCGGCAAAACCACGTAGGCTTTCTTGCTCAAGTCATCTGCAATAGCCGAATGAAGGTGAGTAGCTACCACCACGCGCTCATAGAGGGTAACTTGTGGAAATTGACCTGCAAACCCCGCAATCATCCCTGCCAAGGTATCGCCCATGCCACCTGTTGCTTGGTAAGGACCACCAACTGTTAGTTGGTAATAATCTGCTTGCCCTTGTTGCCAAATCTTAGTCTGGGGTCCCTTTTGGACCAGAATACTTGCTGGAGGAAGTTGGGATAGAGACTGCCTTGTTGCTTCTTCCCCTTGGTCTGCGATTGCTAGCCCGGACATGGCCTCCCATTCTTTTTGATGAGGAGTAAAGACCAGATGCGCTTGAGGAAGAGGCAAAGCTAAGCGCGTATAGAGGCTAATAGCTCCGCCATCTAGAATGAGCACTTGGTGAGGCTGAACCCTGTCAAAAACTAGCTCTACAAGGTGTGCTCCTAGCTCATTAGAATTGAGTCCTGGCCCCAACAAAATAACGCCTGCTTTTGCGATTTGCTCAGCCAATAACTCTTGGTCAGTCACAGCAAATGCCATAGCTTCAGGTAGCTGACTATGGAGAGCAGGGATATTCTCCTGGTCTGTCGCTACCGTGACGAGACCCGCTCCACTATGAACAGCTGCTATGGCAGCCATCATAATAGCTCCCCCGTAAGGATAGGTTCCTCCAATCAAGAGAAGACGACCATAGTCTCCCTTGTAGGAGTCTGACGGACGACTAACAATAACTTGTTGTAGCAATGTTTGGTCAACTCTTAACATAAGCTTTCCTTCTTTCTCTCTTTATTTTATCACGTTTAGACTAAAAAAAGGCAGGAAAGCAAGTTCCAACCTTCAAAATTTTTCTAATCATTCTACAGCTACAAACACTGTCCCGACTTCATCCAAGCTGGTTTATTTTTTCAAGGCCCGAACAGCTGCCTCATAGGTCTGAGACATGAGCATGGTAATCGTCATAGGACCAACGCCACCTGGTACTGGAGTGATGTAGCTCGCTAGAGGAGCTACCTGTTCATAGTCCACATCTCCACAGAGCTTCCCATTTTCGTCACGGTTCATACCGACATCAATAACGACAGCTCCCTCTTTAACAAAGTCAGCTGTAACAAAATTTGCACGACCGATTGCCACCACTAAGATATCGGCTTTTCTAGCAATTTTTGCCAAATGATGAGTCCGCGAATGGGTCAAGGTCACCGTTGCATTTTTTGCTAGAAGAAGCTGGGCCATTGGTTTTCCAACGATGTTGGAACGGCCAATGACGACTGCATTTTTCCCTTCGACATCAATATCGTATTCCCGGAACATTTCCATGATCCCAGCAGGAGTTGAGGGAACCATCACCGGATTACCTGCCCAAAGATGCCCCATATTGAGAGGGTGGAAGCCGTCGACATCCTTGTTGGGATCAATGGCTAGTAAGACAGCCTCATCATCGATATGTGCTGGTAGAGGCAACTGGACCAAAATACCATGCCAGAGTGGATCCTGATTGTAGCGGTCTATGAGGGCCAATAAGTCTTCTTGGGAAATACTCTCGGGCACTCGAACGACTTCACTTCGAAATCCTGCTGCCAAAGCTGACCGTTCTTTATTGCGGACATAGACCTGGCTAGCTGGGTTTTCTCCCACCAAAATCACCACCAAACCTGGGACCTGACCAGTCTCAGCCTTTAAGTGAGCGGTTTTTTCTGCTAATTCTCCCTGTAATTTTACTGCCAAGGCCTTCCCATCAATCACATGTGTCATCTCAATCTCTTTTCTATTCAATATCTTCTCTATTATATCAGATTTGTGAACCTGCTCCTAACACTTCTTGATTAGACAAGGTTATAAGAAGAAACTATAACTATTTTCTTCCAACAAAAAAGAGACTAGATGGTCTAGACTCTTGATTGATACTTCTTAGTACAACAATTCGTAGATTTCCATTGCGATTAAGTCAATGCTATCGAATGTATAGGTCTCACGCGCTTCTACATCACGAAGAGTAAATACTGATCCATTTTCTTCATCATAGTTGTAAGCTACTTCAGCAACTACAACTCCTTCACGTTCAAAATTACGTTTTAAGTTTCCACCGTCTTTCGTCATCGCTTCCAAACGGCTGATAATTCGTACCAAATGTGATTCCATTTTGATTCTCCTATTTACTTTCTACTCTTCTATTTTATCATAAAAGAAGGAGGAAATTCCAATAAAAATCAACTTTTCCACTATTTTCCTCTTTATTCCATGCCTAAAACCGGACTTCATACTAAATTCTTGCAAACTTTTAGAATACTGCTATAATGAAACTATAAAAGTTTGACTATTTCTGACCAATAGTTTTTACACTTTTTACCCTAGAGAAAGAGGTAAGAGAATGCTTTGTCAAAACTGTAAAATCAACGATTCAACCATTCATCTTTATACAAATGTGAATGGTCACCAACAACAAGTAGACCTTTGCCAGAACTGCTATCAAATTATGAAAACCGATCCTAACAATAGTCTCCTGGCAGGATTAAACCAACAAAATCGCGGAGGGCGGGATCCTTTTGAAGATTTCTTCAATCAACTGGGCAACTTCCAAGCTCCCCAAGAACCTCAAACGCCACCAACTCAATCTGGAGGGGGCTATGGTGGCGGAAATGGCTACGGTTCAAATGGGAACGGTCGTTCTTCAGGACCGAATAGAGCCCAAGCCAAACAACAACCAAAAGGCCTCTTAGAAGAGTTCGGAATCAATGTCACAGAAATTGCTCGTCGTGGCGATATCGATCCGGTCATTGGTCGTGATGAAGAGATTCTCCGTGTCATCGAAATTCTCAACCGTCGTACCAAAAACAACCCTGTCTTGATCGGTGAACCTGGTGTCGGGAAAACAGCTGTCGTAGAAGGGCTAGCCCAAAAGATTGTCGATGGGGATGTCCCTCATAAATTGCAAGGCAAGCAAGTTATTCGCTTAGACGTTGTTAGTCTTGTTCAAGGAACTGGGATCCGAGGCCAATTTGAAGAGCGCATGCAACAATTAATGGAGGAAATCCGTCGCCGTGAAGATGTGATTTTATTCATCGACGAAATTCATGAAATCGTCGGTGCTGGATCTGCTGGAGACGGCAACATGGATGCTGGAAATATCCTCAAACCAGCCCTCGCTCGTGGCGAATTGCAATTAGTCGGTGCGACAACACTTAATGAATACCGGATTATCGAGAAAGATGCGGCACTTGAACGCCGGATGCAACCCGTTAAGGTCGATGAGCCAACAGTTGAAGAAACTATCACCATCCTCAAAGGGATTCAAAAGAAATATGAGGACTACCACCACGTCCACTACACAGATGGTGCCATCGAAGCTGCAGCACTCCTCTCCAATCGCTATATCCAAGACCGCTTCTTGCCCGACAAGGCCATTGACCTCTTGGATGAAGCTGGCTCTAAGATGAATTTAACCCTCAATTTCGTCGATCCAAAGGTCATTGACCAACGCTTAATTGAAGCTGAAAATCTCAAAGCACAGGCGACGCGTGATGAAGATTTCGAAAAGGCTGCCTACTTCCGTGACCAAATCGCTAAGTACAAAGAAATGCAAGGGCAACAGGTCACTGACCAAGATACGCCAGTCATTAGCGAAAAGACCATCGAACACATCGTCGAACAAAAGACCAATATTCCAGTTGGAGATTTGAAAGAAAAAGAACAATCCCAATTGATCAACTTGGCAGCTGATTTGAAGGCTCATGTCATCGGCCAAGATGAGGCTGTTGAAAAAATTGCTAAGGCTATCCGTCGTAATCGGGTAGGACTTGGAACGCCCAACCGTCCAATCGGTAGCTTCCTCTTTGTTGGACCGACTGGCGTCGGAAAAACCGAGTTGTCCAAACAATTGGCTATCGAACTCTTCGGTTCTGCTGACAGTATGATTCGCTTTGATATGAGCGAATACATGGAGAAACATGCCGTTGCTAAACTGGTCGGCGCCCCTCCAGGATATGTTGGTTACGAAGAAGCTGGCCAGCTGACTGAAAAGGTGCGTCGCAACCCTTACTCTCTCATTCTCTTGGATGAGGTAGAAAAGGCCCATCCTGATGTCATGCATATGTTCCTCCAAGTCTTGGATGATGGTCGCTTGACAGATGGTCAAGGACGAACAGTAAGCTTCAAAGATACCATCATCATCATGACTTCCAATGCGGGAACTGGAAAAGCGGAGGCTAACGTCGGCTTTGGGGCAGCTCGTGAAGGACGTACCAATTCTATCCTAGGTGAACTGGGGAACTTCTTTAGTCCAGAATTCATGAACCGCTTTGACGGCATCATTGAATTCAAAGCCTTGTCTAAGGAAAACCTCCTCCAAATCGTCACTCTCATGTTAGACAATGTCAACCAACGCCTTGCCCACAATGATATCCACCTCGATGTTACCGATAAGGTCAAGGAAAAACTGGTTGACCTAGGCTACGATCCGAAAATGGGAGCTCGTCCTCTTCGTCGCACCATTCAAGACTATATTGAAGATGCCATTACAGATTACTACTTAGAAAATCCTAGCGAAAAAGATCTGAAGGCTGTCATGACCAGTAATGGAAAGATTTGCATTAAAGGAAAGAACAAACCTGCTAACGAGGTAGAAAAAGGAACTGAATAATCGCATTTAAAGTGGCTGGGACAAAAGTCCTAGCCACTCAATTGTCTTTGGATTGTCGAGCAAGACGCAGTGGTTGAGTGGGCTCTACTACACTGCTTTCATCAGCTTTTACAGCCCTACTCAACTGTGCGGAGGTGGGACGACGAAATCGAATTCTATCGAATTACCGATTTCTGTCCCACTCTCTTATTTTTATCTCCTACTGCTTTTTATGTTCATCTATGTTATAATGATAAAAAAATAAGAAGCGAGCTTTAATATGACTGTTGCAACTTTTGGAACAAAAGAAGAAAATGTTGACTATGTCAATCGTTATGGAGTCTATGCGGTGATTCCAAATCCAGCCAAGGATAAAATCATCCTAGTCCAAGCACCTAATGGAGCTTGGTTCCTACCAGGTGGTGAAATCGAGGTAGGAGAAGATCATTTCTTGGCACTAGAGCGCGAACTGATTGAAGAATTGGGCTTCACTTCGACGATCGGCGAGTATTATGGCCAAGCAGATGAGTACTTTTACTCCAGTCACCGCGACACCCACTACTATAACCCTGCTTATATCTATGAAGTAACTGACTTTGTAGAAGCTCAAAAACCTCTTGAGGATTTCAATAACATTGCTTGGTTCCCAATTGATGAAGCCATTGACAGGTTAAAAAGAGGAAGTCATAAGTGGGGAATCAAAATGTGGAAATCTGCCCAAAAATTGTAAGCGACTTCTTTCACAAAATAAAAAAAAGTGCTATAATAAATGGAGAAAGAGCTTAGGAGGATCTCACATGAAGCTTATGAATACAACAAATAGTCATGCTACTCTGGTCAAAAGTCAATTAGAAAGTACCGATGCTACCCTTGTTGAGGTCTATTCAGCTGGTAACACCGATGTTATCTTTACCAAAGCTCCTACTCATTACGAATTGCTGATTAGTAACAAACACCGTGCCATTCGTGAAACAGAAGTTGAAAAAATTCGTGAGTTCTTTTTAAAACGCAAGATTGATCTTCAAATCATTGACCAATCTGCTATTAAGACCCTCTACTCTGATAAACTAATTGAAATTTCTTTCCCAATTGCTAAGTAAGGTGCTTCTACCTTACTTTTTTCTTTGCTGTTTTTTTCAAAAATAATCCGTTCATCTCATTATCGAGATGAACGGATTATTTATTTCTGATAGATCATTTTTACGTGAGGGGTAGAAGCCAAGATAAAGGGCTCGCTCACCGTATGAAAACCTAGCTTTTCATACAAGCCAACCACCTGTTCTTGGGCCTCAATTTCAATGGTCTGCCCAGGAAATCTCTGTTCACACAGGTCCAAAATCTGCTCTACCATGTCTTTTCCCAGTCCTTGGCCACGACTATCTTTGGCTACAGCGACTCGACCAAAATGAATCGTAGCCCCTGTCTCAAAGATGCGTGCATAGGCATCTACGCGTCCTTCCTCATCTTGATGAAAAAGGTGAATAGCTCTAAGATCAATAGCGTCAAGATCATTGTAGATTCTTGTCTGTTCCACGACAAAGGTCTCCAAACGCAATTGAACGATCTCGTAAAACTCTTTCAGTTCTAGTTCTTTAAATTCTTTTTGGTACCACATCAGTTCCTCTTTATTGAAAAGTCGCAAGGAGACTTTCTCCCTGCGATTTTTCACATCTTATTATTTAGATTCAAATCCTTCTGCGACTGCGTCCGCAAAGTTCTCTTCGACGATGCTTGCACAGTGATCACAGATAGTTGCATGGTAGCTACGTTCTGCTGTACTTGGATCGATACGGCGGCAACGGTCACAAACCTCACCAGCTGCACGTTCAACAGTGAAGGCAACATCTTCGAAGGCCACTGCACCTTCTGGAGCTGGACCTTCTGCAATGGTCAATTCTGATACAATCAAGAGTTGAGCAACATTACTATCTACTGCCCCAAGAAGAGTCTTCACTACTTCGTTAGGATAAACTGTCAAATGAGCTTCAAGAGATTTACCGATCACTTTTTCATTACGTGCTTCTTCCAAAGCCTTTTGAGCTTGTCCACGGAAGTCCATAAAGGCTGACCAGGCATCCAAGATTTCCTCTTGATTCGCAAATGTTTGTGCTTCTGGCAATTCTGACAATTGAACAAAGTCTTCTGCTTCAAACTCAAGGTAGGACCAGATTTCTTCAGCAGTGTGAGGAAGAATTGGTGTCAAGAGTTTGGTGATTTTCACAAGGATGTCATAGAAGACAGTTTGCATTTGACGACGTTCGAGAGATTTGGCACCTTCGATGTAGACAACATCTTTGGCGAAATCAAGGTAGAAGGCTGACAGATCAACATTGATAAAGTTCACCAAAGCCTTATAAATCGTCAAGAATTCGAAGTTTGCATAAGCATCACGAATGGTCTTAACAAGTTGGTTAAAGCGGATGGTCATGTACTTATCAACAGAACGAAGTTCTTCGTAAGCGACTGCATCCTCAGCTGGGTTAAAGTCAGATGTGTTGGCAATCAAGAAACGAAGGGTGTTACGGATCTTACGGTAAGTTTCAGAAACTTGACTCAAGATATCCATAGAGATACGTACGTCGTTGCTTGAATCAACACTTGTTACCCAGAGACGCAAGATTTCCGCACCAAATTGTTTTTCGACATCGCTTGGAGCAATGGTGTTTCCAAGAGATTTAGACATCTTCTCACCTTTACCGTCCAAGGCAAAACCTTGCGACAAGATTTGTTTGTATGGTGCAACACCATGATTAGCCACAGATGTGATGAGAGATGAGTTGAACCAACCACGGTATTGGTCTGAACCTTCTAGGTAGAGGTCTGCTGGATATTTAAGTTCGGGGCGATTAACCACGACACCATTCCATGATGAACCTGAATCGAACCATACATCCATGATGTCTGTTTCTTTCTTGAACTCACCATTTGGTGAACCTGGATGGGTAAATCCTTCTGGCAAGAGGTCTTTGGCATCACGTTCCCACCAGATGATGGAACCATGTTCTTCAAAGAGTTGAGCTACATGCTCGATGGTTTCAGCTGTCATGATTGGTGTTCCGTCTTCTGCATAGAAGATTGGAAGTGGCACACCCCAAGCACGTTGACGAGAGATAACCCAGTCGCCACGGTCACGAATCATATTGTACAGACGGACTTTACCCCATTCTGAATGAAACTTGACTTTTTCAATTTCGTCCAAGATTTCTTGGCGGAATTTTGAGACAGAGGCAAACCATTGTGGCACGGCACGCCAGATGATTGGTTTTTTCGTACGCCAGTCAAATGGGTAAGAGTGAGAGATTTCTTCTTGAGCAAGAAGTAAATCACCAAGTTTTTCAATAACCGTTGGCACAACCTTGTCGTAGAATTGACCTTCAAACTCAGCACCAGCATTGGCCATCATGATCCCGCGTTCGTTAACAGTCACAGCAACTTCAAGACCATTGGCAACACCGACATTGTAGTCATCCTCACCAAAACCAGGGGCTGTATGGACGATACCAGTACCGGAATCTGTTGTAACGTGGTCACCAAGGATAACGAGTTCATCTACTGCTGTATCCCATGGGTGCTCTGTCACAATTTGGTTCAATTCTGAACCACGGTAAGTAGCTAAAACTTGAACGTCAGACCAACCGAATTTCTCAGACAAACTGTTCAATAATTCTGAAGCAACCACAAACTTACGAGATTCGCCAGCTGGTTGCACCAAGACGTAATCAATATCCGCACCAACAGTCAAACCACGAGAAGCCGTGATGGTGAATGGAGTTGTTGTCCAAACGACGATGTAAGTATCTGTATCAAGGACACCTTTACCATCTTTTACCTTGTTGGCATAGTAAAGGGACGTAGAAACCAAGTCATGGTATTCAATTTCCGCTTCAGCTAGGGCTGACTCTGATGACCATGACCAGTAAACTGGCTTAGCTCCACGGTAGATGTAGCCTTTGTTAGCCATCTCACCGAAGACACGGATTTGCGCTGCTTCATAGTCAGGCGTCAAAGTTACATATGGATTTTCCCAGTCACCTGAAACACCCAAGCGCTTAAAGTCTTCGCGTTGTTTATCTACTTGAGAAAGGGCATAGTCACGGCAAAGTTTCAAGTACTCAACCAAGTCCATTTCTTTGCGTTTAACACCTTGTTTTGCCAAGACTTGCTCGATTGGCAAACCATGAGTATCCCAACCTGGGATGTAAGGTGCATAAAAACCTGACATAGACTTAGAACGAACAATGATATCTTTTGAGATCTTGTTCATAGCATGTCCTACGTGGATGTTCCCGTTGGCATACGGAGGGCCATCATGCAAGGTGAAATGTGGTTTTCCTTGGTTCAATTCTTGACGACGTTGGTAAAGTTTTGCTTCTTCCCATTCCTTTTGCCAAACTGGCTCTTTTGTAGGCAGACCAGCCCGCATCGGGAACTCTGTCTTCCCTAAATTCAGTGTTTCTTTGAGTTTCATGGTGTCTCCTCTAAAAAAATAATTCTACAAAATAAAAGACCACGACCTCGCCAAAAAGGACGACAAGTCGTGGTACCACCTTCATTCAAGAAAGAGAGTACTCTCTTTCTCCTCTTTTGTCGTTAACGCTGACCAGCGTTAGTGGTTACTCATTTCACCACTAAGATTCGTAAAAGGATCAACCTTAACAAAGGAAGTGCAAGTCTTCCACCATCACCTGCTCGCTAAAACTATTTGATAAGGTCACTGTTTTTACAGATTATAAGATTGAAACAGATTCACGTTGTTCTTCCCCTTCTGGTGCATCAATATCAGCAACTTCTGGAGCATCAATGTCAGCAACTAGAGGAGTTTCTACAACAATTTCATCAATAGAATCTTGATCTACCTGATTTTTTTCTGCTTCTTCCAAAGCTTCTTGAACTTTTTCATTCAATCCTTCAAAAGCTTGAGTCGCAGACAATTCACGGTTTACAGCTTCAATATGTTTTTGCAATTCTTCAATTTCTGCGCGTGAGAATTGACGAGTCAAATCAATTGCTTCATCATCATAGTTATGATGAACTGTTTCTTCCAAAGCTTTTTCGACTACTTCACGGAAAGCTTCATCACTTGTTTGAATATACATAGCAGTTGGGCGAAGAATTTCATCCCATTCTGGTGTATCAATGATGCTCAATTGACTTTCGATAGTTGATTTCAAACGTTGGTGGAAGACACGCGTCTTATTCTTCAATTCTTCCGTTTCTACGGCAACTTTCTTGGCATTGTCTGTAGCATGACGAAGAATTTCATTTGCTTTTGCTTTTGCTTCTTCAACTAAATGGTGAGCATCTTGCTCCGCTTGACGAACGATGGTTTCTGAGCGTTCATTTGCCGCATGTTTCACACGTTCTGCTGTATCTTGAGCGATCAATACTGATTGACTCAAAGAGTCTTTCATTTCGTCAAAGTAGTTCAAGCGCTCTTCCAACGCACTAATTTTTGTTTCCAATTCATGATTTTCACGAACTAATTTTTCATAGTCTCGGTAGACCATGTCTTGAAACTCTTCAACTTCTTTAGCATCGTAGCCTCTAAATTTTACATAAAAGCGTTTATCTTTGATTTCTAAAGCTGTAAGTGCCATAGTTCCTCCTTATTTTCTACTGGAAAATACTTCAACCGTTAATTTGTATTTTCCACTTTTTGATAGGCCATTTTCTGATAGTATTTTAAATCGACCATACTTTCGAACACTAATTAAATCTGCTACTTGGATCATCCGACTAGGATTATCAATAGTGGCATAGTTTACCTTTACCTGGCCAGACTGAACCAATTGAACAGCTACAGACCGAGCAAGTTTAAAGGTAGAAGCTACTAGTTTATCAAGTCGAACACTAGTAACCAATAGGTCTTTGAGTTTGGATGGTTCGTCTACAGTGATAGGTTCTCGACAGTCAATCTCACGAATTTTCACAGATGCTTTTGCGATCTTCTTAAGATTCTCTTTGAAATAGGAGGAGAAACGTTCATCCACATAGATATGAATCTTCCCTTGTCCAATTAGAATATCTCCAAAAGACTTTCTTTCTACGCCTAATTGATGGAGAAGCGAACCCAAAACTTGAGAGTGACTTAACCGATAAAACTTATCCGGATAGAGAACTTCTAACAGACTCATTTCAAAATCAGATGCCTCTAACTCATAATAGCTAGGAGCCAGAATCACTCGTGCATATTCTGTAGGATAGATTTCTGCACTTGAAAACACCTGCAAACCATGGTGGGCACCAATTTGTCGTAAAATATCAACCTGATGTGGATTTAAAAAGGAAGTCAGTTCAAAACTATACTGTTGCTCCACCCGAGCTACTAATTCTAGAACTCGATCGATAAAGACGTGGTATTCTGGACTATAGTGTTGATAAAATCCCTTGGTCATATTAACTGCACCAAAAATTGAAGGACAAATCGTTCCACTACGGATAGAGCAAGTAAGGCAAACATGACTGTAAAGTCTAACCCACCAAATTGCAAAGGAATCTTTCTAAATAGGCTCAAAAATGGTTCGACGATCCGTTGAACCATTTTAGCTAAAGCCGATTCTGATGCATTTGGAAACCAACTAAGCAAAGCATAGATGATTAGTACTAGCTCAAAAACCTGAAAGAAATTTCTAACTAATTGTAGGACAAACATATTAACGATTTCGTTTCATATCAAAGTCGTATTCAGCAACTTCGACATCATTTGGAAGGCGAATATCTTCAATATTCACAACGACATTGATTGGTGTTAATAAGTACATAGTACTCGCAACACGACGTAGATTCCCGGCTAATACATAGCGAGCACCATCCAAATAATCCAAACATCTTCTTGCTTGAACTTCAGTCATGTATTGGAAGTCAATAAGAATACTTTCGTTTGCCAACAACAAGTCGACAATTTCAGTTGCTTCTTCGTATTTACGAGGATAGCGAACATCAATTGTAATCTTTTCATCTGCAGCAGAACGATTTCTTGCCAACTCTTGTTGACGTTGATGAAGTCGAGTAATATTTTCAGAAGATGATTTTTGAGATGAAGCTGATTCAACCACTGCTGTAGAAGCTACTTGTGGACGACTTGCTGCAACAGGAGTAGGTTTCTGCTCCTTAGCAGCTACCACAGCTTTTTGACGTGGTTTTGATGATGGTTGTACTGGTTTAGGGGATGCTACAGGTTGGCTAGCACCGACTGCTTGAGCAGGCGCTTCTTGCACATCGTACTCATCTCCATCTTCAGTAAAATAATCAATCAATCGATCAAATCTATCTTTAAATGACATAATTCTTTCCTATTTGAAAAATGAGGTCCCAATTCGCACAAAAGTCGCACCGTTAGCAATCGCCACATCATAATCACGACTCATTCCCATGCTTAACTCTGTAAAGGGCATATTTTTCAACTGTTTCTTTTGTAATTCTTTTTGAAGTTGGTGAGTTGCTGCAAATATGGCTTGCAACTCGTCCTGACTTGCCTCAAAAGGAGCCATCGTCATTAATCCAACAATTTGTAGGTTATCCAAGCCTTCTAGTTCAGGAAGAATCGCATCGAGCTCTTCAGGAGCAAATCCATGCTTGCTTTCCTCTCCAGAAATATTGACTTGTATAAAACATTTAATTGGGTGACTCGCCCTTTTTTGAATTTCTTGGGCAAGCTTCATAGAATCTAAAGCATGGAAGTAATCTACAAAGTTGATAACTTCTTTTACTTTACGACGTTGGAGACTACCGATCAAATGCCAGGTAAGTCCCTCATCTTTTAGAGCTTGGTATTTTTCTAGAAATTTATCAACACGGTTTTCACCGATATGACAGACTCCTGTATCAACCAAAGCCTTAGCTTGGTCGATACCGACATACTTAGTAACAGCAATCACATTGACCTGATCCGTGCGGTTTGCTGTTTCCATTGCTTGTGCAACCTGCGAGAATATTCGCTCTTTATTTTCAATCAGATTCATTCTTAACGATTACGGAAAAATGGTGGTGTTTCCAACTCATCATCTTCTGAAGAAGAATCTACATAGCGTTCAACTTGACGACCAGCACTAGTATCAGACTGACGTACAATGTTTTCACGACGAATGTCCCAATCTCCAAACGCAGATCCACGAGGTGTTTCTTGTTTGGCACGTGATTGAGGAGTAGGCATTTCGATTTCTTCCTTCAAATCGAACTCGCGATCGAATTGTGGAGTTTGTGGACGTTGTTCACGAGGTCCAGTTTGGTAATAACGTGCTGAACTTGGTGCATGAGATGCAATTCCACTAACTTTTTCAACTTTGTCCTGACGAACACCAGTTGCGACAACCGTTACGCGGATTTCATCTTTCATTGATTCATCAATAGATGTACCGAGCCAAATGTTTACGCCATGACCAGCTGCTTGGTTAACAATTTCAGAAGCTTCTTCTGCTTCAATCAAGGTCATATCCAAACCACCAGTAACGTTGACGATCACATCTTCAGCACCGTCAATGGTTGTTTCAAGGAGTGGTGAGTAGATAGCTTTACGAGCTGCTTCAATGACACGCTCTTCACCATTACCTACACCAATACCCATCAAGGCATTTCCTTTGTTTTCCATAACGGTCTTCACGTCAGCGAAGTCAAGGTTAATCAAGCCTGGGCTTGTGATCAAGTCAGTGATCCCTTGAACCCCTTGGCGAAGGACATTATCTGCTTCGCTCAATGCTTCAAGAAGTGGTGTTTTCTTATCTACAATTTCTAACAAGTTGTTGTTAGAAATGATCAACAAGGTATCCACATGCTCGCGAAGTTCATTGATCCCTTCGATTGCAAAGTTTCCGCGTTTTGTTCCTTCAAATCCGAAAGGACGAGTCACAACGGCTACTGTCAAAGCACCAACAGCTTTAGCAATACGAGCGATGACTGGTGCAGCACCTGTACCAGATCCTCCACCCATCCCTGCAGTGATGAAGACCATGTCTGCACCTTGCAAAGCTTCTGTCAATACTTCTTCACTTTCTTCTGCGGCTTTACGACCAACCTCAGGTTGACCTCCAGCACCCAAACCACGAGTCAACTTAGGACCCAATTGGATAACTGTTTCTGCTTTTGCACTTGAAAGTGCTTGTACATCTGTGTTTGCTGCGATGAATTCTACACCAGCAACTCCTTCGTCAATCATGCGGTTGATGGCATTACCGCCACCGCCACCGACACCGATTACTTTAATAACTGCACCTTGTGCCGCTGCTGTGTCAAATGAAAATGTCATAAATACTTACACTCCTTAATCAAACATATTACCGATTAAATTCTTCATTCGGTCTGTAAAGGTAGTTTTTTCTTCTTGTTTTTGCTCTTCAACTGGATGTTGTTGCTCGACGTTAACTACAGGCTCAATTTCTTCCGGTACATACGCTGGAACAACTGGTTGTTGTACTGGTCGTTCAAACTGAACTGGTTGCTGACGAAGACGTTGGTCTCCATGTACAGCAGCCTGAGCAAGAATATCTACATCTGTTAGATTTCCAGCATATTCAGACAAGCTAATCACGTGGGCAAAAGCTGGATTGCGAATACCAATTTGATTTGGAACATACAATTTCACATTTACACCAAAGACTTCTTGTGCCAAGTCTTCAATACCAGGGAGAATAGCGCCACCACCGATGATGACAATTCCTCCAGGCAAATCAAGCAAATGTCTTCTTTCAAGATCTTGTTTGATTTGGTCGAAGATGTGTTTGATCCGAGCTGAAATAATTTCTGCCAAATATTTTTCAGATACTTGGACAGGTTCTACTTCACCAATCACCTCAACGTGGAAGACTTCGTCGCCAACTGATGGAACATAAGCTTCTCCATAGTTGAACTTCAAGCCTTCTGCTAATTTTTGAGAAGTCTTCAACACTTTAGAAATATCTTTAGTAACGTAATCGCCACCTTCTTGATAGATATTTGTAAATTGAAGTTCTTGATTCCGAACAGAAGCTACTGTCGTTTGTCCTCCACCTAAATCAATGACGGTCGCACCAAACTCACGTTCTCCTTCGTTCAATACAGACTTAATCATTGCAAGTGGTGAAATAATGATGTTTTCAACTTGCAAACCAGCACGTTCAACTGTTTTCCGTAAATTATGGAGGACAGTTCTAGGACCAGTATACAAGAGACCACGCATTTCCAAACGGATTCCCATCATTCCACGTGGATCGCGGATTCCTTGGAAACCGTCAACTGTGAACTCTTCTGGAATAAAGGTAATGACTTCACGGTCTGGAGTCATACTCTTTGTCAAAGCAGATCTGACAACATTTTCAACATCTGCATCCGTAATTTCTTTTGAATCACTGGTTACAGGAATCATTCCTTGAGTTGCTTCAATTTGAAGAAGGTTCGCTGGCAACCCAACGTTCACAAGATTGATTGAAATTCCTGCTTTTTCTTCTGCTTGGCTTACTGCACTTTTAATCGCATTAGAAGCAGCCTCAATATCAACAATAATTCCATCTTTGACGCCAGCACTTTTCGCATTGCTGACTCCAATTACATTCATTTCTCCATTGACATGTTCTGCCACCAATACTTTTATTGAACTAGTACCGATATCTAAACCTGTAAAAAAGCCGTTTCTAGCCATTACACCAGTCCTCTCTCTTTTGTTTTCCTATACGTCAATTAATAGCTCCATTTTAGTTAGAACTATCCAAATTTCATTATAACACAAAAATGCCCATAGTGGGCATATTTTCTTTATTTATTTCAGATAATTTATGAGGGTTTACTCAGCGGGAACTTCTTCGTGTTGCTCGGTTACGACTGCACTCCCATCAGAATCTGTCGAGTTAGCGTTAGCTTCTTCTGTTTTGTTCCCCTCCCCTTCTTCTTTTTCTTTCTTTTCCTGAGCTAAAGTGGCCATTGTTTCTGCATTGTAACTATATATCCCTGCTTCCATGTCAATGACACTGTCATCTTCAATCAGCTTGCGAATTTGATGGTAATAAGGCAATTTACGCTTGATTTGAGATACTGGCACTAGGACTTTAGTGCCATCCTTCATGGTCAGCGTCACTAAATCCTTAGTCACCTTGCTCGGTGTCAAGTCCACTGACTCAATTTCATCGAGCACAGAAGATGGTATTTTCCCCAGTTGTTTGACGAATTGTCGGACCAATTCTCGATCAGAAAAACGAACGGCTAGATAAGCCTTAGGAAGCTGATCCGCAGCAACTGGCGTCTCTACCACTTCCCCATTCTCTAAAATGGGATAGTGATCTTCCTCCGTCACATAGTAACCAAAGACCTGGTATTCCTCCACCTGAACCTTAAACGTCGTAGGGAAGGCATAAGTCATCGAAATATCTTTGACCCATGGACTAGCTGCCTTCATATTGGCAAGATAGCGATCCCGATTTAAAAAGGTTGTCAAGGTATAATCCCGGTCTTGGATCTGACTCTTTTCAAACAACAAGGTCTGATCCGCATTTTTATTCCCTGAAAATTCGATGATTTTTTGCTTAGCTAAGGGCGTTAAAAGATAGGCAGAAAAGAGAGCAATCAGGGTACTGATCACCAAAACTGGAATAGCTCTGTAGATGTGACGTCTCGCAATTCGGCCTTCCTTTTTGGCCTTCTTCGCTAGTTCCTCTTGTTCGAACCTATCTTCCGAAGGCTCTGTTAGGTAGATGATTTTTTCTTCTTCATCCTCTTCGTCTATTTCGTCAGGAAGAGTTTCTTGCACTTCCTCCTCAGCTACATTAGCTACATTCTCATCTTCCTCTACTTCTGCAGACTCGCCATCTTGCCCATCTGCATCTGGATCTTCAGAGAGAGCGTTTTGATTCAGAAGTTCCTGTCTTTCCTTCTCTTCTTGTGCCTTCTTTTCTTTTTCTTCTTGCTCTTCTAATTGTTTTTTCTTTTGATACTCCTGGTTTCGTCTCTGCCATTCAGAGAGCTTAGTGACTTCCTTAGGAGTTTTTGGGTTCTTCTTATCCGTCATTTTTTCCTTTTATTAATTTCTTGATGGACTAGGTTATAAAACTCATCCAAGGAAAGCAATTCATTCGAAGCCTTCATCGCTTGATGATAGCTTTCTGCCCCTTGGAACAGTTTATCCATCGTTTCTTGCAACCGATCCATGCTCAAATCTGGCTCAGCGATGGTTTCTGCATAGCCTTTTTCCACAAAATATTGAGCATTTTCAATCTGATCTCCCCGACTAGCCTCTTTCCCTAGGGGAACGATGATATGGAGCTTATTCATGGCCAAGAGTTCAAAAATCGTATTTGCACCACCACGGGTCACTACTAGGTCTGCCTTTTGGAGCAAAGGAAGATAGTGATCCGTCACGTAATCCACGCGATAAAGATGAGGTGCTTGTTCATTCAAGGAAGAGTCCCCTGTCAAATTAATGACATTGTAGCTTGCCAACAAGGCTTCTCGATGGTTTGTGACAAACTCATTGAACACTCGCGCACCAGCAGACCCACCCACAAAGAGAAGGGTTGGCAACTGTGGATCAAATTGTGCAAATACTGCTTCCAATTCTACTGGGGTTGGAAGGGCTTCCTGATGAACCTTGGTCACAGCTCCTACATGTTGGGCTTTCACTAGGCTTTTCGGCTGCTCAAAGGTTGTGAACATTTTTGTCGCAAACTTATAAGCAATCTTATTGGCCAAGCCCATGGTACGGTCGGATTCGTGGACCAATACAGGAACGAAACAAAGTCGCGCAGCCACTACCGGAGGAACTGAAACGAAGCCTCCTTTAGAAAACAAAACCTGTGGCCGTACACGAAGCATGATCCAAATCGATTGGAGAATTCCCCAGAGGACCTTGAAGATATCCAACATATTTTGCCAAGAGAAATAACGGCGCAACTTGCCCGTCGCAATCGAATGGAAATGGATGTCCAAGCCAGACTTCAAAATCTCTTGGTGTTCAATCCCTTTCTTGTCTCCAATATAATGAACTTCCCAACCATCCTCGATGAAGCGAGGGATGAGGAGAAGGTTCAAGGTCACATGCCCAACTGTACCTCCCCCTGTAAATACTATTTTTTTCATATTAATTTTTCAACTCTTCTACTGTTTTAAGGAACTCATCGCCCCGTACTTCAAAATTCGCGTACATATCCCAGCTGGCATTAGCTGGACTAAGCAAGACGATATCGCCCGGCTCAGCTAATTCAAAGGCTTTGCGTGTTGCGTCTGCCACATCCGTCGCATCTAGATAGGACACACCCGCTTGATCCGCTGCTCGTTTCACCCGTTCAGCAGACTCTCCAAGGATGACCATCTTTTTAAGACCAGTAATATCTGGCACCAATTCGTCAAACTCATTGCCTCGGTCCAAGCCACCAGCGATTAAGATGACATGAGCGTTATCAAAGCCAGACAAGGCTTTTTGGGTTGCTAAGATGTTGGTAGACTTGCTATCATTGTAGAATTTCACCCCTTCAATCTCAGCTACATACTGCAAGCGGTGCTTCACCCCGCCAAAGGCTGATAAGGTTTCTTGGATAGTTTGATTGTCAATGCCACGAAGTTTGGCCACTGCAATGGTAGCTAAAGCATTTTCTACATTGTGGCTGCCTGGTACTCCGATTTGGTCTGCTCGCATAACGGCTTCACCTCGGAAGTAAAGGACACCATCCTCTAAATATGCTCCGTCCACCTTTTCTTGGGTTGAAAATGGAACCACAGTAGCCTCTGTTTGCTGCGCCAAGTCTTTGGCTAAATCTTGGTTAAAGTTTAGTACTACAAAATCCTTGGCAGTCATATTCTTTTGAATCGCCCATTTTGCAGCTACATAGCCTTCGAAAGATCCATGGTAATCCAAGTGGGTCGGCATCAAATTGGTAATGACTGCGATTTCTGGATGAAAGGCTTCAATCCCCATCAATTGGAAAGAAGATAATTCCATTACCAATGTGTCTTTCGCTGTCGCTGTTTGAGCGACTTGACTAGCTGGAAAACCAATATTTCCAGACAGGAGACCATTTTGTCCAGCGGCAGTTAATACCTCTCCAATCATGGTAGTGGTGGTTGTTTTTCCGTTTGAACCAGTGATTCCGATGATGGGCGCTTCTGAAATGAGGTAGGCCAATTCAACTTCGGTCAAAACAGGGATGCCTTTTTCAAGGGCCCGTTCAACCATGGGATTCGTGTAAGGAATTCCAGGATTCTTCACCATCACTGCAAAGTCTTCATCCAAGAGTTCCAGTGGATGTCCTCCTGTCACAACTTTGATTCCTTCTTCCAGCAAACTTTGGGCTGCAGGATTTTCTTCAAAGGCTTTGCCATCATTCACCGTTACGATAGCTCCTAGGCGATCGAGTAGTCGCGCTGCAGATTCTCCAGACTTAGCCAATCCTAAAACAAGGACTTTTTTATTTTTAAATGTTTCAATGACGTTCATAGCTTTTTTCTCTCCAATTTGTTCACCTTCTATTTTACCCTTTTTTAGACAAATTAAAAAGCCTTAAGACAGCAAAAGAAGCAACACGTATAAAAATGACCTCTTCAGCATCTGTCATAAAAAAAGAGTCGCCATGATTTTCTATCACAACAACTCTATTTTATGGAGACAAGCTCTCCAGTTTATTCTGATTTATCCAAACGTTTAGAAGACTTGGTCGGCAATCGCGAAATATCAACGAGGGCCAAGTAGCCTACAAAAGCGAGGAAGGCGCCCACAAAAAATTCTGAAGGCAATTGGAAAATTTGGAAAATCGCTAAGCAAAGGAGAATGACCAAAGAGACCAGTAAAACGACTAGGGTAACTACATTCAGAGTTCCTCTGATGCTCTTTGGAGCTGCAAAAAGGTAAAAAAGGAGGATCAAAATACCTATAATTAAATAAACCATTTTGTCACTCCTTTCTTATTTCTTATTCAGCTGCAGCTGATTTTTTCTTTTTGTTTGCTTTTTCGCGTTCTGCCTTATTCAAGATTTGTTTACGTAGACGGATTGATTCCGGTGTTACTTCCATGTATTCATCATCGTTCAAGAACTCAAGTGATTCTTCAAGCGTCAAGATACGAGGAGTTTTGATAACCGCTGTTTGGTCCTTGGTAGCGGAACGAACATTGGTCATTTGTTTAGCCTTGGTGATATTAACAGTCAAGTCATTTTCACGAGAGTTTTCACCGATGATCATTCCTTCGTAAACCTCAGTACCTGGGTTGACAAAGATAGTACCACGTTCTTCGATAGACATGATAGAGTAGGTTGTTGCCTTACCAGCATCGATAGAAACAAGGGCACCACGGTGACGACCGCCAATTTCACCTGGAATCAATGGCAAGTATTGGTCGAAGGTATGGTTCATGATACCGTAACCACGAGTCATTGACAAGAACTCAGTTGAGTATCCAATCAAACCACGCGCTGGAACAAGGAAGACCAAACGAGTTTGACCATTACCAGTTGAAATCATATCCAACATTTCACCCTTACGTTCAGAAAGACTTTGGATAACAGACCCTTGGTATTCTTCTGGAGTGTCGATTTGTACACGTTCAAATGGTTCGCATTTAACACCGTCGATTTCTTTTACGATAACCTCTGGACGAGATACTTGAAGTTCATATCCCTCACGACGCATTGTCTCGATAAGGATTGACAAGTGCAATTCTCCACGTCCTGAAACAGTCCATTTATCTGGTGAGTCCGTTGGATCTACACGAAGAGATACGTCTGTTTGCAACTCAGCTTGAAGGCGCTCTTCAACCTTACGAGAAGTCACCCATTTCCCTTCGCGACCAGCAAAAGGTGAGTTGTTAACCAAGAAGGTCATTTGAAGAGTTGGTTCATCGATGTGAAGAACTGGAAGAGCTTCAACTGCATCTGTTGGAGTAATGGTTTCCCCAACGAAGATGTCTTCCATACCTGATACGGCAATCAAGTCACCAGCCTTGGCTTCTTGGATTTCACGACGTTCCAAACCAAAGAAACCGAAGAGTTTTGTGACACGGAAGTTCTTGGTTGTTCCGTCAAGTTTAGAAAGGGTAACTTGGTCACCAACTTTTACGGTACCACGGAAGACACGTCCGATACCGATACGACCAACGAAGTCATTGTAGTCCAAGAGTGACACTTGGAATTGAAGGGGCTCATCTGAGTTATCAACTGGAGCTGGGATGTGGTCGATAATGGTGTCAAAGATTGGCGCCATGGTCTTTTCTTGATCTGCTGGATCATCTGACAAGGAAGATGTTCCGTTGATCGCTGACGCATAAACAACTGGGAAGTCAAGTTGGTCATCATCCGCACCAAGCTCGATGAAGAGTTCCAAGACTTCATCAACTACTTCTGCTGGACGAGCTGATGGCTTATCGATTTTGTTAACTACAACGATCGGCACAAGGTCTTGTTCCAAGGCTTTTTTCAATACGAAACGAGTCTGTGGCATGGTTCCTTCGTAGGCATCTACAACCAAAACAACACCGTCAACCATTTTCATGATACGTTCAACTTCTCCACCGAAGTCCGCGTGTCCTGGTGTGTCCATGATGTTGATACGAGTTCCGTTGTAGGCAACGGCTGTATTTTTCGCAAGGATGGTGATTCCACGCTCTTTTTCGATATCGTTTGAGTCCATTGCACGCTCTGCCAACTCTGTACGGGCGTCAAGAGTTTCAGATTGTTTCAACAATTCGTCAACGAGGGTTGTTTTACCGTGGTCGACGTGGGCGATAATCGCGATATTACGGATATCTTCTCTTAATTTTGTCATGATTTCCTCTATTGTATTCAAAAATTTATTTTCTAACTGAACGATTATACCACAATTTTAAGCAAATGGCATAACTCAGACAAGTGTAAATGTTTTCATGCTTTCTTTCGAAAATCTTCTTTCTCATTCCCACTCCTAACCACTCTATTCATGAAAATCTTTCACCTCTTTATCTCTTTTCTTCATTCTTTTTCCGAATACTTGTGATTCTCTCCATTTCATGCTATCCTGTCCTTTATGAGATTAGATCAATTACTGGCCCACTACCAAATTCCCCGCAAAGAAATCAAACAGAGCCTAGCCAAAAAGCAGATCCTAGTCGACGGACTTACTGCAACAAAATTATCCCAAAATGTCGATACAGGTCTCCAAGAAGTTCGCTGGAAGGATCGGATCCTTACCGACTGTTCCCATCACTATTTTCTTCTTCATAAACCCCAAGGACTAGTGACGGCTACCAAGGATGCCCAACATCCTACAGTGTTGGATCTACTCCGAGCAGAAGACCGGACCCCCAATACCTATCCTATCGGTCGACTGGATCGGGATACGACCGGCCTCCTCCTACTCACAGACAATGGACCTCTAGGTTTCCAACTCCTTCATCCCCAATACCATATTGAAAAAGAATACGCGGTAACAGTCAACGGTCCTCTTGAACCCGCTCATATAGAGGAATTTCAAGAAGGAATCACCTTCTTAGACGGGACAACATGCAAGCCCGCCAAACTAAAAATCCTTAACTCCAGTCCTAAAGAAAGCCAGGCCCTGGTCACCCTGTCTGAAGGGAAATTTCATCAGGTGAAAAAGATGTTTTTATCCATTGGGGTCAAAGTCACTACTTTAAAACGAGTTCGCTTTGGGCCTTTTACTTTAGAGGATGAGCTCAAAGAGGGGCATTATCGCCCCCTCACATCAGTTGAATGCGAAGCGATTCGCTCTTTTCTAGAAGAAACCCGCTAAAAAACTCCAGAAGCTTACACTTCTGGAGTTTTGATTTTAGTTCGTCTTGACTTTTCCATCCCAAGAATCCAAACCATAGGACAAGATATAGATATCTTTATAGCCCTGTTTTTTCAAGAAGAGAGCCGCATTGGTCACACGGGACCCACGACTGTTCTCATAGAGCAAGACTGGCTTATCTTTGCGAAGAGCTGCCAAACTCACTTTTAATTGATTAGATGGAATATTCCGAGCTCCTAAAATATGCTTAGCGTGGAACTCATTTGGATCACGCAAGTCCACTAATTGGCCTTTGCGGATCAATTCTTCAAACTCTGCATTGTCCACAATTTTTGCTGCCCGACGGATACGGAAGTAATTGTAGCCCATCCAGCCAAACATCCCTAAAACAATCAACCATACTAAAATATTTGTTAAACTCACTTTTCTTTTTCCTCTTCTAAATAGCGTAATTCCTGTGCGTGTTCTCTACGTAAGACGGCTTCTGCTTCTAGATAATCCAATTTTTCCATCAGCCCAGCGTCATAGATCCTTTTCAATTCAATCTTCATTAATTCGATGTCGTAAAGTCGTTTTCCGACATAAATAATGATTCCAAATTTTTTCAGAAATTGTTGAACATCATACAGGGTTTTCATGTGCCTATTCTATCAAATCTTTCAAGTATTTTCAAGATGGCACCTGTTTTATTTACTGGAAAGATCACTTCCAAACAAAAATGAGCCTCCCAAGCAAGGAAGGCTCATTTGTTTATTTTCAGATTACAAACCTGGTGCTTGACCCAATTCAGCGGCAATCATCCAGATATGTTTTTCCAATTCAGCTTTTGCACCAACAAAGATATCGTTGGTCACGTCATCTCCTTCGGCATCTGTGATATCCAAGGCTTTTTGATAAAGACTTACCAAGTAGCGGAAGATAGAAAGAACACGTCCCAAATTTTCTTCCATAGAGCGTTCGAATGAACCCTTTTCTTCTTGGATATTGCTGTGTTCCAAGAACTCAACCATGCTAGCGTATGGGGCACCACCCAAAGTAATCAAGCGTTCACTCACTTCATCAAGAGTCGCATCCAAGCTTTCCATATACTCATCCATTTTTGGATGCCATACGAGGAAACCACGGCCACGCATATACCAGTGCACTTGGTGCAAGGCAATATGAGCGACATAAAGATCTGCCACCACTTGGTTGAGAACCGCTTTTGTATCAGTTAAACTCTTGCTTACTTCACTGATTGTTGCAAATGTTGCTACGTCTTTTGCTGCTTCTTTTTTAATTGTTGTCATAACTAAATTCTCCTTTTTTAGAATTATTCTAATTTAGTTATATTATAATCCTTCTAATTGAGAAATGCAAGAGAAAATGCTTAAATAAGAAAAGTTAGAAAATTGTTTCAGTTCTAATCGTTATTCGTCATCTTTTTTACGAATTATATAAGTATGATTAACTTCTATTTTTTTACAGTCGGTGCCTGCATCGCCTCCTTTTTAGGGCTTGTGATCGACCGCTTTCCAGAAAGCTCCATCATCTGTCCGAGAAGCCACTGCAACCAATGTCAGCAGACCTTAAGACCTCTGGACCTGATTCCCATTCTCTCACAAGTACTTTTTCGATTCCGATGTCGCTACTGCCAGACTCCTCTTCCTTATTGGTATGCCCTTTTTGAAGGCTGGAGTGGCCTCCTTTTTTTGCTGTGCTATCAGGGCTTTCTTCCCATTCCTCATCTCCTGCTTCTGCTTGGCAGTTGCGTTTTGGCCATCTATGATTTGCGCTCCATGGAGTACCCTCTCCTTCTCTGGCTAATACTCCACGCTCTTTGCCTACTTTGCACCGGCCCTACCCTCTTAATGGGAGTTTTTCTCGTCTTAGGAATTCTATCTTGTCTTTACTCCATTGGCATTGGAGCAGGGGACTTTCTCTTACTGGCTACTTTTTCTTTGACCCTCTCAGCTACCCAAGTCCTCCTAGTCATGCAAGGGGCTTCCCTCATTGGTCTCCTGGTCTTTCTCTTTAAAAAAGAAAGAGACCGGATTCCCTTTGTTCCCTGTCTCTTTCTCAGTTATCACGCTTTACTGCTTTATACGATATTTTGCAGATAAATTCTTCTTATTTTGCAGTCTTCGCTTCTAGATAATCGGCAATAGCAGCTACGTCCTTGTCTCCACGTCCTGAAACATTGATGATGATAATCTTGTCTTTATCCAATTGTGGAGCGCGTTTAACCGCTTCTGCAATCGCATGGGAACTTTCAATAGCTGGGAGGATCCCTTCTGTCTTACTGAGAAGAAGAAGAGCTTGAACCGCTTCATCATCTGTCGCAGCTACATATTCGACACGACCAGAGTCTTTAAAGAAAGCATGCTCTGGACCAACCCCTGGGTAGTCCAAACCAGCAGAGATTGAGTACACTGGCGCTACTTTTCCATCTTCTCCAAAGACAGCATAGGTCTTCATGCCATCGACAACTCCAACAGTCCCCTTGGTCATGGTCGCTGCGTGCTGATCAGTATCCAAACCATGGCCTGCCGCTTCAACTCCGACCAATTTGACTTCTTCATCACCTACATATTGGGAGAAGGCACCAATGGCATTGGATCCCCCACCGACACAGGCAATGACATAATCCGGCAAACGCCCTTCTTTTTCCAAGATTTGGCGTTTAGATTCTTCACTAATCACCTTTTGGAATTCATGCACAATGGTTGGGTAAGGGTGAGGGCCAACAGCAGAACCCAAAACGTAAAAGGCATCAAGGTCCGCCATCCATGCTCCAAACGCAGCATCAACAGCGTCTTTCAAGGTATTCGTTCCTGTTTCAACCGCATGGACGGTTGCCCCCATCATTTCCATACGGAAGACATTGAGACGTTGACGCTCCACATCTTCTGCTCCCATGTAGACATCACAAGCCATACCGAACTTAGCTGCTGCGGCCGCTGTAGCCACACCGTGTTGACCGGCTCCTGTTTCGGCAATCACGCGCGCTTTGCCCATGCGTTTGGCCAAGAGGATTTGCCCCAAAACGTTATTCAATTTATGCGAACCTAGGTGATTCAGGTCTTCGCGCTTCAAATAAATTTTTGCCCCACCTAAATGCTCTGTCAAACTTTCCGCAAAGTAGAGCGGAGTTTCCCGTCCAGAATAATCTTTCAAATAATGTTTGTATTCTGCGATAAATTCTGGGTCATTTTTGTACTGTTCAAAAGTTGCCTCTAATTGATTCAGCAAGTTTTGAATGGGTTCTGGTACGAAAGATCCACCAAATTGTCCGAAATAGCCTTTTGTTTCTGTCATGATTGTGTCCTCTTTTCTATATTTTCAATCCTGTTTATGATTTTTTCTCTCGCCGGCCCTTTGAGCTGCAGTCTCACTGGATCCCTTTGAGATACAAAAAACCTCACACAGAAAAATCTGTGTGAGGACGATTCGATACCGCGGTGCCACCTCTATTGTAGGAAGCTATTCTTTCTCCTACATCTCTGACCTGTCTAGCAACAGGGTGCACGATAAGGTGTGCTCACCGAATTTTTATTGTTTCAAATTCATCATCATAAACGCATCAGCCCATTTCAAGATTCACCACTGCTTGTTCTCAATCACCACAAGCTCCCTGGAAGTGAGAAAAATCCCTACTTTTCTGATGTCTTGAAGCTATTATATCTTCCTGCCTACAGTTTGTCAACCCAAAATTTGAAATCGTATTCAATCGTTCGGATTTTAGTCCAAACTAAGATAGATTGTCCTTACCCATTGAAGCTTGCAGCCATTTAAAACACAGATAGGCCAGGTAGCCTCCCAGAGTATTGGTCCACAGATCATCTATCTCAAACACCCGATTGAAATCAAACAAGAGGTCTAACACAATCTGACTAAGCTCGATCCACACACTCATCCCTAGACTAAAGCAAAGGACGCGTTTCCGAGTACCTAGCCAAGGCCAGAGCCATAGCAGTTGAAAAACCAAAGGGAACAAGAAAAAGATATTGGCTATATTCTGTACAAGCACCTTGATCAGCTGGAGCAGACTAGTCACTTGACCTAGGTTGATGAGAGAATTAAAGGGAATCAGTAATACGACTACACGACCAAAATGTTGAATACCAGGTGTTTCCATCCCTGGTTCAGGTCGCTGGGGAAGAAAACACATGAGGCAGAGCAGGACAAAATAGAAGAAACTGCCACCTAGTAGCAGTTGTCTTCCTTTTTTTGTTAATTGCCCTTCTTCTATCAGCCAGTTGTTACGGTTGAGCTTCTTCAACAATGGCTTTCTCCCGGTCTCTCTTCATCGTATTAGAACGCAATTGTCCACAAGCAGCATCGATATCTGTTCCATGCTCTTGACGAACCACGCAGTTGACTCCGTTTTTCTTCAAGGTGTCATAGAAGGCCATCACGCGCTCTCTTGGACTCCGACTATATTGGTCATGCTCACTAACTGGGTTGTATGGGATCAAGTTGACATAAGATAGCTTCTTGATCTTTTTGAGGAGTTCTGCCAATTCCAAAGCTTGCTCGACACCATCATTGACTTCGTTAAGCATGATATACTCGAAGGTCACCCGACGGTTGGTCGTTTCGATATAGTACTCAATGGCCGCAAACAATTTCTCAATCGGGAAGGCCCGGTTGATTTTCATGATGCTGGAACGCAAGTCATTGTTTGGAGCATGAAGTGATACTGCCAAATTGACCTGAACCCCTTCATTAGCAAAATCACGAATCTTATGAGCCAAGCCAGATGTTGAAACAGTAATGTGGCGGGCACCGATAGCCAGCCCCTTGTCATCATTAACCGTGCGAACAAAGCTCAAGACGTTCTTGTAGTTGTCAAACGGCTCACCAATTCCCATCACAACGATGTGGCTGACACGTTCATCTTGTCCACGTTCGTCAAAGTATTTTTGAACCAACATGATCTGGGCAACGATTTCCCCACTGTTCAAGTCGCGTTGCTTCTTGATCAAACCAGATGCACAGAAGGTACAGCCGATGTTGCACCCTACCTGAGTGGTGACACAAACTGACAAGCCATAGTGTTGACGCATCAAAACTGTCTCGATCAACATGCCATCTGGCAATTCAAAGAGGTACTTGACGGTCCCATCTGCCGACTCTTGAACGATCCGTTGTTTCAAAGGATTAATCACGAACTGATCGTTCAAGGTTTCAATCAAGTCCTTCGATAGGTTGGTCATTTCTTCAAATGACTGGACGCGTTTCCGATAGAGCCATTCCCAGATTTGGGTTGCTCGAAATTTCTTTTCACCATTTTCTTCTGCCCACTCGATCAGTTCTTGTCGAGTCAAGCCATAAATTGAAGGTTTCATCTTATCTCTTTTCTCTCTTTACTTTTGACGGATGACAAAGTGGCGTTCTTGCTCACCCTGTGCATCTTTTTTTCTAGACCGCTGACGGTTCTTTTTCTTTGGTTGAGAAGTCTTTTGTTTTTGCTCTTGTTCACGTTCCCGTGACTGATTTTTGGAGCGATTCCGGCGATTTTGACGACCGCCACGCTTAGCAGAACGATTCCCCTCTTCCTGTTGTTTAGGAGAAGATTTCTTGTCAAAGGATGCTCGACGGGGTTCTGCATTTTCTAGGACAAAATAAGCACAGCCATAGCTACAGTATTCTAATAAATAATCTTCCAGACGGCTGATTTTCTCTGCATCTGTGACAGGGCGATCATCTTTATAGAAGCCACGTAGACGCAACTGTTCATTGCTCCAATCACCGACAATGTAATCAAATTTGGTCAAAACCTCTGAAAAACGCTGACCAAAGACCGTCGCATCAAAGGCATCATTTTGATTCTCAACCAGCTCAAATGTCAATTGTTCTGCTAGCACTTGACTGCCAACCAGACGAAATTCCGGTCCGGGATATTTATTGTAATTAAATAATTCAGGGGATATTTCTTTGCGCATAGCCTTCCTTTATTCATACCTTTAGTTGTAACACTTTATTTTATCATAAATCCCTATCTTTAGATAGAATTTCAACGGAAAAGAGAAAATCTGTAAAAAGTCTGACGATTTAATTTACCTTTTCTTGCTGTCACATTATAAAAAGCAGGCTTTTTTCAAAGCCTGCTCAGATGGAAGAAAAGTCTTCTATCTAACTAAAACAAAGAAGGCAATCTTTGTCTCTATACATGTTCATCAGATGATGAACGGGGCAAATAAAGAGTGATTTTCGTATAGCTATTGGCCTTAGAATCAATCTCCATATGATAGGCTTCGCCAAATTGAAGATGCAATCGTTGGTCCACATTTTTCAAGCCAACACCTCCTAAACGAAGAAGGGTTTGGGCTGTTGATTCTGATCGGACAAACCCTCGTCCATTGTCAAAAATCGATACGCAGGCATAGTCTCCACTGACTTCAGTTGTCACTCGAATGAGACCTGGCCGATCGATCTCTTTAATGCCATGGTAAATCGCATTTTCCACTAAGGGTTGAAGCACTAATTTGGGGAGCTGATAGTCGCCCAACCGTTCATCTTCTAGAATTTCATAATTGAGCTTTTCACCATAACGTTGCTTTTGAATGAAAAGATACTGGCGGACATGGTCGATTTCATCTCTCAGTAGGATTTGTTCCTGGCCTTGGTTGAGAGCCAGTCGAAAATATTGAGCCAGAGACTTAGTGATGTCGACCACGCGCCGACTATCATTAAACTCCGCCATCCAGACGATCGTATCCAAGGTATTGTAGAGGAAATGCGGATTAATCTGAGCCGAAAGTGCCCGCAACTCGTAACGCCGTGCGTTCTGCTCCTCTTCCTTAACCTGTTGCATAAGGTGATCGATTTGTTCCAACATGGTATTAAACGCTTGAGCGAGATCCACCAATTCTGGAGATCCTTTGGCTGCAGCTCTCACGTGAGCATCTCCTGCTCCAATCCTCAAAATGATGGTCTGAAGGTCTCGTAAGGGTTTGATCCACAAACGCAGAACAAAGCCGATCCCTATTAAACACATGATCAAAGCTAGTAATCCTAGGCCAATGAAAGAGTAAAGAAGCTGCGACTGAAGCATCTGAAGTCCTTCAAGTGAAGCCACTCCAATCAAGGTCCAATCACTATCTGGAATTGGAACCTGATAGATAAAATTCTGTCCTTCTTTAGCATAGCCATCTTTCACAGCAATATAGGGCTGCATGGCCTGCATTTCTTGGCTGGAGGAATAGACCGCTTTTTTAGGATGGTAGACAAACTCATGCTTTTGATTAATGATAAAACTAAAGCCTTGTTTCCCTAGTTGCAGGTGATCCAAGTAAGCCTGAAGGCTATCGTAGCCAATATCCAAGCGTACTACTCCGAGATTTTGGCCAGCCTGATCGACCACTTCTTGGGTAATAGAAACCACCCATTTTTCTTTTTCCGAAGTCAAGGATTCCTTTCGAGCTGGCGTCAAGACTGGCATGGCTCTTTCCTTAATCGCCTCCTGATACCAACTTTCATTCATCATATCTGAGGAAGTCTGCATGCTGATTTTGGTATCTGTCGCTACCAGACGCCCATCCTTGGTCACCAAGACCGCTGAGACCAAGTCCGGATCCGTTTCAATCATCGTTCTCATCAGGTGTTGAACCGTTTCTTGATTCGCATTCTTGTCTTGGGCAAATTGGCGAATAGCCTGTTCCTGGCTAAGAACCGTTGTCGTCTGCTTTAATTTTTTTAGATAGGAGGTGATAAACTGACTGCTTTGATCGATACTATTTCTTGTCGTCCGCTCCGTTAGCTGGCGGATCGTCCCTGAACTCGTTTGATAGTAAAGACTACCGATAAGACCAAAAAGTAAGAGAATGAAGAGAAAAAAGTAGAGGACCAGCTGAATCAGCAAGGGATATCGTTTCATTCATGCTCTCCTTTTTTGTACTGCCTTGGTGTCACCCCAACAACCTGCTTAAAGCGTTGAGAAAAATAGTTCATATCTTCAAAACCAACCTGATCGGCGATCTCATAAATCTTTAAATCCGTCGTGAGAAGTAAGAGTTGAGCCTTCTTCATTCGCTCTTGAATGAGGTAGTCTTGGAAAGGGAGTCCCAATTTTTTCTTGATCAATACACTTAGATAAGAGGGACTGAAACCAAGTTGATAGGCCAAATCTTTTAGGGTTAACTGAGAATCTGCCAAACGAGCATGAATGGCTTCTTCTAAGTCTGTTGAATAACCATGACTGACCAAATCTTCGACTTGCGCTTTCTTACGCTCTTGATCGAGTTTTCCCTTCACCTTTGCTAACATCTCTTCAATATCGTCTTTTGAAAAAGGCTTCAGCAAATAATCATCTGCACCTAACTTGATGGCTTTCCTTGCAAACTCAAAGTCATCATAACCTGTCAAAAAAATGATATGACAAGACGGAGACTGCTCTTTGACGAGATGGGCCAGATCCAAGCCATTCATTTGTGGCATATTGATATCGGTTAGAAGGATATCAGCTGGTTGATCTTGAAACTTCTCCCAGGCCTCACGGCCATTTTCTGCCTGGTTGATGACGGTCATTCCAAGCTGTTCATAATCCACTAAGGAAGTCAGTCCCTGCCGGATAAGCTCTTCATCTTCCACAATCATGATCGCATACATGTCTTTCACCTACTTGTCTTTGCTATGCTTATTATAGCAAATTGTGGTTCCAAATGTCTCAGACATAGTCCAATAAATAACCGTAGCCCTTTTCTTTCATTTCTGCTTTGGGGATGAATTTGATTGACAAGCTATTGATGCAGTAACGAAGGCCACCTTTTTCCTTGGGACCATCGGTAAAAACATGACCTAGATGGGAATTTCCCACACGGCTCCGAACTTCTGTCCGAGTCATATTGAAACTCTTATCCTCCTTATAGATCGCTACATCAGGACTAATAGGCCGACTGAAACTTGGCCAACCACAACCAGAATCAAATTTATCCTTAGAGGAGAAGAGGGGCTCACCAGTCACGACATCCACATAGATGCCCGCTTCAAACTTATCCCAATAGCGATTAGAAAAAGCACGCTCTGTATCATTCTCTTGCGTCACTGCATATTCTTCGGGCGATAACTTCTTCTTGATCTCTTCATCGCTCGGTTTTGGATAGCGACTAGCGTCAATAACTGGATAAGAAGCTTGATTCACATCAATGTGACAATAGCCATTCGGATGTTTCTGTAGATAGTCCTGATGGTAGTCTTCCGCCTTGATGAAATTGGTCAGTGGCTCTTTTTCCACTGCTAACGGTTTGTCGTATTTTTTTGCTACCTCTTCAAAGACTTGGTTAATAGTTGGAAGATCCTCTTGAGAGACATAATAGACACCTGTTCGGTATTGAGTCCCTTGATCATTTCCTTGACGATTCTTCGACGTTGGGTCGATAATCCGGAAATAATGCAGGAGCAATTCTTTCAGAGATACCTGCTTGACATTGTAAGTGATATGAACTGTTTCAGCATGGCCTGTTTGAGGGACTAATTCATACTTGGTGGTATCCCCTTTTCCATTGGCATAACCTGATTCGGCATCAATGACACCCGGAACACGGGAAAAATACTCTTCCACACCCCAGAAGCAACCACCAGCTAGATAGATTTCTCGTTGGTCTTCTGGATTGACTTTTTCTTCCTTCTTTTTGTTTGCTACTGGTGTCTGACTCATGGACGCTTTTTTGATCTGCTCAGTCGTCGCATCTGATGTATCCAAGGCCATGGATCCTTTGACAAGGAAAAAGATTCCAAAACAAAATAGCCCCACTAAAAGAATGGAAATGAGTTTCCATTTTGTTTCCATTTTATGTCCTCCTTACTTCATTTCTTTTAGAGTCTGGACGATGTCTTCCTTGCTCATATAACCGATATGGGTCTTAGCGAGAGTTCCATCGCTTGCAATAAAGAGTGCCGATGGATAAGAACGAATCCCATACTCTTTTAGCAGTTCCCCTTTACTATCTAGCAAGACTGGGAAATCCTTGTAATCCAAAGACTGGTACCAGTTTTTGAAATCTGCTTCTGATTTTTCACCATTAAAAGTTGGAGCTACAACGGATAAGACCACATAATCCTTACCCGCCTCTTCTTTTGCCAACTCATTGGTATCCTCTAATGTCGATAGGCAAATAGAGCACCAGGAAGCCCAAAATTTGAGGTAAACTTTCTTTCCCTTGTAATCGGATAAGCGGTAGGTCTTACCGTCTACTCCTTGCAGCTTAAACTCTTGAACCTTCTTTCCAGCTTGCTCTGAAGGTCCCGTTGTGGATGTCTGCTTAGTCTCACTTTTGTTGGATGATTCCATTCCTTGGTTAGAGCAAGCCCCCAAAAGTCCAGTACACAAGAATCCTGCAGCTACTAAAGCTAATTTCTTCATCATTATTACCTCTTTAAACAAGGAGAAAGTCATCCTCAGATGACCTCTCCCTTCTTTCATTAGTTGTCTGATTTCATATCAGATGATTCACTCTTTTCATCTTTCATTTCTGAATCGCTAGATTTCATCTCATCTTTTTTCATATCGTCCTTCATTTCAGAACTGCTGTCAGACATCATAGATGAATCTTTCATGTCTTCTTTTTTCATTTTATCATCGGACATGGATGAATCCTTCATATCGTCCTTCTTCATCATACTACTATCGTCCGTTTTTTTCATGTCTGAATCTGATTTCTGTCCAGAACAAGCTGCTAAAGTGACGATGCTAAGTGTAGCAATAGAAAGTGCAAGAATTTTTTTCATGATTTTTCTCCTTTAATCATTCAAGATTAGTGAAACAGGGATGCGAGGCTATTAAGATTTCCTAGCATCAGCAAGATGCCCATCAAGATGATGAGGGCACCACCAATTTTTTTCAAGGTTCCCATATGGGGCTTGAGTTTAGCAAAATGTTGTAGAACCCAGCTAGAAGCCAAGGCCAAAAGCAAGAAAGGCAGAGCCAAGCCTAATGTATAGACCAGCATCAGGAGAGCGCCTTGCAATGCACCATCTCCTCCAGAAGCTGCAATGGCTAAAACAGAGCTCAAAACTGGTCCGACACAAGGGGTCCAACCAAAACTGAAGGTGACCCCTATCAGAAAAGCATTGAAGAATTCATTGCGCTCCCGATTCTTTTTGAGTTGGATGGTCTTTTGTTTTTGGAGTTGTCTCAGATTGATTACGTCCATTTGGTGAATCCCTAATAGGATCACAATCCCTCCTAGCAGATAGCGAAACCATGGAGCATAAAGCACCTGGCCAAGGGCTCCTGCACCATATCCTAGAATCAGGAAAACAGTTGATAGACCTGCGATAAAACAAAGCGTCTTCACCAGACCATACCAAGAAATGTCTCTTCCAAAAATACGCACCGTTTTTTCATGCTCAGAATCCAATAGAATCCCTACATAGACTGGCATCAGTGGCAAAATACACGGGGAGAAAAAGGATAGAACTCCCGCTAAGAATACTGAAATGGAAAACAAACTGGTTTGAATCATTTCACTACCTCCCTTTCTTTCTGACACCAGTATAAAGAAAAAATCCCTCTAAAAATAGAGAGATTGATAAGCAAAAACTTGAATTTGATTAGAAGATGAATGTTCCCCTCTGCTAACACAATGTCATACGTTCAAGTACGAAATTTGTCAAACAAGCTACTTTAGTTCTTTTTCAAATAGTCAATAGCATCCTGTAAGGTTTTGACGGGGACAATTTTCATCTTGGTCTTAATTTTCTTAGCTGTTTCTACCGCTTCGTCGTAGTTGCTCTTGGCATTCGGATTGTTCTTTTTGACTTCTTCTGTCACTGGATTGTCAGGGGCAAAGAAGATTTCAGCACCAGCGCGATCTGCCGCCACGACTTTTTTATCCACTCCACCGATATCTCCGACAGTCCCATCATGGTTAATGGTCCCTGTCCCCGCGATATGGCGTCCCTGACGAAGGTCTGGATCCGCTACTTGGGTATAGATGGACAAACTAAACATCATCCCGGCACTTGGACCACCGATGCCAGCTGTCGCAAACTCAATCGGTACATCACTCTTCACTTCTGTCCGGTCAATCAAGCTAATCCCAATCCCATTCTTGCCATTGACCAACTTAATAATCTTTCCTTCAGCAGTCTTGGTCTGGCCATCTTCTGTGTAGGTCACTGAGACCTTGTCCCCAATTTTTTGGGAACCAACATACTCGATGAGCTCTTTTGAGCTCTTGAAGGTCTTGTCATTCACAGCCGTAACTGTGTCCGCAATATTTAAAACGCCTTTGAAGGTAGAGTCTTCTGCCACTTGCATGACATAGACACCTAAAAATTCCATCTCTGTCTCTTTTCCAGCCGTTTTTAATCCTTGGTATTTGGCAGTATTTTGAGAGGTTTCCATATAAAATTGATTGATCCGGAAAAATTCCTCACTGGAACTGCCACCTGTCATTTCTTTTTCAGAGTAGATATCTGTAAAAGGAGTCACCCAGGCATAGACTATATCCGAGAAGGTCGCTTGCTTGACGGCAACAGTGACAAAATCATACGAACCGGATGCTTCATCATTTTTCTGGTTGACACGCATGACTTGGCGAATATCTTCCGAACTCCCTGGCATTTCCAGATAGTAAGGCAGGGGAACAAAGAAAGCTAGCAAGGCCAAAATCAGAAGTAGGGTCCCAATAAGAGGCCAACGATAGGTTCTCCACACACTATCTTTTTTGCGCACAGGTTCAAATGGGCTTTCTGGTAGCTGAGCCCTTGATTTCTCAAATTCTTTCATTCGTTTTATTTCATCTCCTTTATAACACTCTCTGGGACATAGGCACTGACATCCTGCTGGAAGGTCAGTAGCTCGCGGATTCTCGTCGAGCTCAAGGCCTGGTACTGGGGCTGGGCACAGAGATAGATGGTCTCAAGCTCTGGAGCCAGCTGGTGATTGAAGTAGTCCATATTGCTTTCATAGAGGAAGTCCTGGCTATTGCGCAAGCCTCGGACCAAACTGGTCACCCCATACCGTCTAGACACCTCTACTGCCAACTCTGCCTCTGAGGTGATGACTCTTACATTGGGCAAATGAGCCACTGCTTCTGTCACCATGGCTTCTCTTTGCTCAATGGTAAAATAGCCCTTCTTCTCATGATTAAAGAAGATGCCGACATACAAGCGATCAAACAAGCGACTAGCCCGCTCTATCAAATTCAAGTGTCCCAAGGTCATTGGGTCAAATGAACCTGTAAATAATCCGATTTTATCTGACATAAACCGTCACCTTACTAATTCCGTAGATTTTTTCTTTCCAGATTCCTAGACAAGCAATCTCCTCAGGCAAGTCTACTGCCTTGTCTGTCTCACAGACGACCATGACTTCTTCTCCAAGTAAACCACGTTCAGCCAGGGCCTCAATATCGGCTACGATCTGCTCTTTTGCATAGGGAGGATCCAGGAAAATAAGATCAAAGGTCCCTTGCAATTGGCCGAGAGCTTGGTGAGCCTCCATCTTCAGCAATTGAAACTTGTGGCTTTCCTTGGTCATTTGGATATTGCTAGCAATAATCCCTTGGGCTCTGCGGTCCTTCTCGACCAAGACAGCCTGCTCCATCCCCCGAGACACCGCCTCGATAGACAGACCGCCTGACCCAGCATATAAATCCAAGACCCGCCCCCCATCAAAATAAGGACCAATCATATTAAACATGGCCCCTCTCACCTTATCTGAAGTAGGCCTCGTTGTCTTTCCTTCGAGCGTCTTAAGAGGACGCCCTCCATAGGTACCTGATACAATCTTCATAGAGATTATTATATCAAAATTTGGATAAAAGATACAAAAACACCCACCTCTCCCATCTGAGATCCGCTTAAGTTAAATCCCTCTCGCTGCTAAAGAAAAATCCTCTCACTTTTCTCTTGAAGTCCGAATTTTTTTTTGCTATACTATACGTAACTTTTAAAACGTTACATAGGAGAATGCAGATGTTTGATGCAAAAAAATTAAAAGACCGGCGACTTGAGCTAGGCCTAACCCAAGCCCAGGTCTACGAATCCTTAGAGATTAGTCGCAAGACCTACTCTAGTTGGGAGAATGGCTTAGCAGAGCCACACGATAAAAATCTCAGGAGGTTGGCCAAGCGCCTCTCCGTTAAAGAGGACTACTTTGTCGACAAGAGCTCAGCGCTTTTCACCTACCCTTTACTAACCCCACCCCATCAGAAAAAGGTCGATCTCTTTGCCAGCCAACTCTTAGCAGAGCAAGAAAAGGTGATCTCTTTGATCCCTTACCGTGTCCTCTCTATCGACTTGGCAGCTGGACATGGTCATACCTTTTATGACAATGAGACTGACTACGAGACCGTCTATTTCGACCAAGAGATCCAACACGACTTTGCCTCTTGGGTATCTGGAGATTCTATGGAACCAAGCTATCCAAACGGTTCCGTTGCCTTGATGAAACAGACCGGATTTGACTATGATGGAGCGGTCTACGCCCTCATGTGGAATGGGAAGACCTATATCAAAAAAGTCTATCGAGAAGAAGAGGGCCTCCGCCTAGAGTCCATCAACCCAGCCTATGATGACCTCTTTGCCCCCTACGAAGATGAACCAAAAATCGTCGGTATCGTGGTCGGCCACTTCCTCCCTCTGGAGGTCTAGACATGCTCTTTGATTATTCACGTGAGCCTCGGTCTGATATTGCTTTTGTGGATATGAAAAGTTTCTATGCCAGTTGTGAATGCGTCCGCCTCGGCCTCAATCCCTTGACTACTTCTCTTTGTGTTATGAGTCGGAGCGACAATTCTGCTGGCCTCATTTTAGCCAGTTCCCCCGTTTTCAAGCAGGTCTTTGGGAAGAAAAATGTCGGGCGGAGCTATGATCTGCCCTTTGATCTCAAGACGAGGAAATTCAATTACTACCTGGCCCGTAAGCAAGGCCTGCCGACGGATCCAGCCTTTGTCCACTATATCGAAAGTTGGGCCAAGCGCACCTTTATCGTGCCCCCTCGCATGAATGCCTATATCCAGGTCAACATGGAAATCCAGCAAGTCTTTCAAGAATTTGCTGCTCCAGATGACATCTACCCCTATTCCATCGACGAGGGTTTTATCGATTTGACCAGCTCTCTCAACTACTTTATCCCTGATCCTCAGCTAGACCGACGCTCCAAGCTGGATCTTCTTTCTGCTCGGATCCAAAAGCGTATTTGGCAGCAAACTGGGATCTACGCTACTGTCGGGATGAGCAATGCCAATCCCCTACTGGCCAAACTAGCTCTAGACAACGAGGCCAAGTACCAGAAAACCATGCGGGCCAACTGGTCTTACGAAGACGTCTCCAGTCGAGTCTGGCAGATAAAAAAATTGACTGATTTTTGGGGGATTGGCCAGCGAACAGAAAAACGCCTCAACAAGCTAGGCATTCACTCCATCTATGAATTAGCCCAGGCCAATCCAGACCAGCTCAAAAAAGAATTTGGCGTCATGGGCGTCCAGCTCTGGTTTCACGCCCATGGGATCGATGAAAGCAACGTCCATCGTCCCTATCGGCCAAAGTCTCACGGTCTAGGAAATTCGCAAATCCTTCCCCGTGACTACCACCGCCAAAGCGATATTGAACTGGTCTTTCGGGAGATGGCTGAGCAGGTCGCCATCCGCTTACGTCGGGAAAAGAAAAAGACACAACTGGTCTCCATCCATGCTAGCTACTCCAAACAGGAACAGCTCCCCTCCATCCACTGCCAGCGAAAGATTGAACCGACCAACTCTACCGCTCAATTATCCAAGGAAGTCATCCAGCTCTTTCGTTCCCACTACCAGGGAGGAGCCATCCGGCAGATCGGAGTCTTTTATGGGAAGCTCGTAGAGGAGAGCTTCCAGCTGATCTCCCTATTTGATGACCCTGAGCAAACCCAAAGAGAAGAAGCCCTCCAAGAGACCATTGACCACATCCGTGACCGGTTTGGCTTTGCTTCTCTACAGAAGGGATCTGCCCTATTAGAAAATTCGCGCGCTCTGGCTCGAAGCAAACTGACCGGAGGCCACTCTGCAGGAGGTCTAGATGGCTTAGCATGATTGATCGTTCTTATCTCCCCTATCAGTCGGCACGCGACTTCCAAGACCGGGGCATGGCCAAGTGGGCTGGCTTCTTCCTCTCTGAGCATTCGACGGCCTTACAAACAAACCAGCTCTCTCTCGAAGAGCTTCGCCTCCTCTCAAACCAAGAAATCCGTCACCTCCTCGAGCAAGCCTACCAGCAAGAGACCTCCCTCTCCCTCTCTACCCTCCAGGACAATCAAGTCGCCGTCTACTACGGCCAGGTCTATACCTTAAGCCCTTCCGAAGTCCTCATAAAAAATGGCCAGCACTACCACTCTCTCCTTCTTTCGACTATTTTTTCTATTGAACCAGGAGATTCTAGCTATGAAACCAGCCCTGAATAAACACGAACTCCAATTCGATTATTTTTCAGACAATTACCAGCAGTTCGAGCACGATTTTTACCGATTGGCAACGACTGCGACCCCCTTGGTCTTTTTAGAAGATGACCTGCTGAGATCCATGTCGACAGGCCAGCGCAACTATTTCAGACTCCACCATACCCAGAGTCGCGACCACCGTGACCACTACTTTCACTTTCGCGTCTCCACCCATCCCCAATCTCCACTGACACGGATTTATACCTACCTAGGCCACAGTCCTACCACAGAATACAAAGCAACCTCCTAGGAAAACTAGGAGGTTCTTTTATATAAACTTAGCCTATTATGTTTGGAATAGTAAAGATTTTCTCTGTTATTAGCAAGTTCCCAAGAGTCTAGAATATGATTAGATACTTAAAACATTTTGCAAATTATTTATGCTTTTGAACTACTAAAATAAGTCCTCTAAACTTCTATATTCTACGACTTCATTTTTTATGATACTCTTTTTGAATTCAAAATGATTCAAAGGATTATCGATTAATACTAACTTTGGAATGTCATCTAGATTGGTGACCAATGATAATATAAAATCTGATTGATATTCCTTAGCTTTCTCAAATTCTTTGGCAGTCAAACGAATACGCCCTTTAGGTTTTCGAATACCTTTAACTTCAGCAAGGTATGAATGTTCTTGAACATCTACTTGGAAATCATATCCATCACCGTAAAGACGGGCATCAGTCAATTGGCCATCTTTAAATTTTTCTTCCTTATCAAAATGGTAAATGAAATAGTTCTCTGCTTCCATTCCAGTTTCTTGTAGGCGTTTGAATTTCGTCCGAACAATTGGTTTTTCAATGATGGTTTTGCCTGTTTTCTTCCCTTCACTTGCAAGCAACATTTTGACTATTTCTGCGAAACTGTGAACATCCTCACTCCCAAACATCATGTCAATTAAATCTTTTCTAAAACGGTAGACTTCAGCTTTTTGCCACCAACCTTTTCGATTGTTATCAAAATAGGGGTCGAATAAATCCATTCTATTTTTGACTACACCAGTTGTTTCTGCAACGCCTAGAGAAACTATGTAACGATAAAACTCGGATTTACTAGAGCATTGAAATTCCTTTATAAAAGTATCATCAAACTTAGCAAGACCATAGCCAATCAAGTTTAACAATTCATAGTAAGGGTGTTTAGACATAACGTTCTCCATCAATAGATATTGATTTCATTATACCAAAAAAAACACGGCATTCCGCCGTGTTTCTGTGTTTATTTCACCAACTTCTTCATCTCATCAATACGCACAACGGTCGCGTCGTATTTAGCTTGGTAGTCGGCTTGTTTGTCGCGTTCTTTTTGGACGACTTCTGGTTTGGCATTGGCTACGAAACGTTCGTTAGAGAGCTTCTTACCGACCATATCCAGTTCTTTTTGCCATTTAGCCAGTTCCTTGTCGAGACGAGCCAGTTCTTCTTCGACATTGAGGAGGTCTGCCAGTGGCAAGTAGATTTCTGCTCCTGTGATGACGCTTGACATTGCGAGTTCAGGTGCAGGGATAGTTGATGCGATTTCCAAGTGTTCTGGATTTGTAAAGCGTTTGATGTAGTTGACATTGCTGTTAAAGAAGGCTTCCAAGTCGCTATCGCTAGTTTTAACAAGGATAGTGATAGGCTTGCTTGGTGCAACGTTTACTTCAGCACGCGCATTCCGAACAGCACGGATCAAGTCTTTGAGGCTTTCTACACCAGTGTGGGCAGCAAGGTCTTCAAAGGCTGGATTGACAGTTGGGTATTCCGCTGTAACGATAGAGCCTTCTGAGATTTGTCCAAAGATTTCCTCTGTCACGAATGGCATGATTGGGTGAAGGAGACGAAGGATCTTGTCCAAAGTGTAAAGGAGAACAGAACGTGTGATGACTTTCTCTTCTTCATTATCGCTGTAAAGGACTTCCTTGGTCAACTCAACGTACCAGTCCGCAAACTCGTCCCAGATGAAGTTGTAGATGATATGGCCAGCCACACCAAATTCAAACTTGTCAAAGTTTTCAGTAACTTTTCCGATCGTTTCGTTGAGGTTGTGGAGAATCCAGCGGTCTGTGACATTTCCAGCTTCTTTGTTTGCAACTTTTTCGACATTAGCCGTTGCTTGCTCAAGAGTCAAGCCTTCATTGTTCATGAGGATGTAGCGAGAGATGTTCCAGATTTTGTTAATGAAGTTCCATGAAGCATCCATTTTCTCGTAAGAGAAGCGGACGTCTTGGCCTGGTGCAGAACCGTTTGAAAGGAACCAACGAAGGGCATCGGCACCGTATTTCTCGATCACATCCATTGGGTCAATCCCGTTACCGAGAGATTTAGACATCTTGCGTCCTTGCTCATCACGGATAAGACCGTGGATAAGGACATTTTGGAATGGCTGACGGCCAGTGAATTCCAAAGATTGGAAGATCATACGAGATACCCAGAAGAAGATGATATCGTAACCTGTTACCAAGGTTGAAGTTGGGAAGTAACGTTTGAAGTCTGCTGAGTCGACATCAGGCCAGCCCATGGTTGAGAATGGCCAAAGGGCAGAGCTGAACCATGTATCCAAGACGTCTTCGTCCTGAGTCCAACCGTCACCTTCTGGTGCTTCCTCACCGACGTATATTTCACCCTCAGTATTGTACCAAGCAGGGATTTGGTGCCCCCACCAGAGCTGACGAGAGATCACCCAGTCATGGACATTTTCCATCCATTGGAGGAAGGTATCGTTGAAACGAGGTGGGTAGAATTCGACCTTGTCGTCTGTGTCTTGGTTGGCAATGGCATTCTTAGCCAATTGGTCCATCTTGACGAACCATTGCGTAGACAAGCGAGGTTCAACCACCACACCTGTACGCTCTGAGTGACCAACACTGTGGACGCGTTTTTCGATTTTGACGAGGGCACCGATTTCTTCCAACTTAGCAACGACTGCCTTACGAGCTTCAAAACGGTCCATGCCTGCAAATTCAAAGGCCAAGTCATTCATAGTTCCGTCATCGTTCATGACGTTAACTTGTGGCAAGTTATGGCGTTGACCAACCAAGAAGTCGTTTGGATCGTGGGCAGGTGTGATTTTCACGACACCCGTACCAAACTCAGGATCTGCGTGTTCGTCTCCAACGATTGGAATGAGTTTATTAGCGATTGGAAGGATGACATTTTTACCAATCAAGTCCTTGTAGCGTGGGTCTTCTGGATTGACCGCAACAGCTACGTCCCCAAACATGGTCTCAGGACGAGTTGTCGCAACTTCAAGGGCGCGTGAACCATCTTCTAGCATGTAGTTCATGTGGTAGAAGGCACCTTCGACATCCTTGTGGATCACCTCGATATCAGACAAGGCTGTGCGAGCAGCTGGGTCCCAGTTGATGATAAACTCACCACGGTAGATCCAGCCTTTTTTGTAAAGTTCCACAAAGACCTTGCGAACGGCTTTTGACAAACCTTCATCAAGAGTGAAACGCTCACGAGAGTAGTCTACAGAGAGCCCCATCTTGCCCCATTGTTCCTTGATGGTAGTGGCATATTCGTCTTTCCATTCCCAGACTTTCTCGAGGAATTTCTCACGACCAAGGTCATAGCGGGAAATGCCCTCACCACGCAAGCGCTCCTCAACCTTAGCCTGAGTGGCAATTCCAGCGTGGTCCATACCTGGAAGCCAAAGCGTATCAAAACCTTGCATGCGTTTTTGACGGATGATGATATCTTGCAAAGTTGTATCCCAAGCGTGACCCAGGTGGAGTTTCCCAGTTACGTTTGGTGGTGGAATGACGATTGAATAAGGCTTAGCCTTTTGATCGCCTGAAGGCTTGAAAACATCAGCATCAAGCCATTTTTGGTAACGACCAGCCTCAACCTCAGCTGGATTGTATTTAGGTGAAAGTTCTTTAGACATGTGTGTTCTCCTTGTTTGATGTGATTGATTCAAGTAATTTTAATTTATGTTCCTTGTTTTTTTCAGTATATCGTATATCGGTTTCTATTCTTTTTTTAATAAATTCTTTTTTAACTCTTTGTTTCCTCTCATGTAATTTTTTAAACTCTTTCTCACTTATACTACTTTTAAGTCTTTCTATTTTGCTTTCAAAATAAGAAATTTCGTCATATAATTGGTTTGACATTTGTATATCTTTTAATTGTCCAAATTCGACTAATTTAATTTTTGCAATGTACCATTCTTCTATGTTATCGTGCCGGGGAACAAAAATGAAACTTAAAATAATGATTAAAAAGATAACAATCACGAAAATAATAATAAGCTCACTCAAAGATATAAATTTATGATTGGCAAAAAAATATAGTAATTTACCTAAAAAATATGCATATGGAATTACATATGAGATAATAATCCATGAAGCCTGCTTTTTCATCGAAGTAACAGAGCTATAATTCCAAGAATCAATTATCCAATTTTGTATGAATAAAAGAGCGATTGATAGTAAATCAAAAAACATAATTAGAGATTGCCAATCTTTCCCCATCTTAATCGTATATGAAAATAAAGACACAAAAAGCAAAATAATTACAATATATTTAATAAAATTATAAATTAAATTAAGAGGTCTATAACTGATTTCTTTTTTACTATGTTCCCAATTATATTTTATAGATAACTCTAAATACTCAACAAGTTTGTGTATCTGCTTTTCCGAATAATCAAAATCATCAATTAAGTACCAGATATGGGCATCCCTCAAATAATATTCTTTTGAATACTTAAAAGTCATTCTATGTCCATAAGGATTTAATTGTGTTCTTAATTTACTAATCGCAGAATGTCGATTTCTTCCATCTAATAAATCAACTATGATTGCTTTCATGGAATTCCTCCACTCAGACCGCTCTTTGGTAATATAATCAAGTTGATTTCTCTTGCTGTTATTCAAAAATACCAAAATTGCACTCAAGACAGCACCAACACCTGCACCGCTCAGCAGAGTAATTATCTGACTTATATTCAATTATTCTCACCTCACTTCCAAACACTCATAACCACTCAACTGTTCGAAAATTTCGAACAGTTTAACTAGCAACTTCTAGTTTCCCACTCACTCTTCAGTAAGCCATATCTCAAATCATCACAGCGGTTGCCTTGAGCATCTTTGCGGTCTCGAATGCGAGCTTCAAGAGTAAAGCCTAATTTTTCCGCAACTCGTTGACTTTGATGGTTGTAACCAAAGCAAGACAATTCAATCTTGTGAAGACCCAATTCTTTAAAGCCTAAGTCAATCAAGGCACGCGCTGCTTCTGGTACATAGCCTCGTCCCCAATAGTCTGGGTGCAAGGTATAGCCAATCTCCAGCACATCGTCTTCGTGACGATGGTTGAAGTCGACAGAACCAATGATTGTATCCGTCCCTTTGACCACAATTCCATAGCCTGCTGGGAGATTTTCCTTTTCATTACGCTCAGGAAGGATATGCTCTAGGTAATAAATCTCATCTTCCAAGGTCTTGACGGGTGGGAAGCCTGCTGGGTAAGAGACCTCTGGAAGACTAGCGTAAGCATGGATGTCCTCTGCATCCGCCACTGTACGGACTCGTAAGACCAGACGCTCGGTTTCGATTCGTTCTGGCAGTTCAGCTCTTGTCATTCTTCTTCCTCCCTTTCTTGATAAAGCTTCCCATGGGATCGACTCGGTCATCTAGATAACGGTAAACGCGCTGATGGCCGTCCCCCATAAAGTAAGTCGGCGCAAAGCGGTCATTTTTAAAATGACCCTTGTCGTCCAAGAGCTCTGTATCAGCCAGTCGATTAAGAATTTTGGCAAAGATATGACAGATGCCATCTTCCTCGATAATCCGATCCACCTGGCAATCCAATACGACTGGACAGGCCTCCAAAATCGGAGCCTGAGTCCGTTCAGAAATCTCGAAATCAAGCTCCAAGTGTTCCAATTTCTCCCGATGGCTGATAAAACCAGCCTGCTCCATCTCAAGCATGAGATTTTCGTCAGGGATGTTCACGCTGAACTGTTGATAATGCTTAATCTGGTCAGCTGCATTTTCCTCAGCACCAACTCCAATGACCAGCCAATCTCCAAGGCTATAAGAGGAGCTGCAGGTCGTGATATTGTGCCCAAAGTTCTGGTCCTGATACCCCAAGATGAAAATCGGAAAACCATAGTAGAGTTTGCTGGTTTTAAAAGATTGTTTCATGACAAGCTCCTTCAACTAGGGCTAGGGGGGTAAAAGAAAAATCGCCCCTGCCATCTACATGACAGGGACGAATATGTTTATCCGCGGTACCACCCAATTTCGGGCAACGCCCGCAACTCTCGTCTTTTAAACAAAAAGACATTTTTATTTCAATTTTTCATCCATTAGCAACTAGTTTTGACACATTTGTAGACTTCTCAGCACCGCCACTTTCTGTAAAATGTGGGACTCAAAACACCTCTAACAGCTTCATTTTATCAAGTTTTCCTGGAAATAGCAAGAAATCACAAAAGCGATTATTTAAACTTGACACCAAGTTCTTGCAATTTTTTGATGGTAGCTGGGCCGATTCCTTTAAGGGCCAACAACTCTTTCTCTGTCCAGTTTGCGAAGTCCGCAACAGAGCGAATACCTTCATCATAGAATGTTTGCGCACGATCTAGTGCTACACCTTCCAAGCTTGCAGCAAATTCTTCTACTGAAGAAGCTGCTTGTTTCACTTCTTTCGCCACTGCTTTTGCTGCTTTCTCAACCTTCTTAGGCGCCTCTTTAACAGCTGCTCCTACAGTTGCGACAGCTTTTTTCAAAAGATGTCTATTTTGATGTTTGTATTGTTTCGCACGGTTAACGTTCTTCTTTGCCATTTTTCCTCCTACGTATCCAGTGATCAATCCCTAAGGCAACAAGGTTTCATCACCAATATTACTTTCGATAATTCGTTGACGTCTGTTCAACTTTTTTATTGTAACACAATCCCTCGAAAAATCAAGTCATTGCACTATTTTCAGCCAAATCCAGCCAGTAAAAGGCCTTCACAAAGAGCTTTTAATAAGTTCTCTCTCCAAACAAGCCATCTGGCAGATCGTGGAACCCTTTCCCCTCATGGTAGTTAGCAAACTTCCCTTGAAGGAATTGATAGGCATCCAAGCGACTCTCGTAGCGGATCATAGCTTCCTTGGCCCGCTCGTCCTGATCTTCTTCATAGACCTTCTTGCTTTCTGTCAGGGCCATCTCATTGATCATGACCTGGGTCTTGATCCAGGCCTCAAATTCTTTCATAAATTCTTTTTCGTAGCTCATTCTTACTCCAATCCTCTATAAAATTCACTATCAATCTCCCGATAAGGTTGGATATCCTGGACATATTCCAAGATACCTTGAAATTCTCCCGCTTCATCACGCACTGCCGCATAGGTGACATGGACAAATTTCCCACGCGATTCGGATTTGAACCACATTTCGTACTTGTCTTTTTTCCCTTCTCGAAGCCCCTGCATGATGGCTTTGACCTTCTCCAAGTATTTTGGCGGGTGACACAGCTCAACATTGCGTCCTACCTGCGACGGTGTCCGTTTGAAGATCATCTCCTCAAAGGGCGCTACATCATTGTAATACTGGAAGATATCATCTTTATTAACAAAGGTGATCTCCATCGGTAGATGGTTCAAAATCAAATTTGCCTGCTCCACCGATAAAAATCCATGGCCAAAAGCTTGTGGTTGCTGGCGGTCGAAGCTCTCTTTTTTTTTCTTAGGCGTGAAGGTAATGGTCAATTGTCCCTCAGGAGTCTCAATGACCTGACGGTGCTCATCTCCATCTGAAGAAGGAAGGGCCTCACCTGAACTTTCTGACTCTCTTGCTCCTTCTTCCTTGAAGTCCACACGTTTTGGCACCCATTTCTCACTCGGAATGATAATGGCATAACCATAGGCATCACTTTCTTCCGCGATGGAGAGCCAATCATCTTGAGTAAAGGCCTCCAGCAAAATCATCAAGAGGATCGATTCTTCCTTGAAGATCATAGCCTCAAACTCTTGCGCAAAGGCTTCAAAGCGCTCTTTGACTTCAGAAATACCAGAATCCGGTAGTTTCTTGGCCGCATCCATCGCTTTCGCAAAGAGTTCTCGAATCTGGTCATCCACTCCCCACATGACTTTAGGGGGGGAATCATGCCCATAGCGTTCCATAATGGGGAACATCAATTCTTCCTTGCGACGGTAATGCCGATCAAATTGACCCACCAGGCCTAGCTGACGCAAGAGGCCTTTGTGAATCTCCTGGATCATCTCAGGATCCTCCGTCGTCTCATAATTATCCAGCAAGCGACGGACCCGCATCATAGCGGCCCTAAGGGCTAAGTTCTCCTGTTTAAAGATCTGAACTGGATGGCCTGGATGGTCGGTATCTGCCACTTCGACCCCTTGTACAGCGTTCTTAAAGAGATTAGCGTGGACATCGCATAGCTCCATGACATCTTCAAAGGTGATACCTGTATCGGAGTTCATCAGTTCATGCTCCATGAGGGAAATCTCAATCGCAGACACCCCGCTAAAGGTCGCATCAAAGCGTTCCTGAACCGACTCAGGAGAAGCTCCATGATGAAGGTCTAATAAGATATCTCTTAAGACATGAATTCGTTCATCATTCATTAGTCTAGCCCCACTACTTCATAGCCATTGGCCTCTAGTGTTCGTACAATCTTCTCCATAGGAGTGCCTTCTAATTTTGATCCTTGTTTCAAGGAAACCTTGCGCCCAACTGTATTGCGCATGATCGGATTGGCTAAGGGTTTAAAGCCCAATTCCACCAACAAGTCCAATACTTCCGGATGTTGATCAATGACTTGAGCAACGGGAATCGATACATCAATTTTATTATCCATCTTTCACTCTCACATTCTTCTCTCATCTAAGCTCCTAGGAATCTAACGCTCCTCCTGGGAAAGCTCCTCAGCCCTCTGATTGGCCTTTTCATACATGATTTGCCAAATATCCATTGTTGATCCCTATTCGATTAAGCTTTCTTGACTAACTTCACCACAGCCTCTGTCCGTGCTGTATGGGGAAACATATCCACTGATTGGATGTAGACGACATCATACACCTTGGTCAAGTCCACGAGATCCCGCGCCAGGGTAGAAACATTACAAGAAACATAGACCATCTTTTGAGGGGCATAGCGCAACAAGGTGTCAATCAATTGCACCCCCAGTCCAGTCCGTGGTGGATCCACAATGACTGCATCTGCCCGATAGCCTTCCTTGTACCAACGAGGAATAATTTCCTCAGCCGTCCCAGCTTCATAGTGGGTATTATCAAACCCCATCTGCTTAGCATTGTACTTGGCATCCTCAATCGCTTCAGGGATAATGTCCATCCCCCGGACACTCTTGACCTTATCCGCAAAGGCAAAACCAATGGTCCCAACCCCGCAGTAGGCATCAATCAAATGATCCTCTGGTGATACATCTAAGGCCTTGACAGCTTCACTATAGAGGACTTCGGTCTGCTCAGGATTTAACTGATAAAAGGCCCGAGGAGACAAGGAAAATTCATAATCCAAGACCCCTTCTCGAATGGTCTCCTGTCCCCAAATAATCTGTGTCTTCTCTCCATAGATCTCGCTGGATTTGGAGGTATTCAGATTGACTGCCACCGTCACAATTTCAGGGTGTTTTTCTACTAGATCTTCCACCAAGTCTGTTAAATTAATCTGCCGACTCGTCACCACGATCATTTGGACCTGTCCAGTCTTACGAGCCCGGCGCACCATGATGGTTCGAACCCCCAATTGCTTCCGATCATCTGAAATGGGAATCTGGTAGTAGGTCAATAACTCCGCTACATGGTTAGCGATTTCCTGAATGACCGGATCCTGGACCAGACAGTCCCTTAATTCCACCAAATAATGGGAATTTTGGGCGTACAAACCAGTCTTGACCTCCCCCTTAAATTTACGCGTCTGAAATTGAAGTTTGGCCCGATAATACTGTGGTTTTTTCATCCCAAGCGTCGGACGGATCAGATAATTTTCATACCCCTTAGGAGCATATTTTTTCAAGGCCTGCTGCAGCAAGTCCGTTTTGAACTCCAACTGCTTGCTGTACTTCAGATGCATAATCTGGCAGCCCCCACAGGTCTCATAGATATCACAGGTTGGCGTTACCCGATACTTGGAAGCCTTGTTGACAGACAAGAGCTTGGCTTCTGCAAAGTTCTTTCTAATCGCAGTAATTTGGCAAAAGACATCTTCGCCCTTTAAAGCCCCAGGCACAAAGACTAAGGTCTTCTTGTAAAAGCCAATCCCTTCTCCATTAATTCCCATTCGCTTGATTTTCAAAGGAATTCTTTGTTTAACTTTTAGATTCATATGTCTATTATACCATGTAGTTTCTCATTCGTTTAGAATATGATAGAATTGAAAAGAAAACAAGGAATTACAGACCATTTCTCAATAAGAATACGAATAATATAGAGAGAAAGACTGATCATAACCCGAAATAAAACTGAAACGAAACTGAAACGAAACAGGAAGCCTATGAAAATCACCAAATTAGAAAAGAAAAAACGTCTCTACCTTCTAGAGCTGGATCAAGCCGAATCCCTCTACATTACAGAAGACACCATCGTCCGCTTCATGCTTTCACGAGATAAGGAAATTAGCCAGGAAGAACTCAAGGAAATCCAAACCTTTGCTCAGCTTTCCCACGCTAAGAATTTAGCCCTTTATCACCTTTCTTTTAAAGCCCGTACAGCTCGCGAAGTTCGCGACTACTTAGCTAAGCATGAAATCGACGAATCCACTATTGAAACCGTCATAAACACCTTAAAAGAAGACAAATGGATCGACGACTTGGCCTATACTCGGGCTATCTTTCAATCCAATCAACTCTCAGGTGACAAGGGACCTTATATCCTCAAGCAAAAGCTCATTCAAAAAGGAGTCTCTTCCCACTATATAGATCAGATCACCTCAGAATTTGATTTTTCCGAGGTAGCTCAACGAACTGCCCAAAAATTAGCCAAACAATACGCTAAAAAACTTCCACCAAGAGCCTTAAAAGATAAAATCACACAAAATCTTATCAATAAAGGCTTCAGTTATGAAATAGCCAAACAAGCATTTCACCAATTGGATATCGAGCCAGATGAAGAACAAACACTCGACCTGATTATGAAGGAACTGGAAAAGCAACATCAAAAATATTCTCGAAAATACGAGGGCTACGAACTCAAACAACGCCTCACTCAAGCACTAGCTCGCAAAGGCTACGACTACTCTGACATTTCTACAGCTCTTCGCGAATTCCTTTAAATAAAAATTCACATGAAAATCCCTTATTTTCATGAAAATATGATACAATATAGAGGATATACTTAGATTGTAGAAAGTTGGTAAGTTATGAAACTACCTAAAGAAGGCGACTTTATTACAATTCAAAGTTATAAACATGATGGAAGTCTCCACCGAACGTGGCGAGACACCATGGTACTAAAAACTACGGAAAACGCACTGATCGGCGTCAATGATCATACTCTCGTTACAGAGAGCGATGGTAGAAGATGGATTACAAGAGAGCCAGCAATCGTCTACTTTCATAAGAAGTATTGGTTCAATATCATCGCTATGATCCGCGATAATGAAGTGTCCTACTATTGTAATCTAGCCAGTCCATTTTATATGGATCAGGAGGCACTAAAGTATATTGATTATGATCTTGATGTCAAAGTCTTTCCTGGTGGTGAAAAGAAACTGTTGGACGTAGAAGAATACGAACAGCACAAACGTAAAATGAACTATTCAGATGACATTGACTTTATCCTAAAAGAAAATGTCAAAATCCTTGTAGATTGGATCAACAATCAATTAGGTCCTTTCTCTGAGGAATACATCAAAATTTGGTACAACCGTTATGTTGAACTGCGAAATAAATAAAGTTGAAAAGAGCGAAAGCTCTTTTTTTCGAACTTAATACTTGCAATATCCACCTAAAACAAGTACTATGTACTTAATAAAAAGAGGAAGGGAGATACTATGGCGTTTACGAATACTCGAGGTCGCTATGCTAGTTTTGGTGTAATGACCAGTTTACCAGATGATATTATTGATAGTTTCTGGTATGTCATTGACAACTACCTCAAACATGTCTATCCCTTAAACTCTGTTCTAAAATTTGAACTCATCAATCGAAAAGGAAAAACAACTTTACGATTCAGTCAAAAAGACTTCCCCTTAGAAATTGCAGTTGATTTCCTAATTCCCTTCGACCCCTATTATCCAAGACAAGTCAGAATTGTCGATAATAAAGGACGAGAAACCATCATGCTGATTGACGAATACCAATTATTATAAAAGAAAAAGGCCACACGGCCTTTTTTCGTTACCAAATAAAAAAGGTCATCAGACCTTTCTACTCTATCGGGAAGACAGGATTCGAACCTGCGACACCTTGGTCCCAAACCAAGTACTCTACCAAGCTGAGCTACTTCCCGAACTAAAGCTTACGCTTTATGCAC
>NZ_JAJTNQ010000004.1:0-154130 GCF_021341835.1 Streptococcus sp. XMC | reverse complement strand
ACTACAACTTCAGTTGTAGCGCCCTGCACATTGGTTCGTCTTGTTCAGTTTTCAAAGGTCTTTGTCGCTCTCGCGCGACAACTATATTAGTATATCACGTCCACTTCGCCTTGTCAATATCTTTTTTCTATTTTTTTAAATTTTTTATTTTTTTTTGATCCTAAAAAAAGGAAATACTGTTAAATCAGCATTTCCCAAGTTCTTTTATAATTTCTTCGAGATAAACTTCTTCTTGGTTTCCGCGATCCATCAATCCTCTTTTTGAGATTTTTAACAGATCTAATGAATATTGTTTAATTTTTACTAATTCATTTTCAGTTAACTGTTTTTTCGAATATTGTCTTCTTAATTCTTTTGGATTATCTTTATTAAAATCAAAAATGATATTTTGAGCTAAATACTCGTCTAATTCTTTGATATTATGATGCAATCCGACATGAAATGCAATTGGAGCAAATGTTTTATTTAATGGTTGAGTACAAACACTTCTATATTCGATGGTTCCTCTTGTTGTTAAATCTTGAAAATGGTAGCTTCTATGATTCTTCAGGTCCTCTTCCTGCGGTTTTATTTCTTGTCTAGTTCCATCTAAGCGATAGGCTACTATTTTTTCTTTTGCGAGGTAATCCTCTACTCTAATAGGTTCGAAATATAAGATTTCATCCTCACGATAAACATAAAACAAGGCTGTCTTCGCTAAATATTCTAGAAAGTCCTTTTCATTTATAAACGCCTTAGGATTTACACCAACATTTTCCTGATAAAATCCATGCATGGAATCTTCCCAGAAAATATCTCTTGAGATCTTCGTATCCCAGTCCTCTCCATCAAAAACGGAATTAGCAAACAGATATGCTTTTGCTGGCTCCACCTTATTCATTGCATTAATTATTTCCAAATAATTCGTTCTTGAAACATCCAATTGTACTTGATTGCCACAAATAAAGGTTCCATAGTCTGGATAATGATGGAACCGATGGTTAGGATATTGTCCAGACAGTTGCAAGAATTGAATCAGCATTTTATAACGATCAATTTTTACAGGTTGATTTTCATTTATTCTCCAATAAGGATGAATGCCTTTTCCTTCTATTTGATGCTGTCTCTCTCTTAAGAATGGCTGAATGATCCCTAAATAGTGTTGAAACCGGCTTTCGACTTCTTGGATGGTTTTAGTCTTTTCAAAAGCAAATTCAATGGTATTGTAAGATAACTCAAATACAATTTGATCTTTGTTTATTTTATGTTGTAACTGGACTGGGTTCCCATCTTCATCTTGTTTAATCGCAATAAACTCTTCAACTTCTTGCAGATGCTTAAAAAGAGCCTTTGTAACCAGTACATCCGTTTTATTCCCCATTGTATTTACGATTGGAAATTCGAGTTCAACCCCAATGTACTGCTCTGGATTATCTTTTAGCGAGGCAAGATAACGCTTTGCCAATAATTGCTGGGCGAGTGCTTGTGATTTTTCTTTTTCTGTCATAACTCTTCTATTATATCAAAAAAACGCCTGCTTACGAAATTGTTTTAAATTAAAGCAATTTCGTAAACAAGCGTCTACCATTTACCTCAATATGATGAGTGTTACCGCTAGGATAAATCCTAGCGGCAGACCAGAGCTAGACTAAGAAGAACCGTTAAGTCCTTCCAACATCATAACACTCAACAAAATTGATGATTTTATACTAATTCGATAATTGCCATTGGCGCAGCATCCCCACGGCGTGGTTCAGTTTTAAGGATACGAGTATATCCACCATTGCGCTCAGCATAACGTGGTGCAAGTTCAGAGAACAATTTTTGAAGTGCAGTTGTTTCTGAATATTTACCAGTTTCTTCATCAAAGTTTTGTGATGCAACTTCGTTACGTACGTAAGCAGCTGCTTGACGACGTGCATGCAAGTCACCACGTTTACCTAAAGTAATCATTTTTTCAACTGATTTACGGATTTCTTTTGCACGTGCTTCAGTTGTTACGATTGCTTCATTGATGATAAGATCTGTAGTCAAATCACGAAGCATTGCTTTACGTTGTGAGCTAGTGCGTCCTAGTTTACGGTAAGCCATGTATTCCTCCTCTATTTATCGTTTTTTAGCCCAAGGCCTAAATCGGCAAGCTTAACTTTAACTTCTTCGAGACTCTTACGTCCAAGGTTACGAACCTTCATCATTTCTGGTTCAGATTTTTCTGTCAAATCATACACAGTATTGATACCGGCACGTTTCAAACAGTTATATGAACGAACAGAAAGATCCAATTCTTCGATGGTACGTTCTAGTACTCGATCATCTGATGCTGTATCTACTTCCTTCATAACATCTGTCGCAATCGCGATTTCTGTTAAGTTCGTAAAGAGGTTAAGGTGTTCTGTCAAAATACGAGCAGATAAACCTAAAGCATCTTCTGGAATAATTGTTCCATTTGTTAAGATTTCAAGGGTTAGTTTGTCAAAACCATCGTTGCTACCAACGCGAGCTGGTTCAACTTGGTAATTAACTTTTGTCACTGGCGTATAGATTGAATCTACAGCAAGTGTACCTACTGGTGCATCATCTTTTTTATTTTGATCAGCTGGAACATAACCACGACCGCTGTTTACAGTCAAAGTCGCTTTGAAGCTTGATCCTTCACCGATGGTGAAAAGATAATGATCAGGGTTTACAATTTCAATATCACTATCTGTAAGAATATCTCCAGCAGTCACTTCTGCAGGACCTTCTACATCAAGTTCAATAATCTTTTCGTCTTGGACGTAAGATTTTACAGCGATCCCTTTAACGTTAAGAATGATTTGCATAACGTCTTCACGGACACCTGGAACTGTATCAAATTCGTGCAATACACCTTCAATGTTAATTGAAGTAACAGCAGCACCTGGAAGTGAAGCTAATAATACGCGACGAAGAGAGTTCCCTAGTGTTGTACCATAACCACGTTCAAGTGGTTCTACTACAAATACACCGTAATCTTTATTTTCATCAATTTTTGTTATATTTGGTTTTTCAAACTCAATCATTTGCTATACTCCCTCTGAAACGAAAAGCTGTGTAATTGTTGATGATTATACACGGCGACGTTTTGGAGGACGAGCACCATTGTGTGGCACAGGAGTCACATCGCGGATTGCAGTAACTTCAAGACCAGCAGCAGCAAGAGCACGAATAGCAGACTCACGACCAGAACCAGGACCTTTAACAGTAACTTCTACTGATTTAAGACCATGTTCTTGAGCTGATTTTGCAGCAGCTTCTGAAGCCATTTGTGCAGCAAATGGTGTAGATTTACGAGAACCTTTGAAACCAAGAGCACCTGCAGATGACCATGCAATTGCGTTACCATGCACATCAGTAATCATAACAATTGTGTTATTAAATGTTGCGTGAATATGAGCAATACCTGATTCGATATTCTTTTTCACACGACGTTTACGTGTTGGTTTAGCCAAGATTTTTACCTCCTTATTTTATTTTCTTATTTTTTCTTACCAGCAATCGCAACAGCTTTACCTTTACGAGTGCGAGCATTGTTTTTAGTGTTTTGTCCACGAACAGGAAGTCCACGACGGTGACGGATACCACGGTATGAACCGATTTCCATCAAACGTTTAATGTTCAAGTTCACTTCACGACGAAGGTCACCTTCTACTTTAATTGCGTCAACTTCACGACGGATAGCATCTTCTTGATCTGGTGTAAGGTCGCGAACACGAATATCTTCAGAAACGCCTGCAGCAGCAAGAATTTTCTTAGATGTTGGAAGTCCGATACCGTATACATAAGTCAATGAAATTACTACACGTTTGTCATTTGGAATGTCAACTCCAGCAATACGAGCCATGTTTTCTCCTTTCTATCTTATCCTTGACGTTGTTTGTGTTTTGGATTTGCTGGGCAAATTACCATAACACGACCATTACGACGAATTACTTTACAGTATTCGCAAATTGGTTTGACCGATGGTCTTACTTTCATTTTTATCCCTCCAAGTTTTTCGATTATTTAAAGCGGTATGTGATACGTCCACGTGTCAAATCGTACGGACTCATCTCCACTGTAACACGATCTCCCGCTAAAATACGAATATAGTTTTTACGAATTTTACCAGAAACTGTTGCTAAAATCTGATGTCCATTTTCAAGTTCAACCGTAAACATAGCATTCGGCATCGTATCGACTACTTTGCCTTCTACTTCAATCACATCGTCTTTTGCCACGCAAAAGTACCTCCATAAATTTCGATTCATTCCTCTGAGCACAGAGGTAACAATTATAAGTCAGACTAATTCATTGTATCACTTGTTGTCAATTATTGCAAGTGACTAAAACGTTTTTATTTCAATTTCTCCAAGACTTTTTGGATATCTTTAAAGACGTCGTTAATGTCTTGATTTCCTTCGATATCATGAACTAACCCTTTTGCACGATAATGAGCAAGAATCGGCTCACCTTGAGCAATGTTCACATCCAAGCGACGTTTAACCGTTTCTGGTTTGTCGTCCTCACGTTGGTAATAGTCTTCTTCCTTGTAATCAGCTGGTGGATTGAATACCTTATGGTAAGTTTCACCTGTTTCACGGTGAATGATACGTCCACTCAAGCGTTCAAGTAAGCAAGATGGATCTACTTCGATGTTGATTACTCCCTCAAGTTCAAGACCAAGGTCAACCAAGATTTGATCCAAAGCATGTGCCTGTTCAATCGTGCGAGGGAAACCATCTAAGAGGAATCCTTTTTCCTTAATATCGTCTTGAGCCAAACGTTCTTTTACAATCCCGTTTGTCACATCATCCGGCACCAATTCACCTTTATCGATGAATGATTTTGCCAATACACCCATTTCGGTTTGATTGGCCATTGCAGCACGGAACATATCCCCAGTTGAGATATGTGCAACTTGAAATTGTTCTACAATCTTAGCCGCTTGTGTCCCCTTACCTGCTCCAGGCAATCCCATGATTAATAGATTCATAATCATTTGCTCCTTATTTTGTTTTTAAATAAGTCTGTTACGATCTAACAAACTTATTCAAAAACAAAATAGAAGGTTGACAATGTCAACCTAATTCTATTCTGTTGTATCCATGAAACCAATGTATTTGCGTTTCAATAAGTAACCTTCTAATTGTTTCATTCCTTCAATACCAGTTGAGATGATGATCAAGAGACTAGTCCCTCCGAGAGCAACTGTATCTGTCAAACCAAAGACATCCCGGGCAAGGATTGGAATAATAGTGATGAATCCAAGGAAGAGAGAACCAACCGTAGCCAATCGTCTAAGAAGACGTGACATGTAGTCTTCTGTTCCCTTACCAGGACGTACTCCTGGAATGTAGGCACCACTCTTTTGTAGATTTTCCGCAGTTTTTTCTGGGTTAATCTGTACAAATGTGTAGAAGAAAGTAAACAAAATGATTAGCAAAGCATACATTGCTACACCTGTTGGTGTATTGGTTGCTAACATAGATTGTGCTGTTCGAACCCATCCAGCATTGTAACCCATGGCACTAATGACCTGGAAAATTGCTGCCGGCGCAGCTGTGATCGAACTAGCAAAGATGACAGGAATAACTCCAGCTGGGTTTACCTTCAGTGGAAGATATGAGCTAGATGGTGCTCCTTGTGCAATCTTTGTATATTGAATTGGAATTTTATACTGAGCTTGTTCCACAAAGGTTGTGAAGTAGACAATCACTAATACCGCTAAGATTAATATCCCTACGAAAATTAGTGAATTGTTCAATTGTCCAGGACGGACGTTGACAAATGAATCTTCGTAAACACCTTTGATCATTTCTGGAATGGAAGAAACAATCCCCGCAAAGATAATCATAGAAACACCGTTTCCGTATCCTTTGTCGGAAATCTGTTCTCCCAACCAGGTCACAATCATCGAACCTGTCGTTAAAATTGCACCAATCAAGATGTAGGTTTCAACGTTCGGTGTCGATACTAATTTAGCTTGTGACAAAGTATGGAAAGTAGCTGTAATTCCAATGGATTGAACGAAAGCTAGGACCAAGGCAATATAGCGTGTTGCCTGATTCAACTTTCTCCGCCCAACTTCTCCTTGTTTCCCCCACTCAACAAACTTCGGAAGCAAATCCATTTGAAGAAGCTGAACTACGATGGAAGCAGTGATGTAAGGACTCACCCCAAGGGCGAAGACAGAGAAGTTTCTCATAGCATTCCCTGACACCAAGCTCATCATATTCAAGAAGGAAACATCTTGTAAGTTGTTAAGGATTTTCGCATTCACACCAGGAACCGTAATCGTGGTCCCGATTCGGAAGACAAGTATGATAAAAATAGTAAATAAAATTTTTGATCGTACTTGTTTTACCTTAAATGCATCTTTTAATAATTTAAAGAACATAGGTCACCCCTCTTAGATGACTTCTACTGAACCACCTTTAGCAGTGATAGCTTCTTCAGCTGATTTAGAGAATTTAGCTGCCTTAACAGTCAATTTCTTAGTCAATTCTCCGTTACCAAGAATTTTAATCCCTGATTTTTCAGCTTTTACAATACCTGCTTCAACAAGTACAACTGGTGTTACTTCAGCACCATCTTCGAAGACGTTCAACTGATCAAGGTTTACAATCGCATATTCTTTAGCGTTGATGTTTGTAAATCCACGTTTTGGAAGACGACGGAACAATGGAGTTTGTCCACCTTCAAAACCAAGGCGTACTCCGCCGCCGCTACGAGCTTTTTGACCTTTTTGACCACGGCCAGAAGTTTTACCATTACCAGATGAAGTACCACGACCAACACGGTTGCGGACTTTACGTGAACCTGCAGCAGGTTGTAATTCATGAAGTTTCATTATTATTTTCTCCTCTTTTGTAAATTGCTAACGCATGTAATCAGGAAAAGGTGTCCCGACTACAAACTCGCCTATACTTATATTTAGTTTTAGGGGATGAGAAAATTCTCATACCCCTGAAAACCTTGTTCTATTTCAAAATAGATTATTTTACTTCTTCAACTGTTACTAAGTGAGATACTGCAGTAATCATACCACGTACTGCTGGGTTATCTTCTTTAATAACAGAGCTGTTCAATTTGCCAAGTCCAAGTGCTACAACAGTTTTACGTTGTGACGGGATGCGTCCGATTGGAGACTTAGTCAAAGTAATTTTAATTTGAGCCATTTGAATCTCCTTTCTTAAGCCAAGTCAGAAACTGAAATACCACGAAGGGCAGCAACTTCTTCAGCGCGTTTCAATTGAGCTAAACCTTCCACTGTTGCACGAACAATGTTGATTGGAGTGTTTGATCCAAGTGATTTAGATGTTACATCTGCAATACCTGCCAATTCAACAACGGCACGAACTGCACCACCTGCAGCAACCCCAGCCCCTTCGATAGCTGGTTTCAACAATACACGAGCTCCACCAAATACTGATGTTACTTCGTGAGGAATTGTTGTTCCAACCATAGGAACTTCAATCAAGTTTTTCTTAGCATCTTCTACTGCTTTACGGATTGCTTCTGGTACTTCTTGAGCTTTACCTGTACCAAAACCAACACGTCCGTTACGGTCACCAACAACTACAAGAGCTGCAAAACGAAGACGACGTCCACCTTTAACAACTTTTGTAACACGGTTGATGGCAACTACGCGTTCTTCAAGTTCAACTGCATTGTCTTTAAATGCCATTTTCTAGTGTCCTCCTATTAGAATTTCAATCCGTTTTCACGAGCTGCATCAGCCAAAGCTTTAACACGTCCGTGATATAGATATCCACCGCGGTCGAACACCACTTCAGAAATACCTTTAGCAACTGCACGTTCAGCAACAAGTTTGCCGACAACAACGGCTTGTTCAGTTTTAGTTCCTTTTGAAACTTCTTTGTCAAGAGTTGAAGCGCTTGCGAGCGTTACACCCGCTACGTCATCAATTACTTGAGCGTAGATGCCTGTATTAGAACGGAATACGTTCAAACGTGGGCGATCAGCAGTTCCAGAGAGTTTTCCGCGAACGCGACGGTGGCGTTTTTGACGGATTTTATTTTTATCTGGTTTCGAAATCACAATTTTCACCTCTTAATTTTAAAATCATGTGCTAAGCACTGAGTTGGTAAGATGAAGATTGGTTGAAAAACAACCAAACTACATTATTTACCTGTTTTACCTTCTTTACGGCGAACGAATTCACCAACATAACGGATCCCTTTACCTTTGTAAGGTTCTGGTGAACGAAGGCTACGTACGTAAGCAGCTGTTTGACCAACTACTTCTTTTGAAATTCCGCTAACAACGATTGTTGTTGGGTTTGGAAGTTCAAAAGTAATTCCTTCTGGAGCTTCAACTTCGTCTGGATGTGATTTACCAACAGCCAAAACAAGTTTTGATCCTTGAAGTTGTGCACGGTAACCAACCCCGCGCATTTCAAGTTCTTTCTTGAAGCCTTCTGAAACACCAATTACCATGTTGTTCAAAAGGGCACGAGTAGTTCCGTGGATAGTTTTCATTTCTTTTGAATCGTTTGGACGGTGAAGAGTTACTTCAGTACCTTCCACACGGATTTCAATATCTTTTGAGAACTCACGAGTAAGTTCTCCTTTAGGTCCTTTTACAGTTACAACGTTGTCATTGTTAGTGAGTTCAACACCAGCAGGCAACACGATAACTTTATTACCAATACGTGACATGTTTTTATTCTCCTGTTAAATTGTCAGGCCTTTGTAGGCCAGTTTTCACGGGGGTTAAAGATACTTATTTAGTTCAAGAACCGAACTGAACACGCTCTAAGAACTGTGCAAAATAGATAAGTTGGCTTGTTTGTAAACAAACTTCTCCAACTTCCTAATTTTGCTTTGTTCTTTACGAGCTTTGTATCTTGATTTTACCAAACGTAAGCGATAACTTCTCCACCAACATTCTTTTGGCGTGCTTCTTTATCAGTAAGCAAACCTTCAGAAGTTGAAAGGATAGCAATTCCAAGTCCGTTAAGAACTTTTGGAAGATCTTCACGTTTTTTGTAAACACGCAAACCTGGTTTAGAAACACGTTTCAAGTTTGTGATAACTTTTTCACCGTTTGCTCCGTATTTCAAGAACACGCGGATGATTCCTTGTTTGTCATCTTCGATTACTTCAACGTTTTTTACAAAACCTTCGCGTTTAAGGATTTCAGCAATCCCTTTTTTGATGTTTGATGCAGGTACTTCAAGTACTTCGTGTTTTGCTTGGTTAGCGTTACGAATACGAGTTAGGAAGTCTGCGATTGGGTCAGTCATAACCATTTTATATTTCTCCTCTTACTAGTAGTTTGAACGTTTCACTTGCTAGTTAATGATTGAGCTAGGCTCAGAAAGTTTTGATACATACAAATGAGGATTTCTCATTTGAACACGAGCTACAACCTGGGCAAAAAAGATAGATTTGTCTTGGAGCATCGCTCCTGCATCAAATCTCCTATTTTTGCTGAGGTTGTCACGCTCTTTGTATCATGCTATTACCAAGATGCTTTAGTGACACCAGGGATTTGTCCTTTGTATGCCAATTCACGGAAGCAAACACGGCAAAGTTTAAACTTGCGGTAAACTGAGTGTGGACGTCCACAACGTTCACAGCGAGTGTATGCTTGAGTAGAGAACTTCGCTGGGCGTTTGTTCTTAGCAATCATAGATTTTTTAGCCATTAGTTTTACCTCCTATATTATTTTGCAAACGGCATACCAAGGCCAGTAAGCAATGCACGTGATTCTTCGTCTGTGTTCGCAGTAGTTACGATTACGATATCCAAACCACGAGTTTTATCAACATCATCAAAGTTGATTTCTGGGAAGATCAATTGTTCTTTCACACCAAGTGTGTAGTTTCCGCGTCCGTCAAATGATTTTGTTGGAACACCATGGAAGTCACGAACACGTGGAAGTGAAACTGAAACCAATTTGTCCAAGAATTCGTACATACGTTCGCCACGAAGTGTTACTTTCGCACCGATCGCTACACCTTCACGAAGACGGAAGCCGGCGATTGATTTTTTAGCTTTTGTGATAAGTGGTTTTTGACCTGAGATCAATGCCAATTCTTCAGCAGCTTTCTCAAGGTTTTTAGCGTTAGAAACAGCAACTCCAACACCCATGTTCAAAACGATCTTATCAACTTTTGGCACTGCCATAACTGATGAGTAGTTAAATTGTTCAGTCAAAGCTGGAACTACTTCATTAAGGTATTTTTCTTTTAAACGATTAGCCATTATACTTCTCCTTTCCTTCGTGATTAGTCAAGCACTTCGCCTGATTTTTTGTTATAACGAACTTTTTTGCCATCTACGAATTTGTAGCCAACACGTCCAGCAACACCGTTCTTGTCCAAGACTTGAACGTTTGATACATGGATTGGAGCTTCTTTTTCGATGATAGCACCTTGAGGGTTTTCGTTATTTGGACGTTGGTGTTTTTTAACAAGGTTTACACCTTCAACAACAACTTTATTTACTTTTGGAAGAGCAGCAACGACTTTAGCTTCAACACCTTTGTCTTTACCAGCAATTACACGAACTTTGTCGCCAGTTTTTACAAACATTTTATTCTCCTTTTATTCTTACGCCCTATGGGCACCCTGGCCAATGAGCCAGGGGACTGTGTTTGTGATTTTTTAAATTAAAGTACTTCTGGAGCAAGTGATACGATCTTCATGAAACCACCGTCACGCAATTCACGAGCGACTGGGCCAAAGATACGAGTTCCGCGAGGAGTTTTGTCTTCACGGATGATCACTGCAGCATTTTCGTCGAATTTGATGTATGAACCATCTTTACGACGAGCACCTGATTTAGTACGAACGATAACAGCTTTTACAACGTCACCTTTTTTAACCGCACCACCAGGAGTAGCTTGTTTTACAGATGCTACGATGACATCACCGATACCTGCGAATTTACGTCCTGAACCACCAAGAACTTTGATTGTCAAGATTTCGCGTGCACCACTGTTGTCAGCGACTTTCAAACGAGTTTCTGTTTGAATCATTTAAGTTTTCTCCTTTCAGGTTAGATTAGATGATGACCGCTTCTTCAACAACTTCTACAAGACGGAAGCGTTTTGTAGCTGAAAGCGGACGAGTTTCCATGATACGAACGATATCGCCTTCTTTGGCAACGTTGTTTTCATCATGTGCTTTGTATTTTTTAGAATAGTTGATACGTTTACCATAGACTGGGTGGTTACGTTTAGTTTCAACTACAACTGTGATTGTTTTGTCCATTTTGTCAGACACAACGCGTCCAACAAGAACTTTACGATTATTGCGTTCCATTGAAATTCTCCTTCCCTAGTCTATTATTTAGCTTCTGACTGAACAGTTTTGATACGAGCGATTTGTTTTTTCACTTCTTTCAAACGTCCAGTTTGCTCCAATTGACCTGCAGCAGCTTGGAAACGAAGTTCAAACAATTCTTTTTTCAATTCATTTTCACGCTTCGCGAGTTCTTCTTGAGAAAGACCACGAAGTTCTTTAACAAATTCTTTTACTTCTGTAAGTTTCATGACCTCTCCTTATTTTGCTTCACGTTTTACGAATTTACATTTAACTGGCAATTTGTGGCTTGCAAGACGAAGCGCTTCGCGAGCGATTTCTTCAGATACACCAGCAACTTCAAACATTACTTTACCACGTTTAACTGGTGCTACCCAACCTTCAGGTGCCCCTTTACCAGATCCCATACGTACCCCGATAGCTTTAGCGGTGTATGATTTGTGTGGGAAGATCTTGATCCAAACCTTACCACCACGCTTCATGTAACGAGTCATGGCAATACGAGCTGCCTCGATTTGGCGGTTAGTGATCCAGTGGCTAGTTGTAGCTTGAAGACCGTATTCACCGAATGCTACTTCTTTTCCACCTTTTGCTTCACCGCGCATTTTACCACGGAATTCGCGACGGTGTTTTACACGTTTAGGTACTAACATTGGTTATTTACCTCCTTTAGCGTCTTTACGAGCTGGAAGAACTTCACCACGGTAGATCCATACTTTAACACCAAGTTTACCGTAAGTAGTGTCTGCTTCTTCCCAAGCGTAATCGATATCAGCGCGAAGTGTGTGAAGTGGAACAGTTCCTTCAGAGTATCCTTCTGCACGGGCAATATCTGCACCGTTCAAACGACCTGATACTTGAGTTTTGATTCCTTTAGCTCCAGCACGCATAGCACGTTGGATCGCTTGTTTTTGTGCACGACGGAAAGCAACACGTTGTTCCAATTGACGAGCAATTCCTTCACCAACAAGGTGAGCATCCAAGTCAGGACGTTTAATCTCAATGATGTTGATGTGTACTTGTTTGCCAGTCAATTTGTTAAGAGCTGCACGAAGTGCATCAACGTTTGCTCCACCTTTACCGATAACCATACCTGGTTTAGCAGTGTGAAGAGAAACGTTAACTTTGTTTACTGCGCGTTCGATTTCGATAGTAGAAACCGCTGCGTCAGCCAATTCTTTTTGAATGAATTTACGGATTGCAAGATCTTCATGAAGGTAATCCGCGTATTCTTTTTCAGCATACCATTTGGCATCCCAATCACGGATGATGCCGACACGCATTCCAATTGGATGTACTTTTTGACCCACGATGTTACCTCCTTATTTTTCTGTCACAACCACTGTGATGTGGCTTGTGCGTTTGTTGATTGGTGAAGCTGAACCTTTCGCACGTGGACGGAAACGTTTCATCGTTGGTCCTTCGTTTGCGAATGCTTCAGATACTACCAAGTTTGCTTTTTCCAAACCAAAGTTGTTTTCAGCGTTTGCTACTGCTGAGTTCAACACTTTCAAGATGATTTCAGCTGCTTTGTTTGGAGTGAATTTCAAGATTGCTACTGCATCGGCTACGCTTTTACCACGGATGTTGTCAAGAACAAGACGTGATTTACGAGGTGAAACACGCACTGTACGAGCCATTGCTTTAGCTGAAGTAATTTCTGCCATTTATGTTCTCCTTATTTTCTACGTGTCTTCTTGTCATCTGCAGCGTGACCTTTGTAAGTACGAGTTGGTGCAAATTCACCAAGCTTGTGACCTACCATGTCTTCTTGGATGTAAACAGGTACGTGTTTACGTCCATCATAAACTGCGATAGTGTAACCAATGAAACTTGGGAAGATCGTTGAACGACGTGACCAAGTTTTGATAACTTTTTTCTTTTCGTCATTAGCTTGAGCTTCAACTTTTTTCATCAAATGCTCATCGACGAAAGGTCCTTTTTTAAGACTGCGTCCCATTTTAATATTTTCTCCTTTAAATATAGTACCACAGCGGCTTGCGCTCACAAGGAGCGCTGCCGAGCTGGCGGATCATCTAGCGCTTAAGCGACTAGTTCTAAATTATTTCTCGTTGCGACGACGAACGATAAGTTTGTCAGATTTCGCTTTCTTGTTACGAGTTTTAAGACCAAGAGCAGGTTTGCCCCATGGAGTAGATGGCGCTTTACGACCAACTGGTGCTTTACCTTCACCACCACCGTGTGGGTGATCATTCGGGTTCATTACAGAACCACGAACTGTTGGACGGATACCTTTCCAACGGCTACGACCAGCTTTACCAAGGTTTACAAGTCCATGTTGTTCGTTTCCGACAACACCAACTGTAGCACGGCAAGTACCAAGGATCATACGAACTTCGCCTGATTGAAGACGAACAAGAACATATTTACCTTCAGCACCCAATACTTGAGCAGATGCTCCAGCAGCACGTACCAATTCTCCACCACGACCTGGTTTCAATTCGATGTTGTGGATCAAAGTACCAACTGGGATGTTAGCAAGCGGAAGAGCGTTTCCGACTTTGATATCTGCTTCTGGACCTGAAACGATACGTTGACCAACTTCAAGACCTTTTGGAGCGATGATGTATGCTTTCACACCGTCAGTGTAGTGCACCAAAGCGATGTTTGCAGAACGGTTTGGATCGTACTCAATTGTTTTTACAACTGCTTCAACGTTATCTTTGTTACGTTTGAAGTCAATCAAACGGTAATGACGTTTGTGTCCACCACCTTGGTGACGAACTGTGATACGTCCGTTGTTGTTACGACCTGCTTTGCTCTTCAATGAAACGAGCAAAGATTTCTCTGGTGTGCTTGTTGTGATTTCAGCGAAATCCAAAGAAGTCATATTACGGCGACCGTTTGTTGTTGGTTTATAAACACGAATTCCCACGATATTTCCTCCTTAGATTATTCAGCTTCAGTAGCGAACAACTCGATTGCCTTTGAATCAGCTGTAAGCGTGATGATAGCTTTTTTAGTTTTTGAAGTAAAACCAGTGTAACGTCCAACACGTTTAGCTTTTGGTTTTACGTTTACAGTGTTCACATTCGCAACTTTTACACCTTCAAAGGCAGCTTCAACAGCTTGTTTGATCAAAAGTTTGTGAGCGCGAGTGTCAACTTCGAATACATATTTGCCTGCTTCAAGTTGAGCCATTGACTTTTCAGTGATAACAGGTTTTTTGATAACATCATACAAATTCATTATGCAAGAACCTCCTCGATTTTAGAGATAGCTGCTTGAGTAACAAGAAGTTTGTCACTATTTGCGATGTCAAGAACACTTGCAGTTGTAGCAGTCGCAACTTTCACGTTTGGAAGGTTACGAGCTGAAAGAGCTGCGAATTCGTTTCCTTCTTCAAGAATAACAAGGACTTTAGAATCGATGCTCAAAGCTGCAAGAACTTTTGCAAATTCAGCAGTTTTTGGAGCTGTAAATTCAAGAGAATCAACGGCTACAAATTTGTTTTCAGCAACTTTTTCTGAGTAAACAGATTTAAGCGCAAGGCGACGAACTTTTTGAGGAAGTTTGTACGCATAGCTACGTGGAGTTGGTCCGAAGACGATTCCACCACCACGCCATTGTGGAGAGCGGATAGAACCTTGACGAGCACGTCCAGTTCCTTTTTGACGCCATGGTTTGCGTCCGCCACCTGAAACGGCTGAGCGGTTTTTAACTGCGTGAGTTCCTTGACGAAGGCTAGCACGTTGGCTGATGATCACATCAAATACAACTGCTTGGTTTGGTTCGATACCAAAGATCGCATCGTTAAGAACAACTTCGCCCGCTTGTTTACCAGTTTGGTCGAATAATGTTACATTTGCCATTTTGACTGTATTCCCCTTTCCTTATTATTTACCAGCTTTAACTGCTGACTTGATAGTGATAAGAGATTTCTTAGCACCTGGTACGTTACCTTTGATAAGGATAACGTTCTTTTCTGGAACAACTTGTACAACTTCAAGGTTTTGAATTGTTACACGATCGCCACCCATGCGTCCTGCAAGGTTTTTACCTTTGAATACGCGGTTAGGCGCAACAGGTCCCATAGAACCTGGACGACGGTGGTAACGAGAACCGTGAGCCATAGGTCCACGTGATTGTCCGTGGCGTTTGATAACACCTTGGAAACCTTTACCTTTAGAAGTACCAGTTACATCAACAATGTCTCCAGCTTCGAAAGTATCAACTGTGATTTCAGCACCAACTTCCAAGCCTTCAACGTTTTTGAATTCACGAATGAAGCGCTTAGGAGCCGTGTTAGCTTTTGCTACATGTCCTTTAGCAGGTTTGTTGCTCAATACTTCGCGTTTGTCATCGAAACCAACTTGGATAGCGTTGTAACCATCTGTTTCAACAGTTTTAACTTGAAGAACAACGTTTGGAGTTGCTTCGATAACTGTTACAGGGATCAATTCGCCAGCTTCAGTGAAGATTTGAGTCATTCCCACTTTTTTCCCTAAGATTCCTTTTGTCATGAGAAAATAGTTCCTTTTCTATAGTTTTTTTATTCAAAAAGTTTTTAACGAGCGTTTTTTATGCTCAAGTCTAAGATACAAAGGGCGTCAAACTCAAAGTGAAAATAGGAAACTGACGCAGTGTCTTACAGACACTAGGAAGTTTATCTTTTTCACACCGAGTTTAGCCCGTGTTCAATTCAATTGAAACACCAGCTTCTGCTCTTTTATATTTTAGATTAAAGTTTGATTTCTACGTTCACACCACTTGGAAGATCCAATTTCATCAAAGCGTCAACTGTTTTTTGAGTTGGGTTGATGATATCGATCAAACGTTTGTGTGTACGCATTTCGAATTGTTCGCGAGAATCTTTATATTTGTGAGTCGCACGAATGATTGTGTAGAGGCTACGCTCAGTTGGAAGTGGGATTGGACCCGCAACTTGTGCACCTGTACGAGTAGCTGATTCTACGATTTTTGCAGCCGCTGTGTCAAGTGTACGGTGTTCGTACGCTTTCAAACGGATGCGGATTTTTTTGTTTGCCATCTTTTTCTCCTTTTCGTCTATTTAAGATAATAGGCTAGCTCCACAAGAAAACCGACGCGCGTTGCGTGGCAATGCAACCGAGCGTGTCGCAACCTCTTGCATCAAAGCTAATAGCTGTTTTTCACAGCACCATAGTAGTTTAACACAATGAAAGCCCCAATGCAAGGGATTTGAATAGATTTTTTTCGTTTTTTCGATGAAAGTGTTTTCGAAAAATATAGAGTGCTAAAAAAGTTGCTATTATATAGAAAAAAGGGAGCGAGACAGAACAAATTTATTTCCAAATTTGTTCGTCGTCTCGCCCCCGCACAGTTGATTAGGTTATCTTTGGAACTTAATATGCTCCAAAGATACCAATCAACCGCTACGCCTCGCAGTCATTCCTATTATTCTCGGATGGCTGTAGTCTTTTTTCTTTCTATTTAGTTCTTCCTAGAAATTCCGTCCTGATTTGTTATAGCCATATTTTTCGACGAAATGCTCACGGAATTCTAAGAGATTGTCATCCATGATAGCTTGACGGACCTGCTTCATGAGGTTGATCAAGAAATACAAGTTGTGGTAGCTGGTCAAGCGAATACCGAAGGTTTCATCTGCCTTGAGGAGGTGGCGAAGATAAGCTCGGGTATAGTTTTTACAAGTGTAGCAATCACACTCGTGGTCTAGCGGTGTAAAGTCTTCTGCGAATTGCGCATTTTTCACCACCAGACGTCCTTGACTAGTCATACAGGTGCCGTTTCGCGCAATCCGCGTCGGCAAGACACAGTCAAACATGTCCACTCCACGAATAACGCCATCGATCAGACTGTCTGGAGCTCCTACTCCCATGAGATAGCGTGGCTTGTTCTCCGGTAAGAGTGGAGTGGTGAAATCCAGTACGGCATTCATCTCTTCATGGCTTTCCCCAACAGCTAAGCCACCGATGGAATAGCCTGGAAAGTCCATGCTGACGAGATCCCGAGCAGACTGACGGCGCAAGTCTTCAAATCCAGCCCCTTGGACAATCCCGAAAAGACCCTGATCATGAGGGCGACGATGAGCCTTCAGGCCACGTTCTGCCCAACGACTGGTCCGTTCGATTGATTTCTTCACATAATCATAGGGCTGATAGAACTGAGGGCATTCATCAAAGGACATCATGATGTCACTCCCTAGATTGTTTTGGATGGAGATGGCCTTTTCTGGGGAGAGGAACATCTTCGAGCCGTTAAGGTGGTTTTTAAAGGTTACTCCTTCTTCGGTGATATTGCGGGTATCCGCTAATGAATAGACTTGGAAGCCTCCACTATCTGTCAAAATGGGTTGGTCCCAGTTCATGAACTGGTGCAGTCCTCCTGCTTTTGCGACTAGATCATCCCCGGGACGAAGCCAGAGATGGTAGGTGTTGGCCAAGATAATTCCGGAACCCATTTCCTTGAGTTCTTCTGGTGATTGGGTCTTAACGGTTGCCTGAGTCCCTACAGGCATAAACATTGGGGTCGGGAAGGTCCCGTGGGGGGTGATAATTTCTCCCAGACGAGCTCCTGTATGCTTTTCTTTTTTGATTAATCGATATTGAATCGGTGAATCTGTCATGGTTACCTCCGTACTGGGAAAAACAGTCCCAGCCTTCTTATTCCTGTCACAGGATTTCCTGTGAGCACCTGTACGATTGTACCAAATTTTACCAGCTCTGTCACGGACTTGTGTTATAATAAAGGGTACTACTACCATGAAAGAGGACATTATGAATATCAAATTGGTTCGTGCTCAAGCTCGTCAGCTGCAATTGCAACATCCCAAAGTCTTCTCCTACTTTGCCTTGCCAACTCTTCTGACAATCCTTGCAAGTTACATGTTGACAGGGACAGACATCACTGAAGCACTTGCTCACATGGAACTTAGAGAAGGGATGCTCTTTCTTCTAAGTCGGCAAATTTTCCCTGCGATTATTGGATTTATCCTTTCTTTCCTCTATTTAGGGGCAACTTTTCGCTTTTTGATTTCTGCCTCTAGCAAGGGTGAAAAGAACTTTGGTATCTTCACCATCTTTCAGAGCCAGTATTTTACACCTGCGTTTTTGACCCTATTCATTAAGCAAGTTATCCTATCTTTGTGGGGGAGCCTCCTCTATGTGAGTCAACTCCTCTTAACGGTGGTCAGCTATCACGTTCTCGCTATCAATGAATCCTTCTCCACTACGTCTACTCTTAGAGCGGATACTCCAGAAGTTCAAGCAATTCTTAAGTTAGCTCCAACGATGACGACCAGCCTCTTAATGGCTCTGGTTGGGCTCCTGCTCTTCCTCCCTTTTTATTACCAGTATAGTTTAGTTGAGTTGATCCTATATAGTCGACTGATGACGGGAACCTATGATGGGCCTATGTCTATCCTCCGCCAAAGTAAGGAAGAGATGAAAGGCTTTAAGAGCCACCGCCTTGTTCTTGATTTGAGCCTGCTTGGTTGGCAAATTCTATCTTTTTTCACTTTAGGAATGGCGAATTTTTATGTCAAACCTTATGCAACCAGTTGCCAAATCATCTTCTACCATACCCTCCTTCAAAAACGGATGCAGGCGGACAGCCGCTTCCAGCAAAAGGCGCCGGATCTACCAAAGTCTAATCCACTTGATTAACAAAGAAAACAAGAAAACCCACCTTCGATTGGAGTTCATTCCTCCACATCGCTAGGTGGGTTCTTTTTTCTCTGTTAGGGAAATCCGTCTGTATTTATTTCATCTCTCGTATCAATTTAATCACTGGATGAAAGACGCGAGGTTCTGAGATAAATCAAAGGCGCTATCCTTCTCCTAAGACCAAGCGAGTATGCTCGCGTTTGATACAGCGGTTCATGACGATATCTTCTCGTCCAGCTCCACGAAGGATTTCTTCTGCTTCTTGATTTTCCAGTTCCAATTGTGCCCAGAAAATTTTCGCATCCGTCTCAATAAAATCACGTGCCACATCTGGTAAAAACTCACTGCGACGGTATACATCGACGATATCTACTGGGAAAGGAATCTCCTGCAAGCTAGCGTACACCGTCTCCCCAAGGATCTGGCCACCAGCTGCGCGGGGGTTGACAGGAATAATCCGATAGCCCCGCTCTTGCATCTCCTTGCTGACACGATGGCTAGTCGTCTCTTCACGGTCAGATAATCCAACCACAGCGATGATCTTGCTGGTTTCTAGGTAATGTTTGATAATGCCATCACTAGGATTGCGAAATGAATAAGCCATAAGAATCTCCTTTTGTATGCGTTTCCTTTCTTTAAATAGTATAACAATACGGAAGGCATTGCAAGTGTTTGTCGTTAAAAGTGGTAGGAAACTGAAAAGTTTCCTACCGCTTTCTGTTTTGAACAAACTTAATCTTATTTGGCTTCATACCATGTTTTGCCTTCATTTTCATCGGCTTCCAGTGGTACTGCAAGTTCGATAGCAGATTCCATGGTCTCTTTGACAAGTTCTTTGATCGCTGCCAGTTCATCACTTGGTACTTGCAGAACGATTTCATCATGCACCTGAAGAAGCATCTTGGTCTTGTATGCTCCTGCTTCTAGCGCTTGGTCCAAGTGGATCATAGCAATTTTCAAGATGTCGGCTGCAGATCCTTGGATGGGTGAGTTGATAGCCGTCCGCTCCGCAAAGCCTCGAACATTGAAGTTGCGAGAATTGATATCTGGAATCTCCCGACGACGCTTGAAGAGGGTTTCTACATAGCCTTTGTCACGCGCTTCCCGTACCACACTCTCCATATAGTCCTTGATGCCAGGGTAGCGTTCGAAGTAGGTCTCAATGTAGGCCTTGGCTTCTTTTCGACTGATCCCTAGGTTGTTAGATAGTCCAAAGTCGGAAATTCCATAAACCACACCGAAGTTTACCGCTTTTGCATTGCGCCGGTCATTCGGCGTCACATCTTCTGGTTTTTCAATATTGAAGACCCGCATAGCAGTCGATGTATGGATATCTGCTCCATGTTTAAAGGCATCAATCAAATGCTCATCTCCCGAAATATGGGCCAAGACGCGCAGTTCGATCTGTGAATAGTCCGAACTCAACAAGACACTGTTTTCCTCTTCTGGGACAAACGCTTTACGAATGAGACGGCCTTGTTCCAAACGGACAGGAATGTTTTGCAGGTTGGGATCCACGCTGGACAAGCGTCCTGTCTGCGTCAAATCCTGCACATAACGGGTATGGATCTTCCCATCTTCCAAAATCCAATCTTGAAGACCGATGACATAGGTCGACTGGATCTTAGCAATTTGGCGGTATTCAAGAATCTTAGACACGATTGGTGCGATAGGAGCCAGGCGTTCCAAGACATCAACGGCTGTTGAATAGCCAGTTTTGGTCTTTTTGGTATATTCAAGAGGGAGTTCCAATTTTTCAAAAAGGATGACGCCCAATTGTTTTGGAGAATTGATGTTAAATTCTTCGCCTGCAAGCTCGTAGATTTCTTGAGTCAAGCGCTCCAAGACTACTTCATTTTCCACCTGCATGTCTTTGAGGGTTTGGCGTTCTACCTTAATCCCTGCGATTTCCATCTTGGCCAAAACAGCTGCTAGTGGTTGCTCCATATCATAGAGCAAATCTAATTGGTCATGGGCTTGCAACTGCTCCATCATAGGCTCTTCCGTGTCTAGTAAAACAGCGACTTTCCGTGACAAATGCTCTAATAGGACCGCCTTTTCTGGGATAGCTTTTTTGGCTCCCTTGCCATAAACGACTTCGTCCAGCGGTAGCGCAATCTGACTATAGAGACTCGCAATGGTTGAAATCTCATTGTCCTCTACGGTCGACAAGAGATACTTGGCCAATCGACTGTCAAAAGCGGGATTTTGAAGAGTAATGTCCAAGTGGCTGAGCAAGACCTTGGCCCGCTTGAAGTCATAGACCTTGAGGGGCGTTTTTTCGAGAAATTCTTTGAAAATCGGTGTTTGTAAAAGACCAGTATCTGTACTCGCGTAGAGCTGACCTTTGGTCCCCCATGCAAAACCGATGATGGGTTCCGTATGGTAATTGTCCCCAAAAATCTCGAAATGGAAGAAACTATCTTCCGTAAGCATATCTGAAGTGACTTGCTCGACTTCTGTATAGTCAATGGCTACAGGAGCCGCTACTTCTCCACTGAGATCCAAGGCTTGGCGGAGTTGCTTAAAGCCCATCTCCTCATAAAACTTGGCGAGATTTTCTAGATGAGGGCCCGTATAGGTGATATCGTCCAGGCCAATTTCAATGGGCGCATTGGTATCGATGGTCGCAAGGGTCTTGGACAGATAGGCCTGTTCCTTGTCATTGATGAGGTTTTCCTTCATCTTAGAAGCCTTCATCTCATCGATATGCTCATAAATGCCATCGAGAGAGCCGTATTCTAGGAGTAGTTTGATCCCGGTCTTTTCTCCGATCTTAGTAACACCTGGGATATTATCCGACTTATCTCCCATCAAGGCCTTGAGGTCAATAAACTGCTCTGGTGTCAGTCCCATCTTTTCTTTCAGATAGGCTGGAGTGAATTCTTCAAACTCCGCTACCCCTTTTTTAGAGATTTCAACCACCGTATTGTCATCTGTCAGCTGGATCAAATCCTTATCCCCAGAGACAATGGTGACTTCAAATGGCACCGAGCTAGTTTCTGCCCTCTTATCTAGCGTTCCAATAATATCATCCGCTTCATACTGGGCCAGCTCATAATGGCGGATTCCCAAATGATCCAGTTGTTCACGAATGAAAGGAAACTGCTCACGGAACTCATCTGGTGTTTTTGCCCGGCCTCCTTTGTAGTCGGCATACATCTCCGTCCGAAAGGTCGTCTTGCCTGCATCAAAAGCAACGAGGACATGGGTCGGTTGGATGCGCTCCAAGAGATGACTCAACATGAGGTTAAAGCCATAGACCGCATTAGTATGCAACCCATTGGCATTTTTGAAGCGATCGATTTGATTATAGAGTGCAAAAAAGGCACGAAAAGCGACGGAAGACCCGTCGATGAGTAGTAATTTGTTCTTTTTTTCCATAGGCCTATTATACCACGAATCACAAGGTCTCTGGTACATAAAAACTCTACCCTTTCGGGTAGAGCCTTCTTTAGGAGTTTCTTATGAAAAATGAAGAGAAGTGTTTATTCGCCGTAACAAGAACCTTGTTGTGGCAATTTCTTAAAGCGTTTTGGATAATTAACTGAGATTTTCATTTTCTGTACCTCATTTCTTATTGGATGAGTTTAGTATACAGCTCAAACCTAAACCATTCCTTATAGAAAGCTTTAAGAAAACTAAAAGCTGAGGCGCAAAGCATGCAGTTGTTTTTTGCTGCAGACCGGTAACTGAAGATGGAGCCCTTGCCATCGTAGCCCTAAGAAAAGCAAAGTAAAAGACCACCGGATTTGGTGGCCTTTTAGGGAGATTATTATGAAAAAGAAAAGTTTTAGGATTTCATAAACAAAGTTAGGAGGTCTTTGTTTATGGTTTTATTATATCGGATTTATCTTAAAGATTTCTTAAGGAATTATTTCATTTTCAAAACAAATTGTTTACGGATTCTTTTCATAGCGCCATTCCAGCAACAAAGAAGCCTAGCTTTGTTAAATAAGTTAACTTTTTTCTTCAAAATAGAGGCGAATGTCATCCAAATGACGAATCGCATGATTGACATCCGGCTTGTAATCCAAAAAATTAATACTCCCGATCCCTGCATTGTCTGCCAAATCAACATCCAAGGTTCGATCTCCAATATAATAGGTCTCGCTCCGATCCAGTTGATACTTATCCACTAGATAATCGACTCCTTCTGGGTCTGGTTTTCTCCGAAAGCCATTGTCCGTTGTGACAATCTCTTGAAAATAGGATAAGATCCCTAGATCTTCCAAAATTGGGTAGGCATTCTTCCCCTTGTGGGTATAGACGAATTGGACAATCCCTTCCTCTTTAGCCCAAGCTAGAATGTCTCTAGCTCCTGGCATTAGATGAACTTGGGCGTTTTTCTCACGCAGGCTAGAAGCACGATGACGATTCATCTCTTCCGCATCCAAACCATGTTCTCTAGCCACTTCTTCAAGAAGTGCCTGGACGGATTGTTGAAGGATAAAGGCATGGACCGGTTCTCGATCAAAGTCCAAAGAGTAATGGGCATAAGTCTCAGCAATCCCATCTAAAATCGCTTCATAAGAATCCAAAAGAGTTCCATCCAAATCCCAAATAAAAGCTCGTGTCATACATTTTATTCCTTCCATGTCCGATGATAGAGTGTTTTTAAGAAAATCCAGCGAAATCCGTTGTCCAAAAGGGTACCAGCCCAAATCCCCGGCAAGCCCCAACCGAGGGTAACCCCCATCAAATAACCAGTGCCAATCCGAATCACCCACATACCGATAGTGGTCGCATAGAAGGGAAGACGGGCGTTACCCAACCCTTGCCAGACCGCCGTATAGATGACTGTCCCAGCTGTCAGAGGCGTTCCAAGTAAGGAAAACAAAATGACGGATAAGGAGGCAGCAAGGGCTCCTGAATCCTTAGTGTAAAGGGCTGTTAAAGGACTTCCAAACAAGAAGATGGTAAGGGCGAGGGGAAGCATGGAGAGAAAGGAAATCCAAAAACTCCGACTGGTGATTTGCTTGATCCCTTGTAAATCATTCTGTCCCAAACTTTTGGCGACCAACATGACTGTCGCTGTCGCAATCCCAAAGGCCGGCATATAGTTGAACTGGGTCAAGACTTCCCCAATAGCATTCCCAGCTACCGCTCTAGTACCAAAAACGGCCACCATAGCAATGATGACAATATCCCCTGCTCGCATCATAAGGCGTTCACCAGCAGCAGGCAAAGCAAGGGAGAGCAAGTCTCGATCCAAGCCCCAACGAAAAGGAGCAAAGGGAAGTTGAACCTGACGCCAGAGCAAGAAAGCCCCTAATAAGCGAGAGAGAACCGTTCCTAAGGCAGCCCCGGCGATGCCCAGCCCAAAAACAAAGATCAAGATGCTCGATAATAGAGCATTCAAAACATTGGTCAACAAACTGACATACATGGGTAGTCGCGGGTTATGGGCTACACGGACTAGGGCTCCCAAGGTCGTCATCAGACCTAATAGTAAAATACTTCCTCCGACAAGGGATAAGTAAATCCCTCCTGCTTCCGCAACGGCTGCTTCAACCCCCAAGAGGGCAATCAATTCCTTGCCAAAGCAGAGGGATAAGGCCCCCAAGATACAACTTAATAAAACCGTGACTTTAATAGACTCAGTCGCCTGACGAGCTATGGCTTTCTGATCTTTTTGTCCCATACTTTTAGACAAGAGACTCACGACCGCGGCTCCAAGAGCGATAAAAATAGCTTGGTAAATCGTAATGATATTACCTGCAACGGATACACCCGATACAGCTACTAAACCCAACTGAGCGACCAAGTAGCTATCTACCATCCCCATGAGCATTTGGAGAAAGTTTTCTCCGATGGCTGGAAGGGCAATTCTTAAAATTTGTCGATCTACTTGTTGTTGACGTGACACACTTTCCTCCTGATGAAAAGAAACTCAGCTAGTTGCCTAACTGAGTTCTGCTTGTAGAACTATTGTGGGATTTATCCAGCCAAATCCCAGAGACTCCTGCTTTCTAATTTTGGGACTCCCACTTACAATCCCAAATAGTCTTCAACTGCAGCCTGCATCTCTGCTGCTGCAACAGTTGTCTTGTGACGAACTGGAGCAGTTTCAAGGCCATTCACTGCTGGTGGCAAGGCTACACCTGAGATTTCATGTAATTGAGCCAAGGCTTCAAAGTCGCTCAAACCTGATTTCCCTGTTACAGCTTCCACCGCAACCACTGGGAATTTGTAAGGACTAGCTGTTGATGCAATTACGGTCTTGGCCGCATCGCCTGTCGCTGCTTGGTATTTTTTATAAACTGCTGAAGCAACCGCTGTATGAGGGTCCTCAATATAAGAATCTGACTCATAAACACGCTTAATTTCTGCTGCTGTTTCCGCTTCCGTCGCATACTCAGCTGCAAAGAGGTCCAAAATCTCTGTATCAAAGTCTGTCAATTCATACTGACCTTGCGTATTCAAGGCATTCATGAGTTCAGCTGTCTTTTCAGCATCATTTCCCAAAAGGTGGAAAATCAAGCGCTCCAAGTTTGAAGAGACCAAGATATCCATAGACGGGCTAGTAGTTACCTTAAACTCACGCTTCTTGTCGTAGACACGAGTTTTAAAGAAGTCTGTCAAGACATTGTTGTCATTTGAAGCACAGATCAATTTACCGACTGGTAGGCCGATTTGTTTAGCGTAAAAGGCAGCCAAGATATTTCCAAAGTTTCCTGTTGGTACAGTGAAGTTAACCTTGTCACCAGCATTAATCTCGCCAGTTTTAACAAGCTGAGCGTAGGCATAAACATAGTAGACAATTTGTGGTACCAAACGGCCGATATTCATAGAGTTGGCTGATGAAAATTGTAGCTTGTTGGCTGCCAATTTTTCACGAAGGGCTACATCGTTGAACATATGCTTCACATTTGTCTGAGCATCATCAAAGTTCCCATCGATGGCGATAACATGAGTATTGTCCCCAGTTTGAGTCGTCATTTGCAACTCTTGTACCTTGCTGACACCATCTTTTGGATAAAAGACGATAATTTCAGTGCCTGGAACATCTGCAAAACCAGCCATGGCAGCCTTCCCAGTGTCTCCAGATGTCGCTGTCAAGATGACAATCTTATTTTCCAAGCCGTGTTTCTTAGCTGCCGTTGTCATAAAGTATGGCAAGATAGACAAGGCCATGTCTTTGAAGGCAATGGTTGAACCGTGGAAAAGTTCCAAGTTGTATTGGCCATCAAGTTTGACAAGAGGAGCAATAGCTGGTGTATCAAACTTGCTGTCATAAGCGTTGGTGATACAGTAGTCCAACTCTTCTGCTGTAAAGTCATCCAAGAAGGCTGACAAGACCAGCTTGGCCACTTCTTGGTAAGAAGCATCTTTTAATGTATCAAAATCCAAATCTACCTTTGGATAGCTCACTGGAGTAAACAAACCGCCATCTGTCGCCAAACCTTGCAAAATCGCTTGGCTGGCTGTTACGGTATTTTTCGCATCACGCGTTGATTGATAAACTAATGTCATGTCAATTTCCTCATTCTGTTCCTTAAATGTACATGTTAGATTACTCTAACTTTCGTACAATCTATTCCATTATACCATGAATCCTTCTGAATTTTATCAGTGAGAATGAAATTGTCTGAAAAAAGAGCCCACTTCTTGCAAACTGAAAAACCATGAAACTTCCATCTTTATAATGGCTATCCGAGTCTTGCTAGTCTCTTTTTATTTGCTCATAGGAGTCCTTGCCGTCATTGAGCTTGTCCCAGATGACAACTTTTCCTTCTTTGAGGGATTGTTGAACATCAATGATCCGCTGGTTGGAAGAGCCTCGGAACTGCAACATGAGGTTGCGTTTACTCTTATCATAGCGCCCATCGACCAGAATATCAATCAGCGAAAGCAGTTCTAGTTTGTCCGGCGTCTCCAGCATCATTTCTTCCCAGGTATAGCCGGTCCAAGACCAGATATCTTTATCAGGCAACTCTTTTTTCACGCGCTTGATCAAGGGCAGCAGGATACCGGTGTTGAGAAAAGGCTCTCCCCCAAGCAGGGTCAAGCCCTGGACATAGGGTTGGGCCAGATCGGCCATGATCTGCTCTTCTAACTCTTTGGTGTAGGGAATACCCGCCTTGAAAGACCAGGTCGCTACATTGTAACAACCCTCACAGTGAAACATGCAGCCTGCTACATAAAGGGAGTTGCGGACTCCTTCGCCATCGACAAAGTTAAAAGCCTTGTAGTCGATGATGCGACCTTGACTCAGTTCTTCACTCTTCCACTCGCCTGGTTTTGGTGTATTCCATGTCATCCTTCTACTCCACCTCTATCCAATACCGTTCGGTACCATTCCGCACATCCTCCAACTGGCCGCCATTAGCTAAGATAACCGCTCGGCTGGCAGGATTTTCCGTGCTACATGTCACCAGAGCACGATGAATGTTCTTTTCTTTAGCCACTTGCAGACCTTGACGGAGGGCTTCTTTTGCATAGCCTTTGCCCCTTTCGGAAGGACGGATGGAATAACCGATATGGCCAGCATAATTCAGTAAGCCCTCATTTAGTCTCAGCCGTAGATTCAAAAAACCTAAAGCATGACCTGATTCATCAAACAATACGAACTGAATTGATGGAACACGATTTTCAGGCAAATTTATTCCCATTTCTTTATTAAGGTTAGTTTCTAGCCACTCCTCATAATCAAAGTTCTCAGCATCCCAAAAGCCGCCGTCGTGGGCCGATTGGGTCTCTTCGAACTCTGCCATCATGTTTAGAATGGTTTCTTTATCTGCTAAAGTCGGTCTGCGTAATTCCATCCTTACCTCCCTATACGAGAAAAGCGAGAGCGGACTCTCACTTTTATTTTTTCTTAGCCTTTTTTAAAAATTGCTCTCTCAGGCTGGCTACCCGGTCTTTTTTATTGATTCCACCTGTCGAATGTTTTTCGTGGAATCGTTGAACCTGGGCCTTGCCCTTATCATCTAGTTGGTATTTTCCCATAATCTTCCTTTTCTAATCTGTCACTTGGTGTCCAGCTGATTTAATCGTGGACCCATTCATGTGTTTGACCCGCGCAGCGATTTCCTTATGACGTCCATTAACCATCGGACGTGCTTGAGGATTTCCTAGATAGCCACAGGTCCGTTTGACGACATCGACCGTCTTAGGATCACTATTGCCACAGTTTGGACAAGTAAAACCTCGTTCGGTTGGTGTAAAATCCCCTTCAAAATCACACTTGTAACAACGGTCAATCGGTGTATTGGTTCCGAGATAGCCGACCCGGTCATAAGCATAATCCCAAACCGCCTCTAGTGCTTTTGGATTTTGTTGGAGAACTGGATACTCGCAATAGTGGATAAAGCCACCGGAAGCCCCTGCTTCTGGATAGACTTTTTCAAAATCCAGTTTCTCAAATGGAGTTGGGTTCTTGCGGACATCGTAGTGGAAACTATTGGTGTAGTATTCCTTGTCTGTGATATCCGGAACCTGACCAAATTTCTCCGTATCTAGGCTACAGAAGCGATCTGTCAAACTTTCTGACGGCGTCGAATAAATCGAGAAGTGGTAATCATACTGGTCAGACCAGTCTTCCACACGTGCTTTCATATCCTTGATGATATCAATCGTGAATTGCTTGGCTTCCGGATTCTGTTCCCAGTTTGGACCATAAAAAACGGTCGCGACTTCATAGAGTCCGATATAGCCCAGAGAAACGGTCGCTCTGCGATGACGGAAGAGCTGATCTACCTGGTCATACTTGCCCAAGCGTTTCCCGAAAGCCCCATATTGGTAGAGGATCGGTGCATTGGCTGGTGTTGCTTCTTTGGTGCGTTCCACCCGGTAAACCAAGGCATCTTCAGCGATGTTCATCCGTTCATTAAAGATTTGCCAGAACTTCTCCTTGTCTCCGCCTGATTCCAAGGCAATCCGAGGCAAATTGACCGTTACAACTCCAAGATTCATCCGGCCAGAATTAACTTCCACACCATTCTCGTCCTTCCAACCTTGAAGGAAAGAGCGACATCCCATCGGCACCTTGAAGGAGCCTGTCAACTCGACAATCTTGTCATAAGACAAAACGTCTGGATACATACGCTTGGTCGCACATTCCAAGGCCAATTGCTTGATGTCATAGTTAGGCGTTCCAGGTTCTAGGTTGAGCCCCCGCTTGAGGGTAAAGATCAGTTTTGGAAAGATAGCGGTCCGATGTTCTGAACCAAGTCCCTTGATTCGAATTTCCAGAATGGCCTTTTGAATTTCCCGTTCGAAGCGATTGGTTCCAAGACCAAAGCCCAGCGAAGTAAAGGGCGTTTGCCCATTTGAGGTAAAGAGGGTATTGATCTCGTACTCCAAGGACTGCATGGCATCATAGATGTCCTTTTTCGTTTTTTGCCAAGCATAGTCCTCGCGTTTTTCAGGGAGAACCCATTCCTCTGCATCTTTCAAGTGCTTCTGATAATTCTTTTCTGCATAAGGAGCCAAGACCTCGTCGATCCGATCTGCTGAGCAACCCCCATACTGGCTAGAGGCTACATTGGCAATAATTTGCGAGATCTGAGCCGTTGCAGTTTGGATGGACTTGGGACTCTCTACCTCAGCATTCCCTATCTTAAAACCATTACGTAGCATGCCTTCAAAATCGATCAAACAACAGTTGGTCATCGGGGTATAAGGGCTATAGTCCAAATCATGGTAGTGAATATCCCCTTTTTGATGGGCATTGGCTACGTGTTTGGGCAACATTTTGAGACCAATGGATTTTCCGACAATTCCTGCTGTCAAATCGCGCTGGGTATTAAAAACGTCGCTGTCCTTATTGGCATTTTCATTGACGACAGCTTGGTCCTTGTTGAGGAGCTTGCCGATGGTAAAGTTGATATCCGTCGCTTTTGAGCGCTCAAAATCACGCTGCGTACGATAGGTAATATAGCTCTCGGCAATCGCATATTCATTGGCTTGCAGTAACTCGTGCTCAACGACATTTTGAATCTCGTAGATTTTTACGCCATGAGGGAAGCGTTCCAAAATTTCAGCCACAATCCGGTCTGTTACGATTTCTAATTTCGCTTCTAAGGCCGGAGTGAGGCCGGTCACTTCTTCTGTCGCTTTGACCAAAGCACGGTAAATTTTATCGACATCAAACTTGACCTTCCGCCCATCTCTCTTTTCCACAAAGAGTTGGGGGAGACTTTGGATATGCTCTTCTCGTAACGTTATCATGCGCTCGCCCACTTTCTGTTTTTACAAATACAATTCACTCCATATTATATCACTCAAAAATAAAAAATCAATATCTTGTGGAAAAAAATGTTATTTCATTTTAAAACCACAAGATATTGATAGTCTATTTATATTGGTACAAGGTGTACTGGGAACCTTTCTGGTTCACTTTTTCATAATTTTTGGTCAAAACTTTTTTCAGAGCAGACGTTACATCTAGGTCCTTATTGACCACAATAAACTTCGGCTTGGCTTGCTTAATCTGATTGATCAGATTGGTTCGGTTTTCCCTCGGACTGAGATAGGCCGTCGGAGTTAGGAGGGGCGAAGATGCCAAGCGGCCACTTTCCTGATAGAGATGGGCCGTCTGATCCCAAGCATAGATGGTATCCTTGGAATCACTATGACTCTTGATATACTGGGCAATGGTGCTTCGTTCACTCGCTAGGTTGTTTTGGAGAACAAATTGATTCACAACTGGATAGCCAACTAGATAAGCCATTGCCAAAATCGGCAGGAAGGCTTGACTGGAGAAATAAAGGTCCCAGATAGAATTGTTCTTCATCTTCCGGCGCTGATAAGTGGACTCTTCTCCCGCAAACCAAAGAGCGAACAAGGGGAGACCAAAAGGTAAGAGGCTAAGGAACTGATAGGCCCCTTGCTCTGGTGTCCCAACCACAACAGTGGCAACTAGCAGAAGACCAAACCAACTCATAAACCGAATTACACGTTGACCGCTTGTCGATACTTTTCGGAAAGACATGACGAAAGCTGAAGCGAAACCAAGCGTTAATAGCAATAAACAGTAATAAACTAGGTTAGCAAATAGGTGACCCGCATCAAACCGGAGGGAGCGGAGACTGTACAAGGTCTGATGGATTGCATACCCAAAGGAGCCGTTCCACACGGTGATGTAGCCTAAGGGATAGAAAAGAAGAGAGAATCCCAAGAGGGCAGCGAGGAATTGATAGAAGCCGCGAGCAAATTTCTTTTGCTTCACATGATAGGCTGTCAATCCAAGAAAAGCAAGCAGATAAAAAATCACACTCAGCCATGGCACCATCATAAAGGCCAAACAGGCTCCTGCGCCATAGGCGACAAAGGATTCATCTGTCTTCTCACCTTCTAGATAAGCGAGAATGAAATTCATAGAGCCAAATAGGAAGGGCAGGGCATAAAAAACAGCATAATTGCCACCAAATCCAAGCACTCCAGCAAGAAGATAGAAGAGTAGCTGAACTTGTCCTGCAATTTTTTCACTTGCAACCAAGCTTCTGACCATCCGATACAGGCTCGTCCCAGCAAAAAAGTAGGCTAAAATCTGGAAGACCACCAGGAGAACTTGACCTCCTACCAAACTTCCTAAAGCGCTGATCCCGTAGTAGAGCAAACCATTGACCCCAAAGAAATGACCATAGGGAACTTGACCTTGAGACATTGCCCAACCGGCATATAAGTCCTGGGTTTGTTGGTTAGTCGCCAGTAAGTTGATAAAAGGAAGAGCTACATGGACCATCCCAAGCAGGACACTAAAAGCAATGGGTAGTGACAAGGGAACTGGTCGCTTAATGGCATAGCGCCCCAACGACTTTTCATCTTCTTGATCTTCTAATGTCTCTCCTACATCCTCTTGGTCTTTCGATCTCGCTTCAACCTTCTCTTTGCGACGATGACCAGAGCGTGATAGGCGACTTAGAGTTCCGGTCGAAGCTTCTGTTTCCACCGTTTCTCCAGCAATCTGGCTCTCTTCCTGGTTCTGCTCTGATTCCACCGGTTGACTGGCCGTCAAAACTTCTTCTTCCCGGCTAATTGATTGTTCCAATACCTTTCGTAGCTCTTGAGTATCTTGAAAATTGGACCCGACACTTAAGCCAAGTTTATGCGATTCTTTTTCACTCATACCTTGTTTTTTCCTTTACTAGACTTGCAAGCGCTAAAGGGCACATGCATACCCTACTAGTATATCAAAAATGGACCCAGCTGTCAGCTTTCTCCACAAGGAGAAAATAGAGGACATGCAAAAAGACCGATACCTTCTCGGCATCCGTCTTTTCTTTTTATAGTTGACTCAAAATAGTTTGAAAATCATTTTTTACTTCTTCGATGGACGTGGTCACTTCCTGACGAGTCTGGTTGTTTTTGACGGTGATTTGCCCACTTTCAATCTCGCTACCACCTAAGGCAATGATAGTTTTGGCCCCAAAGACGTCAGCTGACTTGAACTGAGCCTTCAACTTACGGCCTAGGTAATCACGTTCTGCGATGAAGCCTTGACGACGAAGGGCCTGAACCAATTCCAATGCGGCCACTTCTGCTTCTGAACCCAACACAGCAATGTAGACATCCAATGACGTCTCAACAGGAAGCTCAACTCCTTGTTTATCGAGAATCAACAAGAGACGCTCGAGTCCCATCCCAAAACCGAAACCTGGCGTTGCTGGTCCACCAAAATATTCTACCAAGCCATCGTAACGACCACCCGCACAAACGGTCAACTCATTCCCATCTACTTCTGTCACGAACTCGAAAATAGTGTGATTGTAGTAGTCTAGGCCACGTACCATATTGGTATCGATGACATAGTCAATTCCGAGACCGTCTAGCATAGCCCGTACGGCATCAAAGTGTGCCTGGCTTTCTTCGTCCAAGTAGTCTAGGATAGATGGAGCCTTCTCAACCGCTTGCTTGTCTTCTTTTTCTTTTGAGTCCAAGACGCGGAGCGGATTTTCCTCTAGACGACGTTGACTATCTTTTGAAAGTTGGTCCTTCATTGGAAGGAGGTAGTCGATCAAAGCTTGGCGATAAGCTGCCCGACTGGCTGTGCTACCTAGGGTATTCAAGTGGAGGACGACATTTTCAATGCCAATCTCTTTGAAGAATTGGTCAGCCATGGCAATCGTCTCAACGTCTGTTGCAGGATTGCTAGATCCAAAGCATTCTACGCCAATCTGGTGGAATTGACGCAAACGGCCAGCCTGAGGACGCTCATAGCGGAACATAGGACCAATATAATAAACCTTGCTTGGCTTTTGAACTTCTGGTGCAAAGAGTTTATTTTCAACATAGGAGCGGACTACTGGTGCTGTCCCTTCCGGACGCAACGTGATGTGACGGTCTCCCTTATCATAGAAGTCGTACATCTCCTTGGTCACGATATCCGTTGTATCCCCTACCGAACGACTAATCACCTCGTAATGTTCAAAAATAGGTGTGCGGATCTCTGCGTAATTGTATTTTTTAAAGGTTTCGCGAGCAAATCCTTCTACATATTGCCACTTAGCGGATTCCTGTGGCAGGATATCTTGGGTTCCTTTTGGTTTTTGTAATTTCATAGACACCACTCCTTTGCTTGCTTTGTACTATTTATTCTATCACAATTTCTAGTCCGTGACAGCGCTCAAGCAATAAAATCAGCCTACAAGCCCATCAGGAATAGAAAAAGATAGCTTCTCCAGCCCCATAAAAATCGAGCCCGCATCACATGCAAGACTCGATTTCTTTCGTTGCTTTACTTTCAACTATCTTATAAGATATTTTCATATTGTTCGCGAACTTCCTGTGGCCAGACGCTGGTTTGGACTTCTCCGATATGTTTCTTACGAAGCAAGAACATGGCCATCCGCGATTGACCGATCCCACCTCCGATAGTTAGTGGAAAGAGGCCATTCAAGAGCGCACGGTGCCATTCCAATTCTAAACGATCTTGATCTCCTGTAATAGCAACCTGGCGCTTGAGAGTATCCTCATCAACCCGAATTCCCATAGAAGATAATTCGAATGCCGCCCCTAAGTTATCATTCCAAACAAGGATATCCCCGTTTAAACCCTTGTAGCCATTTTCAGTTTCCGTTGTCCAGTCGTCATAGTCCGGCGCCCGTCCATCGTGTGGTTTGCCATCTGACAAGACGCCACCAATCCCAATCAAAAAGACTGCTCCATATTCTTTAGTAATAGCATTTTCCCGTTCTTTCGGCGTCAAGTCAGGATAACGCTCTACCAACTCTTCTGTGTGGATAAAGGTGATTTGCTTCGGCAGGATTGATTCAATATCATAGCGAGCTTCGACAGCTAACTCCGTTAGACGAATGGCCTTGTAGATTTTTTCAACCGTTTCCTTCAAGTAAGCTAGGTTACGGCTCCCGTTTGGAATGACCTTTTCCCAGTCCCATTGGTCAACATAAACTGAGTGGGTCGCATCCAACGAATCTTCATCTGGACGAAGGGCCTTCATATGGACGAAGAGACCTTCCCCTTCTCCAAAGCCAAATCGCGCCAAGGTATGACGCTTCCATTTTGCAAGGGAATGAACCACTTCATAAGTCTCATTTGGAATTTGTAAGACCTTTACAGAGACAGGGTTTTCCACTCCGGATAGGTTGTCCTGCATCCCATCTCCTACCTTGCTCAAGATTGGGCCTTGAACCTCAACGACTTCTAGTTTGTCTTTCAAATATTGGGTAAATGTTGTTTTTACAAATGAAATTTCTTCTTGTTGGTGAATAAAACTCTTCTTCATAGAGACTCCCTTTAAATAGTATGATTTTGATTATACGCTTTTTTAGAGAAAAATCAATACTTACTGCTTCAAAAAGGGGTTTTGAAAGCTATTTCAAGACCCTCTCCTTTCAGCTATTTAACCTATCTATTTTATACTCATTTTTATTTTAACAATCAAAGTTATACTGTTGAAATAAGGCGCTTTTTGTGCTACAATCTATCTAAGAAGACGATCTTGTGATTGTTTGAACAAAGGGAGGGTTTCATTCTTAACAACACCGTAACTAATAACCGAGTAACCTGTCGCAATACCGTGTCGTTTAATAGCGACTCCATCTTTTGGAAACCTACTGATAGTCTTAGTTGAACTAATAGTAGGATTGTTTATTAAACACCCATTTTATGAAAAAGGAAGAAATTTATGGATAAAAAGAAATTTTGGATTTTCCCATTTGTTCTTTGTTTACTAGCCACCCTATTCACTTTAGGGTTGAATAGATCATCTGCTGAAACATCGACTGTTTCGGTAACAGGAAAATTTGCGGATACGATTACCAGTGTCAACGTCACCAATAACGAAGGTGGAGATCTCACTTGGGAGTTGGAGCAATGGGCTACTTTCCGAATTAATGCCACCTACGATTTAGCTGGAAAAAATGTCAAGGCAGGGGACACCACCGTCGTGACTGTGCCAGAGGCCCTCATCATTTCTTCAGACAGCTTTGAGATTCGAGATGTTAACACCAATGAGGTCATCGCTCATGCAACCGTCGATGCTGCAAAAAAATCGATTTCCCTCACCTATACAGACTATGTTGAAAAACACTCTGACACTAACGGTTCCTTCTTCTTCTATGCACGGATTGATTTCCAAAAGCACCCTGAAAAAGGAGAAATTCCGATTGAAATCACTATAAACAACGAGCTTAAGGTCGGTGGTAAAGTGACCTTCAAGGGAGTTGGAGACGGCAATCCCAAAGTCTTGACAAAGACAAGCTGGGTGAATTCAGACGATCACAAGAAGGTATCCTATACCATTTCTGTCAACCGGACCAGAGAAAATATCAATAGCGTGACCATTGAAGATCACATGAAATTTACCAACGCTTCTTATGTGCCTGGCAGCATCAAAATCTTAAAAGGGAACTTTGCCTTTGTAGCAGGTGAATGGCAATTTAGCGATCGAACAGATGTCACTGACCAACACAAGGTGACGATTAGTGAAGACGGTCAATCCTTTGTAGTTGACTTAGGCGATATCACTGAAAAAGACCAGTATCGTATTGCTTACGACGTTCAGCTCAACTACGAGCCTGCAGATGGTGAACTCCTAAAAAATGATGCCATCTTAAAAGGTAAAAATACTGTGGTGAAAGAAGTAACCAATGCTGCTGCTGTACAAATCGCGGGTGGCTCCGGTGTCGGTTATGTATTTACCATCAATATCCACAAAGTAGATGATGCCAACCAACCTCTTCAAGGTGCCAAATTCAAGGTCGTACGTCAGGCGAACAACCAAGTCATCGGTGAGTATGTAACCGACGAAAATGGGAACATTACTGTCAGTGCCTTGCTAAAAGATAAGTATATCTTAACTGAAACAGAAGCACCCGCAGGCTACAGCATCAAATCTGCAGATACAGAAGTCAATGCTGAAGATTTCGGAGCCGATCACTCAGTAACTAAGACGATCGTCAATCCGAAGGAAGAAACAACCACTACTACGACCACTACTACAACGACTACTTCAACGACTACGACGACTGAAGAGCCAACTACTACTTCGACTACTACAACAACCGAAGAACCTACTACATCTTCAACTACTACAACAACCAAAGAAGATACAACAACGACGACTACGACAGGTGAAACAACGACAACAACTACCACAAACGAAGAACCTACTACTAAAGTAACGACTACTCCAACACCAACTCCGTCATCTTCAACAACTGAAGGTACCGGCGATGGCAAAGGTAAAGGTCGGAAGAAAGTTCTCCCAAGTACAGGTGAAGTTGCCGCTACTGGATTCATTGTTCTCGGAGCAGTTGTTCTATCAGGTGCTATCTTATTGAAACGTAAACTCTCTCATCAATAAACCTGACTAAATCGCAACCTCTAGCTAATAGCTAGAGGTTTTTTTGTGTCTTCTAAAATAACATTTCTACTGGCAACAACATCTTCCTAGCAGGTCACAAGGAGATCCAATTTAAACCTATTTTGAATTTTTTCAAAATAGAGTTGACAAATCTATCTGGAAGTACTAGAATCTATTTAGAAAGAAATCTAAATAGATTGGAGAAGATAGAGAATGAATTTTGCGCAAACATTTAAAGCTTTATCGAATCCGATAAGAAGAAGTATCTTAGAACTGCTAAAGGCAGGGAAATTATCCGCTGGCGATATCGCTGGCCACTTTGATGTAGCAGGAGCGACCATTTCCCATCATTTAAGCATACTCAAGCAGGCAGATTTAATTCGAGAGGAAAAAGAGAAGAATTTTATCTACTATGAACTCAATACTTCTGTCTTGGAGGATTTAATGGTCTGGCTCGTTGATTTGAAAGGAGATTCTACTGATGAAAACAAATAAAACCCTATTGACTGTAACTTCTACCGTAACACTCTTCCCCATACTTTGGGGCTTGATAATTTGGTCGCAATTGCCTAACCAAATCTCGATTCACTTTGACGCTGCTGGTCAGGCCAATAACTTCCAATCGAAAGCACTAGCTGTGTTTGGTCTTCCTGTTTTCCTTCTCTTGGTGCATCTGTTTGTGATCTTTATGATCGGACGTGATCCTAAGAACCGTACTATGAATGAGAAAATGCTCAGAGTGATCTACTGGCTGATTCCAATCGTTTCCTTAATTATTTCCTATCTCATCTACAGCAAAGCGCTAGGTTCTACTACCAATCCATCTGTTTTTGTTTCGGCTTTGCTAGGGCTCATCTTTGTGATCATGGGCAACTACATGCCTAAGCTAAAAGTGAACCATACAGTTGGAATCCGCCTACCATGGACTTTACAGAGTGAAGATAACTGGCACAAAACCCATCGCTTGGTAGGGAAATTGTGGGTCCTCGGAGGCTTGATCCTCCTACTGGAAGCAGGCCTTCAATTCGCCGTCCCTTATGTACTGGGGATCGTCATCCTCACCATTGTTCTCATTCCGATCCTGTATTCTTATCAACTAAGTCGGAAAAATCGTTAGTATAAAAAACAACCAGAGAAGAAGCAGTCGTGAACTGTTTCTTTTCCGGTTGTTTTTGCTTGTTCATCGTTTCAAATTCAAAACTTTCAGGAAAACACTAATTTTTCGGAAAGCTTATAGTATATTCTTTACACTTAGCTACTATATTCTAATTTCAGACAGAATAGTATCTTTCTGGATAGTTGACTCAGTTTTCTTCCATTATATACTATTATTGAAGGAAAACCATTGATAAATTATAATTGTAAATAAAATATTTAAAGCAATTCCCCTATTTCGCTTAAACTTATTCAAGTTTTATGAAATTAATCAGTAAATATCGTTCTGAAAAGACTTGGTATTACGCTATTTTTAGTCCAACTGAAACTCATACTTTCCAAACCAGGTCTTAAGAAAGCTCGTAAAGCATCACAATTATCAAAACGTTAATCAACACGCTTATATCAACGTTTACAGACATTTAAGAAATTTCTCTTGGATGTCTTTTTTTGTCTAGCTAAATTTTACAAATTGGGCAATTTAGGTTACTCAATAATATAAAAAAGATAAAAATTTAAAGTTCGAATTTTAATTTTAAAAAAAGTAATTATTATTGAATATCTATTCAAACATTTTTTCTTTTCTAAGGTTAATAGAAGTATATATACTTTAAAAAAGGAAGTCAAACATCTTGCTCATAGATTTTTGCATTTTTAAAAAATACATTTTGTCATATAATAATGTGGAAAATTGACGGATTCCTTAAATAATCATATAATACGAATATGTAAACCCTTACATACTATTCTACTTATACTTGATAAAATGCAAGTTCTTGAGGATCTATAAATATATAGACACTCTTCTATTTATAAAGTGAAATAAAGAATCACGGAGAAAGTTTATGGATATTAAAGAGACATTCAACCAGCTAGACAATACAAAATTTAATGATTTCAATAATCGCCTTGAAGGTTTTGAGAAACTTTTTAAAGACAAATATTATTTTACCCATCCCGAAGATTTTAGCTCAATCTCTAGCATTTTGGTAAAGTATGGAAAAAGTACAAGTAAATATATTTTATCGAAAGGAGAGATATATGAGTGAAATAGTTATTAATGCTCAGAATTTATCTAAAAATTTTTATAATTTTGATTCAAGACTCCCATTTATCAAGAGATTTTTGAAACGTAATCAAATAACGATTCGAGCTGTTCAAGATATTAGTTTTACGATTAAGAGAGGGAGTATAGTTGGCTTTATTGGGAGTAATGGAGCTGGTAAATCCACAACGATTAAAATGTTGACTGGGACTCTTTATCCTAGTTCCGGAAAATTAGAAGTGAATGGAGAAATTCCATTTAAAAGAAGTATAAATTTTAGAAAAAAAATTTCAATAGTAGTAGGAAATAAATTACAGTTATTTCAAGATGTTTCGGCTATGGATTATTTTCAATTGATTGGTACTTTATATGAGGTAGAACCGGCGATTTTACAAGAACGAATTCAGGAATTAAGCAATTTGTTGAATGTAAAAGATCAGCTTTACCAGCAGGTCCGGACCCTCTCTCTTGGACAAAAAATGAAAATGGAGTTTATCGCGGCATCTTTAACAAGTCCGGAAATATTATTTTTAGACGAGCCTACTATAGGGTTAGATATACAGTCTAAAAAAGATATCAGAACATTTTTAAAGAAAATGAATGAAGAATGTCATACTACTATTATTTTAACGAGTCATGATATGGATGATATTTCGTCTGTTTGTGACGAATTAATCGTCATTGACAAAGGAAAAATTATTTTGCAGGAGTCAATGGATGTTATTTTATCTAAATTTTCTGATTTTAAATATTTAAAGATAAAAATGACATTAGATTTGGTACCAGAGTTATGCTCTGTTAAAGGAGTAGTAGTCATTTCTCAAACAAAATCGGAATGTATACTAAAAATACCTAGAGATTTTGTCTTTGAGACATTAGAATCAATCAATAAGCTTGTAGATATAGAAGATTTTGAAATATCAAATCTTTCTTTAGAAGAAATTATTTTACAAAACTATTTTACAAAAAAGGAGCACAATTGAAAAAAGAAATGTCTATTATTCTGATATCATTTCGATCTATTTTGAACTATAAATCAAGTGTACTATTGTTAATGTTACAGGCAAGTATACAAATTATGATATCAGTATTTTTATGGACGTATATATATCAGAGTAACCAGATAAATATAGCAGGATATGATTTTACCTCAATGGTTCAATACTATTTGGGGACTATAATTTTTTCATATTTTGTTTTTTATCCAGTTGATTGGGAAATCAATGACGATGTTCATTCAGGAAATTTTTTTAGCATATTAATAAAACCTGTTACTTTTTATAAGTATTATTTTTGTAAAATGCTTGGAGATAGGCTTGCTCATTTATTATTTATCATCATTCCTGTCATTTTATTCTCCAGTGTTTATTACAAGAATGAGTTATTAACCATTGAAATTCTTATTTTAGGAAGTATTGCAATTATTCTATCTATGGTTCTATGGTTTTTAATATCATGTTGTGTAGGTATGCTTTCTTTTTGGTTAGAAAATATATTTTTTGTCCTTACTGTTAAAGAAATAGTAATTCAGTTTTTATCAGGAATATTATTGCCTTTAAGTTTTTTTTCAAATAATTTTCGTCTGTTTTTAGATGTATTACCTTTTAAATACTTAGTATATGAACCGCTTCAGATGTTTAGTAATGATACATATAAATTAATAGACTATTTGAGAATTATTTGTATTCAATTGATTTGGTGCATCATTTTTTATATTATATCAAGATTCATATTGAGAAAAGGAGTGGAGCACTTCTCAAATGTGGGAGGATAAAATGTTTAGAATAAAAGTAATTTTTAGGCTACTTCATTTTGGTTTTAAATCTGATATGAATTTTCATTTTGACTTCTTTTGTGGTCTATTTTCGTCGATACTGTGGATTGGTTTACCTATTGTATTTTTTAGATTGATTTTCTTAAACATAGACTCTTTTAATGGTTGGGACTATTATCAAATTTTATTTTTGGTAGGTTCCTACACTATTGTAGATGGAGTTATGATGGGATTGTTAATTAGAAGTATGGGAATTTTAGAATCAGATATTTTGAGTGGTAACTTGGATCAAATTTTATTGAGGCCGTTTGATACTCAGTTGTTCTATATTTTTAGATCATTTAATTTAGTTCAATTCGTGAATACTTTTTTTGGTCTTGCGATCATTTTTATAAGTTATGGAAATTTAAATGTACATTTAAATTCATTAAAAATATTATTTTATATCCTTTCTTTAATGTGTGGTTGTATTATATATTATTCAATTTGGTTTCTAATAACGATTAGTTCATTTTGGTTCCCAACTAAATTTTCAAAAGTAGATGTATTTTTGAATTATATTGGAATTTCTAAGTATCCATATAATATTTTTACAGGTATTAACAGATTGATCACTATGTTATTTGTTCCCAATTTATTAATTGCCAATCCTGCAGTATTAATATTTTTAGGGAAAGATACATTGAACCTATTTTTCTATCAAATAGTTTTTACAGTTTTTTTGATTATTATCAGTCGTACAATTTTTAGAAAAGGATTGAAAAAATATGAAAGTGCAGGAAGATAAACAATGTTGTTCAGTTATATGTTTGACTAAAGGAAGTGATTCGCTGTACTTTGTTTTGTGGTCATTGAAACATCAGATAATTATAAACTATAATTTAAAGAATAGTATTATTAACTTATAGGTGCTAAGAAAAAATTTAAAGAAATTCCCTCATTCAATCAAACTTATTCATATTTTTTAAAATAAGAAAATAGTTGGATTTTGATGATGGTTGATATAAAGCTAAACTGAAAGTACCTGAAATCCAACTGTGTCAAACCAGGTCATACGATCTGTGAGAAAAAGAACACATAACAAAAAGAGGAGCTTCACAATAAAGTTCCTCTTCTTTTATATATCCGAATCATTATTCTTATTTCAAAAAAGGTAGTGAAAAAGGTAGTGATTCGGTTGATTTATATTGCAATGTAGTGAAATTTAGAATTTCAAGAATCGCTTAAAATCAAGGTTTCTAACATCTATTGACGTGTAGTGAACCCCTATTTTACTTCTGTAAAAGTTAAATTATATACTTACAAAGCTTATTTTAACAGACTTTATAACTATTTATGAAGAAAAGGTAGAGAAAAAGGTAGAGTTTAAAATGACTGTTAATTCTCACCTTTTATTTGTGAAAGTCTTTCCATTAAAATATCGACTGCTTCATTCTTTCGGTTAGGATCTAATTCTGCATATATATCCATTGTAGTTGAAATAGATCTGTGACCCATACGTTCTTGCAATTCTTTCCAATTTGCTCCAGAGTTAAGCATTAAAGATGCATGAGTATGGCGGAATAGGTGAAAACCATAATGAGGTAAACCTAACTCTTTTAATCGTTTAATAAGAGTAGCTCGCTCATTTCGATCAGCCATGTAATTTCCATAGATAGTGGGAAATATCAACTTAGATTTTGGAAGCCCATGTTTTTCAAAGTAATTATTCATTTCATTGTTAAAATCTTTAAGTTCTTGAATAATGGTAATAGGTACTGATACTTTGCGATTTCCTGAATCAGTTTTCGCAGAATTTTTACAAATAACCTTACCTTTAGTACCTAAGGTTTTATCTCCTCTCCTCCACATAAGAGTTTTATTTACGTTAATTTCTGATGAGTCGAAAAGTAAGTCATCAACTTCCAATGCTAACAGTTCATTAATTCGTAAGGCAGAAGCTAAAAGAGTATTACAAATAACTTTAAAGCGCCTGTTGGCTCTTGAGTTTGGGAGCGTATCTAAGTAGTTCAACCATATAGCGATATCTTTTTCATGTAGAACTTGAACTCGGTTTTGAGACGATTTAGGCTTGGGTGGTATTCTGACTTGTTTTGCGGGATTATTCTTTAGATTAAAATGTACCATTCCAAAATCAAGAATATCTTTTAGTTTATGAACGACTGCACCATAATCAGATGCCTTTCCTTTATCTGCCTTACGTTTTCCCTTATTTATTTCTATTCTAGCTTTTTCTGCTAGCTGATCAACCCATTTTTGAACTTCAGTAGATTCAATAGAATCTATTTTATAATCACCAAATTTTGGAAGGATATATGTATCCAAATACCCCCTTACTCTATTTCTAGTATTATCAGAGGATACCCAAGATTTATAACTATCATACCAAACTTCCGACAATTCTTTTATAGTACCGACAGGTATAGTTTCTTTTCGAGTACAATCATTTTCTTCAAATTTTCTTTTAGTCTCTAAATATTTGCGATCTAAGGCTTTTAGTGTTGGAGCTGATATAGTAGTTGTAACTTGTTTTCCTGTTTTTTTATCAGTTCCTAAATAAGCTCCTTTCATAGAATAAGTTATAGAACCATCTTTTTTGATTTTCTTAAGAACTTTCTTATTGTTTCTTTCTATTGTCTCAATTTGCATTTAGTTCACCTCAGATGGTCAAGAATTTAAGAATATCCCCACGTTTATAATACACTGTTCGGGTCCCTTCGATTGGTGGCTCCAATCGTGGCAGTCCTTTACGTTCCCAACTTTTGAGTGTATTAGGGGAAATATTCAGTTCTTTGAGGACTTCCTTTTGAGTCATGATTTCTAACTGATTAGTATCTGATCTTTTATCTAGAAGATTTACCAGAACCTGTAATAGATTTTCGATTTTATCTAGTTTTACTTGTTGTAGTGTATCCATATAATTATCCTTTCTAATGTCCTATAATGTATGTAAATTGTTTGGCAGTTTCTGCATCAAATGTACGGTAACTAATGATCCCTAATCCTTTCACATTACACTCCGAGACGAGAATTGAACCATCTGATTTGACCTGTTCCACAAATGAAATATGTCCGTATATTGGATCAGCTCCAGCTTGTCCAGGGCTAAATGATAGAGCAGAGTGTTCTGTTGGTGTATGGGTTATTGTGAATCCTGGCTTATTCATCCATTGACCACCATTTCCCATAAATGGATCAAAGTTGACTCCGACTTGTTTTCCACGGTTGAAGACATACCAGGTACATTGTCCCCAAGGATAGGTACTAGTGATATATCCTGTGGTATCAATAGCTGTTGTCAAACTATAACCTACAGGTATATCATTTGAAGTGACTCCTCCACCATCTCTAGTTTTTCCTGTAGTTTGTTCAGGAGCTTTTGGTGTTCCTCCATGTTCATCAATGAAGGTATCCAGTTTTTGCATGGTTTCTGCACGTCTTTTTCCTGATCCGGTGGTATCTGTGAAATAGACCCCACCATCAGTTGCTGGATTGAGTGTTCCATTCGCAAACTTTTTAGCTTTGTCATCTTGAATTTTGAAGGTTTGGTTCTTATTTCCAATGATGGTTTGTTGGGTTAGTCCGACAACAGCAATCTCATCATTAAAGTTATTGGCATATTCTGGATTGGAGTCATAGGCCCCAAAACCAAACATATTGGCTCCAGGATTAGTGGCTACCCCAGCAGTTCCAAGGGAACTTTCATTCAGTGCGATCGCAACGATTCCACGGACATCAAGATTAGATTTAGCTTCCCATTCGAGGAGCTTTTTCCCATTAATTCGGTTCTTATCATAGGAGATTCCTAACGTATCTAAAAAGCCATCTAATTGCTCTGCTGTGATACCGAAGCGATGAACCAGTAGGTTGTGAGTATAGGGATCTCCATCTGACCAGTGATCCGCATAAGTCACTCCATTTTGGGATTGGGGTGAGCCATTCGTCCCACCACCTCCGACAGCCCCCATAAGGATAATGATGATGAGGACCGGTAGAAAGAGAGGAATGAGACCGGCTAATAGAAACCATTTTAGTTTTTTCATCGAATCTCCTTTCTAGTTAATGTCTTATATAAGCAGTGAACAAAACCGTCCCAAACCGCCATTTTGCATCTAAAACGACTGAATAGGACTTAGCCTGTAAGATGATTTTGTCTCTTTCTTGTTCTGAGACTGGAAACAAAAGAAGGAAATCGACTGAGCGTTTTCCTTCTTGGTAGGCTTGATAAAGAGTTTCTTCAAGAACTCTTGGAAAAGCAGTTCTTGAACGTATCTTGGTATTCATATCATTCTCCTCTAAGTTGTTTTAAGCGTTCTGTTAATCGGTCTCTTCGTTCAATATTGGCTCTCAATTTATCATCTCGTGTCATGGTTTTCCTATAAGCACGAGTGAAGGCATTCGATCCTTGGGCTTTGTACATAGCTTGAGGATCTTTATATTCCTCTAATTTGTGCTCAATACTATTAATGCGGAGCTGTTTAAATGGAGAAATCCACTCTTCTTTAAGAGTTTGAAATTCCTCGTTTGAACTTGGTGTTGGCTCTACTGTGATTGCGGATTCCATTGAAGGAGTTGGTGGTATTTTTTCTTCAACTGGTTTAATCCCTTCTAGCGTTTGCTTTGTTTTCGGAATGTTTGGTTCTGGAGCATCTGGACTTATCGGAGTCTCAAGTGTTTCTGCTGGGAGCACTTCATCAGGTTGGTGCTCTGATTCTTTATTGGTAAAGAAAGAACCAACATTTTGGAAGTGACTCTTGGCATTCATGAGCATTCCAGCTCCGAAACCAGCACCTGCTAAGGCAAAGTTCCCAAGGTGTTGAGCAGATGAGAGACTTCTCGATGGTACTTGTGAAGCCACCTCTCTGGTCTTTGTGACCCCTTTTTCAACTATGTATCCAATATCATTCGCAACCATTCGTGCTTTAGATCCAAGAATGAATTGTATCAGTTCAGCTTTGTATTTCCATAGAAGGAAGTATACAAGTCCTTTTGAGACAACTGAAATGAGTAGTTTAAAGACAAGGCCAAAGATGATCAATGATGGAAGTGTTTTAAGGATGCCATCAAAACCTGTAATGACGATATTTTCGATCATTTTTTCAATGTAGAAGACTAAAAGAGTTAATAGACTCGTGATAGCTGGGAAAAGCAGCCCACCAAACATGACTTTCAGAACTCCGAAAATCAGATCCTGCATTCTTGGTACAAAGGACATCAATAGCACAATCGGAAAGAGCAGGATCATCATCAAGACGAGTGTTTGCGCGATGACGTTTAACATCTGAATCAAAATAACCGGTATCGCTAATACAAAAGCTTCACAGATTTTGAAGATGACGTAAAACATGCGAGTAAAGATGAAATCTGGCATAGCTGAAACCCAACGGTTCTTTTCACCATCATCATTGGCTCCATTTCCTAGTTCATCCAGATATTTATTACGATCTTTCGATTTAACCGCTTTAAAGTTTCCATTCTTATCGCCTGTTCCTAATACCTTACTATCGTCAAAAGTCTCTTGTTTCCCATCTTGGCTGTTCTTATATTTTCCATTTTCTTGACCTGTATTGACAAAAACATAGGCTTTATAAGAGGTCTCTGCAATATAGCTATCTGCCATGGAATCGCCAATTTTAATGGATTTATTATTTCCATATTCCACCTTGATATTCGTGATATTTTTGGTGACATCTTGAGAGACATGGTTAATAGTATCTAGCAGATACAGACCACCTGATGTTCCAGCAATTGTTCCAAAATAACCAAAGCCAAGGATGAGAACTAGAAAGACATGAAGAAGAGTTCTTGAAAAAGCTCCCTTAGAAAAGAAAAACTGATAAAAGAGATAGAATGCTAGAATCAGAAGTAACATTGAGACGAGTGATTGTTTTGCGACTCCACCAGAGCTTGAACCAATGAATCCTTTCCAGATATTCATCGCTCCATTAAATACATAGTTCTTGTAGTTGGAGTAGAGATCAATCTTTTCAAGAATTCGAATCAGCAAAGAAAAGAAGCCCACCACTGCGTTTAGAATGAAAAAGAAGAAGTTGACGAAAAGCTCATTAATCAGAACCCAAGCCCCATTAAAGGAAGCAAACCCAGTCGGCTCCATATAGGACTTGAGAGAGAAGATATCGACTCCCCTTAGTTTGTCAAAAGCTTCTTGCATGGATTCACCTCCTAACTAGCATATTTATTTTCAAGGCTTGATGATACCGTAGCTTTCATTGGTTTTAGAAGCATATCAATATCTTCAAAGATGTTGTGTACGGAAATCATATTGAGATTGCCATAGACGTCATAGTACAGGCATTGGCCAGAGATCATATTATCAATCCATTCGAGATTGCTTTCAGTGACTTCGAGATTAACGTGTTTTAAGATATCTTCACGTTCAGATTTTTCATAAAAAGCAAAGATAGTCCCGAACCCCGTTGTATCATCGTCATTTTCTGCATCATGTACAGATTGAGTAATCAGTGCCAAGGTATTATTTTTGGAGCGTCCAATCCGACGCATATTTTTGATAACGGCTTTTCCTTCTGCCGACTTCATAAGAATCCATGCTTCATCAAAGAACTCAATGGTATCTTCATTTTCATTTCGTTCTCCAAAGTGAGTACAGAAGGCACCAAGTGCAAACATGAGAGCAATAGAGTTGCGTTCATGATCTGAAATTTTTGTGGAATCGTCTTTTGGTAGTTTGAGGTTATTAACCTCTAGGATGGTCACTCGTGACTCGTAGTTAAGTCCTTGAGTGGTTCCATCTGAAAAGGCTAGTTCCAAGATAGAGTTTGTGACAATTGAGGTCAGATAACGACCAACCGAAGCAATTTCAGCGGAAGTAGAGTCTCTCAGAACTTTTAGGACGTGTTTAAATCCGACCTTCTCACCAGCGACTCGTTTCTCCACAATCGCATTAATAGCTTCTGTGATAGCTGTTTTTTGATCCATCGTGACATCATCTACAGCTTGTAGTAGAAACTCAAGCATGTTTTTTGCGACCTCTACAGCTTGTTCTTTATCTAGAACGACAATAGGGTCTAAGACTCCGTGGTTGGATGGTAGTGAGCTATCCAGTGTTACAAAGTTAAAGTTCTCAATCTGTTTCTTGCGTTCAGGATAGAGACGTGTGAATTCAGTCGAGTTGATTACTTCTTGGTAGTGATTCCTAAGTTCACGTTTAGGGTCGATATAAAGGGTTTTAACATTTTGTAAAGCCACACTTAAAAAGATGATCTGAGCGAGGAAAGACTTTCCTTGTCCTGTTGCGCCCGTAATAATGATGTGCGGGTTCTTGGTAATCTTTCCAGCGATATCTTCCTTATTTCCCACTGTCGCATTATAGAGGACAATGTTCTTTGAGGAATCAATAGCTTTCGCGATATTGTCCCAACGGCCTGTCCAGTTATCTACTCGGCCAATATACCAACCAATACGGTTTCCAGAAGAAGTATTTGTGAAAGGCATGAGTTCTGAAAATCCACGAGCTGTGACCATATGTGTCCAGGTGCGAGTTTTCTTTTGGAGGTTTTCTCCATAGAGCAGCGCTTGAAAGAGATAAGGTCCGTCTTGAGAGGCTTCACTAATTTCGACTCCCATATCATCAAAATAGTTCAAAACCACTTGCCGTCTTTGTCGTAGTTGGTTCACACTAGAAGCAGAAACAATCAGATAGGCTCCGTATTCGATGATATCTTCCTTGTTTCCGACTTTCTTCATTAAGTCCTTTAGGGAGATGGACCCCATGATGATCTCGTCTTGTTGGACAGTATCAGTATTTTCTGCCTCTTCCATGATGTTTCTGTAACGTGTATTCGAACGTCCCATTCGACCCTTGATTTTACCAGTATCAATGAATTCTGCCTTGATTCGTAGCTCTACAGGAAAGTTCAAACGTTGGATAAATTCACCTAGGTGAAAGCCGTTGAATTGAACAGGAAATTTACCTACAGGAAGAATAGTTACAAAGGAAGAGCCGTAAGGGCTTTCTAGTTTGAGGAAGCCACCTTTTAGGACTTTGATCAAGGTGTCTGTGATATTGAATTGAGCACGATTAGCGAGTACCTCTTTCTTGTAGTGAGGGATATAGCGAAGGTACTGCATCCGCTGGTAATAAAAGAGTTCTTCATTGGATAAACGTTTTGCCCGAAGGACAGAGAAGGCTTGAAAAATAGTGAATTCATCACTTTTATAGTCTTCATACCAAGTGGGGCTTAACTCATATTCGTAACCAAGACCCTTGGCAATTTTTTCTGAGAACTCATTGAAGCTCTCATAGGCCAAGTCTTTGACGGTCGCTCCATGATTTTGTTTGCGCAAGGTCACTCCAACGACCCAGTCAAACTGATAAGGAATTTCCATTTCATCCGTTAGACGATCCACCGTGTAAAGAAGAAGTTCTTCTCCTAGTTCTCGGCTGTCATCTGCTAGAGCATCTGAAAAGTCCCGCATTTTCTCTTCTAAAAGATAGTCTTTAGGGATCAGAGATATTTCAAAGAACTTGTTTTTCTGAAGCTTCTTCATCATTTGAGCAACAGTGATTTTGTGTTTGCCCTTTTTTTCATCATCCGTAATCGTGATAGGAGTGTTTGGAATACGATAATAAGCAACGACTGTTTGATCTTTTTTGAGAGCTAGATTTTCATGTGTTTCCCTAATTGGATAAGTTAAGGTAATACTCATAGGTCCTCCTTTTCTATAGATTTGTTTTTTCAAAGACAATTTCTTCTACAGGTTCTATTCGATCTTCATGGTAGATGGCTTTTTTATTGATCTTGAAGTCCCAAAAGTAAATCAGGTAATCTCCAATAAAGACGTGCATCTTCTTACCGTGAGGCTCATATTCCGTATAGAACTTAGCCAATTTGTAAGGGAGATACCAATAGAGCAAGAGAGAAATTGAGTGAGTGATTTTTGCGAGTGGCACAAAGATAAATCCTCCAAAGAGTAACATGGCCACAAAGACGATGATAAAAACAATGAAAAAGGACAACTGCATAGGTGTTGCAAAGTACCATAGTCGAGTGCCCTTTTTTGTCTTAATTTCTTGGATCCAATAAGGAGCATTTAGGCCCTTACTGTAATCATACAGTCTTTCTTCGTTCATACTTAAAGTCCTGATTCAATACCGAAGAGTCGTAGGAACCAGCCGACTGCTTTTAGGATATCTTGTCCTTTGGCAATCGAAACAATAACGGCATAGAAACCAACGACAGAGAAGAGTTGAAGCCAAGAGCTGTTTCGCCAAGCCTTGATCGCTAAGAGCACCGCAATGGCAGTCAGGATCCAAATTCCATCGCCCTGGAGGAAGGTTCGTAGATTGTCTGTATTCATAGAGTTCTCCTATTCTTTATCATTTGCATAATTCAGTGGAATGGTGTGTTCTAGTTTTGTGACATAGTAGGTCTTTTCTTTTTCTGAGAGGGTAAAGGTGAAGTTTTCTGAATGAGTGGTCCCTCCGACCTCAAAGGTTGCTTGAACATAAGCGATTAGGTTCTGACCGTCTTTTTTAAGATAAGTATAATCAATTGTTTTGAAGGTGGTATTGGCTATAATATCGACATCCTTAGCAATCAGATTGAGGTTATCTTGATTGGTAGTATAGTTGGTAAAGAAGACCTTGAGGAATTTTTCAACCTTTTTACGCTGACCATCTGAAAAGTGATCGTTAGCGGTTAATTGAAGCTGATCGTCTTCGCTAAAGTGTCCAGCTTGTGAGGATTCAATAGCAGAGAACCAAGGAAGGCCAGAAATATAATATTTCCCATCTTTTTCATCAAATGGAATATTGAAACCTGTCACAATTTCTTTTTCTTCCGTGTTATTATCCCGACGGATAGTTTCCTTGTATTTGATCTTATAGGTCGCAACCTTCCCTTCTACAGTCACTAACTGAGAATAGAGAAGCTCACTAGGATTTCGAACTTGACCTTGAGCTTTTACATCAGGAATGAAGTTGTAAAAGCTGTTTAAGTATTCCACTTGAGCTTGTTGTTTATCCCCTTCTTGTGGGAGGGTGAAGTAAGCATAGACATAATCATTCAGGTAATACTGGAGTTTGTAGTCATATTTTCTACTAGACTCCATAGGCTGTGCCTTTTGTTTTTTAGTAGCCTCGACTTGAGCTTGTAGTGCTCCTACTTTATTTGATAGTGTGATAGCACGAAAGGATCCCAAGAGACCAACAAAAAGGAGGAAAGAAATTCCTCCTATGACTGCGATATTGATGGTCTTTTTATTGGTAACTTTTAGTTTTGGTGGGCCTCCTTTTTTCTCCACCTTTTTAAAGTGTGAGAGATATTCTTTTGCTTGAAGCAAGTAGCGTTTGGCTTTATCCATAGATCCTCCTTTTAGAGAGCAGCTAGTTCAATGAGCTTTGAGCCTTTTGCATAGAGGCGCTTATTGGCTTTTTCGATCTCGCCATTAATGTAATAGTAGCCTCGAAGCTCAGTCTGGAGTTGTTCGATCAAGTCAGGTTTTAGATCCTTGGCTTCTTCTTTTTTTAGGAGACTATTTAATTCTCCAGCTTTGGTCCAAGCCTCTCTATGATCTTTCTTTTTAAGTAATTCCCCCAGTTCATTCGTAACTTGAGAGACTTTCTTTTCAAAAATAGTTTTAGTAGCCATTTCAATTTCCTTTCTAAATGTTTCTTGATTGTCTTTGATGGCCTTTTGGATATAAGTAATGAGTGAAGGGCGCATTTTTTTATTTACGCTCAATACTTGACCATCTAGCGTGAAACAGGCATGTTCATAGGTATAAAATCCTCTATTATCTGGAAGTTCTTCGGTACACCTACCAGCACACTCGTAGTAGAAGTCCTTGCCTTTTCGTAAGAGAATGTACATATGCCAGAATTCATGTTCTGGAAGAAGCAGAAAATCTGCTTGATAAATTTTCTTTAGCATCTCAAGAAGCCTCAAGCAGATCATCGTAACCTAGAGCTTGGTAGATAAAATCTGAATCAAACCAGAGCCAGTCATTGATTTGTACTTCTGTTGGTGTATTCCCAGAGAAGATATCTTCACAAATGATGGTTAGGGTATCCACTCCACCACGTTCTCGGACAGTATTCAAGGTGGTTAGTCCACCAGACCAGGCTTTAAAGTTGTCTAGTGAATTGATTTGAACTTTGTATTCCATATAGTTTTTCCTTTCTAGTGTTCATAGTGTTTATTGGCTTTGAGAAGTCGTAACATGGCTTTTCCTCGATCAGTGATCTCTCCGCTGTTCTGAATCATCTTCATGTATTCTGTTTGCAAAATTTTATCTGCTTCAGTAACTAGTGCAAGGGAGTTCGCAACTTGATAGGTCAGCCAGCGAATCGTTCGCTCAATACTGTAAGGCTGTGGGTTAGTTGAGAGTTTTAAGGGTTCGACTCCTCCGAAGAGCCGTTGCCATTTTTCATCAGGTTTGTAGGCTCCAAAGCTAGTAACTCCATCATAGACTTGGATTTCTTTATTGATGATGCCTCTTGCGATTTCTCCGAGATCTACACCATTGATGTATTCCTCCACAATGCCTTGAGCTTTCTGATCTGAAAAGCGGAGTTCATAGCGATTCCAGATACCAAAAATCTCCAAGGATTCGTCCAAGGAGATATTTTCCATTCTAGCTATTTCATAGCGCTTTTCATAAAAGTTGAAGTAGAGTTGACTTTGACGGCTCCCAAAATAAATGGACAAGCCGTGATTAGCTTCCATGTCTTCATTATCTGTGAAAGATCCACCACCCGTGATATTCCATTTCTTGATCGTGTCTAGGACAATCTCTTTGGAATAGAGTTTATCAATCAATTTTGGAATCTGAATTTGTTCGTCCTCGTGACCGTAGCCTTTATAGAGTTCATCTAGAGCGATATCGAGACGTTTCACCCGAACATCTTCATAGGAATAAAGAATGTTTTGAAGAAAAATCTGCCAAGTAATTCCCTTATCTTCTAGAAGCAATTCCAGCTCACGGCATCCTTGACCGGATAGTTGAAGACAAGTTTGGTAGTCATTGGTCACAGACTTATCAAAGAAATCAAAGATCCAGATGTTTCCTCTTTGCCAGAGATGAGTATAGTTCATGAGTCGTGTTTCTTGTTCGGTAAACTCACTCAAGGGACAGTGAAGGAAGTTTTCACAGAAAGCATCTAAATCCTTCAATCTAGGAAAGGTCAATCGTAGATAGTCGATCTGAGCTCGAAGACTGTTTTTATCGCACTCTTGATAGTAACCGAGTCTTTCTTTTAGTTCTCTAAACTTATCAATCGTCAGTCCTCTTTCGCCTGTTTCATAAGAGCGATAGGTTCGTGTAGGTAGATCAACAGCTTGTGCAAATGCTTTTTGACTAAGTCCTGTTTGTTTTCTGAAATTCTTAATATGAAAAGGACTAATTTTGTCCATTCATCGCAACACCTCTTTCTAACGAAGTGACACACTTTTTTGACGAAAGTGACACACTTCATAAAAATTGAAAACCCAACTCCCATAAGGAATGAGGAGGGGTGGACTTGGCGTTTTTGCCAAATGTAACCCCCCTATTAGAAAACGGGGGTTGAAGTTTCATCATGGCCTAGAAACTTCGGGCTACGGTCTGCGCCTGACCTGCGGTCAGGCTTGCCCTTGCCCTTGTCCTAGCCCATGATGAACAATCGTCGCTTCAACTGCTTTTGGATAAGACCTGCGTCCTCCCGCTTCAAATTGAGCGAGGATTTCAATAAGAAGTTTTTCTTGAAAAGGATCCACTAGAATAGCGGATACAGTCCGTTCAAAGATGATCCCTTGTTCTGTTAAGAGATAGATAATCTTGCGTAAGGTTGGCATTTTAAGATTTTGTTCGTCCGCAAATTCCTTGAGTGGTCGTTTGCTTGGTTCGTTTTCTATAGTCTCCTCTTCCACTATAGGATCAATTGTTTCAAGCGGTGGTTTATATTCTTCAAATACTGAGAACTCTTCTCCTTCAAATTCCATAATAGGAATTTTAGAGTAGGCATCGTAGAAGGAAAATCCTTGATCAAGCGGTACATAAGGAGAGAAAAACTCACCCGCCAACTCACCATTATTTGCGATATAGCCCCGTCCTTTGACTTTGACTCCATTAATTTCATCCAGCTTTTTGAACTCTTTGGTTTTATTAGCATCTCCAAACATCATGTCATAGCCTGTTGATTCTAAATGACCGACAGAGAGACGCTTCATAAAGTTATCCCGAAGAGCTGTTTTGATAAATTCTCCATCGGGTCGTTGCATAGCAAAGATGATAAAGACTCCAGCTTGACGACCTTCTAGAACTAATTGTGAGAGGTATTCCATGAGTTCTGACTGTTGGCTATAGTCGCGATCAATCTTTGCCATGAGGGCTGCCCACTCGTCTACCAGGATGAATTTTGGTTTCATGTCATAGTGAGTAAAGTTCTTTCCAGCTTGGAATCTTGGCGAAGTGGACATCCGCTCATAGCGTTTTTCCATGAACTCTACATTCTCTTTAAAACAGTTGATGATATCTTCCTTACTAGTATAAACACGGCCATGAAAGACTGGAATTTTCTTTAATCCAGCTAGATCAGAATTCTTTGGATCACAGATATCAACAAAGCCGATTTTAGCTAGGGCGTAGATAATGGTCATGAGAACAACTGTTTTTCCTCCACCTGTTCCACCGCCAATGAGAAGATGAGGTTCTTCAATATAATCCCAAGATACATCTTTCATGAGCTGGAGTTTGGATCCCTTGACTTTTACTTCATCGATGGTGATTCTGCTATCAATTCGGTTAATAGCAATTTCATACTTGATAAAGCGATTATCAAAGGTTTTATTGCGAAAGTCTCCGTTAAACATGACTTCAAGCGTAGCTCCAAGGTTTAAAAAGCGATCTTGGAACTTATTGCCCTCCAAAATAAAACTCACTTCAATCTTGTAGCGAGACTGTTTGATATACACTTGAGGTAAGGTGATTTTTTCAATGATCTTGTTTTCACGTCTAACCTTTTTAACTAGATAGAGGTTATTCTCTAGCAAAAAGCGAGAAAGAATTCGAAGGCTGTTGAGCTTTTGAAAAAAGAGCAACTTTCTGTAGCAAACCCGATTGATAAACCAAGAGAAGATTAAAGAAAAGAGAAGCCCAGCTCCTAGAAAATATCCTTGGGGTAAAGGATGGACTTTTAATTCTTCTAGATGTAAGTAGCTGTAGAAACTAATAGCCAATAAAAAAGGAAACCACCAGACAAACCATGTGATTCCCTTTAGTTTACGATGAAAAACTCGAACTCTTTTTCCCCGATAGGTAAAGAGTTTCATCCTGCATCACCTCCTAGTTTTCTTTCTTATTTTCTACTGGTTTGTTTTCTTTAGTCGGTGCGCCTCCAGTTTTTTTCTTGATTTTAGAAGCAAATAGCTTATAGATATCATTACGATTGACATGGGTATGCGTGATAACAATATCTTCTAGTTCAACTTCTTCTCGGTACTTAATGCCCAAGTCTTCAATTTCAGACTCAGACATATCTGCGATGGTGAAAAAGAGGGTTTCATGCTGGACAGAAGAGTGAATCCCTACAACAATTCCACGGATCTCACCTGTATTGACTTGTACAAATGATCCATCAGGATTACGTTGTGAGCGCTCCACTTCAAAGATGATATCAGGGCCCTCAATGCCTCGGAAAGTCAGTTTTCCAAGGACAGCTGGGACATCTAACCCGTCTGTAATAACACGATAAGTCTTGTCAGCAATTTGTAGTTTTTCTCCGTAGTTTAATCCAATTTTAGCCATGTGATTTTCTCCTTTTATTTCTTATTTTTTGATTACCAATTTTTCCGCAAAGACATTGAGATAAGGTGCAACAGTATTACCATTTAAAGCAGTATCTGGGAAAAAGATTGGGTTAACAGTTTCTACTAGAGCATCTTCAGGAAAGAGCGTTGTAGAGGCTGGTGTAATGACATGAAAGGCACCGTGCTCTGCGCTGTTTAGAATGTGACGTTGGTATTTGCCTTCTTTTCTAAAAATAAATTTAGGAGCATCTCCTAAACGTTCGTAGTAAGCAGGGCCAATAAATTCTGGTTTCATTTTAAGTGTTTCTGAGATCATAAGATTTTCCTTTCTGAGTGTAAAATAAAAAGAGTTAAGCTAGTTGCTTCACTCTTGAGTAATAGTGGGTAAATAGTTTTCGTTTAAACATGCGACTATAAATATCAATATCCCCATGAGCGTAGCCATTTCTACGAGCATCTTGAACCAAGTGATCTAAATCTATTTGAGCTTGAGCATAGAGTTTAGCCTGTAGTTTATCAGATTCACTAAACATGCCATAGGTGAATTCATAGTTATCATAGAGTCGTTTACATTGTAGTGCGAAAAAAGTTTGTCATATTATTCTCCTTTATTGTAAAAGCAAAAAGCTACTAAGTGAAAAAAGGAAAGAACTTAGTAGCTTGAGAGTAGGTCTATCTTAGTAGATAGACAGCAGTAAAGAAAAGTTATTTGGTTGGAAAGATCCCTCTTTCCACGGTGGCAACGTTTAGCAAGGTGCTTTGCGTCAATTACCATCGCTTTCCCAGCCAATCTCTTTAGGTAGTCATGATCATACCCAAGAGATTCTCTTACGCCCTTTGGCGAAGCCAGTTCACTTTACTATTCGGAAAAGTGCGAAAGTCCGAAATGCGTGGAAGCCCACAAGAATTAAATCCTGTTTTTTATCTTCACTTCAACCATAAAACGGACTTGACTTTTAGTATCAAATAAATTACAATAAAGGTACGAAGTTTAGTGTAGTTTGATAGTCAGTCCTCTGGTTGTCAGACGCACTTTTTATTTAATTGTCAATGATCTCAATTGGTAGGGATTATTATTTTGATTTTCAATATCGCTACCAGCTATATCTATATTTTATCGCCTATAGCGATAAAAGTCAAGGGATTTTTAAAATTTTTTTAAAAAATTTGAAGAGGAATAACTATGGCGTTTGCAGAACGTTTAAAAGAACTACGAAAACAAGCTCACCTTACTCAAGTTGAATTAGCAAAGCAATTAGGGATTGGGCAGTCTTCCTATGCAGACTGGGAGAGAGGAAAGAAAAATCCCACTCAAGAGAATCTTATTAGACTAGCACAAATTTTAAATGTGTCAGTTGATTATTTAGTTGGGAACTCAGAAGCAAAATCAGAGGAGTTAGATAATATTGAACTTCTTTTCCGTATGAACTCAAAAGGATTGACCGAAGAAGAAAAAGAGATTTTCAAAAAAGAGTTGATTGAGTTTATGGAAGAACGGAAGAGAAATTTTGAGTCCAGAAGTTAGTATATAAATGTTATGAAAGTACGATTTAGATTCTATAAAAATTTAATTCTTGGATGAAAAATGCCAATAGACTTTATTCAGACTTATAATTGCGTAATGTAGTACTTGTTAATTTTTTGAAAATATTATACAATAAGTTAGTTTAGGAGGTGAAATTTATGTTTTTAAATACCATAGTATATGATGAAAAGCAGTATGAGTCAGTAAAACGTAGTATTTCTACCTATCGAGAAAATTTTAAGAACTATCGTTCTGAACTCGAAAGAAGAGTAGACGATGATGAAGAGCTCAAATTTTTTTATTCTAACATTATATCTGAGAGTATTAAAGTATCTATTTTAGATAAGATTAGTTCTGATAAGGTATTACAAAAAAAATATTCAAATGATTTAATAAAATTTTTAAATTTTTATAGTGGTGTATTATCAAAGGAAACTACTTTCTTAGGACGTAATAGTGATGTAGAAAACTCTATTAATATTTTACACAGTAATAATGATAAATTACAGAATAAATTAAAAGATATTTATATTCAATTTGAAAAAAACTTTTCGAAAAAAGATGATCATAAATTCGAATTAGATAATATTGTAGTAACACTACCAGAAGGAGATAATAATGAAGATAATCAAGTCGATAGATTCAATTTATCCAACAGAATTAGTATTCAATTTAAATAGATTAGATGAAAAACTTTTACCAGATAATGTGGTTGAAATTAAGGTTGGTATAACAGTTAAAGAACTTGAACATGATGACCAAGGAAATTTCAGAGCAATTGTTTCATTCCTATTAAGTGTCGCTGATGAAAAGGAAAGTTTATTTAAATTATCGCATCAAATAGAATTCACTAGTTCAGATGAAAACTTTAATATCAAGGATAGGGAATATAACTTTGCATTGTTTGAAATCGTAGAACCTTATATTAGATATAGATTTAATGAGTTGTTTTCACAAACAAAATTCTCATCTCTTGAGATTCCATATAGATTTTGGGAGACAATTGATGACAGATCCGAAATATAAACTAAAGCATATTAGATTTAAGTCTAATCAAAGATTTGCGCCAACACGTGTACATAATATTGTATTGGAATTATATAAGTGGGCTGTTTCAGACTATTCCTGTTATAGAATTATTAATAGTTTTTTTGATTCAAATAGAAATAATAATGAAACTCAATTAGTTATAAATTCTCGAATTGAAGATCTTAAAGACGAACAAGAAGTCATATATGATAATTCGGTTAATATAGACAGTTTTAATGAATTGAAGAGATTACTTCTAAGTTTATTTAATAATAATTTATCTGCTCAAGACTATCGTATGATATATAGTTATTACCTTGAGTATATCACAATGCGATGGAGAAGAACTCCGGGTAGATTTGGAAAAGTTGTTTATGAACCTTTAATAAAGTATAAGCGGAAGGAACTATTTGGAAATAAAGATTTTTCTAAGTCAAAATGTGATGTAGTGTATAAGAATAATAGAGATAAGTCACTATATATCTATGAGTGTAAATTTGGGTTATCTACTTTTTTCTACCATCTCAGAGTTAATATCAATACTGCAACAGGAAGATTGAAAAAAAACGGAATTCGAGCTAATCGTAAAATTCAATATCTAGAAGAGTGTAACAATGTGTTTAAAACTAGTTCCGATGTTATTAATCTTGATGTAAAAATTGTAACACTTGCAACTAGAAGTTCTATCATAAGTTCTGTTGGCTTATTAAGAGGTATTGATTTAATGACTAGAGATGAACTAGAGGCCAAAGACTTTTACGACTTGTTAAAAAATAAAGGAGTCTAGCAAAAGTTAATGAACATTGTAAATAAATCCTTGGAATAATGTTTTTTCAATAATAGACTATTAAGGTTATGATTTTTAAAATATTATATTATTTTTTTTGGGTTGAAGAGTGGACAAACGTCCACTTTTTTTGTATAATCAACTCAATCAAATTGGTTTAGTTTATAACTAGTGACTTAAAGGAGGTACTATTCATTGGATGAATTGTATTCAAGAGTAAGTAAAATAACAAAACAAGCCCTGTATTCCTTTATGAAAGAGGAAGATATTTCAACCCTGAACTATCTCTTTCGCTACTATTTTGACCATTGTATTGATATGAATCAGATTAAAGTCATCCCTCATCACTTTTCAAACCATAAGATTGAAGGGTTGACGGTTATTGATGAACTAGGAACGAGTTTCTCCTACGAACAAGATAATCCTGTAAGCAAGCGTCACTTTACCTTGTGTCATGAATTAGGGCACTTTATCTTGAAACACGATGGTTCTTATTTTACAGAGTCAGTGGATAATCAGGAATCTATTCTAGAGCGAGAAGCTAATATATTTTCAGCTATCGTTCTCATGCCTGATATTGTTCTACTATCCAAGATTTACTACTCTTGTGATTCATTTCAAAAAGTCAAAGAGGATCTAGAAGTTTCAAAGCAGGCACTTTATTTCCGACTGATTGACTTATTGAGAGTTTACCAAGTGGATACTGAATCAGCCATCAAACAGGCAGTAGATGAATACCTTGACGGTCAAAACGCCTCACTTCACCATTTCTTTCATCAACTCAAAGAAATATTGATTGAAGAGTTCAATCAATATCAACCCTCGCTTATAGCACGGCTAAAAAAGAGATTGAAACAAACCAATTTCGTGACGAGTCAAGAACTACCAGAATTACTTGACCAGACTAGGTGGGACGAAATTAGAGCGGTAAAGAAATTCAAGGTGTGGCTTGTTTACAATAAGGGAAAATCTTTAGCCTACGTGTGGGATAGTGAAAAGTTATCTGAAACAGAAGCAAGGAGAAAGGCGAATTTAGAATTATTAGTCATGTGAGGTAAGTGATGTATCAACCAGAAAAACTAAAAATTCGTAGGAAAGAATTGAAATTAACACAAAAGGATATTGCTGATCAGTTGGGAGTCAGCTATCAAGCCTATTCCGCATGGGAACGTGGAGTAAAACAACCATCTAGAGAAAAAGTGCAACAACTAGAGCAGATTCTAAACGTACCGAAAGGTTTTTTTACAGAGATCGAAATCGTCCGACTATATAATACTTTATCGGATGAAGGTAAGAATAATGCACTTAGTTATGTCAGAGGCCTAGTTCAAAAAGAAAAATGTAAGAACATTGTTTCAATGTCAGAAAAACTATACGAATACCATGTTTACGAACAAATGTCTGCTGGTATCGGTTCATCGGTGTATAACGATCAAAACTATGATACTGTCTATTTTGATGAAGAACTAGCCCACGATTTCGCCTCATGGATTTCTGGTGACTCAATGGAACCCAAATATCAAAATGGTTCTGTGGCTCTCATTCGTGAGACAGGATTTGATTATGATGGTGCAGTTTATGCCGTAGTCTGCAACAATCAGACATACATTAAAAGAGTTTATCAGGAAGAACAGGGCTTACGGTTAGTTTCTATCAATCCAAAATATCGAGATATTTTTCTTTCGTATGATGAAGATCCTAGAATTGTAGGGATTATTGTAGGGAATTTCTTACCTGTTGAACAGTGATATTGTTAATGTAAAATAATAATAGTGTATTATTTTTTCTAGACAGGGTATAAGTGGAAGAAAAGATGAATAAAATGGAGAAGACTCTAATGGTTCTTCTCCATTTTTTTATCTAATTGGTAATGTTGAAAATCGGAAGTGAAATGATACTTTCAAAGAATTCATTTTGGACACTAGCAAACGAAATAGAGCCCTGATGCAAATCAACAATTTGTTTTGAAATTTTTAGCCCAATTCCAGTCGTTCTAATTTAGGATACTGACTACGTCAGTTCCATTTCAACCTTAAAACAGTGTTTTGAGCAACCTGCGGCTAGTTTACTAGTTTGCTCTTTGATTTTCATTGAGTATAAATAAAAATATGAGTTCTCCTCTTATTTTAAAAAATAATTATTTTATAATTTTTTTATATTTAGTGTAAACTATTCAGTGCGTCCCAAATACGGGAGGTTTGTTTCTGATTTTCATATTTGGATTATAATATTCTCATCAGAGTTACTTAAGGAGTAAGATATGAACCAGATTATGAAACAATATAAATTACTATATTTCTTGATTATTTTATTAAGTCTGACAAGTGCTCTTTTAATGACATTCTTCTCTCTTCAATTAGGAAGAATACTTGATAGTATAACTAATTCAAATAGTGGATTACTCTTTCATATCACTATTTGTGTAAGTTTAATTTTACTGTGGTTCTTTATCTCTTGTTCTTATTCCTATCTTAAAAATCAATATGTAAAAAAAGTTATTATAGATCTAAAAAAGGGTCTCTTATTACATTATTTATCGCGTGAATTTAACCAAATTGACAACCGTAACCATTCAGATTTCTTAAATAATATCACCAAAAATAGTGACCTTATTCAAGAAAATTTATTGATTCCTAGAATCTCTCTAATTGCAAATTTAGGGACCCTTATCATGAGTGTGGTTGCCATTATCTATATAGAATGGCGATTAGCATTAGTCTTTCTTTTATTGTCGATTATAACGATTTTTCTATCTCAAATTCCTGGAAAGTTAATGACTAAAGCAACTAATAATTATTCCCTACAAAATAGTCACTATTTGTCAAAAATGACAAACTTTATTAATGGTTTTGAACAAATTAAGTTATTAAATATTCAAAGCTGGACCCAAGAAAAAATTCAGGGAATCAGTTTAGAATTTGAAGAGTCCAGAAAGAAATATCAATTCTTAAAAGACTTAGCTTCAACTACTGGAATTTTACTAAGTTTTGGCTCTCAACTATCCTGTATGGTCGCTGGTATCTTTTTTGTAAGAAATAACTTACTGACTATTGGACTACTAGTAGCAAGTATTCAATTATTAAACGGTGTTTTTGCTCCATTACAATCTATTCTTTACAATAAAAATTTAATCAGCAGTAGCAAGTCCATTATTGATAATATCCAAGAAAATCTATATGAGACAAATCATGGAACTTTCCATAAAACAAGTACAATTGATCGTGATAACATTTCGACTATTTCTATTAGCCAATTATATTATGAAATTGAAAATAGAATATTATTTGATCATTTTTCCTATGAATTTAAAAAAGGCAAGCGCTATGCGATTATCGGTGCTTCAGGAACTGGGAAAACAACTTTAGTAAAATTAATACTAAATTATTATCCAAAAAATCTTTATGATGGAGAAATAAAAATCAACGGAAAACAGAATATTGATATTCCCTCAGAGGAGTTATATAAAGATATTGCGTTTGTGCAAAAAAATGACTTTCTAATTGAAGGCAATATTCTAGAGAATATCAAATTGGCTAGAAACCTTCATTTAACTGAAAAATTAAGAAAATCCTTAGGTTTTAATGAAGACTTCCTTCGTAAAAACCTAGCTCAATCAAACAAAATCATTTCAGAAGGAGAAAAGCAACGAATTGATTTAGCTAGGTTTTTAGTCAAAACATATTCAGTTTATATATTTGACGAACCTACAAGTAACCTTGATCCAATAAAAGCAAAAGAAATAATGGACTACATTCTATCCATTAAAGATGCAATTGTTATTGTCATTACTCATGATCAAAATCCAGAAATATTGGAAGAGTTTGATCAGATTATTGTTTTATAATAGAAAGGAGGTGATGATCATGATTATGGAAGATTTCAACATTTTGGAGTTAGAATTTGAAGAAATTCGTGAAGATAATACAACTAATTGGTACTTTATCTAAGATAATTTTAGATTTAGTTAATTTAAACTTTTAAAAAGAGAGTTTAAATTAGTTTGTATTAATAAAAAAGAAGTCAATAATATTAATTGACTTCTCGTGTATTACAAAAGCATGCATGTTCATCTTGCATGCTTTTATCAAATAGTTGAGGATATAAAATGGATAATTATTTCCCAAAATGGAACCAGGATAGAATCGTTTACCAATGGAAGAACGACAGATTAAGAATTGGAGCTGACGATGTTGATGTATTAGAAATTACAGGATACTCAGATTTTTGGTCAGATTTAATTTCTTGTTGCAATGGAATTAATAGCTTTGAAGAAATTAAAGATTTATTAAGAAAAAAATATGATATATCCGAAAATATTATAGAAAAATATATATCTAAATTTTCTGATCGTAATTTATTAGAAATATTAGATAGACCTGTAAATCAAATTGATCACTATTTAATTAATGAATCACTGGAAACTTATTATTCTAGTGAAGGTATTGGTGGGATTAAATTACTTGAAAAATTGAGTAATTTAAAAGTTACCATACTAGGATGTGGAGCCGGTGGTTCTCATATCGCATTACAATTAGCCCAATTAGGGGTAGGGCGACTTCGTTTAGTCGATGATGATATTGTTAAAGAAAATAATATAAATAGGCAATCTATGTTTACCTTTAACGATATTGGTAAATATAAAGTTGACTGTGTAAAAGATTGTATTCTAAAACGTAATTATCAGTGTGTAGTCACAAAAAGAAAATTAAAAATGAGCACTGTTGATGCTGTAAAAAAAGAAATTTCTGAAAGTGACTGGGTATTTTGTTGTATGGATGAACCTCCTTATATAGCACAAAGATTAGTAAATAGAGCATGCTATTTATTTAATATCCCTAGTATATACTGTTTTAGCCAACGTAGCGCAGGTAAACTCTTATTTTGTAATCCTAATATTCAAAATATAGGCTGTGTTGATTGTTTACTTTATGAACAAGATAGTGATAACTTTCAAAATTTAGTTAAAAAATTTTCAAACTATGATGGAAAATTAATAACTGCAAATATTTTAACTAATATTCTATTATTGTCATCATGGGTTGTGAAGAAATGGTTAGATTGTGTAACAGAGAAAAATAGTAATGTTTGGAATACTTTATTTAGATTTGATTTTTATAGTTTTAGGGAAGATGAATTCAAGCACTTCTCTAAGCAATCTCATTGTCCTACATGTGGTCATGATTTCGATAAAAGTAAACTCTGGGAGATTCTAAAAATTGATGAATAAGAAAATTATATTTAAAAAAAATCAAGCAAGTAAATTTGCATATTTTTCATTGATGTTTGTTGCAGGTACTAGTATTGAGCAAGTAAATGAATTAGGATTTTCACATCTTATTGAACATTTACTAATACGAGCAGGGAATGAACAATCACTAAATGAATTGTTTGATATGAATGGTGCAGCTATTAAAGGAGAGACATCTAGAGATTATATTAATTTAAGTGGTTACTGTCTAGCTGAAGATTTCAATAAAATTTTTAAAATACTGATAAGTAGGATTTTCAATCTTTCTATTACTGAAGATGAACTATTGAGGGAAAAGAAAATAGTCTTAATTGAATTAAATCAGTATGAAAATAGTAAAAAATCTATTAATGATAATCGAGTAATTTTTAAAAATAGTTCTTGGTCAATAGATATTATTGGTACTAGAGGTAATATTGAGTATGTTAGTTTAGAAACTATATATAAATTTTATATAAAAAATATTCAAGCAGGAGAATTCCAGATTGCTATTGCTGGTCCAAGTTTTCTACAAAGTGAAATCATAAGTATTGAAAATATGTTACCTTTAAGTGGATCATCTGTAGAAATTAACTCTCCGGCTTTTTCAACTGGTTTAACGGAATTAGATAAACAACAAGAACTTTCTGAAATTTCTATGTATCTAGATATATCTGGTATGGTAGCATCATCTCATGAAATGGCAATGTTAAGTATCTTAAACTCGATGTTAACTGGTATTAAAGATTCATTATTAGGCCATAAGTTAAGGACACAAAAGCAATGGATATATAGTATTGTATCATACCCAATATTTTATAGTAATATGACTTTACTAAAAATAGTAACTATAACACCTACAATCTATAAGAAAAAATTGATTAAAACACTGGAGAACAATCTTGTTAATGAATCCGATTTATCTGATGAACTATTATTTTATAAGGCTAAAAAAAGAGTAATCAATGAATTGTACATAAATTGTGAAGTTAATAAAAATGAATATTTAAAAACAATTTGTAGAGAAAAATTATTTGATATTCCAAGTTGGGATAGTATTGCTGAAGAGCTGGAATTGATTTCTTTAGATGAATTAAAAAGTTTTTCAAAAAAAGCAATTATTCAAAATAGGAATTACCACATTGTAATAAAATGATAATATTTTTTTTGTAGTAATCTTTATAATTTTTGTATAATGTTTTATTGAATAATTCAAAAATTTTTAAAGCATCTTCTATTTTTAAAATTGATTTTTGATTATGATGAAATTTAAGTTCAAAAAATCCTTCTAAATACAAAAGAATAGTTTGTTCAAAAAAATCTGTGGAATTAGATAATATATTCTTAGTAGCTTGTTTTAAAAATAAAGCTTCCTCATATAAGCTGTTTTCAATCATAATAAGAAGTGAATTAAGAAGTAATTGAACGAGAGCTTGTTTATTTCTAGGTATAGAACTATACAACTTTCCTTTTTTAAGCGCCTCTTTGGCATATCTAAATAATAAATTTGGTAATATTGCTCGACAACAATTTCCAAGAATAAGAATTTCGTAATATCCCCAGTTTTCAACAGAAAATAAATAATTAGTAAGATAAGAGGTGTCTTGATTACTCAATTGATGAGTATTATCAATTCCATAGATAATACTTTCAATGAAAATAGCGTTTAACTTATGATAATGAGATTTGGTTTCTCTAAACAGTTCCATCTCTTTGCTTACCATATTAAGTAATGATTTGATTTCTTGATTGTATGCAGCCTGTTGAACTAAGCGTATCAAGGTATTGAAGTCTGAAGGCTGATAATTATTACATGAAAGCAAAAACTCTTCTAGTGTTACACCTATTTTTTCAAGTAGATATAATAATTTAAAAAATGAGATTTCTGTCTCTCCTAATTCAAATCTAGATATTTGAGACTTTGAAATTTCTGCACCTGCTAATGAAGAAATAGAAATACCTTTTCCTTCTCGTATTTTTCTATAAGTTTCACCTATAATCATATTTATCTCCATTTACCATAAAAAATCATTAGAAAGCGTGACAGATTATGAAAAAATACTATCAAATCTTTTTATTATTATTTGATATTATCATTATTATTGGATTATATCAATAAAATTAATGAGTGTGTGAAAATTCAATACTAGGAGAAAATGAAATAAATATTTCCACAATAAAATGTATGATATCAAGTTTTTTGGAAAGCCTCTGTTCGTAAATTATTTTAACTCATAGTTGATGATTCCACAAATTGAAAAGTTTTAAACTTAGCATTTAAACGCTCAATTTTAATACGTATTACAACTATCTCTATTAAACTTCTTATCCTCTACAGTCGATACATGCTTTTTAGAACTTTTTAAAGGAAAAAAGATATCTCATGAATATTCATAGTATCTAAATAACAAAAACAAGTAATTGCTCTGACAAACTTGACCTATACTTTCTTTAAAAAGAGTAAAATAATGTGTATGACCATCTCAAAAAACTAATTGACAGGCACGAAGTGTCGTTAAATCGATTATGATTGTGTCTTTATGGTGTATATCTTTTTCCAGGATAATTCTTACTTTGGTTTCTTTTAGGACATTGAAATAGGACTTTCTGTGACATCAATAGCTATAGTGACACTTGTTGATTTTAAGTTTTCTAAGTCAAATAGACTTGAGGAATGAAGAGTATATTCTACGAATGTTAATGTTCAGTGACTATCACTAGTCCAAGACCAAAATCAAAAAACTAGAAGATGTTGAGTTGATTAATAGCATAAATAATGCAAGTTCAAAATTAACTGTTTTTCTAGACTTAAAGTTTTTGTGCCTCCTCCTTTACAGTGTTTGGATTTATAAGTTGTATCTAGACAGGATATCTTTGTTGGGAAGGTATCCTTTTTGACACTAATAAATAATTTAAAGTTCTCAGGAGTTAGTTGCATGGTTTTTCGTAAATAGTTTTCTTAACTATAGTATAGCATAGTACAGTATGGCACTTTATTTTTTCCAATAAGTCTATTATACCCCAAGGACAGCTGGTTTTAATTTTTTCTCTGAACTGTACGATTTTGCGCCAGAAATGTAGGAATTACCTTTCGTTGTGATGTGATAAAACTTACAAATCTTTTTTGTTATTCTTGACCTAGTTTTTTAGAAAGAAGGTCTAAGATGTTAAATAAAGTCAAAACTAAAGCCTTAATTAGTGTTGGAGCAGTGGCTGCAACTAGCTTTATTCTCTGAATCTTGCATGATAAGAAGAATAAAGAAATAAAAAGAAAAATCAAAGTGTTTGTTTATCGGCAATCATCACAATTCGGTTTTTTAAAATAGGATGGTATATTTTGTTTCTTTGACCAAAATTTGAACAAAAAATAGATTTGACTTTCGGTTAATAATAAGCTTAAAAGTTTTTTGAAGGAATCTATTTAGCACAAAAAAACACCTATTCGGTAAAATAGGTGTGAATAATGTTATTTATATCCATATTGTTTTAGAGCGTTTTTATATGCTTCGCTACCTTTTAAATAGTAGTCGTGCTTAACTCCACTAATATCAACAGAAAAGACCCCATCTTTAAATGAATACTCTTCTGTTCGACTTGCAATATTTTGTCCAGTTAATTCGATCGTATTCTTTTGCTTGTTAATGGTAAAGCTGTCGGCTTCTCCATGCTCTATGGAAGCATTATCTCCTTTAATAGTAAATGCCAATTCATTTCTTTCACTTGATATCCAATAGTATTCGCCATCCAGAGATTGTTGCTTATTTTTAGTGCAAGCAATTAGTGTAATTATTGATAATGACAACAATAATATGCAAACAATTTTTCTCATGTTTCTCGCCTCCTTTTATAATATTACTATACCAAAATAATGTTACAAAACTGTATCAATGTCTGTTATAATGGAAATTTCAAATAATGTCCATTATAACAGACATTAGTAAATTTTAGAAAAAGATCTATATTTGGCTATAGTTTTACTAAATCTCTACGACTATAGATTAAAAATGTATACACTTCTATTTTACAAGTTCAACTTAAGAAAATTCCAATTACAACCATTTAACAAGTAATATAAAAAGAGTTCTACACTTTCAGTAGAACCCTTCTTATTACCAGTATTTTGATTACCTAGTTTTTTCTATTTTAACGCTTCTTTAATTTCACTAACTGTTGTAGCAACACTTTCATCGTAGAATGATTTTTCACACAAAATTATTGACAGTATCCATATCTATATTCATAAAATAAAATTTTTTAATATTATTCAATAAATGCTATAATATAAGTAAATAACTTAGGAGGTTAAAACTAGTTGCTGGATTTTGGCAAAAGAATTGAAAGGATGCGATTAGCTCAAAAAATAAGTCGTCAGGAATTCTGTGGAGATGAATCTGAATTAAGTGTCCGTCAATTAATTAGGATTGAAAGAGGTGAGTCAAGACCTACATTAACAAAATTGAAATATATTGCGAATCGGTTAGGAATAGAAGATTTTAAATTAATGCCAGATTACGTAGAGTTAGAAAAAGATTATTTGCAGTTAAAATATTACTTGATGAGAACCCCCACATATGAAGATGAGAACATTGCTAAAGAAAAAGAAAAAATTTTTGATAAGATTTTTGACGAGTATTACAATGATTTGCCTGAAGAAGAAAGGATCATTATCGATATTTTACAAGCATATGATGACTTTGGCCTACAAAATGATGATAGTAATTTAGAAATGATTTTACAAGATTACTTTACTCAAATTCTTCTTAAAACCGAATACGAAGTAAATGAGCTTTTAATCATAAAATTATTTTTATTAAGATTAGTTCATCCCAATACAATACTAGATGAGAAAGAAAAACATAAATGTACAATAATAGCTAACAATATTTTACAACAATTAGATAAGTTCGATCTTGATTATGTATTTATTGTTAGAGATTCCTTACTTTTATTACTTGGAATATTTGAAAAAATGAGTGATTATACTCGATTTGAAAAAATTCTTCAAGAATTGAATGATTTAACATCTAAAACCTACGACTATCAGAAAAAACCTATTATTCGTATATGGGAATGGCGCTATGCGCTATTTTCAAAACAAAATTATCAAATGGCCGAAAATTTTTTTCAAGAAGCAAAAATATTTGCAAAAATGATTAATAATAGCTATCTTATAGAACAGATAGAAAAACAATGGCAAAGTGATCTTCAAAATTACTTTAAAAATAAAAACTGAGTAAGGAAAGTGACAAAAATGTCATGGCAAAATCCCGAATTAGCTAAAGTTAAAGCTGATTCGGGATTTTTTTAATAATAATGTGTTTATATAAAGAATTCTATTTAAAATTAGTGACATTTTTGGCCTTTTTATATATGTTTTTTATAAGTATAATATTCGTAAATTAAAAAACAAAGGAGATAAAATATGTTATTACTAGTTATTTCAATTTTTTGGACTTTTATATAATTGATAAGATAAAATGGAGTATTCTATGTTGGAATTAAAAAATATATGTAAAAGTTTTAATCAAGGAGAATTTAAAAATAGTGTTTTAAAAAATATAAATTTAATAGTTAAACAAGGAGATTTTATATCTATAATGGGTCCATCTGGATCTGGTAAATCCACATTAATCAATATTTTAGGATTACTCGATTCTGAATTTCGCGGAGAGTACAAACTTAACGGAGAAATTATAAAAAGTTTAAATGAGGATCAGCATGCTACACTCCGTAACAATGATATTGGTTTTGTATTTCAACAATTTCATCTAATTGATGAGTACACGGTTAGAGAAAATATTTTATTATCATTCCTCTACTCAGAGAAGAAGGCAAATTTAAAATACATTGAGAGTTTAGTTGAAGACTTGGGCCTTGTAGACAAACTTAATGAATATCCAAATAATTTATCAGGGGGACAAAAACAGCGAGTTGCTCTAATCAGAGCTCTTGCTCATAAGCCAAAATTTCTTATAGCAGATGAACCTACAGGAGCATTAGACGAAGAAAGTAGGGACGAGATTTTACAAATTCTACAAAATTTAAACAATTCTGGTACTACAATTATCATTGTTACTCATGATGAGTTTGTTGCAAATTGCAGTAAAACTAGGTATAAAATGAGAAACGGTCATTTAACGCTGGAAGGATTGAAATTAAATGAAGTTTAAAAAAATTTTGATAGATACTTTAAAACTGTTATTGAGAAATAAACGACAGAGTATTCTCACTTCCCTAGCGATTGCCGTAGCAACATTTGTGGTGCTGGTTATTTTGTCAAGTTCTTCTTATACCACTTCTACATTAGGTGATGACTTACACATTGAGGAAGATTCTGTAACAATAACTTATACTCCCAAAAATATCTTGACTAGAGGTGGTTTTTCCAAGGAAGATAAAAGAATAGTTGAGAATTCTATCGGGAAAGATGTGAGGCTATCTGCTAGTTCCTATGGTTTGTATGCTGAAACATATTTTAATAAAACAAAACAATATCTCAGTTTTCGTACATTAGATGATTTGAATAAAAATGGATTAAATGTACCATCCTTGTTAAAAGGGAAATCAATAAAGAACCTAAATAACGGGATTGCTATTAGCGATAAAGCTCTAATGTTATTGACTCGAAAGGGAAACATTGAGAATTTCTTAGGAAAAACTATTAATATATCTGGCAAAGATTACACTATTCAGTCAATTTTTTATGGATCAGCTGTTAACGAAAGATTACCTTCTTTAATAGTTACTGAGGATACAAAGCGTTTACTGTTAGGATATAAGGAATATTTTGATGAGCTGGTGATATCAACTAACAAAATAGAGAATATTAATAAAGCTTTGTCAATTTTAGATATTCATGGAACATATCATCGTGAAGGAACTTATTCATATATCGATAACAAACGTGTTTATGAAGAAACTAAAGCTCAAGCTAACACTATACTTAATTTTATTGCATTTCTTTCAAGTATTTCAATATTTGTTGCTGGTTTTGGAGTCATGAATGCTTTGTTATCTTCCGTAAGTGAGCGTAGTAAGGAAATAGCAATTCGTCGTGCTCTAGGTGCAAAAAAATCTGATATCTACCTATCGTATATGATAGAGGGTACATTTTTATCCATAATAGGAGGTATGTCAGGAATCCTAATAGCTGAAATATTTGTTATTTTAATGAATATAAGTGGTTTTGTTGCGACATTAACTTTGAATCACATTTTAATCACATTGTTTACAACTAGTGTATTTGGAGTTGTATTTAGTATCATTCCTGCAATGGTTGCAGCAAATAAAAATGTTATTGAAGGTTTGAAATAATGGAGAATTGTAATCTACATAAACATGAAGTTGTTGTTATATTAATCGCCACAGCAATTTTTCCACTCTTATCTCTTATTTTAGGAGATGCTCTCGTAGCTCTGTTATTAGGAAATGCAGGAATGCTAAAAATGATGTTCGGTGAACGAATAATATTTGCAATGACAGCATTATTTCTATGGTGGGAGCTAAATAAAACAGGTTTAATTCGTATTAAAACCAAGCAAATATTCTCTTTTAAACAAGTCAGTATTCTTATTATTTCAGTTATTTTAATAACTATATATGTATTTCTATTTACAGAAAAATATATTTCAGCCATTTACATATTTTTATTTATTGTATTAAATTTTTTAATTGCCTGGGAAGAAGAATTCGTTTATAGATTGCTGGTTCCTGAAATACTTAAGATATTATTTAGAAATTTTTTTATTATATGTTTACTTCAAGGTATAATATTTAGCTATTTAGGGCATATGGAGGAAAGTATATTAGACAATTTATTATACAGGCTCCCGCTGTCTATTGTTTTATTTGTCATTAGAGATAAAACCGGAAATATTCTTCTCTCAACAACAATTCATGCTTTATGGAATATTGTATTAGATTTTATTTAAAGGAGATAAAATGAAACTTACAAACAAAGAAATAGTGTTTATTGCGTTACTAATTGTAGAATTTTCAATATGTTTTTTCATGTTAGAACATTTTAGTATTTTTCAATTTATGTTATTTGTTCAAATTATTCCGTCAATATTATTGGCTTTTATTTCCGGTAATATTGCAGTTAAAAATAAACATACTTGGTTAATCTTGATTAGTTTTGGAATTATACACGCATTGATGATGTTTGCAATTTTTAGTGTTACCCCTATGACGATTATTGAACAAAATACTATTCAATCCGAAACCTCAGTGTTTACATTTAATAGAAATTTACAATTTGGTACTTATTTTGGATTCTTTTTACAAGAATTATTACTAGGTGGATTTATTGCAATTCTTTACAAAACTTTTAGAAAAGTTAAGCAAGGACAATTCTGATGAAATATATATTGAAAGGAGGTGAAAAATCATGCTAAAATTATTTAAAAAATTAACGACTCAATGGTTCTGGGGTGTTTATACCCAGGTAACCTACTATTCAAATGGTAGAAAGAAATCGTAATATTTTTTTTGCTTTATTAGGAGGAGGTGATGAAAAATGATTAGATTATTTAAAAAATTGACAACTCAATGGTTTTGGGGTGTTTATACCCAGGTAACCTACTATTCAAATGGTAAAAAGAAATCATAATGGAAGAAAGTACATATCTAATTTATCTTAAAAACGTATCCCGATTATAGGATATTTACATTAAATACTAACTTCTATAAAATAGGTGCATCTTTCTAATAAAAAAAGGTGCACCTATCTTTTAATTTAATGTTAGCTAACATAATATATTAGAGGTACACTATGACTATCGTAGATTTATTAAAAAAAATACATTTTTATATAAGTTTTAAAGAAAGAGTACTATGGGGAATAGGTGTAGTACTAGCTTCAGTCTCAGCTATTGTAGGACTATTATTGCCAGCTCAGATTAATCTATTATTCCAAAACTTTAAAGAATTTAACTATAATAGAATTGTTCCTCTTGCACTACTTTTTTTAATACAAAATGCAATTATGTATTTTTCTTTATATATACTCGGAAAAATAGGAGAATATACGATCTTATCTCTACGAAAAGAAAGTGTATTATCTCTTTTAAATTCGGAAATATTTAATCTTGAAACTACTACTTGGGCAAGTAGAGTGATATATAATCCCGGTTTTTTTTCTGAGTTAATTTCGAGACAGATTCCAACTTTAATAATAAATACCCTTCAATTAAGTTTAAGTATAATCATATTGTTTTATCTAAATTTAAAAATTACGTTATTTATAATCATAGGTATATTGGTAGTAGTTACTTATTCAATTTTATCCGGAAAAATCTTATCTAAAATTCAAATCAGATTTCAAAATTTTTTGTCAACAACAAATCAGCAACTTTCTGATGTCCTTGGAAGGTTAGGATTAATAAAAATTAACAATACCATTGATAAAGAATTTAAAGATTTAAAAATATCAATTCAAGAAATTTTTAAAATATCAGTAAATACTTTAAAGATAAGTATATTTAGCCAGATTGGTAACCAATTATTATTTATTTTAATTTCTATATCATTGTTATTTATTATTATGAATGATATAAAAAGAGGTGTGACACAGATGTCTTCGGTTACTCTATATATCATGTACTGTGCTCAATTACTAGCTCCTTTATTAGCAATATCAGATGACCTAACTAGTATAAAGCGAAGCAAAGAGATTATGGTAGAATATCTTAATACATTCTCTGATTTAGAATCGAATTCGAATAATTGTGTATTTGTAAAATTTGGGAAAAATACTCAAATTGAAATAATTAATTATTTAAATCCGTTTAATAAAAAAATAATAAGTAATCTAAATTTTTATGAAGGTGAAGTATACCAATTAACAGGTAGTTCTGGTATTGGTAAAACAACGTTATTAAATTCTATTTTAGGTTTAGTTAAATTTAACACTGGGCAAATTCATTTAACTTTTAAGAATGGGAAAACCCTATATAGTAAACTGGCCTATTATCAAAGTCAACAGCAAATACTAGTAAATAAAACAATAAGAGATAATCTATCATATTCGCATCAGATACCAGATGAAGAGCTGGTAGATACGCTTCAACAATTCGGATTGTTTGATGAGTTTCATAATAAGGATCTATTAAATCTAATAGTTACTGAAAAAACACTTTCAAAAGGCCAAATTGCTAGATTAGCATTAGCTAGAGAATACCTAAAAGAGGATTCCGAAATTGTAATATTAGATGAACCGTATGCTCATATAGATGAGGTGAATTCTAGAAAAATTGATAAAATGTTTAGAGATAGATTCAAAAATTCTATTTTGATTATTGTTAGCCACACAAAAAATTATATTAATAAAAAAGATTATATTATTGAAATGGTATAAGATTTGAAAAAAATTATTTTTGAACGAAAAAAATATGTCTACGTAAATTCTAAAAGAAGTCAACAAAAAGATTTTCTGATTATTAAGAATTTAATGTCAAGAGAAGTTCAAGTTGAAATTAGGATAGAAGGCAATTTACTAGATTTGCTTGTTCTAAACAGCAGGGGAATAAAATTTTATAATTTACAACTTCTATCATTGCCTCGTTATATTAATATAACCGTAAAAGAGGTTGAAGAAGATATTGATTTGACACTTAATAAAAATAGATATTATAAAAAATTTTATTTTTTTAAAAAATTTGATAAATAAACTAACTGAACTGCGCCCTAAAAGTTAGACAGAAAAAATCTAACTCTTTGGGTGATTTTATTATAAAATTAACTTATGAAGATAAAGTTCAAATATATGAATTGAGAAAGCAAGGAGAGAGCTTTAGACGTCTTTCTTATCAATTTGGGATAAACATTTCTAATCTTCAGTACATGATTAAAATGATTGATCGTTATGGAATAGAAATCGCAAAAAAGTAAAGAATCGTTCTTATTTTCCTAAATTAAAATAAGAAATTATTTATAAAGTTCTCCTGGAAGATTGTTCATAAAAAAGTGTATCTTTGGCTAGAGAAAATCACAAAATCTAAATAAAACAGAAGACACAAAATATTTATAATATGTAAAAGGTAGTTCAAAAATATAGAACTACCTTTTGTTGATAATAATGAAATTAGATACTTGTTCTTTTAAAATAAATAGAGTAAAAATTTCTAGAGGGAAATCATCAAAATGCTTTGATTTAGCTATGGTTATTTTACTTTTGTGGTCGAGAACGAATGGAAGATATGGGATTACACAGAGTGAGTATTTCTTTTTGTTTTGATTGAGATACATGAGTATAGATCTGAGTTACAGAAATAGAGCTATGTCCAAGTATTTGCTGTATATAACGAATATCTACATCTTTATCCAGTAGCATTGTAGCAAAGCTGTGTCTAAACATATGTGGCGTGATAGTTATAGATAAGTTGTTTTTCTTAACCAGCTTCTTTAAAATTAGACGTACACTTTGTTCTGAAAGTGCTTTAAGAGGATTTTGACCAGTAAATAAATAGTCATTAGGTCGGACGCAGTATTTATTTATATATTTTTTCAATAAACTAAAGGTTGTTTGGTCTCCTAAAAAGAGGATACGTTCTTTTTTTCCTTTTCCGATAATATGAAGTGTTCTATTTGAAAAATTAATATCTTTAAGATGAATATGACAAAGTTCAGAAATCCGAATGCCAGTTGAAAGTAATAAGGAAATGATTAGTAAATTTCTTTCAGCTTTTTGTTTTTGATATTTAGATTTTGAATAGATAACTTTTTGTTCTGAATCTGAGTAGACACTTTTTAAAATATCATAAGGAATGGTTTTAGGTAATATTTTTTCCTTCCGAAATTGAAATCGTAGTTGATTAAAAGGATTTTCATCAATTATACCTTGAAATTTTAAATAGCTGTAAAAAACCTTCAAACTTGCGATTTTTCGTCGTAGAGTGTTTGATTTTATATTTGATTTTGTTAAAAATTCAATATATGATTCAACATTATCGTAGTTTGAATTGTAAAATTGTAAAAGATCGTTTTTGTAAGCTCGAATTGTATGTGTGCTTAAACGTTTATGCGTTTTGCAGTAACTTAAGTAATTAGAAATAAGTTTAGAATCCATGAATATCTCCTTTAATAATAATCATGTTATTTTAAACTTATTTGGGCATTTTGTATAGTGATAATAAATAGTTATCGTTAGGAATATGGTATGAAGCATTTGTTACAATCTTATTTGCAAAATTTTGATAAAGAGTGCTCCAAAAGCAATTTATTTTTTGTTGCTAATCTACAAAAACAAACTAAAAGGATGTCTTATTATACAATTGAGCATGCTTCTGATAGTGAGTTTTTTTCGCTGTCTGAATTTGAAGAGATTACTTCAGCACTATTAAAAACGGGATTGTGCGTGAATATTTTTTATACTGAAATAGACTTCATAGAATATATTTTAAAACACTATCCTCAATTATCAAAGGAGGATTTATTAGTCTATAATTTAGCTAGAGATGGCCGAAAAGAAGGAAAAAAATCTTTAATTCCGTCATTTTGTGATTATTTCAATCTTGATTATACTGGCTCAAATGCTTTAACAGTATCTCTCTGTCGTAATAAATTTATTTGGGGTGCTGTTGCAAATAAGTTTAATATTGCAACACCTAAAATGGTCTGTATAGAAAATGGTAAGGTACTTGGAGAAGTGTTTGAAACCCCAAAATATATTCGCAAAGAGATTTCGGAATCAGCAAGTATCAACTTGTCGGAAGATTCCATTATAGATGATTTTGATTGGGAAAATGTTGGTACTCAAGATTTTCTTCTTCAAGAATTTATTGAAGGCATTGAGGTTGAAGTTCCATTTTTTAATATTAGAGGAGACTATATTATATTAGATCCAATTAAAATATCAACTCACTCCGAAATTTTGACAAGTGAATTGTCAGATAATAATGACTATATCTTTGAAAGTTTAGAAGATAGTTTTTTGTGTGAGAAATTAAAAGCAGCAACACAAAAACTCGCCCAATATTTAGGTATAACTACCTATGGGCGAGTTGACTTTAGGATAAAATCAGATAGAAGTTTTTTCGTTTTTGATGTTGCAACAATGCCTTACACTACGAAACATAGTTCATTTAATTATAACTTCGAACAATATGGACTTACACTGACTGATGTTCACAAACTAGTAATATTAAGTAGTTTATAATGCACTAGTATACTGTATATCGGTTAGCATAAGCCCCCTTCGAAAGTAAGCCCATTCTTTTGAAGAGAACTTAGATTGTGATAGAAATTCAGAAAATTCCTTTCCTGTCTTGATACTAGATTCCAAAATTTTTCCATATCGACGATGTTTTTCAAGAAGCATTTTTTTCTCTGATTCAAAGATTATTGGATAAAAATTTTGCAATTGCATATACTTATTTTTAGCAAGTTGTTGACTGTTTTCCAGCAATAATTTACAAAATTCGAACCACCCAAAAAAATAGCGGTAAAAGTCATCTATTGAAATATCATTGATGTCAGATAAATCATCAACTTCCATTAACTCTTCAAGTTTTATTTTATAGCATTTGTAGTTTTCTATTTTAGAAAAATATAAAGAGATTGAACATAGATTTGTATATATTAAATGCTTACTCACATCATTTAAATTATATTCAGCAAGAATCTTTTCAAATTGAGATTTCCAGTAATCAAATTCTCCTTCAAATCCAGAAAGAAAGTCCAATAAAATAAAATTATTTTTAGATTTCCAATATATTGGGAGATCATATTTATCTGCTAATGATTCTATTTCTTGTCTCACCTGATTTGCTTGCTCATAGTCGGAAGAAATAAGTAATAAACCTAGAAGGCTACCAAGAGTATAATACTGTTCAATTGTATCGTCAATATCTCTAAAAAATTTTAATGCTATATTTGCATCATTGATTGATCTATCATTATCTTTATACAGAAAACTTTTCCTTAGATAGATATTCTTAAGATATTGTGCACTTTGCTCAATATCTTTTGTTGTATAAAATCTATTGATAATGTCTTCATTTAAAACTTGAAACTTATTAATTTCATTAAGTTTATCTATTAAATGAGGGAGTAACATATAAATGCATGAAATATAGTGAATAGGTTCAACAATGACATCTTTGGCACTTTCGGATAGTATATTGTCATAAAGAGCATCGCAAAGTGAATGGAAGGAAGAATCTTGTGATGTATTTCCTTGAAAATTAATATCATTTTTTAATAATATTGAAGATAGTAGAGAACTTTCGGGTAAGATTTCTTTATAAAGAGAGTTCGCATTGTCCGTATATTTGTATTCAATACATTTTAAAAATATTGATTTAGTCTCTTTCGTAAGAAATTCAAGTCTATCTAAGCTATTTTTTTCGCTTTCGAGTATCTCATTTTGATTCGATAAATGTTCATGCCAAAGCAAATATAGTGATAACAAATATTCTTGACTCTCCTTAAGTTTTGCCACAATTTCTATTTTTAATCTGTAATTAAAGGGCTCTTTCCCACATAAATACTGATAGTATCGCCTATAAATTTCTTTTTGTCCTTTTTCAACTGTTAATAGGAGCTTATCTTTCATAATCAATATCAAGCTATAAAAATTTATTCTATTTTTTACAGGAATTAAAACTAATAGTTTTATTAAGATATCAATTGCTTTTTCAATTTGGAAAGTTTTTAAATTAAAATATTCTTCAGCATCATAGGGGTTGAAATATTCAGGTAGGACAGACAGCTGGTATATGAAGTCGATATCAATTTTATTCTCTCTAAAATCTTTCTCAATCGTATTTAGTAAATCGTCCAATAACTTTTCAATATTAGAATCATCAGGTGCTAATGAAATAACGTTGTAAATTTTCTCTAAGTTTCCTTTTGTTAGAGGATAAAGTTTATCTACCAGATCATTAGATATATTTGAAGTTTGTATATTTTCTAAAATGTCTTTTAAATCATTTAATTCAAAATGGTGAATATCCATTTTTTTTGAAAATCTAATATCATTACTTTTGAACTCTGTGTCTCCAACTACAATAATGATTGATTTATTATACTTTTTTTCATAATAGGATGTATTATTAATAAGGCGTATAAAGAATAATTTTAGTTCACTTCCTAACCACTCCCAATGCTGGATCAGAAATATTAATCTATAGTTGTTGCTATTATCTAATATTTTCTTCTCTATTCTAGTCGAATCATATTTTAATGCTATACCAGCTGTTCCAAACCCTGGTATAGAACTATTAACAGATATTGAAATAGGTTTGAAAAATTTTTCTGTAAATGAAAGTTTATACTCGTCTGTAATATCGTTTTCTCCGAAATCACTATATAGTCCTGTTCCATTCCCTTCAATTTCTCTTTCTAATAGTTCTTGTGATATTTTATCAAATGCTAAAGATTTTGATAAAGAATCTTCAAACGGGACGTATATAGAAAGTGATTTTTGAGTTGTGTGAGCTTGAATAATTGAATTAGCAATCTCTGTTAAAAACTGATTCCATTGAGACATAATTAAAATTCCTAACGATAACTATTTATTATCACTAGTATACCATAGTTTCTAATCTCCTATATGTTTCCAACAGTAACTTTTTATTGTAATGGATGAGATGAATACTTACGGAGGAAAACTCAGAATATCATTAAAAGTTTAAACTTTTCTAATCTTTTGAGTATTCGTTGACAAAGACTTGTTCTTAGATGTATAATGAATTTGTAAATAATTCACAAAGAAATAGAGGTGATAATATGCAATTATCACGATATGTATTAAGTCATAATCTTGATTCAGGTACGGTCTATTTTAATACTAAAAATAATCATTCTTTTTTTATAACAAAAGAATTGGAAGAAGTAATCTCTCATAATAAAGAGATAGCAAGAGATTATTATAGTTATCTTGAGCAGAATATGTATTGTTCTGAAGAGAATGAAGTAGATAAATATCTACAACAAATTCAAGATACTAATAATGAGGTTTTAGAGTTTACAATTTTAACACATGGTGATTGTAATTTTCGATGTAAATACTGCTATGAGCATTTTGAGAATATCGGAATGTCAGAAAAAACAGAGCTAGCAATTTTAAAATTTGCAGAGGAAAAGTTAAAAACAGGTGTTTATAGGTATTTAAGAATTTCTTGGTTCGGTGGAGAACCACTATTAGGATATGCAACTATTCAGCGATTATCTACAAAATTTTTAGAACTTTGTGATCAGTTTGATGTGATATATTCAGCTAGTATAACGACTAATGGATTTTTACTTACAAGTAAGAAATTTGAAGCGTTAGTATCTGATTATCATGTTTCAAGTTTTCAAATTACTCTTGATGGTGATTGTGAAAGTCATGATACACAACGAGTTTTAAAAAATAAAAAGGGGTCTTATCTTCGTATTTTAGAAAATTTGCATCGTATGAAAGAAACTCCTCTAAATTTCACTTGTGTACTTCGTTTCAATGTTTCTAAAGAAAATTACCATCACATGGAATTGTTTTTACTGAATGATGGCGAATTTTTTAAAGGTGATGATAGATTTTTAGTAATGTATCATAACATAGGAAATTGGGGTCAAGGTGACCGTTCTAGGGATGATTGTGTTACATTATTAAAAGATGATGCAAGTTATGAGTTGTCAATTAGAGCATTAAACTTAGGATACAAGTTATGTTCACCAAATATAGTTATTCATAATTCGTTTAGTTGCTACGCAAATCGATTAAATCATTATATGTTTAATGTTAAAGGTATTGTACAATCTTGCACAGTAGCCCTATACAATAAAGAGAATATCTTTGGAAATATCAATACTGGATTGATTAACCAGAATAAATTAAAGAACTGGAGTATTATGGTCAGAGATGATTGTAAAGGGTGTCCATTTGTTCTGGTATGTAAATCAGGCTTTTGTCCAATGGCCAAGCATATTACAAAATTAAATTCTGATTTTATATGTGAAAGTATGAAAGAGAGAATTAAAAAAAATCTAGCACTTTTTGCTTTATCCAAGTTATATGAAGATATTTTAGATGTGGACTAGAAAGGAGATCATATTTATGGTTGTCAAAAAAAATAATCAAATCCCTAAGAGACCTGAAAATGTGACTAATATTTGCAATTATTGTAAATAATGTTTCTAAATTACAGAGAGGTGTGCTAGCCTCTCTATTTTTTCCAGGAGAAACTTATGATTCATATCTTTAAATATCTTGATAAAAAAACAAAATACCTAACCATTATTGGGGCACTGGCAAATGGAGGTCTCGCTTTGGGGCAACCCTTGGTTGTTGCCAAAGCATTATCGATAGATCAAAATAACCTTACCTATTCTTCTATTTGGAAATTTGCCCTCTTTGGTTTTTCTGTCTATTTCGCTTTGTATAGTCTAATGTTATTTTGTAATCATGCAAATAATGTCTTTCGACGTGAAATTCACATGAATATCCGAACGGCATTGTTTCATAAGTTAATGGAAGACAGGGAATATAGTGAAGATGAAAAGATTACCATGCTGACACAGGATATGGAATTTTTAGGAGATAACTTTTTTGAACGCTATATGACTATTTCATGTTGGGGATTTGGAGCGCTGATTACGGCGATCTATATCATTGCCCAAAATGTTTTATTGGGTTCTATCTTTGTTTTCTTCACGATCTTACGTCCCATTCCACAATTCTTAATGAATAATAAGCTAAAGAATTCAGGGGATGAAATGTCTCAGGGAAGAACAGCCGTTCATAACCAAATCTCTGATAGTATTCGAGGGGCTCAAACCTTGCGGATGAATCAAGCCTTGCCTGAAAATTCTCAGCGCGTCTGGAATATCAATCTTCGTTATCAACGAGCCATTCAAAAGTTTGCTTTTACCCATAATATTGTTTTCTTTTGTAATGGTTTCATGGTCTTTCTTAGCCAAGTACTCCCCTTGGTATTGGGGTTCTTCCTTGCCATGCATGGTCATCATGTTTCAGTGGCTAGTCTGGTTGCAATGTATATTGCCGCTGGTCAACTGGTAGGTCCTATACAAAATATCATGTATGATGTGGTTGAAGTACAAGGAGCCAAAACAACGGCAGAAAAGATTTTCGGAATTTTAAATCGAGCAGATGATAGTGAATCGGACAATCATTCGATCTCACAAGTAGAAGAACTAGAAATTTCTCATTTAAGTAAATCTTATAACGGTAGAGAGATCATACGCGATCTTAATCTAGCCATTCAACAAGGCGAAAAAGTCCTCATCAAAGGGCCAAGTGGCTGTGGGAAATCAACCCTCTTTCGAATGATCACAGGGGAAGAAAAGGCGGATGATGGGACGATTACTTGTCGGACAAGGGATGGAGCAAAAACAAGTTATTTTATTCGTCAGGTAGGTATCATCAGTCAGCATCCTTTCCTCTTTAATGATACTGTTCGCTACAATCTTAGTTTGGGACAAGAGTTTTCAGATCAAGAATTGGAGACTGTTTTGAGACAGGTCAAACTCGACCATGAACTAACTGATGGACTTGATTTTGTAATCACTAATAACGGAGAAAATATTTCAGGCGGACAACGAGTCCGGATTGAACTAGCTCGCTTCCTTCTTCGTAAAAAGGATATTTTATTAGCAGATGAGGTAACTGCAGCTCTTGACGTAGAAAATAGCCAGATGGTTCGAGACTTGATTTTCTCACTACCGATGATGGTGTTAGAAATCGCTCACCATATTGATTATGAAAGTCGATACGATCAAGTCATTGAACTAAGAAAAAATTGAATTATTTTCATGATAAGATAATGTGGTATCGATTAATAGTTGCAGTCGTTTTATGATAAGAAGAAAGCTTCTGAAACGTTAGATTTCAGAAGCTTTTTGTCTTTAAGTTTTGAGTAAGTTATAATTTTCTGTGATATTTAGGATATTTAAAAACATAGAAGTATTTTTGTAGACTAATTTACAATTTTTCCAGTATTTTACCAAGTAGTTCTTCTAACTTTCCTAAATCTCCATAGACTGTTCCGTCCATATAAAGATTGTAAACCTCGTCATCTTGCTCCACACGTATTTGTGCAGAGTATCCTTTTGATAATGCTAAGGAACGAATGACTTCTCGTTGAGTTCGTCCATTCCCTTCTCGAAAGGGATGGAAATAATTAAGATTATCAAGAATTTTTGCTAATTGTTTAATAATCTCATCTTTTGAATTAGCAGTTTGATAATAGGTATGAATAAGGCGGTTTATATAAGCTTGGGCAGTACTGAAAGATTGTATTGACATAAAAGGATTCCCATTTTTTGAGATATTCACCTTGCGAAATTGTCCCGCCCAAGCATAGACATCTTGAAATAAATATTTATGAATGGCTAAAATATCACTAATGGAGTAGACTTCAATGACTTTCAAGCGTAAGTCTGCAAGCCTTCTAGTAACGAATAAATGCTCATTCCGATAGGCTTCTTCAATATTTGTAACATTTTGTTTGTTGATTAAGACTGTAGAATTTGGATAGGTATATTGATGATTGGGGTCAATGTACTCATATCCTTCGTATTGATTTTTAACCAATATTCAATTCCTTTCGTCTGTTGATAACATAAGTTTTTAAATCAATCACATCTTGAACAGTAGGTTCATAATTTTCAATCATTGATGACCCAATAGCATACCAGACAGTATCAAAATCCGAAAAGTTATCAAAGGGAATCCCTAAAATTGTTAATTCTTCTTTATTTACATCAAGAGTCATAGCACACCTCCTTATATAGAGTTATCCTTATTATACCATAAAATCGGTATTTTCACCTAAAGGATAGAGACCAAAAGATATATGTAAGCATATAGATTAATACTTACAGAACTAAAAATATTCCCCTGTTTTTAGTCCAACTGAAACCCATACTTTCCAAACCAGGTCTTAAGAAAAAAGGTAGAGAAAAAGGTAGAGTTTGAATTGAAATACAGTGCAATATATCGCATTTGGCAAAAAGAAAAAACGCTTGAAATCAGCGTTTTTCTTCTGTATTGATTCGTATTGAACCCCTATTTCACCTCTGTAAACACGACGTGTTTGCGAAGTTTTGGTGAGTATTTCTTCAATTGAAGACGGTCTGGAGTGTTACGTTTGTTTTTAGAAGTAAGGTACAAGCGTTCACCAGATTCTTTGTGTTCAAGTGTAATATTTACGCGCATGGTATCTCCCTTCTATTATTCAGCTGATGCAGCTTTAGCGATCTTACGTCCTTTGTAGTATCCTTTAAGTGATACACGGTGTGAACGTGAGTAATCTCCAGTTGCTTCGTCAAAGTTTACAGATGGAGCTGTTACTTTGTAGTGCGTACGACGTTTGTTTTTCTTCGCTTTTGATGTGCGACGTGCAGGTACTGCCATTTCGTTTTTCTCCTTTTAAGATATAAATTCAATTAGGTTTGATTTTCATCAACTTTAACAGTATAACAAAACTTTTTTGTAAAGTAAAGTTACTTGACAACTTTTTTCAAATAATTTATTTCATCCTGCTGTCCTCCATCTTCACTCTGTTAAATTGTCTGAAAATTCAAGAATTTTCTTCTGTCGTTGGGCCGTAAATTGTGCTATAATAATAAAAAATACGATGAGAGGGAATTAGATGACAGAATTAGATACACGCCATCGCAGTAGTGTCTACGACAGTATGGTCAAGTCCCCTAACCGGGCCATGCTTCGGGCAACTGGGATGACAGATGAAAACTTTGAAAAACCAATCGTAGGGGTAATCTCTACTTGGGCTGAAAACACGCCTTGTAACATGCACCTCCATGATTTTGGAAAATTGGCCAAAGAAGGTGTAAAAGATGCGGGAGCTTGGCCGGTTCAATTCGGAACCATTACGGTTGCGGATGGGATTGCTATGGGGACGCCTGGGATGCGCTTCTCCTTGACTTCTCGTGATATCATAGCAGACTCTATCGAAGCGGCTATGGGCGGTCACAACGTGGATGCCTTTGTAGCCATCGGGGGTTGTGACAAGAACATGCCTGGTTCGATGATTGCCATTGCCAATATGGATATCCCTGCGATCTTCGCTTATGGTGGTACCATTGCTCCTGGTAATCTGAACGGCAAGGATATCGACTTGGTTTCTGTTTTCGAAGGGATCGGGAAATGGAACCATGGTGATATGACTGCTGAAGAAGTGAAGCAACTGGAATGTAATGCCTGCCCTGGCCCCGGTGGCTGTGGTGGTATGTATACGGCCAACACCATGGCGACAGCGATCGAGGTCCTTGGTATGAGCTTGCCAGGTTCCTCTTCTCACCCTGCTGAATCAGCTGATAAAAAGGCTGATATCGAAGAAGCGGGTCGTGCAGTTGTGAGAATGCTTGAAATGGGACTGAAACCATCTGACATCTTGACCCGTGAAGCTTTTGAAGATGCGATTACAGTGACCATGGCGCTAGGTGGATCCACCAATGCGACTCTTCACTTGCTAGCGATTGCTCACGCAGCTAACGTTGACTTGACACTTGAAGACTTCAATGATTTCCAAGAGCGTGTGCCTCACTTGGCAGACTTGAAACCTTCTGGTCAATACGTCTTCCAAGACCTTTACAATGTCGGTGGTGTGCCAGCCGTCATGAAATACCTTCTTAAGAATGGTTTCCTTCATGGGGATCGCATCACATGTACTGGTAAAACAGTAGCTGAGAACTTGGAAGCCTTTGCTGATTTGACACCAGGTCAAAAAGTTATCATGCCACTTGAAAATCCAAAACGTGCGGATGGCCCATTGATCATCTTGAAAGGGAACTTGGCTCCAGAAGGGGCGGTTGCCAAAGTATCAGGTGTGAAGGTTCGTAACATCACGGGTCCTGCTAAGGTCTTTGACTCTGAAGAAGCTGCCATTGAAGCGGTTCTTTCGGATGAAATCGTAGATGGCGACGTTGTTGTTGTTCGTTTCGTAGGTCCGAAGGGTGGTCCTGGTATGCCGGAAATGCTGTCCTTGTCATCCATGATCGTTGGTAAAGGCCAAGGAGATAAGGTAGCCCTCTTGACAGACGGACGCTTCTCTGGTGGTACGTATGGTCTCGTTGTTGGACATATCGCGCCTGAAGCTCAGGTTGGTGGTCCAATCGCCTACCTCCATACAGGGGATCTGGTAACAGTTGACCAAGATACTAAAGAAATCACCATGCATGTCTCAGATGAAGAGTTAGCCAAACGGAAGGCTGAAACAACTCTACCACCACTGTATAGTCGTGGGGTTCTCGGTAAGTATGCTCACACTGTATCCTCTGCTTCACGCGGTGCCGTGACAGACTTCTGGAATATGGAACAGTCTGGTAAACAATAAGATATGAAAAAACTCACTTTACGAATTTGTAAAGTGAGTTTTATTGATTTATCGCGGTGGAAGGCCAAGTGCAATACGCCCATAACGGCTGATCCGGGTAATTTTCCAGGCTGGAGACCAGGTCACTTCGACCTTGACATCCTCAATCCCGTCAATTTCTTTTAGGCGGGCGACGATTTCGATAGGCAAACTTTCCGCACAGTCACAAGCGGTATCGGTAAAGGTCATGACTACTTTGCAAGTCCCTTCCTCATCCAGGTCCAACTCGTAAATCAAACCGAGGTTGTAGACGTCCAATTCAACATCGGTATCAAACACAAGCTCTAACTTCTCAATCAATTGTTTTTCCAGTGCTAGGGCACGGTCGTTAATCTTGATATCCTCTCTCATCTCGCTATCCTTTCCCTCCTTTAATGAAGACTATTTTCTCACAATTCTGACAATAATGCAAGTTCACCTAGAATGAGATCGAATGACAGCTACAAATCAAACTATCCGTCTTAAGACTGATTTATAATTACAGGAACTTATCTTAAGTTTTCTTTAAGTTTTCCGATTTATACTAATACCATCAAATGAAGACCTCCTAACTTTGTTTGATAGAAAATCCTAAACTTTTTCATAATAATCTCCCATAAAGGCCACCAAATCAGGTGGCTTTTTTTATGGGAGTGAGACAGAACAATTTTTTAAAATTGCTTCGCTTCCTTATTTTTTGGCTCAGGTTGAAAAGGTTCCCCAAACCTTTTCAATTGTCTCACCCCCGCACAGGTCAAACAGTCTGGGAGACTGTTTGAGGTTGCGGATATAGGAAACCTCGTTTCCTCATTAGTAGGTAATCTTTGGAGCTATAAGAGCGAACAAAGATACCAATCAACCACTGCGTTATATAATTATTACTAAACCTATTTCATCTAACCAAGCCTGATAGGGACGTGGACGAGCTTAGGTACATTGATGCAGTTCGAACGCTAGTGAGAACTACGTTCCTTATTTTTTTACGAGCATCGGCGAGTTTAGGGACGTTGACGCAGTTTGAGCGGAGATAACTAGACTCCTATAAAAAGGATGTGTGATGAAAGTTTTAAAACCTTAAAAAAATATTTTTCAGCTCTATCTTTCTATTGTTTCCTATATTTGTAGGCGAAACAGCTATTTTACGGGCTTTATTCCCCGATAATTCCTTTTGCCTCCTCCAAGTTCTTGTGCTATAATGATACGGATGCTGTTCATTTTCGAGCAAGGAGGTACATTATGAAACAAAACCATTCACGTTTTCTCATTCCAGGGATCCTTTTACTAGGAGTGGTCTTGCGGGCCCCATTTACGACCCTCTCCACTGTCTTATCAGATATTGCTGCTAGCTTTGGTGTCGAGGTGAGTTCTCTCGGCCTCTTGACAAGTTTACCCCTCCTAACATTCGCTATTTTCTCTCCTTTTGCTACCAGCTGGGCGAGACGCTTTGGAATTGAGCGACTCTTTCTTGGAGTTTTGATCCTGATGACGATTGGATCGGCCCTACGTACCATCAATCTCCCTCTCCTCTATGTGGGAACTCTTTTGATCGGTGCTGCCATTGCCTTTATCAATGTCCTTCTACCAAGCTTGATCCAAGCCAATGAACCAAAACGTCTTGGCTTCTTGACTACCCTCTATATCACTGCAATGGGCTTGTCTACTGCAGTCGCTTCTTCTGTCGCTGTTCCTATTACTCAAGCTACCTCTTGGCAAGGCTTGGTCTGGGTGCTGACAGTTGTCTGTGCGGTCGCTCTTGTGATCTGGCTCCCTAATGCTCGCCACAATCATTATTTGAAAAAAAGCTCTTCTTCTCATGAAAATAAGACTAGCTGGTATAAGAATGGCAAAGTTTGGGCCATCATGCTTTTCTGTGGTCTCCAGTCTCTCTTATTCTATACCACGATGACCTGGCTTCCTACTATGGCAACCCAAGCTGGTATCAGTCAAGCCAATGCCGGAATTTTAGCATCTGTATTCACCCTGATGAGTCTTCCTTTCTCTATGACCATTCCAAGTCTTACCACCAGCCTTACTGAACGAAATCGACGTATCATGCTGATAACGACTGTTTTAGCTGGTTTTACTGGAATTGCCATGCTGTTAATAAAGACAAACAACTTCATTTACTGGTTGATTCTGAATATCTTGATTGGAAGTTTTACGAGTATCTTATTCCCTTACCTCATGGTCACCTTCTCCATGAAGTCTAGCTCTCCTGAGAAAACGGCTCAACTCTCTGGGCTAGCTCAAACAGGAGGATATATCTTTGCTGCACTTGGACCTATCTTATTTGGGTCAAGCCAACAAATCTTCCATTCTTGGACACCCGGAGTTTTACTTCTTCTGGTTGTTGTTTTATTCATGAGTCTTGCTCTCTATCAAGTAGAGAAATCTGATGTTATCCTTTAATCCAATAAACCCCATTGATCAAATGGGGTTTATTTTTTATACAAAAAAAGAGAGTGGGACAGAAATCGGTCATTCGTTAGAATTCGATTTCGTCGTCCCACCTCCGCACAGTTGAGTAGGGCTATAAAAGCTGATGAAATCAGCGTAGTAGAGCCCACTCAACCACTGCGTCTTGCTCGACAATCCAAAGACAATTAAGAGGCTGGGACTTTTGTCCCAACCTCTTTGCTATGACTTGATTATGGGTTGAATGACACGTGTACGTGGTCGTAGTGATTTTCTGTTACACTTCCACGGTCTGGCATTTCATTCCAAGTATTTGCTGGTCCATAAATGTTGTCGAATGGAGCATAGAAACGTTGTTTCCAAATGATGTAGGAAATTCCATTTTCTTCAATATGATTGATTGCATATTGAGCTACTTGGTCACCGATCGCTGAACTTTCTGGAACCATAACGTCGATTGCAAGACCTTTACCGTGATCTTCTGGGTCACCAGGACGGTAACCACCGATATCAGTCAAGCCAAGTTCATTTATTACTTGTTCTTTGAAGCGAATCGCTTGAGGTTGAAGACCTTCATTTGAAGTAGGTGTCGCAGTTGAAGGAGTTGAAGCTGTCGTGTCAACAACTGGTGCTGGTGCACCATATTGTGGTGTTGAAGCAACCGCAGTAACTTCTGGTTCTGCTGGAACTTCAACGACTGGTGCTGGTGCAGCTACTGGAGCTACTGGTGCTTCCTCAACAACTGGTGCTGCTACAGGAGCCGCTACTTCAGCTGGCGCTGCAGCAGGTTGCGCAGGTGCCTCTTCAACAACTGGTGCTGGTGCTTCATCTGCTACTGGGGCTACTGGTGCAGGTGTTTCTGCTGGTGCTTCTGGAGTTGACAAGCTTTCTGATACTTGGTCTGCCACTGCTGCTACAACTGCAGGTGCTTGAGGGAGTTCTACAGGTTGGTTGCTCTCATCTGCTACTGGTTTTGTCAAATCACCCACTGCAACAGTTTGGTTGTCTACTTTAATTTGGTTGTTGGTCAAATCAGCAGAAGTTGTCACAGTTGCATCAGCATTACCTGCTGTAGGAGTTTGGATTTCTACACCTGTCACTTGGTTTTGATCATTGACAGTTGTTGTCAAGACAGTTCCTGGGAAAATCAAATCAATGTTGCTGATTTGGTTCAAGTTTGCCAAAACAGTTACGTCAACATTCAAAGCTTCCGCAATCGTGCTTAGGGTATCCCCATACTTGATAGTGTAGGTTTGTTTGTTTTCTGAAGTTGAAATATCTGCACGAATTTCATCTACAGAACGGGCAACCCAGTCTCCATTTGATTCTGCTTTACCAGTTGTAAATGGCAAGACCGCCATAGCAACAGTCGAAGCAATTAGAGCTTTTTTGTTTACTTTCTTCATACGTTATTTCCTCGTTTTCTTATTATCGGAGATTTATCTCCAGACAGATACATTTAATATTCTACCACATTTTTTGCCCGAGGAATGACCCTTCTTTTCTTTTAATCTAACTGACCCTAATTTGTAACATTAACCCTTCCTTGTTACATTCTCTTAACATTTAGTGACAGTTAGTACTATTTGGATAATCAAATAAATTTGTTGTATCAGAAGCCTTCAAACGCCCTGAACAAAGAGATTTTAGAGAATTTTTCAGCGAAAATAGAAGCTAAAAACACCCTAAGTTCGTTTCCTGTAGACATCACTCGGGTGCTATTTTTAACGGCTTTGTATCTTGTTAATAGAACACGCCTACAACTCTTTGGAAAAAGATAAATCCAACTAGGAGCAATCACTCCGTCGTTGGATTTCCTAATTTCATCTTGCATTTTGTGGGCTTTATATCTTATTTGACCTTCATCATTCTGACCAGATTGGCGCGTTCGGCTTCTTCGAGTTTCATTTCGATATAATAGATGGTCTCCTTGAGGTCTGGAATGGTCGCATACTCCAGTCCATTTACCCGACGGCGCGTTTTTTCGATCTCATCGGCCATGAGCTGGCAAGTTTTTTCAATCTCAGCTAGACGAAGCAGGTCTGGGAGGAGTTCTTCCATTTCTTGAATGGTGCTATCCATCTGACTATTGGAAGCCACGTAGCTGTAGACCACGTCTCCCTCATCGTCTCCATACGGATTATCGATATGGGCATGCATCTTGGGCACGCGCACACTCATGATATTCTCCGTCTCGATATGCAGGCTAACCTCACGCGTCGGCACCGCAAAGATTTCCTGGACCATGAGGTCATTTTCCAGACATTTGGCGAGGACAAATTCTTGCATATTTCCGACGAGAGCTGCCTCAACCTTCTGGCGGAGGCGGTCATTTTCACGGACCGATTCGATGAAGCGTCGCATGAGCTCGTCTCGTTTGTCCTTGAGAAGTTTATGCCCTCTAGTTGCTGTCTTCAGGCGCTCTTTGAGGGTGTTTAACTCCATCCGGGTGGGTTTGACATTTAATCGTGCCATTTGACTTCCTCCTTTCTACTCCTAGGCTTGTGCTTCCTTGGAAGTTTTTGGGAGGTATTCGTCGATCATATCATCCTTGATCCGCTTGAGCTCTGTCCTTGGCAAGATAGCCAGCAATTCCCAGCCCAGATCTAGACTTTCTTGAATGCTCCGATTGGTAGTAAAGCCTTGATTGATGTATTCCTTCTCAAAGCGATCAGTAAATTTGACATAGAGCTTGTCTGTATCTGACAAGGCAGACTCCCCAAGCACCACGGCTAACTCTTTTGCTTGTTTCCCTTGGGCATAGGCCGCAAAGAGCTGGTTCATGGTCGCCGCATGATCTTTCCGAGTCTTCCCTTCACCAGATCCCTTGTCTTTCAAACGAGATAGAGATGGAAGGACATTGATCGGTGGACGGTAGCCACTGTTGTAGAGATCACGGGACAGAATAATCTGACCTTCGGTGATGTAGCCTGTCAAGTCAGGAATAGGGTGGGTGATGTCATCTTCCGGCATGGAGAGGATCGGAATCTGGGTCACAGATCCTTTCTTTCCAACCAAGCGTCCGGCACGTTCGTAGAGGGTGGATAGGTTGGTATAGAGGTAACCTGGATAACCCCGACGTCCTGGAACCTCCCGGCGAGCAGCGGATACTTCCCGAAGGGCTTCACAGTAGTTGGTTATGTCGGTCATGATGACCAAGACATGCATGTCTTTTTCATAGGCCAAATATTCTGCCGCTGTCAAGGCAATCCGAGGAGTGGCTATCCGCTCGATAGCTGGGTCATTGGCTAGGTTGATAAAGAGAACAGAGCGGTCAATGGCTCCTGTTTCCCGAAGGTCATTCATAAAGAACTCTGCTTCTTCAAAAGTAATCCCCATGGCCGCAAAGACCACGGCAAAGTTTTCTTCGGAATTCAGTACCGTCGCTTGACGGGCAATCTGAGCTGCCAACTCCTTGTGAGGAAGACCAGAACCGGAGAAGACTGGGAGTTTTTGGCCCCGAACCAGGGTATTCAAGTGGTCAATGGCCGAGATTCCTGTCTGGATAAATTCATCTGGATAGTCCCGAGATACTGGGTTGATGGCTTGTCCATCAATGTCCAAGTACTTCTCTGGGATAATCTCCGGACCACCATCAATGGGTTTGCCCATCCCGTTAAAGATGCGGCCCACCATGTCTTCGGACACTGGAAGTTCTAGAGGACGCCCGGTAAAGCGGACCTTGGCTTTTTCTAGGTTGATCCCGCTAGATCCTTCAAAGAGCTGGACCATGGCCTTGTCTTCTTGGACTTCAAGGACTTGTCCCTGGCGAGTCGTTCCGTCATGGAGCTTGATTTCTACGAGTTCATTGTAGTGAACCCCTTGGACCTGATCGACAATCATCAAGGGGCCAACAACTTCGCTGACAGTACGGTATTCTTTAATCACGCTCATTGTCTACTCCTCCTTGGGCTACGATTTGGTGTAGGGTTTCTACGATTTCTTCTTTCAGGGTTTGAATGGTGGCCAACTGATCCTCATGTATGAACTTACTACGGGCAATGCGGTCCCGAAGGTCTACCGTTCCTTCCATGATTTCTGTGAAGTAAGCCCCTAATTCCAATGCTTTTTGACTTTCTTGATCAAAGGTCAAAATGTTGGTCAACAAGGCCACCTGCTTGCTGAAAGAAGTATAGGTGTCTACCTCATCAAAGGCATTTTGTTGCAGGTAGTCTTCACGGATCATCTTGGCCGCATTCATAGTCAAGCGGTCTTTTTCAGACAAGGAGTCCAGACCAACCAAGCGCACAATCTCTTGCAATTCACTCTCTTTTTGCAACAGATTCATGGCGCGGGTGACTTTTTCTGCCCAGCTAATCTGCTCATGCTGATCGATATATTGGCCTACCTCATCTTGGTAAAGGGAATAAGAGCTCAACCAGTTGATGGCTGGGAAGTGGCGACGTTGCGCCAACTGAGCATCCAGTCCCCAGAAGACCTTAACAATCCGCAAGGTGTTTTGCGTTACGGGCTCTGAGATATCTCCACCCGGAGGGGAAACAGCACCGATAGCGGTAATAGAACCTTCACGCGCAGTCGTTCCGAGTGTCTTAACCCGGCCGGCACGTTCGTAGTATTCGGCAATCCGGCTACCAAGATAGGCCGGGTAGCCTTCATCTCCGGGCATTTCTTCTAGACGACCAGACATTTCACGAAGAGCTTCTGCCCAGCGCGACGTCGAATCGGCCATGATGGCAACGGAATAGCCCATATCACGGAAGTATTCGGCAATGGTAATCCCTGTGTAGATGGAAGCTTCCCGCGCTGCCACTGGCATGTTCGAAGTGTTGGCAATCAGAACCGTCCGTTGCATGATGGATTGGCCGGTTGTTGGATCGATCAATTCTGGAAACTCATTCAGAACGTCTGTCATTTCATTTCCACGTTCCCCACAACCAACGTAAATCACGATGTCCACATTGGCAAACTTAGCCACCTGGTGTTGCACGACGGTTTTTCCAGCTCCGAAAGGACCAGGAACAGCTGCAGCACCACCTTTTGTCACTGGGAAGAAGGTATCAATGACCCGTTGACCGGTGACCAAAGGCTCTACTGGAATGAGTTTTTGTGCAAAGGGACGTCCTCGACGAACTGGCCATTTTTGCATCAAAGTACCAGTAAAGAGACTGCCATCTGCCTGCTCGATCTCATAAACCGGCTCTTCTACCGTGTATGAACCTGCTGCAATCTTGGTCACACGTCCACTGACTCCAAAGGGTACCATGATGCGGTGTTCGACCATATTGGTCTCTTGAACCGTACCGACGATGTCTCCGGCAACTACCTCTGTTCCTTCTGCCACGCTTGGTTCGAAGGTCCATTTGGTGTCACGGTCTAGATTTGGAACTTGTACCCCACGAATAAGGAAGTCACTGGCGGTGACTTCTTGGAAGCGTTCCAAGGGACGTTGGATCCCGTCAAACATCTGAGAAATCAAGCCTGGTCCCAACTCGACAGAGAGGGGAGCTCCGGTTGTTACCACTGGTTCACCTGGACCAACTCCAGACGTTTCTTCATATACTTGGATAGAGGCTTCGTCACGCCGCATCTCAATAATTTCGCCAATCAAACCAAGATCGCCGACCCGGCAAATGTCTTGGATATTAGCCTCCTGCATCCCTGATGCAACCACCAAGGGACCAGAAACTTTAATAATTTTTCCTTGAGTCATGTATTCCTCCTGGGAATCCTTTGTTTCTTTGTTTTACTTTTGTGCTATCTCTCTTAGAGCTTGCTTTTGTTGGCCATTGGCATCGAAATTGCTTGGATCCAACCAAGCTTCTAGCCGCTGTCTGATAGCTGGCCATTCTTGGTCAATGATGGACAACCAGTCTGTATCACGGGTCCGACCTTTATAAACAACAGCCTGACGGAAACAGCCTTCATAGGTGAACCCTAAGCGCTCAGCTGCTTTGCGAGATGCTTGGTTTAGGGCATCACATTTCCACTCATAGCGACGGTAGCCTAAATCTTCAAACACGTAGCGCGCTAAGAGATACTGGGCTTCCGTAGCCATGCGTGTTTTTTGGAGCGCTGGTGAGTAGGTCACTGCTCCGACTTCGATCACCCGATTGGCTTGATCGATCCGCATGAGAGAGAAAGTCCCCAAAGCCTTGCCTGAATCTTTGTCTACAATCGCATAGTAAAAGCGACCTTGATCTGTCATGAGATCATCTAATAAGCGGTCCCACTCCTCTTCATTGCGGGCAGGGCCTTTGAACAGAAAGGTCCACATCGCTGCTGGAGAGTCCGGCCCGTAGACCTGATAAAGATCTGCTCCATGTTTTTCTTTTGAGAGGCGCTCGATCACGGTATAGCGACCTTCGATCCGCTCAATAGCTGGCAGACGCCCCGGTGTAAAATCCGGCAGTGCATCGCCAATCGCTTGGCCAAATTCATTTGTTCTCATAAAATATCCTGTCCTACTGCTTTTTCGACATTATCACGAATCCGCTGTTGGCCCAGTCCAGTCGTTCCCTTATGAGTAGGGATCAAGATGACGGCTGGGGTTACTTGGCGATCATAGTAGGCAATGGTATCTGGGATTTCCTGAGCCATATCCTCCGTCAGATAGATGATGCCAAAATCTTCTTGGCTCAAGTGACGTAAGGTATTGATGGCTTCCTGAGCCTCTGCTACGGGAAAGGTCTGAAAGCCAATCATTTGAAAAGGAAGGATGGCATCTCGGTTTCCCACAACGGCAATTTTTTGCGTTTTACTGGCCATAGATTGGTCTCATCCTTTCTTTTATTTTGTCAATCGGGAGCTGATTATCCAGACCCGTCAAGACCAAACGAAGGTTCTTCACCTCCAGCTCTTTTCCAAAGAGATAGCGAGCTAAAGGCAAGGGCCCGTCTATCTCAAAGGAAGCTTGTTCCAATATTCGGTACTTAAGCACATGCTCCAGGTATTCCACTGTCTCAGCAGTTACTCTGCCTGCTCGCATCTGCTCCTCATACTGTGTCAATTCCACATCATAAGGCAAGGGATTGACTTGTTGGAACCAACTGATGAGGTTTCCCTGTTCGACGCACTGGATGACTTCTCTTGCTGAGAGGGTCCCTGCATCGGACAAGAGTTGCTTCATAAAGCTGTTCGGCTTTTTCAAACTGAGGGCCCGCTCAACTGTGATGACATTGTAACAATCAATGGTCAAGGTGACCAGCGATTCTAAAAGTGGATGGTCCAGATCTTTCGCCAAGCATTTGAGATGATCAAAGTAAGCCAAATCCATGCCAATCTCCAGAACTCGAATATCCTGATAGTCGACATATTCCTGCCAGGTTGCTGCGACTTCTTGAGCCATAAACTCTGGGCAGTTCTCTGAAGAAAAGGTCTTGGCTACTTGTTCAAGAACCGCAAGCGAATAGGGACCCGCATCCAATAATAGGAAGTTCAAATCCCGACCCGTTGCTCGCTCTTTCAAGAAGACCTTGAGATTGTGATAGGTGTACTTGAGGGCAAAGAGGTCGACTACCGCAGGGTTCGGAGCTACCTGATAAGCCCAATCGTACTCTGCTAGAAGGTGCTTCATCAAGGCTTGCTCGACCACTTGGACTTGACGCAGTTGATCTGCCTCCAAGGCATAGGCAGTCCCTTGCAAGAGATTAGCACGCGCTTCTGCATCGGAGCTATTCAGAAGGGCATCAAACTGAGCCGGGCTCAAAAAACTAGCTTCACGTACACTAATCCCGGTATTTACTTGAGAATACGTCCGTTCACTCATAGCCCCTCCTAGTTTTTCTCTTCTTTAAAAATGCTGGCTGCCATATGGAAGCTTTGCTCCTCCCGCACAGCATTAACCAAATCACGGTAGAGGTAGCTGGCATCCACTTTGCCAAAGGAAAGGACAAAACCAGCCTCTTGGGTAAGCGTTTCTTTCGCTAATTGAAGCTGTGGATAGGCCTCTATCAAATTCTGACGATCTTGATCTGTCAATTTTTCTGCCGTCACAGCACCAAACGTTAAGACCATTGCTTGATCTGCATAGCGAGGAAGAATGCGATGCAGAAATGCGAGCTCTTCTTGGCGTGACCAAGTCGCCATTTTCTGGTAGGCATCCGCAAACAACTCTTTTAAGACCCGTTGCTTGGTGACCAATGTCGATTGGCGCTTTTGATTTTCGATTTGTTGGCTTTCACGTTGCAAGCGGCGCTCAATGGTCTGCAATTGAACCGCCCGTTGGTGTAACTTTTCTTCTACCAAACGAGCTTCCTGCAACTGGGACTCTGCTTGAACCTTGGCCGTCGCTTCTGCCACTAATTTCCGGCCTTTTTCATGGGCCTGTTCAAGGATGGAATCCTTTAATTGGGAATAATCCGTCATTGTTTTTATTTCCTCCTTTGGAGTTCTTCGCCACCGATAATAGACGAAGAGAACATTCCTCTTCTTTGACTGAGGTGTGTCTAGATTAGCCGACGCGAAGAGTCAAAAGGAAGGACACAACGAAGGCCAAGATGGCATAGGTTTCAACCATGGCCGCAAGGATAACCCCTTTCATCATGTCTTCAGGGCGTTTTGCCAAGATTTGCATCCCAGCAGTTGCGACATTTCCTTGGTGTTTTGCTGAGAAATAGCCGACAATCGCTACTGGAAGGGCTGTGAAGAAGTAAGCAACTCCTGTTTCAAGAGCCATATCTGGTTTAATTTGCAACCAAATCAAGATCCCGATAACGAAACCGTACAAACCTTGTGTACCTGGCAACAATTGCAAGATCAAGGCTTGGGCAAATTTTTCTGGCTGTTCTTTCAAGAGTGCGGCAGCAGCCTGACCGGTCTTACCAACACCGAGGGCTGAACCCATTCCACTAAGAGCCACTGCAATGGCTACACCAAGTGCGGCAAAGAAGGCACCCCCATGGGTTGAGAAATATGAAGCTAAAGATTCCATGAATATACTCCTATAAAATTTTTTATGATTGATTTACTGAATTATTTTTTTGTTTTGACATAGCGTTCCGACGGTTTTAGAGGTCGGAAGGGCTTGCCACCACCCTCGTAGAACTTGCCAAAGAACTCCACAAATATCAAACGGGCTCCATGCACATAGCCTGATAAAAAGGACAGGAACATGTTGATGGCATGGAGGAGGACAAAGAGGACAAGGCCGACGGTGAATCGTCCCAGGGTTGGGAAGAGATTGACAATCAGGTTAAAGGCTGAACCGATGCTGGCCCCTGATAAACCAAGCGCCATCAAACGAGTAAAGCTGACCAAGTCTCCGACATAACCACTGACGTTGTAGAGATTAAAGAGACCTGCTGCAAGTCCTGATAATTTCTTTGCACTGACAATGGACACGACCAAAATGCCAATCGCATTGAGAATGGCTAGCCACTGGCCAATGGGGACTAGATAGGATAAACCTGGTAGGATGTTTCCGACTGCTAAGAGCATCAAGCCCAATAAGATCAAGACCCAGGCAAAGCCTGCGTTGTAGGCTTCCGTGTAGTCTTTCAGACGAACGTTTTTCATCCCTCCTAGGAAAAGGCCGACCAAAACGGTAATGAAACCAAAGACGACCGATAGGATCAAGATAGTCATGGCATTGGTCGTCGTACTGATCAAAGCAAAGGGCATCTCAAAGCCGAAGAAGGAACCGTAGACGACTCCCCAAAGGGCTACCGAGATTCCTAAAAGGCAGAAAAAGCGAAGGTTTTTTGCTGCGCTCGGCTGAAGCTGGAAGGCCTTTAGAGCAAAGCCAGTTGCCAACGTCAACAAGAGACCATAGCCGATATCTGCTACCATCATGCCGAAGAAAACAAAGTAGAAGAGAGAGACGATTGGGGTCGGATCTTTCTCGTAATACTTGGGCAGAGCATACATTTCCGTCACTAACTCGAAGGGCTCCACCAAGGCATTGTTTTTCAGTTTGATGGGTACCTGGTCCCATTCTTCTTGAGCGACTTCACGTGTCTGCAAGACGACTTGGTTCCCAAACTCCTTTTGAAGTTTGGCTTTTAAAGCATCGAGTTGAGCAGTTTCAATCCATCCCTCTAATGCAACCAAATGAGCTGTACTGGCAAGAGAGCCTTTGGCCTCTTCCCTAGCTCCTAGACTCAAGACATAATCGAGTTGGTACTTGAGCTGGTTGAGGTCTTCCTTGGCTTGACTGAGCGTTTCCAACGTAGCTACTTCGACAGCACCTTGTTCTTTGATCTCTCTCTTGAGTTGCTCCAAACGTTCTTTTGGTAGCGTCTCTCCTCGGTAGTCAAACTCTTTGAAATGCGAACTGGTCAGCGTATCTTGAAGGTCTGTTAAATCCCCAGACTTATACAAGACTACCACTCCATGTTCCGTTTCCGAGCTGAAGACCACATCAACTTCTACATCCGGGTGCGCTAGCAAGGCTTGTCTCGCCTGATCCTGTTCACTATTCGGAATGGTACCGATTAAGCCACGAACATAACGGAAACCTTTGATCTGGTCTGGCGTTGTCGTCAAGCCTGCCCATTTTTCTAAAGAGACAATTTCCTCTTGGGCTTGCTGGATGCGATCCCGAGCCTTTGCTAAGACAGCCAATTGTTTTTGTACGGACTGTAAAAGACGTTGCTCATCACGGATGACCCCATGAGATTCTAAATCGTGAAAAGACAAGGACAAGGGAGCTTCTTTAAGTTTTTCTAATCCCTTCTTCTGAGGAATAAAAGGCTCCAGGGCCTGAATAGCCTTTTCTAACTGCTCTTCCCGACATCTTAGTTCATCCATTCTTAGAGCAGATCCTTTGGACCCATCACTCGTCTGAAAGGCAACTTGCCAATCCTCTTGCTCGCTCAAATCATAGATTTGGACGGATTCCTCTGACTGGAGCGACAAGAGAAGCTCGTCCATTAGATTTGTGGGCAAAACCAGAGAAAGGTGTTGCATTGGACTAATTGCCATAGGTTGCTACCACCTTTTCTACAATTTCGTCTACCAAAGCTGCGCGCTTATCTGTCATGGCTTGTTGCACCTTTTCGTCATTGCGTTGACTGGTCACTGCAAGGTCTGCTTCCAAGCTAGCAATCGTCGCTTTCGAGTACTCTTCCCGCTCTGCAACCAGCTTAGCAGTCTCTTTGTCATAGGATGCTGCTATCTCCTGTAGGTGATCACCTAGCTGTTGGCGCAAATCTTGGACCTGATCCTCGTAACTTGCGACAACGGCTTCTGCCGCCATTTCAATCTCTTGCATCATTTCGAGAGTTGCGTTGGCCATCACTCCACCTCCTTACCTATTCCTTTACAAGAAGGAACAAATTCTTGTGTAAATTATAACATATTTCATCAACTTTTTTCAGTGTCTTTCCTTTGTTTCCAGAGGTTATTTTGTAACAAAATTGTTTCAAAAAAGATGCTGATTCTGTTCCTTCTTTCAGTCGTTCGCTGGTCGTATTCCTTGTATATCTCGGTTTTTTATGTTATACTGTGAAATATATTATAGGATTTTCTCCATGTGTAACCTCAGTTGAAAGGAGGACCGCTGTGAAACAAGATCGTGATCTCCGAAGCATTATTAAGAGCCATCAAGAAGAAATGACGGAGCTAGAGTTAGACATTGCCCGCTATTTTTTATCTCCTGAAGCACAGCAACACTCTCTTTCCTCGTCTAGAGTGACGGAACTGTTGCATGTATCAAAAGCTGCTTTGACCCGTTTTTCCCAAAAGTGTGGCTTCACAGGCTACCGTGAATTTATTTATCACTTTAACGAAGAAACCAAATCTCAAAAGCAACAATCCCCGCACGACGAATTAACCCAGGATGTCTTGCGTCGCTACCAGCAGGTCCTTCAGGCTACAGAAAACCTAGCCAAAGATGACCAAATCAAAGAAGTCGCCAACTTAATCACTCAAGCAGATCGGGTCTACTTCTTTGGAAAAGGAAGCTCAGGATTGGTCGCTTCTGAGATGAAACTTCGTTTCCTCCGACTTGGCGTTGTTTGTGAGGCCTTAACCGATCAAGACGGCTTTGCATGGACGACCAGTATCTTGGATAAATCCTGTCTGGTCATTGCCTTCTCTCTGTCGGGAACCACACGCTCGATTATCCATAGTCTCTTAGATGCTCAAGAAATGGGTGCAAAAACGGTTCTTCTTACTGCTCAACCAGACGCTATCAAGGATGACTTTACGGAAATTTTACCAGTTGCTCCCCTACCTGGAAGCACTTATATTGACCGTATTACGGCAACCCTTCCCTTCTTAACCACGATTGATTTAATCTACGCTCACTTTCTTGAAATGGATCGGGAGCGCAAGGAGAAAATTTTCAATAGCTATTGGGAAAACAAAAAACTCAATGGCTACGATTCACGTAGACGTTAATCTTCCGATTTATCACCAGGAGCTGAGGATCCTTTCCTCTGCATTCTAGTTTTTTTCTAAAAAAATGATGCTCACCACTTAGGTGAGCATTTTTTGAATGTAGACAAACTATTGTTTTACATAAAACGGCTAGATAATTTTCAAAAATTGACTTATATTTATAGTCATTTAAGAAGATTAAAAACTTTCCGCTGTGAGAAAAGTTTCTGAAACACTTGTGTTTCAGGAACTAGGGAGTTTTGGAACCTTAGGTCCAAAACTACGTCATGGAACTTCTTCGAAGTTCGCTGACGTCCGTACTCACCTAAGGAAAGTTTTTCAGAAGACTTTATTTTAAATCAAAAATGCTCACCTAAGTGGTGAGCATTTTTGATTTAATTGCGTCTGGCTTGTTGTTGTTTGAAATGGTAGTAAGCTCCTATCATCCCTGCCGTATTTTGATGATGCGCAAACTCCAAGTGCGTCTTGTCTGCTAGGCTTGGAACGAGGGAGTCTTTCAGGGCAGCTGAAATCCTTGGTTTCAAAATAGCTTCCTGTCCCATGACTCCACCACCAAGAATGACCACTTGAGGATTGACAACATAACAGATATTGGCAAGCCCCTTGCCCAAGTAATCAACCATGCGATCAATTCCTGCCATACAGATGGTATTTCCTTGAGTCGCCTCCTTAAAAATGCGACGACCACTCCATTGTTCAACAGGATCCCCATGCTGCTTGGCAACATATTCAACCAAAGCCGTCGTCGAGGCCAAATCTTGGAAGGCCCCATCTTGAAGATGAAGGTAACCTACCTCGCAGGCAGAATTGCTAAAGCCATGGAAAATCTCCCCATTGATCAAGAGACAGCCACCAATGCCAGTACCAACCGTTAAACAGACGGCAACTTGAGCCCCCTGGCCATTCCCTGACATCACTTCTGCTAAACCAGCACAGTTGACGTCATTTTCAATTTCGCAGGGGATTTGATAGGTCTCTTCAATTTCTTTTTTGAACTGAGTTCCTGCATAATTAGGAATCTGAGGGCCTGCATAAAAGATTTCCCCCTTATCGGGGTCAACCATCCCAGCTGACGAAATACAGACTCCAAGAATGGTATTTTCTTCGAGGTAAGATTCTACTAAAGCTTTGGTTTTCCCTAGAATCCCAGGTCCCCCTTTTTCAGCTTCTGTCGGCATTTCATGCGACTCGATCAAATTCTCTGCTTCATCAATCAGACCATATTTGATATTGGTCCCACCGATATCAATCGCTAGGTAATAGGCCATACACCTCTCCTTTCCGATTTACACTCTTTTTTAGAGGAAACGTTCCTTGACTTCACGGATTAAGCTAGCTGCTTTTTGGACCACTTCCTGGTCTGCTTCAATTACTGGACTTAATGGACTCCGAACAGATCCCAGTTCTAGACCTTCATTGATCCGCAAGACTTCTTTAATGACGCCATACATGTTTCCATGAGCAGACGTCAAGACTCCGATAATGCCATTGATGGCAAACTGCAAGGCACGCGCAGTTTCCAAGTCTTTCTCAGCAATCAGCTGATTGAGTTTCAAGAAGAGCTCCGGCATAGCACCATAGGTGCCTCCAATACCTGCTCCTGCTCCCATAAGGCGGCCACCTAAGAATTGTTCATCTGGACCATTAAAGACGATATGGTCATCGCCTCCCAAAGAAGCAAAGGTCTGGATATCCTGAACAGGCATAGAGGAATTCTTCACCCCAATCACCCGTGGATTTTTCAACATTTCTTTATACAGACTCGGTGTCAAAGCCACCCCTGCCAATTGCGGGATATTGTAGATGACAAAGTCTGTGTTTGGCGCTGCTGCGCTGATTTCATTCCAGTAGTGGGCAACACTGTATTCTGGCAAGCGGAAATAAATTGGCGGAATGGCCGCAATGGCATCTACTCCTAGCTCTTCTGCATGTCGTGCCAATTCCACGCTGTCCTTGGTATTGTTGCAGGCCACGTGAGCGATGATGGTCAATTTCCCTTTAGCCACTGCCATGACTTCTTCCAAGACTAGCTTGCGATCGGCTACGCTCTGGTAGATACATTCGCCGGAAGATCCGTTGACATACAAGCCCTGCACACCTTTCGCGATAAAATATTCTACCAGCGCACGTACCCGCTCCGGGCTAATTTCTCCTTGGTCATCATAACAGGCATAAAAAGCCGGGATGACTCCTTCATATTTTTTTAAATCTGACATTCTTTTCTCCTTTCACGAATGTTTACCAAATCCTATTTTTCTTTTTTATTCTTTAAAACGAGCAAATATCTTTTCCATCAATCCAACCTGTAGGAAGGTCAGGCTAGAAAAACCAATCAAGAAGAAGACCATGAGTCCTAGTAGAAAGCTTAAGACAGAAGTCATAAACACCATAGCTACTAGCAACAAGAGAGCCCCCATAACGAAGAACCATGGGAAATACAAACCAGATACAATCAGAGCTTTTTGAAGGCATTCTACCCAAGTCAATTGGTAACGCGCCGCAATTGGATAGGCCGCTAGCATGACCAGAACTAGGAAGATAAAGAGCCCTAGACAAACAGCTTTTAACACCTGCATTGGCAAGGCTGTCTGGCTCCAAAAGAGGAACAAGTCAAAGAGACAGATCCCTGAAATGAGCAACTCTATCCCTCCGAGCTGAAGCCCCAACTTCCAATTTTCACGAAAGGCGCTGATGTAGGTCCGAATGACTGGTAAGCGACGCTGGTGTTTGATGGCAAAAACCGTTTGATACAAACTAATCTTTGCGATCCCGATTGTGACAATCGGCAGACAGCTCAGCACAAAAAGAAGATTGACTGTGACTAAGTCCGCTATTTTCTCGCTGATTCGCATCACCAGATTGTCAGTATTAAAAACTGTTTTGATCAATCCTGTTTCTCTTTGTGACATACCGTCTCCTTTCTGACTCTCTTAATCGATTAAAATTTTCACTAACTGTTTTCGAACGGTATCTTCTTGACCCGCATAGCCATTGGGCTGATGAGGTTCCCCTGGGAAGAAAATCGCAAAATTATGATACCCCAGATGAAGTGGATAAGACTCCTGGCAATGGACAAAACCGATGTCCGATGCTTCATCAAAGGCGAGCGCCTCACCTGTCACACGAGATCCATAACTCGAAAACTCATGTCCTTCTACCAAAAGATGCAAATCGGCATATTTTTTGTGATGCTCAAAGCGATTGCTTTCTTCTTTATTGAGGGTGTTTTCTTGAACGACGAGAAAGACCTTATCCCCATCAATGTCGTATCTTCCCAATTCAAAAGAATCCTTCCGATGCTCATAGAGAAAGTCAATGGCCTGATCTAGATTGGGATGAATCCCTTTGTAAAAGGTGATGTTTTTTAAATCATCAAATATCATACACTTTTCCTTTCGACACTTCTTAGGACGAGAAAAGAAAACAAGTGATTTCTTCCCCTGCCCCCTCTAGGGCACCGATGAGGTGTAAAGCCTGCAAGAGCCCCACACCTCTCAGCCTAGAAAAAAGTATCTGTACACTATTATCGTTTGTCCAAGCAGACGGCTTATCCCTTGACCGCTCCCATGGTAATCCCTTGAGTGAAGGATTTTTGGAAAACGAGGAAGACCGTAACGATTGGTACCGCAGCTAGGGCTGCCCCAGCCATGATTAAGCCATAGTTGGTGGCCATTTCAGCCTGCATGGTCGCTACCCCTAGTGAAATAGTCAAGTTTTGACGAGAGGTCAGCATTACCAATTGCATAAAGTAGTCGTTCCAGGTATTGATAAAGGTAAAGATGGCAAGGGCTGCAAACCCCGGCTTGACAATTGGGAAGGCAACGCTCCAGAAAGTCCGCAACTCTCCACAACCATCGATCTTAGCAGATTCTAAGAGTTCTGTTGGGATGTTTTCACTAAACTGCTTCATCAAGAAGACCCCGAATGGCCATCCAACCAATGGTAGAATAACCGCTGCTAGAGTATCATGGATTCCCATAAAGTTGATAATACGTACCAATGGAACCAAGACAACTTGTTTTGGAAGGGCCATGGCTGCGATAAAGGTAGCAAAGAGAATCCGCTGACCATAGAAGCGTTTCTTAGCCAAGACATATCCTGCCAAGGAAGAGGTCATACACACCAAAAGCATGGTAGCAAGGGAAATAAAGACACTGTTCCACAACCATTGTAGAGCTGGGTTTTGAACCATCAATTGTTGGAAGTTTTCCATGGTTGGTGTCTTTGGCCACCATTGAGGTGGGATCATAATGGTATCTGGCTGAGACTTAAAGGCCCCTGTCAAAATCCAATAAAATGGGAAAATGAACAAGACCGTCAAAAGGAGCAAAATGATCGTTGAAATCACTGTAAAGGCAGTGATGGGTTTCTTTTGTGTTGGTTTCATCTGAGGCTCCTTTCTTTAGTATTCCACGTCGTTTCCGAGAATCTTGAATTGCGCAAAACTGATAATGGCAATCATCACCGCAAGGAAGACACCCATGGTGTTGGCATAACCGTATTCAGACAGTTTAAAGGCTTTTTCGTAAAGGTAGTACATAAGGGTACTCGTTGAGTAGTTAGGACCACCGGATGTCAACAATTGGATCAAGGCGAAACATTGGAAAGAGTTAATGGTCGTAATGATCGCAATGTAAAGAGTTGTTGGCAATAAGCTTGGCCATTTGATCTTCCAGAAAACTTGAAGTTCTGTCGCACCATCGACACGCGCTGCTTCTACGAGAGAATTATCAATATTTCCCATAGCAGCGATGTAGAGGATGATTGGTTGACCAACGGAGGTGGTCAACAAGATGATGATAATGGCCATCAAAGCCCAGTGTTTGTCTCCCAACCAAGAAATGTTTTGGTTGATGACATGTCCAGATTTCAATACAAAGTTCAAAATCCCTGATAGCGGATCATAGATCCATTTCCACACAACCGTTACCGCTACACTCCCTGTAACAACTGGAAGGAAGAAGACGAAACGGTAGAAGGAACGCGCAATGGCATTTTGATGATAGGTCTGAGAAGCCACAAACAAGGAGAACAATACTACGATCGGAACCGAGCCGATAACGATGATGACAGTATTGATCAAGGACTTGATAAAGACCTTATCCGCAAACATGCGGGAATAATTTTCAAGACCAACGAATTTGAAGGAGGTCATCGAGTAGTTGAAGAAACTAGTGACAAACCCCATAATCATTGGTGCTAATACAAAGACAATAAAGAAGATTAAAATGGGTGCTAAGAATGCGTAGGAAACCAGCGTCTCCCTCATTCGGATTTTGTTTACCTTCACAATAAGGCACCTCCTGATGTTCTTTTTCTATTTTTTCCTTGATTCCTATGTGGAACGGATAGCACTGCCCTTTCCTACATATGATAATTAGGAGAGCGAAAACACGAAGGCCCCCTCTTTCAATCTACACATGGAGATAAGAAATCGAGGGGACCTATGCTTTCTTATTTCTATGAAAGGATCATTTGAGTTTCATAGATGATCTATTTTTTCTTGATCGTTTCGTTTGCTTTTTCAGTAAAGGTCTTCAAAGCTGGTTCTGCTTTTTCATCCCCGTTTGAAACAGATTGCAACATTGGGAACCAAAGTGTACGCATTTCTGCAAAGCCGTCGATTGTGTTGTAGTATGGTGAGTAGTATTGAGTCCAAGTGCTGATGGTTTCCATCCGTTTGTCATCATACAATTTACCAAATGAGCTACGAACTGGGAAGGCACCTGTACGAACAACGTTCTTAGGACCCCATTCTTTGTCATCCGCGATGAATTGAACAAATTTCTTAGCTGCTGCTACTTTCTTTTCATCCTTGTTGTTGAAGACTGCAAAACCATTGACAAGGTATTCCAATTTTGGTTTGCCTGTATCAGATGGGAATGGCACTTCGACTACTTCAACTTTACTTGCATCCAACAATTTAGCTTGGATACCGTTTTGTGAAGGCGCCCACAAGATAGTGTAAGAAGTTTGTCCGTTAGCGAAGTTTTGGATGTCTGCTCCACCGTCGAATTGGGAACCATTCATCATCAAACCATCATTGATCCATTTAGAAGCTTTTTCTAAACCTTTGACAAATTTTGGATCATCTGTTGTATACTTGGTTACTTTTTCATCTGTTACAGAACCACCGTAAAGGTTAGCAATAAAGGCACGAGTACCTTGGTCTCCACCTTGACCGTTACTGAAGAGTGATCCTGGTGTGTAACCTTTGTCTTTCAAAGCTTTCAAGACTTTTTCAAAGTCGTCTGTTGTCCAGCCTTCTTTGACAAGGTCTAGGACTCCTGCATCTTCCAACATCTTCTTGTTCATCGCCATGTAGAATGGTGCTGAACTGATTGGGTACATGTAGGCAGTGTCGCCAGCTTTACTAGCTTGGATGATATTGTCGTTGTTGACATCTTTTACAAAATCTTCTGTAAAGAGGTCGTTCAAGTCAGCCAATTTACCATTTTTACCGTATTGAATAATCCGCCCTGGTGCGTCAAAGAGCACGTCTGGAGCAGTTCCAGCTTCGATAGCTGTCGTAATCTTTTCAGGACCAGATTTGAAGTCGATGGTTTCTAGTTTAACTTTGATATCTGGATTGGCTTTTTCGAAGGCTTCGATAATTGATTTTTCGTAGGTTCCGACACCATCTTCAGCTTTTTCTTGTGTAAAGACTGGGAAAGCCCACCAAGTGATTTCTGTTTTACCAGAGTTATCGCTTGAAGATTCAGACTTAGATCCTCCTCCAGATCCACAAGCTGCAAGTGCTAGCACCGCCGCACCAGCTACCAACGAGCACAGTACTTTTTTCATTTTCATGTGATTTCTCCTCACGTTTGCGGTAAGATTTCTCTTACTTAGTGTATCCTCACTGAGGACGGTGATTGTTAAATATTCTCATTTCTACTGGATGATTTCTCTCTTCCTAGCTTCCTCCTTGTCTCTTTTTACTGTTCTTTTTTTATTTTAAAGCTGCGACGAAGCGTTCTGTAATTTCTTTAGGTCGCGTAATAGCTCCCCCTACCACAAGCCCTCTGACACCCAAGTCATGAATTTCTTTGGCTTGTGCAGGATAGTGGATCTTACCTTCCGCAATGACATCGACACCCGCTTGGCAAAGTTGGCGAATCAAGTCAATGTCAGGTCCGTCTACTTTCGGGCTGTAATCTGTGTAGCCCGATAAGGTTGTTCCGACAAAGTCAACCCCTGCTTCGACAGCTGTTAAGCCTTCTTCAAAGGTGCTGATATCTGCCATCAAGAGTTGATCAGGATATTTCTCCTTCACTTGCTGGATAAAGTCGACAATCGATAGACCGTCATGACGCGGACGTTTGGTACAATCTAGGGCAATCACTGCGATATCTAATACGGCCAATTCATCTACTTCTTTCATGGTAGCAGTAATGAATGGTTCTTCAGGAGGATAATCTCTCTTGATGATCCCGATAATCGGAAGCTTTGTTACTTCCTTGATTTCTTTGATATCGCGGACACTATTCGCCCGGATTCCAACCGCCCCTCCTTGCTCAGCTGCTTTGACCAAGAGAGGAATCACACCTCCTGCCTCTGTGTAGAGAGGTTCATGAGGAAGCGCCTGACAAGAAACGATAATGCCGTCTTTGATCTGTTGAATTAATTCTTCTTTTGTGATCTTGGACATACATTCCATCTCCTTTGTTTATTACGTCAACTCGAGTACTTGTAAGGTTATTATATAGCATTTTTAAAGCGCTTACAATATTGTCGAGCCATTTTGATAATAGTTTCATATTTTAAACTATTATCCCATTCCTCTGAAACTAGTTTCAGAGATGCAAACATTCTAAAACTTTTTAAGAAATTTTTTCCATTTCCAGATTTTTATACGAATAGTATAAGTGACCAAACAAAAAGAAAGGAGGACCACAGATGTACTATACTCCCATTATCATCCCATGGTTTTTGTATTACTTCTTCCGCAAATAAATAAGGAAAGGGAATACCGAACATGAAAAAGAATACACAATTTTTTATTCTATTACTATTCTTATCACTGATCATCCTGTAAGGAGATATCATGAAAATAAGGAAAAATAAAAAAATGGCACTCATCATACTCGCTAGCATTCTAGCACCCGTTTTGATGTATGGCATCTATCAAGTAGGCTACGAACTAGGAAAAACACTAGCCAATGTGCTCTAACAGAAAGGAAATATCATGACAACAATTGATAAAAAGTTTTCAAAACTAAACGAAGCTGAACTAGAAGAATGTACTGGAGGTTTCATCCCTTTCATCCTGATTCCTCTTGGACTTTTGGCTTTAAGTAGTTGCCAAAGAAAGTAATAACAGATAATACATTAGAAAAGGAGATAGCTTATGACACAAACAAATCAACTGATTGACAATCAATTCACTACTCTGACGGATGAAGAGTTAACTCATGTCAACGGTGGGGTAGCACCTTTTATCATCTACGGAGGATGCATCATCACTGGTCTAGCCCTTGGCTTCATTTTAGGATAAGGCTTATGAAACGACATTTACACACCATTATTTTCGCCATCATTATCGGATTAACCATGTTACACGATGCACATCTGATTGCGTTTCAACCCAATATGAATTTAGCCATTGCAGCCACAATCTATTTGGCAGTCGATGCTACCCTAAAACAAGTAAAAAATAAAAAGGAAAACTAAATGACAACAGAATTCACACAAAACTTTGTAACCTTGACGGAAGATGAACTAGTCGATGTTAGCGGCGGAGCAGTAGTTTCAGCAGGAGTCTGCGTCGCCCTCGTCGCTCTATGCTATACAATCGGTAAAGATATCAAAAAGAAATTCTTCTAAAAGGAGGCATTTCTATGATTTCTCTACCCTTTATCACCCTCATCCTTTTGACAGGATACTGCATTCTTGATAAAAAAGCGCCCAAACAGGTAAAAGGGTACTTTCCTAAATTCGCGATTGCCTTCATGGTCACTTTCACCATTCTCAACGAGGCAATTGATTTACTGTACACAATCTTACATTAAGGAGGACACCTATGGATACAAGCATCCATTATACTTGCCTAACGGAAGCTGAACTGGCGACCATTGATGGAGGAGTCTCCGTCTTTGACTCGGCAAAATTCATCGTTCAAACATGGAATATTTTATACAATTCCGGACGTGATTTTGGCCGTAGTATCATCAATGGCATCATGCACTAGAAAGGAGCAAGCATGAAACTCGAAGAAACACGTTTTAGAAGCTTGTCCGAGCAGGAACTCAGCCATGTAGATGGTGGATCCGTCTGGATTACTGTCGGACTAATCGCAACTCCCCTACTCATGGGAACCTTCGCTGGTGCCTTTGACGAATACGCTCGCAAACGAGGCAAATAGTAACACTTCTTTATCATCTCACTTAACAGTACAAACATCCCAGCTATCATTCTATAGCTGGGATGTTCTATTGTTTAAACGATCCTTTTAAGCAGAAAAATGAGGCTGGGACAAAAGTCCTAGCCTCTCAATTATTTTTGGATTGTTGAGAAAGACGCAGTGGTTGAGTGGGCTCTACCACGCTGATTTCATCAGCTTTTACAGCCCTACTCAACTGTGCGGAGGTGGGACGACGAAATCGAATTCTGACGAATTACCGATTTCTGTCCCACTCTCATTTTTCTATCTTATTTAGGCGATGGAACCATCCAACTTCTTAGCTGAGGTCGTTATCAATAATGACTTTCAAGGCATTGTTTTCGCCAGCATGTTTGAAGATTTCGTATGCCTTTTCTGCTTCTGACAGTTTAAAATGATGGGTCACCAACTTCGTTGCATCAATCTTACCAGATTTCAAGACGTTAAGAAGCATTTCAGTTGTATTGGCATTGACCAAACCGGTATTGAGCGTAATGTTCTTGATCCAAAGGTCATCAAGATTGAAGCTAACTGGTTTACCATGTACTCCGACGTTGGCAATATGACCGCCGACAGAGATAATATTTTGACAGACATCAAAGGTAGCTGGATAGCCCACACATTCCATGGAGATATCAACACCACGACCATCAGTCACTTCATTGATAAAGGCCTTGATTTCATCAATATCACTTGAACAGATGGTATGAGTAGCCCCAAACTTCTTAGAAGCTTCAAGACGTGATTCTGACAAGTCTACCATGATAATGGTAGCTGGTGAGAAGAATTGTACGGTTAAGAGGGCTGCCAAACCGATTGGCCCTGCACCAACGATACAAACGTTGTCTCCAGGTTTCACGTGAGATGGGAGCACACCAATCTCATAGGAAGTAGGCAGAATATCAGAGAGCATAACCAAGGCTTCGTCATCTACAGAAGCTGGTGCATGATAAAGACTCCCGTCTGCGTGAGGGATATGGACATACTCTGCTTGGGTACCGTTGATCAAGTGACCAAGGATCCAGCCCCCATCTTCACAGTGGGAAGGCAAGCCACGTTTACAGTAGTAGCAAGTGTTACAAGCTGTTACGCAAGAGATGATAACCTTGTCTCCTACCTTAAAGTTCGTAACCGCATCGCCGACTTCTTCGACAATCCCAATTCCTTCGTGACCCAGGATGGTCCCTTCTTTACAAGCTGGAACATCACCACCCAAAATATGGAGGTCTGTTCCACAAATGGTCGTTTTCACTAAACGCACAATCGCATCAGTTGGTTTCTTGATCACTGGTTTTGGTTGATCAATCAACTGAAGATTTCCTGCGGATACATATGTTGCTGCTTTCATAAGCGACTCCTTTTTTGTTGGTTTTATCAAACCATTTTATTACAGCTTTTATTTTGTGAATATTATAACATATAAAGTAAGCGCTTGCAACTTATTTATTAGATTTCTTTATAAGATAATTTTCAGATCACAAAAACCAATTTTAGCATTAAAATAAAGAAAAATCCCTCGCTCTTTTGAGCGAGGGATAGCTGATAAACATCAGTTGTTCTCTAGCGTCTTATTTACGACGTCCTGGACGTTCTTTGTAACCATAGTATGCATCTTCGATGATTTCTTGCATGTGGTCTACCATTGGAAGACGTGGGTTAGCTGGTGAACATTGATCTTCGTAAGCAAGGAAGGCCAATTCGCGAGAATGTTTCTTCCATTCTTTTTCATCGATTCCTTGTGCTTTGAAGTTCATTTCGATACCTACGCGCTCACCAAGTTCGTAAACAGCTTTCGCGAAAGATTCAACCCCTTCTTCTGGTGTAGAAGCTGGAAGTCCAAGCATACGAGCGATGTCTTGATACTTCTCATCTGCACGGTAGTAGTTGTACTTAGGCCATGTTGCTGTCTTAGCTGGACGTGTACCATTGTAGCGGATAACGTATGGAAGCAAGATTGCATTGGTCCGTCCGTGGATGGTGTGGAATTGCGCACCAATCTTGTGGGCCATTGAGTGAGAAATACCGAGGAAGGCGTTGGCGAAGGCCATACCTGCGATGGTTGACGCATTGTGCATCTTTTCGCGTGAATGGAAGTCCGCGTTCTTCACTGAGCTTTCCAAGTTTTCAAAGACAAGTTTGATGGCTTGAAGCGCAAGACCATCTGTGTAGTCACTGGCCATTTGAGATACGTAAGCTTCAGTCGCGTGAGTCAAGACGTCCATACCAGTATCAGCCGCAACAGATCCTGGAACTGTCAATACCAAAGCAGGGTCTACGATGGCAACGGTTGGTGTCAATGAGTAGTCAGCGATTGGGTATTTACGGTTGTTTGCTTTATCTGAGATAACGGCAAATGGTGTTACTTCAGATCCTGTACCAGATGTTGTTGGGATCGCAATGAATTTAGTCTTCTTACCAAGCAATGGGAATTTGAAGGCACGTTTACGGATATCCATGAATTTTTGTACAAGGTCACGGAAGTCCACTTCTGGTTGTTCGTAGAAGAGCCACATTACTTTGGCAGCATCCATTGGTGATCCACCACCAAGAGCAATGATCGTATCTGGTTTGAAGGAACGCATGATCTCTGTACCACGTTCAACAGTTGTGATGTCAGGATCTGGTTCAACGTCTGCAAAGATTTGGTAAACTACCTTATTGCGACGAAGGTCAAGCTGTTCGATGATACGATCAAGGAAACCAAGCTCTACCATAGCGTGGTCTGTAACGATCATGACACGTTCAACGTCACGACATTTTTGTAGGTATTCAATTGAATCACGTTCAAAGTATGTTTTTGAAGGAAGTTTCATCCATTGCATGTTATTTCTCCGGCGTCCGACTTTTTTGATATTCAAGAGGTTGATGGCACTAACGTTGTCCCCAACAGAGTTGCGTCCGTAAGAACCACATCCAAGTGTCAATGATGGCAAGAAGGCATTGTAAACATCCCCGATACCACCGAAAGTCGAAGGAGAGTTGCAGATCACACGAATGGCTTTAACTGCTTTACCAAATTCTTTGGTCAATTCTTCATCTGCTGTATGGATGGCAGCTGAGTGACCAAGACCGTTGAATTCAACCATTTGGCGTGCTTTGTTAATTCCGTCTTCACGGCTTTCAGATTTCAAGACAGCGATGACTGGTGACAATTTTTCACGAGTCAACGGTTCTTTTTCGCCAACTTCTTTACATTCTGCCGCAAGAATATTGGTTCCTTCTGGGACTGAGAAGCCAGCTTGTTCTGCGATCCATGCTGCTGGTTTCCCAACGATGTCCGCATTCAATTTCGCACCTGCACAGTTCTTGCTGTTAGCTTTCACACCGAAGCAGAACTCTTCAAGAAGGGCTTTTTCTTTTTTGTTAACAAAGTAAGTGTGGTAAGATTTGAATTCTTCAACAAACTCATCGTAGATTTCTTTATCGATGATGACCGCTTGTTCAGACGCACAGACCATACCATTGTCAAATGATTTAGACATAACGATATCGTGTGCTGCTTGGCGGATGTTAGCTGATTTTTCAACATAGGCAGGAACGTTTCCGGCACCGACCCCAAGAGCTGGCTTCCCACATGAGTATGCTGCTTTAACCATGGCGTTACCACCGGTCGCAAGGATAGTCGCAACTCCTTCGTGGTTCATCAGGGCACTGGTTGCTTCCATAGATGGTTGCGTAATCCATTGCACACAGTTTTCAGGAGCTCCTGCTTTAATCGCTGCATCGCGGACGATTTGTGCCGCATGAGCAGATGATTCTTGAGCTGATGGGTGGAAGGCAAAGACGATAGGGTTCCGTGTCTTCAAGGAAATCAAAGCTTTAAAGATTGCTGTTGAAGTAGGGTTGGTTGTAGGTGTGATCCCGCAGACAACTCCGACTGGCTCAGCAATCAAGGTCAAACCAGTGACGTCATCTTCTGAAATGACACCAACTGTTTTCGTGTGACGCATGTTATTTACTACGTGTTCACAAGCGAACAAGTTCTTAGTCGCCTTGTCTTCAAAGACTCCACGACCAGTTTCTTCATAGGCATGAAGAGCGAGCTCACCGTGTGCGTCAAGAGCTGCTACAGATGCTTTCGCCACAATGTAGTCGACTTGCTCCTGATCCAATTTGCGCATTTCTTCAAGCGCTACGAGCGCTTTTTGCACCAACTCGTCTACGTGTTTTTCAGCAGCGAGTTTCTTTTCTTCAGGTGAGAGAGTTTTTTTATCAGCCATTTGATGCTTTCCTCCAATGTTTGAAACCCTTATCCTTTTCCGGAACTTTTTCCTGTTTTCAGAAACTTTCAAGAATAGTGTAAGAAATTTCGATTTGTTAATTTTTTCACAATATTATTGTACTCTATTTTAGAAAATTTGTAAATAGTTTCACAAAGATTTTTTTAACTTTTTTCCATGAACCCTCCTTCTCCTTCTATACAGGAGTATTTTCAAGAAAAAATTGAAGGATTTTTTTGAGAACGCACTTCAATTTCACAAACAAATATTTTCACGCAATTTTTGTAAGCGTTTTCTTAATTTTACTAAAAAAAGCAATTTTCTTCAAGTGAAAATTGCTTAAATTATATAGTAAATTTTAGGGTTTAACCGGTCCCTGATTGGCTTGATCAACTGCTTCTTTCACGACGTTGGCATACAAGTTTCCTCCAACATCAATGGAACCATCTGATTCTAAACCAAAGTGGACACTATCTGTTCCAGCCCAAATCTCTGGATTATCGATAGCAACTTGGTACCAGTCTGCTACATAGACATAGTCATATTTTTTAGCCAACTCCAGCTGATACTGTCGAGTCTGAACGGTAACGCTATTGCTATCATTGGCTTCACGCCCATCATATGGGGTCACAAAGATTAAGCGATGTCCTTTTGGTAGTTCTTGAACAAACTTATCCAACAATTCTTGATAATTATTAGAAGAGTTGGTTCCAAGAGCGATTACCACGTTCTTGAGCAAGACTCTATTGGCAATATCCGTTTCATATACTTTTAAGCCCGAGTCCAGATTGCGGCTCACCAAAGCATCTAATTGGATATCTGGCAGAACTTGTTTCAGATAATCTGATGCCCGGAGGTTTACAGAATCTCCGATCATGGTCACGCCATCTGACACATTGTAGGAAGTCGCTGAAGCATTGTCAACTTGGGCACGCGTGATCTGCATCTTGCTGTCGGATTGACGAAGCCCTTCGGTAATCAAGTTTTCATCAAAGGCTCCGACGCGTGGCGCAAAGAGTGCAATTCCAAACATGAGCAAGGTCAAGGGAATCGCGCTGTAAAAAAGTGGTTTCGTGAAACTTCTGAGATCCATCGAGATCCCGAAAATCTTCGGTTCACGCCCAGCCAAGGTTGGTTCAATAATATAGAAACTCAAGGCAGCAAGACTAAAGGATACAAGCGCTGTTAATAGAGAAGCCCAGCCATTGGTCATTAATTGAGAAAAGATGATGTAAAATGGCCAGTGGAAGAGATAAACCCCATAACTGGTATCTGCTATAAAGGTAATTACTGCTGGTTCTTTCTGATTCGGTGTCTTTTCATGAAGGACACGCGTCATCACAATCATCACAGATGCAGCAAAAGTTGCTACTAAAAAGCCAAATAAATAGGTCCAAACACTATCAAAGGGAAGGATAAAGGTCAAGACCAACAAAACTAGAAAAGCACCCGCTAAAATCGCTAACGTCTTCTGTAGAGATAGCTTCTTCACTAATTGAGTAAGATTTGGGCTGGTCGTTGTAATCCCTGTCACTGTCGCTAAAGCACTCCCCACAAAGAAAGGAAAGACGTGAGCGATACTAGAAAAGTAGACATTGGACAAATTCTTGGTGACCAGCGCTCCGACAAAGAAGGTCAGGAAAGTCACCAAAAAGAGACCTGTCGAAGATAGGAAGATATAGCCTCTATATTGGCCAACTGATTTAGCTTTTTTACCCAAAAACCAAGCCAAGAGCGCCCAGAGGACATAGTAATGAACTTCAAGAGCCAAACTCCAAGTATGAATGAACAGATGGGGGATGAACTGACTTTCGTAACTTCCGCCACTTAACATCTCATAGAAGTTGGTCACAAAGCCAAAGACGGCTGCAATCTGTGTCCCAATCCCAGCAATAAAGTCTCGTCTGACCAAGAAGGTAAAAGGCATGACCAGCAAGACCATAAAGACTAAAGGAGGGACAATCCGGTAGAAGCGTCGGCGAAGGAAGCCCTTGAGATCAATTTTTTGATGACGGGCAAACTCATCGATCAGAAGAGCCGTGATCAAAAATCCTGAGAAAGTAAAGAAGATATCGACTCCAATAAATCCACCAGGAAAAACTTTTTGAAAGAAATGGTAGAGAAGAACGAGAAGAAGTCCCGTTATCCGTACCAATGAAAACCATTTAATTCGCATTTTGATAAATTCCTTGTTTAAACGTTCCCTTATAAACGACATTTTGTTCTGTCGTCAAGGTTCCCTGGCCTTCTGGTTGGCCATTGACAAATTCACCTTCATATTTCCAGCCAGCCTTGGCTGTAAAGGTTCCATAACCGCTAAAGGTCCCATTGACAAAATTGCCCTTGTAGGTGTCCCCGTTCTCAAAGGTCACCGTCCCTTGGCCATTCATCTTGCCTCGGACGACACTTCCGTCGTAGCGAATAGCTCCCTTATCGAGGGTCAACACACCTCCGAAAGGAATGGAGGAAAGAAAAACCCACAAAGCAGACAGAACAATAATCCCCAAGGACAAGCGTTCAATATTCTCTCTCGTAACATAGACCTTATAGGTCTCATATAATTCTTTTATTTTTTCCATACTCTGTTCATTCTTTTTATCTTCAGCCGGTTAGTCCTTTAAGGAGCCAGTCCGAAACTAATCTTCTAATCGGTCCAACCACTCTTGACAACCAGCTAGGACACGGCGATAGGTCTCTTCGAAATCTCCTGTGTACCATGGATCTGGGACACTTTCTCCTGCAAAGAGATGAATCTTGTGCTCTGTTCCAGGCGGTGCCATTCGTTTGAGGTCAGCCACATTGTTTTCATCCATCCCTAAGATCAGATCAAAGGTATGAAAATCTTGGTCACTGATTTGAAGGGATGTTTTAGACGCATCATAGGGCACACCATGACTGCGAAAAATCTTTTGAGTCCCTTGGTGAATAGGGTTCCCGTGCTCCCAGTTAGAAGTAGCACGACTTTCAATCTCATACTGGTTGGTCAAATCCTTCATGACAAACTCCGCCATGGGGCTTCGACAAATATTTCCTAAACACACAAATACGATTTTTTTCATGACAGCACCTCCTTTCTATTATAACAGAATGTAAGAAAAATATAATCTGCTAAAATTATAATTTTGAGGCAAGACGAAAAAAGCCTGTCCACCGTTGAGGTGGGCTGACTTTCTTATTTTTATTCAGGCAGGATGATCTGAAGGGATGGCCATTTGCGTTTCCAATCTTTCTTCCGCATGCGCTCTCTATAAACCGCCAAACGCTCTGGACTAGCTAAAAAATGTGGAGTCGGCTGAACGATGAAGTCTTCGATATCCCTTGTCCCATAGGGGAGAAAGAGTTCTAGCTGACCATCTTTCCTTAAGCGAACCGCAAGTGCCGTACACTGCTCAGGGTATTTAGAGACCGCATCACAGGCACTGCGATAAGGAGCTGTCCCCGGACTATGCTGGTGCATGTAGACTTGGTTTTTGACTTCCCAAGCGTACTGGGGATAGGTCTTCTTTAATTCCTGCTCGATCTGGAGAGTCTCCTCATAGCTGATCGCAGGGTCATAAAAGACCAGATCCAGATCTGTCGACGCGTCAAACCCTGGTCTTCCAGAAAGTTGGTTCCAGATGAAATTTCGTACTGCACCCGCTGCTAACCAAGCGTCTGCCAGGTTGAGATCTCGAATAATAGCCAAGACTGTCATCATCTCTTGATCCGCTTGGATTTGCTCTACTATCGCTTCTTCCGTCAGCATCTTCTTCTAGTCTCCATTGTAGGGATAACCCAGGTGTTCATAAGCTTTGCGGGTCGCCACGCGCCCTGTCCGGGTCCGCATGATAAAGCCTTTCTGAATCAGGTAAGGCTCATACATATCTTCTACAGTCTCGCGCTCTTCGGCAATATTGACCGATAGGGTCCCAAGGCCAACTGGGCCTCCTCCGTACATCTCAATCATGGTCCGCAGGATCTTTTGATCGACATAGTCCAGCCCTTCATGGTCCACATCCAGCATAGAGAGGGCCTTGTCGGTAATGGTATCGTCAATCAAGCCATCGCCCATGATCTGGGCAAAATCGCGCACCCGTTTGAGCAGACGGTTGGCAATTCGAGGAGTCCCCCGACTACGAAGAGAAAGCTCTTCGGCAGCCTCGTGGGTAATCTCCATCTCAAAGATCTCGGCGGTCCGCTCGACAATCTCTGTCAGATCATCTTGCTCATAATATTCCATGTGGCCGGTAATCCCAAAGCGAGCGCGCAAGGGATTGGACAGCATCCCAGCTCGAGTCGTCGCCCCAATCAGAGTGAAAGGAGGAAGATCCAGGTGGACACTCCGGCTAGTCTCGCCAGCACCAATCATGATATCGATGTAAAAATCTTCCATGGCGCTGTATAGCACTTCTTCGACTGACATAGGCAGACGGTGGATCTCATCGATAAAGAGGACATCGCCCGGCTCTAAGTCATTAAGGATGGCTACTAAGTCACCAGCCTTTTCAATGACAGGACCGGAAGTCTGCTTGAGATTGACGCCCAGTTCATTGGCAATGACAAAGGCCATAGTGGTTTTCCCAAGCCCCGGAGGGCCAAAAAGAAGGACATGATCCAGCGCTTCATCCCGAAGCTTGGCTGCCTCAATAAAGATTTTCAGCTGGTCCTTGACCTTATCTTGACCGATATATTCATGTAAATATTGCGGGCGCAGCGTCCGTTCAACAGCCTCTTCATCGCCCATGATTTCATTGTCTAAAATTCTACTCATACAGTCTATTATAGCAAAAAATGATGCCTCCAGATGATTTAAAATCATATTCTATTCAATTTATCACTAATTATTGATTGTTGGGTGTTGGGAATCGTTTCCCTCTTAAACTACCTTGTTTCTATTTAAGGAACGTACCTAAACTCGCTGATGCTCGTTAAAAATAAGGTACGTAGTTTTCGCTCCGCTCAAACTGCGTCAACGTTCCTAAGTTCGTCTACGTCCCTACCATGTTTGGTTCACAAAAATAGATTAGTAACAATTACATAACGCAGTGGTTGATTGGTATCTTTGTTCGCTCTTATAGCTCCAAAGATTGCCTACTAATGAGGAAACGAGGTTCCCTATATCCGCAACCTCAAACAGTCTCCCAGACTGTTTGACCTGTGCAGGAGTGAGACAATTGAAAAGTTTTGGGGAACCTTTTCAACCTGAGCCTAAAAATAAGGACGCGAAGCAATTTTAAAAAATTGTTCTGTCTCACCCCCATAAAAAAAGCCACCGGTTTTGGTGGCTCTTATAGGGAGATTATTATGAAAAAGTTTTAGGAGTTTTATCATTCAAAGTTAGGAGGTCTTTGATGATGGTATTAGTATACGACGGGAAGCTTAAAGTTTCCTTATAGTCATTTTTAAATTTTTTTCAAAAAAGAGGAGGTTCCAAGCAAAGATTTCACATCCTTGTTTGGACACTCCCCTGTCCTCATTATTTCTTAGCGATGGCATGGTAGCTGGTCTTGCTGGTGAAGACTTGACCCGCTCTCAAGATAACCTTTTCAGCTTGGTCGCTATGAATGGCATCTGGTACGGTTTGGAATTCTAGAGCCAAGCCATTGTGTTGAACCATTGGTTTTCCTTCCAGATAAACCGTTTCATCCACAAAGTTAGCAGAATACACCACCAAGGCGGGAGCTTCTGACTTGAAGGTCAAAAAGCGTCCAGACGGCTGATGATAGAAGAATCCGGCATTTTCATGCCCTTCTGGAAGAGCAAATGGATGGTCCAAACCTTCTACCAGGCGGATTTGCGGATCCGAATCCTTAAAGAGATCCTCTAAGAGCATAGCTTGGTAGAGATGCTGAACGATCGGACTTTCTTTATCCACAGTGTGAAGAGGGACACCGTCGGGATGGATAGGGTAAAGCCCTTGATGGTTGATCTGAAAGACATGGTCATTAATCGGCTGAGTGAAGTTGCCTGATAGGTTGAAATAGCTGTGGTTGGTCGGATTAACTAGAGTATCTTGGTCCGTTTCTACTCGATAGCTGATTTCCAACTCCCCTGCTTCCGTCAAGCCATAGGTCACCCAGATCTTGAGATTTCCAGGGAAACCACCGGTACCATCTGCACGCTCTTTGTACAGGGTGATTTCTTGGTCTGTCACGGATTCCACGCTAAACAAGGCGCTGTCCCAGCCAGTCGATCCACTGTGGTTGCAGTTGGCACCATTATTGGCTTCTAAGTGATAGGCTTGACCATTGAGCTCAAAGCTGGCCCCTGCGATCCGACCAGCAACTGGACCAATGCTGGCCCCATACTTGGGACTATTGCCGACATAGGCATCAAAATTGTCAAAGCCCAATACAATATTAGCGAATTGATCCTGTTTGTCAGGCGTCACATACTCTAAGATCGTCGCCCCATAGGTCATGACAGACAATTGATAACCTAGGTCATTTTCGAGGCGATAAGCTTCTACATCTTGGCCGTCCAATTGACCAAATAGATATTTTTGATAGTGTTTCACAAGTTGTCTCCTCCAAGATCATTCATTCTAGTGAAAAGGGTGAATCACCACTCCTTGTACAACACGGTTGACTGTTCCAGTTGGTGATGGCGTGTCTGGGCGATTTTGAACCTTGAGCGAAGTCAAGAGAGAAATCAATTGACCGTAGATAATGTAAGGGAAGGCACGGTAGATATCTAGTGAGTCTGCAGAAGCGTCTACTAACACTTCCCGTACATGCTCAATCCCTACAGCATGATCCGTCAAAAGGACGACCTGACGGGCAATCTGATCTCCAGCTACTTCTCCAACCAAATCTAGATCATACTGACGCGTATAAGGATCAATGGAGCCAAATACCAGGACTAGAGTTTGGTCATTGATGAGGGATTTCGGTCCGTGACGGAAACCGACAGGACTCTCATACATGGTCGCGATTTTACCAGCAGTCAATTCCAAAATCTTGAGCTGGGCTTCATGAGCTAGCCCAAAGAAAGGTCCTGCCCCCAGATAGATGACGCGTTCAAAATCTAAGTCTACAATTTCCTTGACCTCGCGGTCTTTCTCCAAGACTTGCTCTGACAGGCGAATCAATTCTTCTACTCGTTTTGCCTTGATTTCTTCCTCACTTGGATCAAAGACTAGGAGGGCTGTCAAGAGCATAGAGGTAAAGCTGGAGGTCATAGCAAAGCCGGCGTCGTTGGTTTCTTTTGGTTGTAAGAGCAAGAGATTGCGCTCATCTCCGTGGGCTTGCTGAGCCAGTTTCCCTTCTGCTGCACAGGTAATGGTGATTTGATAAAGTTCATCAACCAAGTCTTGGGCCAGTTGCACGGTTGCGACACTCTCTGGGGAGTTGCCACTTCGTGCAAAAGAAACCAAGACAGTCGGCACTTCTTTTTTGAGGTAGGTTTGTGGATGCGCCACGATATCGGTCGTCGCAATGGATTGGAAATTCCAGTAGCGTTCATCGTGCACTTCCTGCAAATACGGAACCAAGGTGTCCCCCACATAGGCTGAGGTCCCTGCCCCTGTCAAGATAACCTTGATGTAGCCATGACACTTCCCAATAGCCTCCAAAAACTTTTGGATTTCTTTTGCTTTCTCTTGATAGAGACGATAGGTTTCTTTCCAAACTTCTGGTTGCTGGTAAATTTCGCGCGTCGTAATCTCAGCCCCCAGTTCCAGCAGTTCTTCTTTTGTATAATCTAGCATGCTTCTCCTCTTTTCTACTCGCCTTATAAGCGGTAAGAGGCCGAGACAATTGTCCCAGCCCCATTCCGAATGTTCAAGCGGTTTTCGCTATCGTATTTTACTCATCCTCGTCGTCATCAAAGTTGGATAAAAGATCATTAACCTTCACGATGCTTTCTTGTGCACGCGCTGGATAAGCTTCTTCTCCTCCGACCAGGCTGTTATTAATAAATTCAATTACCATTGGCAAGTTCATCCCTGCATAGAGGTCAATGGCACGCCCTTCAAGGATCAGACGGCTAACCGTATTACAAGGAGTACCTCCCAAAAGATCCGCAAAGACGATATAGTCCTCAAAGTCTGCAACACAGGCTTCAAACTTGGCTGTAAACTCCTCAGGACCTTCCTCTGGCAAGAGGGCCACGGTATGAATGTTGTCTTGTGGTCCCATAATCATTTCTGTACTGGCTTTGAGCTCTTCACAGAAGCGACCATGACTGACCAATACTAACTGTTTTGCCATACCTTACTCCATTATGCCATTCCAAAGAAGAAGTGGCCAAATGCTGAGAATGCGATTGCTGCAAGGATGATGAGCAAGATAGCTTTTGTAGAGTTCATACCCTTACGTCCAAGCAACCAGTAGATTACACCTGTGATGATAGCTGGTACCAAACGTGGGAAGATAAGGTTGAGCATATCTTGAATTTCAATCGCTTTGTCCCCAATGTGTGGAGCCCAAGAAACTTCAACACCAATCATGCTAGCAATCAAGGCACCGACCATGAAGATACCCAGAACGGAAGCTGCGTCGATCAAAGCTGTCAAGGTACTTTGCATGTTGTTGATGAGGTTAACCCCTTCTTTATAGGCAAATTCCAACTGTTTCCAACGGAAAATGTCATAAGCAACTGCCACAGCGATCCACAAGAAGATACCGGCTGGGTTTCCTGCAACAGCCAAAGTTGCTGCGATTGAACCCATAATAGCTGGTACCAATGATCCAAAGATTGAGTCCCCAAGAGGAGCGAATGGTCCCATGAGACCTGTCTTGATCCCGTTCACCGCATCTTTTGATTTGACACCATCTTTTTCTTCCAAAGCAAGGTCAAAACCAGTGATAATGGTGTGGAAGAATGGTGAAGTATTGAAGAATTGCGTATGCAATTTCATCATTTCTTTCAATTCAGGTGTACCGTCTCCATACATTTTACGCAACTGAGGTAAAAGCATATAAAGGTAACCAGAAGCCTGCATCCGCTCATAGTTCCAACCCAATTGGAAGGTGAAGAGGCTACGTTTGTTGATTTGTTTAAAATCTTCTTTTGTTAGTTTGTAATTAGAATTCGTCATCTTCAATTTCCCCGCTTTCTGATTCAGTTACTGGAGCAGCTACAACTGTACGTTGGCTGTTTTTGAAGTGTTGTACTGCAAGGAAGATACCGATAATGGCAATACCAATCATAGATACACTCTTGAAGTTGTTAACAAAAGTAATAGCTTGTTCTTTTGGAAGTTTAGTGAACACTTCAGAACCAACAATGCTAGACACTGCAGCACCAAGGCTTTGAACATTGCTATAAAGCACTGTCAACATAGCTGTTAAGCCAAAGCCAAGTGCTAAGTAGTGAAGGTTACGACGAACAGGAAGGTAACGAAGCAAGATCGCAAATCCAAGACCTGGAAGCATTTGACCTGCAAGTTTCAGACCGTTTGCCAACCATTGTACATTAGCAAGACCTGTAACAACAGTTTCTACGAAAGCTCCACCATAAGCAAGCGCGAAGAAAACTGGGAGAGCTCGAGAAAGAGCCCAAGGAATCGCTCCAAGAAGGTAGTTGCGTTCGATACCTTTGTAGTCAAAGCGGTCGATTGCAGCATCTACACGGTGAGCGAAGTAAGTTGTAGTCATACGACCAAGAATATCAAAGTAGGTCAACAAAGTTGCTACTGGCACAGCGATTGTAGCAATAGCAAGCTCTGGATCAATCCCTTGTGCTACTGAGAAGGCAGTCGCAAGAACGGCACCAGAAGTGGCGTCAATACGAGAAGCTCCACCGAAAGTACCAACACCGAGCACTGTCAATTGAAGAGAAGCTCCGATAAAGAGACCTGTCTTTAAATCTCCCATGACAAGTCCTGTAATGAAACCAGCAAAGACTGGTGATCCTGCTGATGAAACGATCGTCAACTCATCACAGATTTGATAAGCTGAGTACAAAGTAAGTAGTAAAATTTGCCACCATTGTATCATGACAATTTCCTCCTAAAATTTTTCTTTTTTATTTATAAACTATTTGAGCAACTTCAAGAAGTCTTCAACTGGATCATTTGGAACCATTTGAGCAGTTAGCTTAACTCCTTTTTCAGCTAGCTTGTGGAAAGCTTCCACATCGGCATCCACCACGTTGATCGAACGAGTAACGGGACGAGTCTCGTCTGATTGAGACATATTCCCTACGTTTAAGGTTTCAAGTGGTACACCTGCTTCTACTAAGCCTAAGAAGCGATCTGGCTTACGGGCTACGATGAAGAGACGTTGGCTGTCATATTTTCCAGCCAAGATATTTTCTGCAGCCTTTGCTACTGGCAAGATACTGAGTTTGACACCAGGTGGTGTCGCCAGTTTCAAGCCACTTTTTTCGATATCATTTTGAGCGACTTCATCATCGATCACCATGATACGTGAAATATTTAGTTTGGTAGTCCAAAGGTTGGCTACCTGCCCGTGGATCAAACGTCCATCGATACGGCATCCTACAATAGTCATAAGTTTTCCCCCTTTACTTCTTTGAATGTAGGTTGTGAAACAAGTTTTAAGGTCTCCGTCCAAGTGCCCTCTGTCTCAAAGACGAGGATCTCATTTTCCCCATCTTTGAGAAAACCATGAGGGATGTAGAGGGAGAGTGTTGGACCGACTTCCCAGAAACGACCGATATGGTGGCCATTTACAAGAACGATCCCTTTTCCAAATCCAGTCATATCAAGGAAGGTATCCTCAACCTGATCTAGATGAAAAGCAAATTGATAAAAAGCTGGTCGACCTTCTTGCCATTCTTTTGAAAAATCCAAGCGGTCCAGCTGGCTAAAATCAAGCGCATATTGTTTCCAATGAAGCTTGAAATGAAGATCGATACAAACCCCTGTTCGGATTCCTTTTCGTTGGGTGTCCGCTAAGAGTTTGTGCCCATAATTGACTCTTCCCATGTTTTCGATCAAGAGTTTTAGGTTTGTAATCGTTTTCTTTTTTCCGTTTAAAAAAAGATCTTGACCGATTTCTTCTTGGTATTGAGTGGCAATCAACTGATCATTGGCATAAACCTGTACCCGATCACGCGCATCGATGATACGCAAGCGCTCTTCTTCCGCATCCATTTCAACTTCTGTCTCATAGAGCAGATAGCCTAAAGGATGAGCAATTTCTTCCATGGTCTGTGGATACAGACTTTCTGTGACCTGAGCAATCTCATTTAAATTGCCAAACAAACTAGTCTTTTTGGTCAACTCCAATGTTCGTTCAGATAAACTCGACTTCACAAGCGGATCCATCTGTGGATACTCTGGATAGTAGGTCGCCATCATCTGCTTGACTGCATAGTACTTAGGAGTCGGGTTGCCCTGCTCATCTAAGAGAGCGTCATAGTCGTAGGATGTCACCTGTGGGAGATCCACGGTTCCTCGTGCTGAGCAACCGTTCATAAATCCGAAGTTGGTCCCACCATGAAACATGTAGAGATTGATAGAGCCTTCTTGTAAGACTTCATGGACTGCTTCTGCCAACTCTTCTGGATCTCGCTTGATGATCGGTTCTTTCCAACGATTGAACCAGCCATCCCAAAATTCCATACACATGAGTGGCCACTTTTTGTCATGCTCCGCAAAGAACTCTTTCATCTGAGAGAAATTGTAATTTGCTCGCGAACCAAAATTACCGGTTACAAAGAGTCCATCCTCAATCAAAGTCCCTGCTCGAAGAGTCGCCCTCCAAGGTCCATCAGAGGTAAAGAGTGGACAGGTAATGTCCCGCTCGATCATTAGATCTCTGATTGCCCGAAGATAGGCTTTGTCTTCGCCGTAAGAGCCGTATTCGTTCTCGACCTGCATCATGAGGATATTGCCCCCACGATCCAATTGGTACTTGGCCACACGTGGCAGGAGCTCGTCGTAATAGTGAGCCACTTCCTTGAGGAAGGCCGAATCCGATGAGCGAATCCGAAGGTCTTCTTCGATTAACCAGGCTGGCAAGCCCCCAAATTCCCACTCCGAACAGATAAACGGTGATGGACGGAGGATCACATACAGATCCAACTCTTGAGCTACTTGGATAAAGTGCTCCAGGTCCAAATTCCCTTCAAAGTGAAAGTGGCCTCTTTGTGGCTCATGAGCATTCCATGGAACATAGGTTTCAACAGTATTAAAACCTAGAGCTTTTAGGTTATATAAGGAATGATACCAATCCTCACGATCGATCCGAAAATAATGAATTGCACCAGATAAAATCTTAAAAGGTTGATCATTTAAATAAAAATCTTCACGGATTTCAAATGCCCCCATACTGAGAACCTCCTTCTAAGAAACCCTTTTCATTTATTAATATAATATATTAATAAAAAAATGTCAACAACTTTTTAAAAAATATGTTAAAATAATATTAACAAGGGATATCCGAAAGAAGAGGTGAAGTACATGGCAATCCCAAAATACCAACACATCAAAGATGATTTGAAACAACAAATTATCTCAGGCAAATTCGAAAATGGAGATAAATTTTACACAGAAGCCGAGCTTATTAAGATTTATAATGTTAGCTCGATTACTGTTGTTCGGGCTTTGAACGATTTGGCTAGCGATGGATACATCGTCCGCCAACAAGGAAAAGGAACCTTTGTTTCGCGCGCTAGAAAACACAAGCTGGTTGAGTTTTCAGACGTTGAAACCTTCCCTATCCAAAAAGCGACTGTAAAAGTTCTCTCTATCAAGCGTGGCAACGCGCTGAACATCTTGGATAAACTAGGGCTCGCTCCGACTCAATTCTATTATAAGATTGATCGGACCCGTCATATTGGTGAAGATACTTATATCTACCACCAGACCTACGTCCCAGAGCAATATATTAACCCAAATTATCCGAGCTTAGATTACTATAGTTCGATTTATGACCGCTTTAAAGAAGATTATCATATCCATATGAATGATGAACACTTTGAAGAAATCAATGATATTGTATTTCCAACACCAAGCAAAATCGCTTCTGTGTTGAATATCGATGAAAACTTCCCAACTGTCCGTCAAGTGAAGACGACAAAATTGGAAGCGACCGGTCAAATTCTCGAATATAGCGAAACCTATAAACGCGGCGACTACTATAAAATCAAATTTATCTCTTGTGATCGTGATCATTGATCATTCAAAGTCTGGGGTCTGGCCTCAGACTTTTATGATACAAATTATAGCATGAAAAAATAGTTCCTAAAACATGTAAAACGAATAATCTATAATTAGTGATAGACTTCCTATAAATAGTTTAATCAGTCAAAATTTATTATGATAAATTCAGGGTCTAGAGCACCTGATATCGGCAAAGAAAAGAGAGTGGGACAGAAATCGGTAATTCGTTAGAATTCGATTTCGTCGTCCCACCTCCGCACAGTTGAGTAGGGCTGTAAAAGCTGATGAAATCAGCGTAGTAGAGCCCACTCAACCACTGCGTCTTGCTCGATAATCCAAAGACGAAAAGAGGCTAGGACTTTTGTCCCAGCCTCTTTTCGTCTATTTTTCAAATTCCCGTTTTTAGTTGCGATTAGTCACCCAAACCAATACGTTCGAAGATTTCATCCACTCGTTTGGTGTAGTAAGCTGGGTTGAAGATTTCATCGATTTCTTCTTGGGTAAGGCGTGATGTTACTTCTGGATCTGCTTCAAGAAGTGGTTTGAAGTCTACTTGGTTATCCCATGATTTGGCAGTCTTTGGTTGAACAAGGTCGTAAGCTTGCTCACGGGTCATGCCTTTTTCAATCAAGGTAAGCATCGCACGTTGGCTAAAGATAAGACCAAACGTAGAGTTCATGTTGCGGATCATGTTTTCAGGGAAGACTGTCAAGTTCTTAACGATGTTTCCGAAACGGTTGAGCATGTAGTCAATCAGAATAGTCGTATCTGGTGTGATGATGCGCTCAGCTGATGAGTGAGAGATATCACGCTCATGCCAAAGAGCTACGTTTTCATAAGCTGTTACCATGTGACCACGGATGACACGTGCAAGACCTGTCATGTTTTCAGAACCGATAGGGTTGCGTTTGTGAGGCATTGCTGAAGATCCTTTTTGACCTTTGGCAAAGAACTCTTCTACTTCGCGTTGCTCAGATTTTTGAAGACCACGAATTTCAGTCGCCATACGCTCGATAGAAGTCGCGATGCTAGCAAGAACTGCAAAGTACTCAGCGTGAAGGTCACGAGGAAGCACCTGTGTAGAGATTTCTTGAGCACGGATACCCAGCTTATCGCAGACGTATTTTTCAACAAATGGTGGAATGTTGGCAAAGTTACCAACCGCACCAGAGATTTTACCAGCTTCCACACCAGCAGCCGCATGCTCGAAACGCTCGATGTTGCGTTTCATTTCGCTGTACCAAGTCGCCAATTTAAGACCAAAAGTTGTCGGCTCAGCGTGCACACCGTGGGTACGACCCATCATAATGGTGAACTTGTGCTCCTTAGCCTTGTCAGCGATGATGTTGGTGAAGTTTTCAAGGTCCTTGCGGATGATGTCGTTGGCCTGCTTGTAAAGGTAACCGTAGGCAGTATCCACCACGTCAGTAGAAGTCAAACCATAGTGGACCCACTTGCGCTCTTCACCAAGAGTCTCAGAAACCGCACGTGTGAAGGCCACTACATCATGGCGAGTCTCTTGCTCGATTTCCAAAATACGGTCGATGTCAAAGTCCGCCTTCTCGCGAATCAAAGCCACATCTTCCTTAGGGATTTCCCCCAATTCAGCCCATGCCTCATCAGCCAAGATTTCCACCTCAAGCCAAGCACGGTATTTATTTTCTTCAGTCCAAATGTTCGCCATTTCAGGGCGAGAGTAACGGTTGATCATGTTGTTTCCTCCTTTAAAGCATTTCTTTCATCTTGAACAGGTTAGAATGAAAATTTTCAATTCTTTTTTCAAGTGCTTCAACAGTTTTTTCTTTACTATCGTTATAATAAATAGATAGTAATTGACTATCTTCCTTACTGATATCTTTCCGATTCTCATCAGGTAGACTATTTAATTTTTCTGATGCCATCGCAATCATGTCTACAATTCTAATTGAAGCATTAAAACCAATAGCAAAAATATTTTTCTTTTCTAAATCTTTCTCTTGAGATACCAAAAAATTATATGAAATAAATAGTAATTTTGAATAATCTTCAAAAAAGTATCTTGTGTTTCCAAACTCTCTTCTAATTTTTAGCGGAACTTCCTCAAGCTCTATTTCCCTCCACTTTTCTAGCAATTCTCCCATAGCATAATGTCTAGCAACGACATTCATTGTGTTTTGAACCCTTGAGTCACTCTGAATATATTCCTCAATACGATCAATATTTTCATATAAAAATTCTAATCCCTTCGGTAATCTTATTCGTCTTAACTCAAGCGCTGTTTTTTCTAGAGATTCCCCCATCTTTTCTTGTTTTGTATTCTGTGCATCTAAAATGTTTGTAATTTCTACAAAAGTTTCTTGCATTTGTTTCTGATTTTCTTCTTGTTTATCTAAACGTTGCTCTTGCAAAATCAGATCGTCTTTCCTTTCCAAACTCTCGACATGAAAAAGAAATAATGATATTAATACAGGAATCAACATACACAGTAATTGGATAAGGTAATCACCTGGTTTAGTTTCAAAGTTATTAACAATGCTATTCCAATAAGAACAGCTCAATATTATTAATAAAAGTGTAATTACGGCTGTAATTAAGTAAATTACTTTTTTCAAACTTCCTCCTCAACTCTTACCCTCTGGTTTTGTAACTTTCTTCTTCCCACTAGCCCTATATCTCTTCCTGATGGTGTTGAGTTGGGCTTTGAGATTTTGGTAGTCTTAGTGTTCGGGTTGGCCGTGGGATAGGACGGCGACTAGGTCAATGATGTAGTCGTAAGCGGCTTGCAGGGTTTGTTTTTGTTGCTTGCTTTGGCCAATCTTGTATTGGCTTGCTCGCTGAGGCGGGCTTTATAAACCGCAACGAATTTGCTTTGCGCAGCTTGGTGTAGGCTGCCTCCACCGCCTGTCCGTCAACATGAGCGTAGGCTTTTACAAAATTGACCAGCGTTTGGTAGGCATTGTCACGCTTTTGGTCGACCTCGTCCAAGTCCTTGACCACAGCCGATGCTGCTTTGCCCTTTGGCGCGCTCTGATAATTAGCCTAAGCCGTTTCCAGACGGCTAGCGTGAGTCGTGAGCAAGTGCTCCTGCTTGTGCTCCTTGGCAAAAGTTATCAAAGCTGAAACCGTGTCAGCTGTCAACTGCGAAAACTCAGCGGTTTTCAACTTCTCTGTCGACAGAGACTCAATCCCATAAGTTTTCAAATTCATCTATCGTCTCCTTTTTTTAAAAATATTATTTTCATAAATGATATGGGAGAAAATCCCAAAGGTTTCCCGCAAACAGAAACACATAGTCGGGAAGTTTCAGCGGTCTGATTCTGACGGGGAGGGATTGGGGAGGAGGAAGCAATTGATCACCTTTCATATCGTCTACTTATCAAAATCCCGAAATAAAATGATCTAAACTGTACGCAAGCTTCTTCCAAAATCCACCTATGATTATGTCATCTTCATCAATGTAAAGGCTGCTTTTTAAAATAGTATTTACAAATCGCATATCGTAAGTAAAGGCTTGAACAGCAAGATAATAACCTAGTAATCCTAAAATTATCAGAAACATCAACAATGCTAAAAAAACAACCAAATCATTTTGCAAACCAGCATTTTCATCAATTAACAGTTTTGAAAGTTCTTCTTTAGGAATAGAATCTTTAAAAAAATTAAGATAGGTTGTAGTCACAAATATTGAAATAGTTGCTAAAATACCACAACTCCAATTTGCAAAACTATTTATTTTTTTCAACGATAATTCTATATCAGAAATTAACATTTCCGTATGTTCTTCATTTAAAAAATATCCTTTTCTAAAAGCTATCGTTAAATTTTTAATATTAATTTTCTCAAAAAGAAAATTAAATCTATAAAGCACTCCCATAATTAATAATAAAGCAACAAGTCCCCCTGAGGAATCTGGATCTTGAACTCTACCAATTAGAAAAAGCGCATATAAAATCCCATACAATAATACATACTTCATAACTTTTCCCGTAAGGGAGTCAACTAAACCTATCTGGCTTCTTAATAATTTTTTGATCTCAAAATACTTTAATGGCATACCTCTCCTCTAAAAATCCATCCCTTCCCCAAACTCCTCAACCTTATCCGGCACATCACTAAACAAAGTCACATGTCCCATTTTGCGGTTATGCTTCGCTTCTATTTTACCATACATGTGGAGGTGGGCGCTTGGATTTTCTGTGACATATTTTTCAGCGGCATCGACATGCTGGCCGAGTACGTTGAGCATGACGGCAGGGGCATGTAGTTTGATAGCTGGCAATGGAACTCCGAGAACACCCAAGATATGTGTGTCAAATTGTGAAAAGTCACAAGCTTCAATCGAGTAGTGGCCTGAGTTATGTGGGCGTGGAGCAATCTCATTGACAATGATGTCATCAGCTGTCGCAAACATTTCCACGCAAAGAGTTCCGGAAAGATTCAGTTGTTCTGCGATTCGCACTGCCATTGCTTGGGCTTTTTCAGCTAAACTTTCTGAAATGCGAGCTGGCACAATGGTCTTAGACAGGATATTGTTGCGATGGATATTTTCCTGAACTGGGAAAACAGTCACATCCTTGCCATTTCCAGACACGATGACAGAAATTTCAAGGTCAAAGTTGACAAATTCTTCCAAAACACAGTCTGCTGAGTCAGCTAGCGCATAGGCTTCTGCCAAATCTTCTGCTGAACGAATGACCTTTTGTCCATGCCCATCGTAGCCACCAGTCGCCGTCTTGAGGACATAGTTTTTCGACAGGTCCATATCTGCCAAGTCTTGACTAGAAGTCACAACCTTGTAAGGGGCCACGGTGACTTGAGCCTTGTTTGAGAGGAAGTCCTTTTCAAAAATGCGATTTTGAGAAATACGGAGTAGGTCTGTCCCTTGAGGGAGCTGTCCATCCTTAATAACGGCATCCAAACCATCGGCGTCGACATTTTCAAACTCATAAGTGAGAACATCGCAACGCTCCGCCAACTGACGAAGAGCATCTACATCGTTATAAGGAGCCACGATGATTTCCGCCACGCGAGAGGCCGGGCAATCAGCCGCAGGATCCAGAGCGATAACCTTGTGCCCCATGTAGATAGCAGAAATGGCCATCATTTGACCCAGCTGACCACCACCGATAATTCCGATTGTTTTAGATGAGCTCATTTGTAGACTCCTCTGCGATTTTTCCTTGCTCTTCTGCGAAATCTGCCAAAGCTGTCGCGATAGCCTGGTCTTCTACTGAGAGGAGACGGAGAGCAAAGAGGGCAGCGTTAATCGCACCTGCTTCACCGATAGCCATGGTCGCAACAGGTACCCCACCCGGCATCTGAACGATGGAATAAAGCGAATCCACGCCACTAAGAGCACGTGATTTGACGGGTACTCCGATGACTGGAAGAGTTGTTTTAGCAGCAACCATCCCTGGCAAGTGAGCTGCACCACCAGCACCAGCGATGATAACCTTGATGCCACGACTACGTGCTTCCTCGGCATGTTTGAACATGAGGTCAGGTGTACGGTGTGCGGAAACAACTTTCTTTTCGTAGGCTACACCGAAGCGGTCTAATACCTCGGCTGTTTTTTGCATGGTTGCCCAGTCGGATTTTGAGCCCATGATAATGGAAATTACTGGTTTCATTTATTCTCCTTTTTTGATAATCGTCTATTGTAGTGCGGACGTAAGCGACCGCCTGTGGCGTTCCATTACTAAAACTGGAGCCTGAGTCTCCAGTTTTCCGCTCCTAGTAGCTCTGCTACTAGGAGTTCCACTACTGCGACGATTATCCTATACTAGCTCGCTAACGCTCGCGAATTAAGCGACCATTATCTTACTTTGGCTCGCTTTCGCTCGCCATGACAAAGTTAATACCTGTTAATCTTTTATCGCCTTGCTGCCGATATCGTTTCGGTAGAACAAGCCTTCTGTGTTTTGGTTGTCGAGTTGGCTGTAGATGGTATTTTGGCCATCTTTTACGGTATCTGCTGTGGTAACCAGCATGTAGACTCGTCCGCCGTTTGAGAGAAGGTCTTGCCCATTTTCAGCGATTTTAGCACCGGCATAGTAAGTGATGATGTCGCCCTCTGTCTTGGCTGGAAGTTTGACACCCTTCTCATAAGCAAGTGGATAGCCGTTTGATGCGACAACTACACCCAGTGTCACACCCTTGTCCGTCCAAGTGATAGTTGGCTCTTTGCCATCCAAAATGTCAGTGATATTTTGTGCAAAGTCAGATGTCAAACGAGGCAAAATGATTTGCGTTTCAGGATCGCCGAAGCGTGAGTTAAACTCGATGACTTTAGATCCGTCAGCTGTCAAGATAAGCCCCGCGTAAAGGACACCAAGATAGGGGCGTCCTTCTTTAATCATCCCTTCGAGAACTGGCTTGACAATGGTGTCAACCGCTGTGTCAACCACGCTCTGTGGCAAGTGAGGAACTGGCGCATAGGCACCCATCCCACCAGTGTTAGGACCTTTGTCGCCATCGTAGGCACGTTTGTGGTCCTGAGCCGTTGGCATAATGTAGAACTTGTCTCCATTGACAAAGGCAAAGAGAGAGAACTCTTCTCCATCCAGGAATTCCTCGATGACCACACGCGCACCTGAGTCACCGAATTTATTGTCCAACAGCATCTCATGAGCAGCTTCGACAGCTTGCTCAACCGTTTCAGCAACGACGACACCTTTCCCAAGGGCCAAGCCATCTGCCTTGACGACGATTGGAGCGCCTTTTTCTTCGATGTAGGCCTTGGCTTCCTCAAAGTCGGAAAATGTTCCATAGGCTGCTGTCGGAACATCATATTTGACCATGATTTCCTTAGCAAAATCCTTAGACCACTCCAGCTCAGCCGCAGCTTTGGTCGGGCCAAATGCTTTGAGACCAGCTGCATTGAAATCATCCACGATTCCAGACGCAAGCGCATCATCTGGACCGATAAAGGTCCAAGCAATATCTTTGACTTTTGCGAAGTCAATCAGCTTAGAATGTTCGGAAATTCCGACATTAATCAAATCCAGACCATCTAATCGCATTCCATCATTACCAGGAGCCACAAAAACCTGCTCAACGCCTTTAGACTCCAACAATTTCTTAGCAATCGCATGCTCACGACCGCCAGATCCAACAACCAAAAGTTTCATCTCGAACCTCTTTTGCGAATTATTTTATTAAATTATACCACAAACGTTCGTTTTGTTCTAATATTTCAAGGAATATCCGATGATTTTCGTTAGAAAACAAACTTTTTTCATTATTTTTTAAATTTCTGCTCCTTTTTACGAATATTATAATTGAGACCTCTACTATTTTTTAAAAAAGGAGTTTTATGCAGAGAATAAAGAAACTACTCTTGGCAGCTTGTCTTTTCTGGGCAGGGGCTTCACAAGTTGCTAGAGCAGAGCAAAACGTCAATTATATCTACAAAGAAAAGGGACAATTAGTTGTCCACCTCGGGACCATTCCAGACCGCTTCCAAAGCGTTAGCATCCCCATTTGGTCCGAGCAAAACGGCCAAGACGACCTTATTTGGTATCCTGTTCAACGAGGAGAAAATGGATTTGATTTGCAAGTACCACTGACCAATCATTTGGATCAAGCAGGACTTTATCACATCCATGTCTACGGCATCCATTCTAACGGAAACCTTGAAGGACTATTTCCACTACAGACAATCGTTGAGAAAAAAGACCTCGCATCTTCCCAACCTAAGATCACAGTCCGACCTAGCGGTGCGCAGCTATTTGAGATCCAACTCCAGCTCTTTGAAGATGTGGAGGAAGTCCTCTTTCCCATCTGGTCTGAACAAGATGGCCAAGACGACTTGATCTGGTATCTCGCAAAAAAAACGGCACCTGGTCGCTACCAATTGTCCTTCAACGCCGAGAAACATACAGGGAAAGGAACCTTTCATCTCCATGTTTACCAGAAAAACAAGGGACACTTAAAAGGCTTGCTCGCCACAGAATTTCAGGTCGAGCGGGCTAAAGCTACTCCACTGGTCACCCAACCGGATAATTACTATCCCGTTGGTGAATGTACCTGGGCAGCAAAAGAACTGGCTCCTTGGTCACAAAACTGGTGGGGAAACGGTGGCATGTGGGCAGCTAGTGCACGCGCTGCGGGCTTCCGGACAGGAAATACCCCAGAGGTCGGTGCTATCGCCTGTTGGGATAATGGAGGCTATGGCCACGTTGCAGTCGTGACGGAGGTCGAACATGATCAAAAAATCCAAGTGAAGGAAGCCAATTACAATGGAAATCGGACCATCAACAATTTCCGTGGCTGGTTTGACCCCACGAATGTTGTCTGGGGAACGGTCAGCTATATCTATCCAAATTAAAGGTCGCTTGATTAATAAAGGCACTCATCTATCGATGAGTGCCTTATTTGATTAATGTCTAAAATGTCTCACGCCTGTGAAGACCATGGTTAAGCCGTATTTATCAGCAGCTTCGATAGACTCTTGGTCACGTACTGATCCACCTGGCTGGATGATGGCCTTAATCCCTGCTTTAGCGATTTCTTCCACGTTATCCGCAAATGGGAAGAAGGCATCCGAAGCAAGGACAGCACCGTCAAGACGATCTTTAGCTTGGTCAATAGCAATACGGACGGAAGCCACACGATTGGTTTGACCAGGGCCAACACCAAGTGTCATGTGGTCGTTAGTCACGATAATACCGTTTGATTTGACATACTTGATTGCTTTCCAAGCAAACTCAAGAGCAGTCGCTTCTGTCTCAGTTGGCTGGCGTTTGGTTACCACTTGCCAGTCAGCTGGGCTTTCTTTGATCACGTCTTGGTTTTGAACGAGGAGTCCACCGACAACACCTGTGTATTCTGCTTCCACTTCACTAGCATCTTGTGCGTCAAATGGCAAGGCAAGGATCCGCAAATTTTTCTTTTTGTTGGTCAAAATGGCTAGCGCTTCATCCGTATAGCTTGGTGCGATGATGATTTCAAGGAAAACACCATGCATCTTCTCAGCTGTCGCAACATCTACCTCACGGTTGAGAACGACGATACCACCGAAAATTGATACTGGGTCAGACTCATAAGCGTAATCCCAAGCTGTTTCGATATCCTCAGCCTGACCAATCCCACATGGGTTCATGTGTTTCAACGCCACAACGGTTGGACGTTCTTTAAAATCACGAATGATACGGATGGCAGCATCAGCGTCACGGATATTGTTGAAGGACAATTCCTTACCGTTGAGCTGTTTCGCTGATGCAATCGAATAATCCGTAGGCAAGGCTTTTTGGTAGAAATCAGCGTCTTGTTGAGGGTTTTCCCCGTAACGCATTGCTTGCTTAAGATCATAAGTCAAGGTGAGTTTTTCAGGTTTTTCTTCACCCACTTGAGCTGTGAAGTATTCTGCAATCAAGGCATCGTAGGCCGCTGTGTGACGGAAAACCTTGGCTGCCAAACCTTGGCGAGTTTCGTAAGTTGTTTCACCGTTTGCTGCCAATTCGTCAAGCACAACAGCATAGTCAGCAGGGTCTACCACAACTGTTACGCTAGCGTGGTTTTTTGCTGCTGAACGAAGCATAGATGGCCCACCGATATCGATGTTTTCCACCGCGTCAGCGTAAGTCACGTCTGGTTTTAGGATGGTTTCCTTGAATGGGTAAAGATTGACCACAACAAGGTCTATCAGTTCGATCTGATTATCCTTAGCAGCATCAAGGTGACTATCGAGGTCACGACGAGCGAGAAGACCACCGTGGATATTTGGATGGAGAGTCTTCACACGGCCGTCCATCATTTCTGGAAAACCAGTCACATCGTCAATGGCAATGGTATCAACACCGGCATTATCAAGGGCAATTTTTGTCCCACCTGTTGAGATGATGTCCCAACCGAGTTTCTTGAGTTCTTGGGCAAATTCAACAATGCCCACTTTATCTGAAACACTAATTAGTGCGCGTTTAGTCATTTTTTTCTTTTCCTTTTTTAAAAAAGTTCTTCATCTGCTAGAGTCAAAAATGTTTTTTCATCTCTAGGGCTTCCTTATTTTCGTGCAACTCCCAAATGTTCCAATACTTCTGGATAGAGCTTGTACTCTGTTTCGTGGATGCGCGTCTCGAAAGTATCAAGGGTATCACCTTCAAGCCGTGGCACACGGACTTGTTGGATAACCTTTCCCGTATCCACACCCGAATCCACCCAGTGAATGGTCACACCGCTCTCAGCAACACCCGCATTCCAAGCATCCTCAATGCCATGAGCACCTGGAAATTCCGGAAGATAGGCTGGGTGAATATTGATGATACGGCCTTCATAAGCTGCTAGCAAGGTTGGTCCGACGATTTTCATGTAGCCGGCTAAACAAACTAGGTCAATCTGGTGTTCTTCCAAGAGCTCGACGATGGCTCCTTCATAGTCAGCCTTGTTCTCAAACTCTTTAAGCTCAAAAGCATAGGTTAAAACCCCAAGCTTTTCGGCACGCTCTAAGACATAGGCATCTCGGTGATCTGAGAAAACAAATTCTACTGGAAATTGTTCCGCAATCACCTGAAAGTTTGAGCCGTTACCAGAGGCAAAAACAGCAATCCTTTTAGTCATTATTTAATCACCACACTTGCACCATCTTTCTTCACAATCCGACCAATTTCATAAACAGGTTCGTCAAGAAGTTCTTTGACACGTTCCACATTCTCTGGTTTAACCGCAAGCATGAGACCGATACCCATGTTGAAGATTTCAAACATTTCTTCATGCTTGATTTGGCCATATTTTTCAAGGGCTTTGAAAATTGGAAGAACTGGCACTTTGCTTTCGTCAATTTCAGCAGCCAAGTCATCAGCGAACATACGTGGTACATTTTCGATGAAACCACCACCTGTGATGTGGGCAATCCCGTTGACCAATTCTTCTTTGATGAGTGGTAGAACAGCCTTAACGTAGATACGAGTTGGTTCAAGAAGAACGTCTTTAAGTTTCTTGCCTTCTAACTCAGGCAATACTTCTTCACCTGTGTAATCCGCAAAGACACGACGAACAAGTGAGTAACCGTTTGAGTGGATACCACTTGAAGCAAGTCCCAGAATCACATCCCCTTCAGCTACTTTTGAACCGTCGATGATTTGAGATTTTTCTGCAACACCGACAGCAAACCCAGCCAAGTCATAGTCATCTTCACCGTACATACCAGGCATTTCAGCAGTTTCACCACCAATAAGGGCCGCACCAGCTTGCACACAACCTTCAGCAACACCAGCAACGACCTGCTCCAATTTAGCTGGTTCATTTTTACCAGTTGCTACGTAGTCAAGGAAGTAAAGGGGCTCAGCACCTGCGGCGATGATATCGTTAACACACATAGCGACACAGTCTTGACCGATAGTATCGTGTTTGTCGTACTTAATAGCAAGCATGAGTTTAGTACCGACACCATCTGTACCTGAAATCAAAACTGGCTCTTTGACACCTGTTTTTGAAAGGTCAAACATACCACCGAAACCACCAAGAGCTCCCATAACACCCGCACGCTCCGTACGTGCCACGTGTTTTTTGATCCGTTCAACAACTTCATAACCCGCTTCAACGTCCACACCCGATTGAGCGTATGCATTCTTATTTGTCATTTTTTAATCCTTTTCTTTTTTTGAGAAAGAGTGCGACGTATTTTTAGATAAACCATCTTTTTATCTAAAAATACTAGTCAGGTCTCTAGCTTTGATCCCATAGGAGAAAGCGCCTACTGACAAATGCTTTAGCTTTTAGTCAGTAGTGAGACGTGGCGCGTAAGCATTTTTGTTTGTCATTTGTTTATTCCTTTTTCTCTTCCTAGATCCTACTGATGATTGATCAGATTCACTTGCAAACATTCCTAATAAAAGGAGGTCTGCTCATTCAAGCTTTCCAAATAGCGTTCTTCGTAGTCATACAAAGGCGTTGGGTATTTCCCATCGAAGTAAGCCACACAAAGACCACCGTTTGGTGCATCAGTATCAATGCCAATAGAATCAATCAAGCCATCAACAGATAAATAAGTCAAGCTATCCGCACCAATAATCTCACAAGTTTCCTCTACTGTATGGTTGGCTGCGATCAGCTCTTCGCGGCTCTGAATATCAATTCCGTAGAAACATGGATAAGCCAGAGCTGGGCTAGCAATTGCCACATGGACTTCTGTAGCCCCTGCTTCTTTCAACAATTTCACAATCCGACGAGAGGTTGTCCCACGAACGATAGAATCATCAATCATGACAACCCGTTTGCCTTTCACGACCCCAGATACGGCAGAGAGCTTCATCCGCACTCCTTGTTCCCGCAATTCCTGAGTCGGTTGGATAAAGGTTCGTTGGACATACTGATTCTTGATCAAGCCCATTTCATTTGGCAGACCGGATTCTTCCGCAAAGCCCATGGCCGCACTGAGAGAGGAGTTGGGAACCCCCACCACTATATCTGCTTGGTTCTTAAATTCTCGAGCCAACTGAGCGCCCATCCGCTTACGAGCTGTATGGACGTTGACCCCTTGGATATTGGAATCAGGGCGAGCAAAATAGATATACTCCATGGAACAAATTGCTAGCTGGGTATCATCCGTATAGCGATCATAGGTAATGCCATTTTCATCAAAGATCACGAGTTCACCAGGATGCACATCTCGGATCCATTCTGCCCCAATCACCTCAAAGGCACAGGTTTCAGAAGAAACAACCAAGGCACCATTTGCCATTTTCCCGATGGAAAGAGGACGGAAGCCATTTGGGTCCAGCGCCGCGATCAACTTATCTTCAAACAACATCAGATAAGCAAATCCACCTTTGACCGTATTGAGTGCTTCCTTGATTTTCCCCATAAAGGAAGGGTTGTGGCTCCGACGGATCAAGTGGGCCAGAATTTCTGAGTCAGAGGTCGAGCTAAAGATGGCTCCATTTTTTTCTAATTCCGATTTGAGCGATTGGGCATTGGTCAAATTCCCATTATGGGCCAGACCAAACTGCGTATCATGAAAGCGGAAGAGGAAGGGTTGGATGTTATCCACAGACGCTTCCCCCGCTGTCGCATAGCGAACATGTCCAATAGCAGAAGATCCTGTCAATTTTTCTAGATTTAAAGGATTCCGAAAGACTTCTGAAAGCAGACCTGTATCCCGATGACGTCTCAAGGTTCCTTGGTCATTGGCCAAGATGCCTGCTCCCTCTTGTCCCCGGTGTTGGAGACTGTGAAGACCAAAATAGGTGAGTTTTGCTGCGTCTGGATGTCCCCAAATCCCAAAGACTCCACACTCTTCATTAAGAGATTTTACTTCGTATGTCATGTTGTATACCTTTTATTTTCCAGTAAAATATTGAACCGCTGATGCAAAGAGATGTTGATCTTTATTTCCTGGAATATTTTGGAAGAGACCATCTTCAAAACGTTCTGAGTGACCCATCTTCCCGATGATTTGACCGTTCTTGCTGGTAATTCCTTCGATTGCATGGACAGAACCATTTGGATTGTATTTAGAATCCATGCTTGGGTTGCCTTTGAAGTCAACATATTGGCTAAAGATTTGACCATTGTCACGAAGCTCTGCGAATTCCTCAGCTGTCACGACAAACTTCCCTTCACCGTGTGATACTGGGATAGCGTGGATGTCTCCAACTTCTACTCCAGCAAGCCATGGTGAGTTAGTATTGGCAATACGTGTTTCCACCATCTTAGCCACGTGTTGGTTAGCATCATTGTAAAAGAGGGTTGGACTCGTGCTACTTGCATCTTCAAAGTTACCATATGGAAGGAGACCTGATTTGACAAGAGCTTGGAATCCGTTACAGATACCGATGATCAAGCCGCCGCGTTCGATGAAACCATCGATAGCTGCACGCACTTTTTCATTGAGCAAGATGTTCACGATAAATTTAGCTGATCCATCTGGTTCATCCGCTGCTGAGAAGCCACCTGCAAAGAAGATAATGTTGGCTTTTTCAATGTTGTCAACCATGGTGTCAACAGACTTGACAATCGCTTCTTCGTTGAGTGTGACAAATGGTACTAAGTTGACTTTGGCACCTTCTTTTTCAAAGGCCTTAGCGGAGTCGTATTCAGAGTTGGTACCTGGGAATACTGGGATGTAAACCACTGGCTTTTCAACTGTTTCTTTAGCTTTAATCACAGCATCTGATGCTACAGCAGGTACTTCTTCCAACTCAGTTGCCTGTGCAAATTCTGTTGGGTAAACCTCTTCCAATTTACCTTGGAAGACACTGTCAAGTTTGTGTCCATCCAGCGTTACACCGTTGACAACTAGTGTAAAGTCTGCTACTGTTTGTCCGATCTTGGCAACACCTGCAATTTCTTCAGGCGATGTGAAGACGAATCCACCCAATTGGGCTGTCAAGCTAGTGTCAAGGTCAGCTAATTCGACATTTGCTCCGATATGGTTACCAAATGTTGCAAGTGCAAGAGCTTCAACCACACCACCATATTTAACAGCTGATGCGGCTGTCACTTTGTGGTCAGCTTGGATGGCTTCAAATTGAGCAAAGTTAGACTTGATGAGTTCAAAGTCAATTTCTTGTGCCAAAGCTTGACCAGGAATGTAGTAAATATTTTCACCAGCAGCTTTAAATTCTGGAGAAAGAACCTTACGGCTATCCGCAGTTGTTACCCCAAAAGCAACCAAGGTTGGTGGTACTGTCAATTCTTCAAAGGTACCAGACATAGAGTCTTTCCCACCGATAGATGGCAAACCAAGTTGAATCTGAGCTTCAATGGATCCAAGGAGAGCTGAGACTGGTTGACCAAAACGCTCTGCTTGTTTATCCATACGCTCGAAGTATTCCTGATAAGAGAAACGAGCCTTAGACCAGTTTGCACCAGCAGCAACCAAACGAGCTGTGGCTTCGATGACCGCATAAGCAGCGCCATGATATGGAGACCATTCTGCTACATAAGGGTTGAATCCTTGCGCCATAACAGATGCAGTTGTTGTCACGCCATGTTGGACTGGCAATTTCTGTACAGAAGCTTCCGTTGGTGTGATTTGGTAGCGACCACCAAGTGGGTGATTGACTGTTGAACGACCAACCGAGCTATCAAAGATAGTTTGCAACCCTTTTTGACTGGCATGGTTCAGGTCAGCCAAGACTTCAAGAGTATCCGCTTCAAGGGTTTCAGCAGATGTTTGACGTTCTTCTGGAAGCTTGACATCCTTGTCAACCACCTTAGCATCTACAACCACACGTACACCGTTTGTATCAAGGAAACGACGTTCCAAATCAACGATGGTTTCACCATTCCAGTGCATGACAAGATTTGGTTTTTCAGTCACTGTCGCAACGACAACAGCATCAATATTTTCTTTGTTACATTCAGCAACGAAAGCATCTACATCTTCTGGACGAACCACTACGGCCATACGTTCCTGAGATTCCGAGATGGCAATTTCTGTACCGTTCAAGCCTTGGTATTTCAATGGCACTTTGTCTAGATCAATTTCAAGACCATCTGCCAATTCACCGATAGCCACACAGACACCACCAGCACCAAAGTCATTTGATTTCTTGATCAGACGTGTCACATCCCCATTACGGAAAAGACGTTGAATCTTACGTTCTTCGATGGCATTCCCTTTTTGAACCTCAGCACCAGCTGTTTCAACAGATTCAACCGTTTGAACTTTAGAAGAGCCTGTCGCACCACCGACACCATCACGTCCAGTCTTACCACCGAGCAAGATAATCACATCACCTGCTTCAGGTTTCTCACGGACAACATTTTCCTTAGGAGCCGCACCGACAACGGCACCTAGCTCCATACGCTTAGCAACGAAACCAGGGTGGAAGTATTCACGAACGTAAGTTGTTGCAAGACCAATTTGGTTACCGTATGAAGAATAACCGTGAGCCGCTGTTTTAGAAATCACTTGTTGTGGCAATTTACCAGCACGAGTTTCAGCAATTGGTGTTGTAATATCACCAGCACCTGAGATACGCATGGCTTGGTAAACGTATGAACGACCTGACAATGGGTCACGAATGGCACCACCGATACAAGTAGCCGCACCACCAAATGGTTCGATTTCAGTTGGGTGGTTGTGAGTTTCGTTCTTGAACATAAGAAGCCATGGTTCTTTGACACCATTGACATCCACTTCAATTTCAACTGAGCAGGCATTGATTTCATCAGACACTTCCATGTCATCCAAACGACCATTAGCACGCTCATAACGGCCAAAAATAGTTGCCATATCCATCAAGGTTTGAGGTTTTTCTGTACGTCCCAACTCATCACGCATGGCAATATACTTGTCATAAGTCGCTTGCAATTGTTTTTCAAATTTAGAAGCTGAGAAGTCGATGTTTTTCAACTCAGTCTCGAAAGTTGTATGACGGCAGTGGTCAGACCAGTAAGTATCCAAAACCTTAAGCTCAGTCTCAGTTGGCACCCGTCCAATAGACTTGAAGTAATCTTGAATGAAGAGAAGGTCATCCACTTCCATTGCCAATCCTTGCTCAGCTTTATACTTAGCAAAATCTTCTGCCGTATAAGTTTCAAAGAAATCCAAGCTTGGAATGGTCTTGTCAGACTCAGAGAAATCCTGTTTAGCAATACCAACAGTGATATCTTTAAAACGAGAATCCACTGGGTTCAAAAGGTAGTTTTTGACAGCCTCCAACTCATTCGCATCAATATCCTTGTTAACCAAGTACAATTGTGCTGTGTTCACTGTTACATCATTTGAACTACCAAGCAAAAGCAAAGCTTCTTGCGAAGATGCTGCACGTTGGTCAAATTGACCAGGCAAACTTTCGATAGCAAAGAAAGCATACTTCTCAAGATCAGCCTGAACCGCAGCTTCATCCAAAACAGTATCGGTCACCTGCTCTGAAAAAATATGTTTTTCCGCACTCGCAAACAAATCCTCTGCCAAATTAAAGACATCGTAAACCTGAACAATCCGAAGATCCTTCAAGGTTTTCAACTGAAGATTATGCTGCAATTCTTTTACTAAAGAGTCCGATTTCACACGAAAATCAGCTTTTTTCTCAACGAAAATACGTTTATCCATTTTATTTCCTTTATCTATTTCTACTTAAAGATTGTAGTGACGACCAAGTAAAACTTTACTTCAAGCCCTGCAATTTCTCCAACACAACCTTATAAACATCTGTCAAACTGCCCAGATCCCTACGGAAAACATCCTTGTCCATATGGTGCCCTTCAGCATCCCAAAGTCGGCAGTTATCTGGTGAGAATTCATCTGCCAAGATAATCTTGCCATCCTTATCAAAACCAAATTCCAATTTGAAGTCAATCAAGCGAAGGCCAATTTGTGCAAACCAATCTTTCAACAATTCATTGATGCGACGTGTTTCTTCCTTGATATAAGCAATTTGTTCATCATTGGCAATATCCAAGAACTTCACATGCTCGTCATTGATGAATGGGTCATCCAAATCATCGTTTTTGTAGTAAAATTCAACGATAGGGGTTTTCAAGTCCAAACCTTCTTCAACACCGAAACGTTTTGAGAAAGAACCCGCAGTCACGTTACGAAGCACAACCTCCAAAGGAATGATTGAAACCTTCTTGTTCAATTGTTCTGTATCAGAGATACGTTCAATAAAGTGCGTCGCTACACCCGCAGTATTCAATTTTTCAAAAATAAGAGACGAAATCTGATTATTCAGCACACCTTTCCCCTCAATGGTCTCTTTGCGAGCTCCATTTAGCATGGTGGCCTGGTCCTTATAAACGGACTTAATCACATGTTCGTCTTCTGTACTATAAATATCTTTTGCTTTCCCCGTATAAATTAATTGATCGGACATCTTCTTGTTCGCCTTTCATCTTTTATCCCTTTCAGTGTATCACAGAGATGTTGTTTTTTCAAGTTAAATCCGTATCTTGTTCGCTTGTAACACAAAAATAATAAGAGATTGAATCAAAAAGATTCAACCTCTTATTTTTAGATGCTTGTTCGTTCGTAAAAACCGAACTTTATTTGCTTGTTTTCTTCAAAACGTAGTCTACCATATCTCCAACAGTTGCCATGGCATCAATGTCTTTATCTGGGATATCAATTTGGTAGGCTTCTTCCAAATAAATAATGTATTCCATGAGATCAACGGAATCTACTTCCAAGTCCTTTCGTAAATCCAAATCCAAAGTAACCTCATAGTCAGATCCTTTATGATCTTGAATCAACCCTTCAACTAGTTTAAAAATTTCTTGATGACGACTCATTTCTCTTCCTCCAATTCTGATAATTCAACCACAGATTTACGAATAACATCTGTATCCAACATGGTCCGGATCTGGCGAATCGTGCTATAGACTGCCTTGGCATCACTAGAACCATGGGTTTTCACGACAGGGGCTTGCAAGCCAAACAAGACCGCACCTCCAACATCTGAATAATCCAAGGTCTTTTTCAAACCTCGTAGATCATTCTTCAATAGGAAGGCTCCTATCTTAGCTTTCAACCCACCACCACTAAGGACCGTTTTCAACTGTTTAAAGAGGCCCAGAGCAGTTCCTTCCATGGTCTTAAGGACAGCATTTCCTGTAAATCCATCTGTAACAATGACGTCAGCAACTCCATCCATCAAGTCACGCGCTTCCACATTTCCTACAAAATTAAGAGAAGGATCTGCTGCTAATAATTGATAGGTCTCCTTGCGTAGGGGATCCCCCTTACTTTCCTCTGTTCCGTTATTTAAGAGACCGATACGAGGCCGCTTAATGCCACGGACATTCTCTGCATAATAGGCTCCCATAATCGCATATTGGTGCAAGTGTGTTGGCGTATTTTCAGCATTTGCCCCCAAATCCAACATATCATAGCCCTTCCCATCAAGTGTAGGAAGAGTCGACATCAAACCTGGACGATCGATGACCTTGATCCGACCGACGATGAAGTAACCAGAGGCAAGAAGAGCTCCTGTATTTCCTGCTGAAAGCATCGCATCCGCTTCTCCATTCTTAACTGCATGCGCTGCTAAGACCATGCTGGCTTGCTTTTTCCGACGAATCGCACGAGTCGGCTCATCATCTGAGTTGATTTTCTCATCCGTATGGACGATGGATACCCGTTCAGTTGCTGTCAGGTATTGCTTAATTTTAGCCTCATCCCCATACAAAATGACTTCAATATCCTTAAATTCTTGTATGGCTTGATTGACCCCTTCTACCAGGGCCTGTGGAGCATGATCTCCACCCATTGCATCAACTGCAATTTTTTTCATTTCTTACCTCCAGACTGATCTTTTAAGATCTCTCCCCAGCTTCCCAGGGAATCAATAAATTTCTTAGCTTTTAGATGAATGCCTACATATTCATCATAGAGTTGGTCTAGACACTTTCTCAACTCTTTCTTCATCGCATCATGGATGGAAATCGTCTCTAACTCACTAAATTTCACAGCTTGAAAACGATCCAGCAAATAGAGGGCGTTTGGATCCCAGTGGGCTCGTCTTTCGTCACGATCATAATGATCTGGGCAAAGGACACCACCCAAGCGGAATGAAAAATCAAAAGGCAACCCCACTCGATGACAGACGCAACACTCATGGACGTTTAAGGCGACACCAAATCGGGATAAAATCTGCATTTCAAAAATATTGGTCAAGATTTCATAATCCAAGCCCCGATCCATCAATTGCAAGGTCTGCTCCAAAAAAGCAAATAAAGCTGGATCAGGTTGACGATCCTGTATACTAGCATCTGCCAAGGCCAGTATATAGGTTGCGTAGGAAAGACGAAAAAGATCTTGGTTAATCCCTTGGAAACTTTGAACCTCATGAATATCTTCGATATAGCTGAGTCCGTCATCATTGATTTTCAGATACATATCCGCTAAAGTCAACGGTTGGATCATAGAATTCAACCGAGAACGATTGGCATGTTTCACGAAAAACATGAGCTTGCCAGCTTGCTCTGTAAAGATTTTAACCAGCTTATCGTCCTCTCGGTAATCCCGATGGTAGAGGACGATGCCACGACTCTCAATGCTCTCCAACATGTTCTTTCATAAACTCCTTCAACCGACTCATCGCTTCTTGGATCACTTCCATACTGGCTGCATAAGACAAGCGTACATAGCCTTCGCCATAAGGACCAAAAGCCATTCCTGGAATAAAGGCAACAGCTTTTTCTTGGGCAAGAAGCTTCAAAAAAGCGAAGGAGTCTTGGGTATATCCTTGTGGGATCTTAGCAAAGATATAGAAGGCTCCATCCGGGCGGATAATATCAAAGCCCATGGCAGACATTTCTTTGATGATATAATCTCGACGCTCTATGTATTCCCGTTTCATCGGCTCTGCGTCGTCTTTACCAACCGTTAAGGCTTCAATGGCTGCATACTGGTTCATGGTCCCCGCTGCAGTCACCAAGTACTGATGACTCTTGATTAATTGAGTTGTCAAGGAAGCCGGCGCAAAGATAAAACCGAGTCTCCAACCTGTCATAGCATGAGACTTAGACAAGCCATTGATAATAATGGCTTGGTCCCGTAGGTAGGATCCCAAGGAAACATGAGGCTGACCTGTGTAAGTTAGCTCCGAATAGACCTCATCACAAATGACAAAAACTTCATATTTTTTCAAGACCCTAGCCAAATCCTGCATCTGCTCCTTAGAGTAAGTAACACCTGTCGGATTAGCTGGGTAGTTGAGAATAACCGCCTTGACGCGATCCCCTTGCTCTTCTAAAGCCTTTTCTAAAACCTCTGGGCTGAGGATAAACCGATTGTCTGTCGTATCAATTTCGACGACACTAGCCCCCATCAGTTTAATAATAGGTTCGTATCCAGGATAAGCAGGTGCTGGTAATAGCACTACATCTCCAGGTTCCAATATAGCGGTCAAGGTCGCAGAAAGGGCTTCCGTTGCCCCAATCGTAACCAAAATTTCATCCTCTGGTCGATACTGTAAATTATATTTTTCAGCGACAAACTGACTAGCAGCTTCACGTAGAGCTAGCAAGCCACTCATCCCCGTATAATGGCTCTGGTTGGAATCGATAGCTGCTTTTGCTGCTTCCTTTACATGGTCTGGTGTCGTAAAATCTGGCTCACCCAAGGTTAAGCGTAAAACACCTGGAATAGAAGAAATGGCTTGGTCAAACTGACGAATCAAAGAAATCTCGATTCGATTCAAATTTTGATTAAACCGTTTTGTTAAATCCATAGCCACCTCCAAAAAAAGTCCTATCACCATTATACTATAAATAGAAAACCATCGCAAAAAAGGGGCTAGCCCCCACTAAGATGATACAATAATGACCTTTCTCATCAAAAAAGGACTTAGCACATGCTAAATCCTCTCATTGAATAAATTTCACCAAATCTTTTCTATTCTTGACCACGTGTTGCAACATAATTCAACTGATCACCATGTTTCGCCAAGAAATCCTTCATTTCCGAATCCGGTATCTGACGGAGATAGAGATTGGATCGGATGCTATTATCTTCTTCCCGACAAGTAGATAAGACCAAATAGCGGTCCGAAGCTTTCACTTTCATTGTTGGATTTTTTGTTTTCGCATTCTGATACACTTGATCCAGTTGATCAGTGAAGTCTCGATCATCTTTAAAATGGATGCGATAAAAAGGAGTTTCTTCAGGAACAATGACAAGACAAAAAGCTTGATAGACATACTTTCGTTGAGGAGTTTCGATGACCACATAAGGATGCTGATCAAAATACTCCTGCCGGTCGAAGTAATTAACATCATTAAACATACGATGATCTCCAAGTAAACTACCACGAGCATGACCAAACAGCCAAGTCAACCGATCACTGAAGTCTTTCTGATTATCCATATCCATAAAGACTGTCCCTAAGAAAGGTTCAAAACCTCCTTCAAAGGTCTTATCCAAATAAGTAGCATTATCCCTTGTTTGAACAACAGGCTCATCCAATTCCGTACCTGGAGCATAGATATAGGCTACAGTTTCTGGATTCACCTTCAATAATGACGTAAACCGCTTATTTAAGTAATCTTTCTCTTCTTGACTAGGAACATATGGAGTTTCTTGCTTTGACTGGACCTGTCTTGCGGACGGATTATTTGCTGAACTAGTAAGATTTGAGTTCTTCCGTTCAGAGGAATTCCGCATCAGAAAAAGAACAGCCAATCCAAAAATGACCATCAAGAAAATAAACAAAAATAATCCCTTTAATCGTGAACTGGATTCATTCTTTATCGTCTTCATGGCGTCACCCCCTTCTTACAACTACTTCTAGAATTTAAAACCATTATTTTCTACTAACTACCTCTATTTGCTTCAATAATGATAGCATGTATTGCCCATAGCAATCCAAATTTTTATCAAAAGAAAAGAGGTTGGATTTCCCAACCTCCTACTTTTTAAGATTTTTTCGCATTTCCAATTTCAAATAGAGGAGACAAAGGACGTTTTTCATGGATGCGGATAATCGCTTCTGCCAAAAGTTTTGCGATGGAGATTTGTTCAATTTTATCGATTAAGCGGTCTTCAGGTAGGAAGATGGTATCCAACACCACCAACTTCTTAATCGCTGATTTTTGAATATTGTCCATAGCTGGACCTGACAATACAGGGTGCGTACAACTTGCATAGACTTCTACAGCTCCTGCTTCAGCAAGTGCATCTGCAGCGTGGCAAATTGTTCCCGCGGTATCGATCATATCATCGATCAGGATACAAGTTTTCCCTTCGACGTTCCCAATGATGTTCATGACTTCACTGGTGTTCATTTTATCGACACTCCGCCGTTTATCAATGATGGCAATCGGTGTTTTCAAAAATTCAGCTAGCTTACGAGCACGCGTCACACCACCGTGGTCCGGACTGACTACCACATAGTCAGAACCAACCATGCCACGACGTTCAAAGTAGTCTGCAATCAATGGAGCCCCCATCAAATGATCCACTGGAATATCAAAGAACCCTTGAATCTGAGCTGCATGCAAATCAATGGTTAAGAGACGATCTACACCGGCAATCTCTAACATATTAGCAACCAATTTAGACGTAATTGGCTCACGAGCACGAGCTTTACGGTCTTGACGAGCATAACCATAATAGGGCATCACTACATTAATGGTTTGAGCACTGGCACGTTTTAAGGCATCTACCATGATCAAAATTTCCATTAAATTATCATTAACAGGAGAGCTCGTAGATTGAAGAATATACACCTCTTTACCACGAATAGACTCCTCAATATTGACCTGGATTTCCCCATCTGAAAATTGACGTACGGTCGACTTACCAAGTGGCAATCCCATCTCCTTAGAGACACGTTCAGCCAAATCTTGGTTAGAAGATAAAGCAAACAGCATTAAATCCGAAAACGACATGATTTCCTCCACATAAATTTAACCACAATGTACAAATGTACAAATCTTCTCTTTACCCATTGTAACCCTTTTTACATGATTTTTCAATCCATAATCCACCAAAAATTAAAATAGTAACTATAGTAAAAAACACCCACGAAAAGTGAGTGTTTTGAATTCTTAATTTGGATAGATATAAGTAACTGATCCTTGAGCATTCACTGGGTTAAACCATCCACGGTAGTTCCCAATGCTACGGATACCTAAGTAGTTAGATTCAGATACTTGGATACTTGTAGTAGATTGAACAGCTGTAACCACTGCTACGTGTCCATATCCACCGTCATTCCAACATGCAATAGCTCCAACTTGTGGTTGGCTACCAGTACGGAATCCAGCTGCTGCGGCACTTGTAGCCCACTGTGCTCCATTACCCCAGTAATCACCAGCCCAAGGTGCCAATACTTTCGCACCCCAAGTACATTCACCTACAGGGTATGAACTTGCAGACGAGCTGTATGTTGGACGACTAGTTGCAGCAGGTGTAGCAACAGTTTGAGTTTGAACTGCTGGTGCTGCAGCAGGAGTCGCAACAGTTGCTTGAGGTTGTGCTGCTTCAGCTGCTGGTGTTTGAGTTGCAGCTTGCACTTGTGCTTGCAAGTTAGTATTAGCAGATGCTTCTACAGCCTTACGTTGCTCTTCTTGTTGTGCACGGTAAGCTGCTTCAGCTGCTGCTGCTTCAGCTGCCGCTTTCTCAGCTGCTGCTTTCTCAGCAAGCAAAGCATTCTTTTCATTTTCTGCAGTTGATTTTTCAGCTGCCAAATTCAATTGTGCAACTTTCAACTCAGCTTCTTTAGTTGTCAACGCTTGCGCATCATCATCTAATTTTTGTTGGTTCGCAATAACAGTGTTGATTGCTTCATTGTTTTCTTTTTGCTTAGCGTCAATTGCTTCTTTATCGCGTTTTTGCTCTTCAAGCATTTTGTTGTTGGCGCTAGCAATTTCATTCATTGCAGAAACACGAGAAATAGCTTCAGTCAAAGAACCAGAACTTACAATAGCGTTAATGTAACTTGTAGCAGTTCCTGTTGTTTGAGCACTACGTGCTTGGTTTGCCAATGATTCTTGACGAGCAACAATATTTTTAGAAAGCTCTTCAATCTCTGCTGAAAGTTTAGCAGACTCTTCGTTCAAACGATCATTTTCAGCTTTAAGAGTTTCTTGTTGTTTTTTGATTTCAGAAACTTGAGATTGAATTTGATCAACTTCTGCTTGTGCGCTTTGTTCTTTTGAACTCAAATCAGCAATCTTACTATCTTGTGCAGCGATTTTATCATCAGTAGAATCAGCTCCTACAGAAATAACTGTACCTACTTGTGATAAAGCAACTGTACTAAGTAAAATAGTCGTTAATAATTTTTTCTTCATAAAATAAAAGACTCCTTCATATAAGACACTAACTAGTATAACAGAAAATGAAAGATTTTATGTTACGCCTTTGTTACATTTTTATTTCTATTGATGTATCAAAGTAACAAAAAAGTTAGCTAGAAAGCTAACTTGATTCTCTACGGAGAATGGGGGATTCGAACCCCCGCGCCGGTTACCCGACCTAACGATTTAGCAAACCGTCCTCTTCAGCCTCTTGAGTAATTCTCCTGATGGGCACGAGTGGACTCGAACCACCGACCTCACGCTTATCAGGCGTGCGCTCTAACCACCTGAGCTACGCGCCCAAGTTAAAAACTTGGTAATGAACAAATGTTCAAAGCGGGTGACGAGAATCGAACTCGCGACAACAGCTTGGAAGGCTGTAGTTTTACCACTAAACTACACCCGCTTATTATTAAAGAAAATGGCGCGAGACGGAATCGAACCGCCGACACATGGAGCTTCAATCCATTGCTCTACCAACTGAGCTACCGAGCCAAATATTGCGGGAGCAGGATTTGAACCTACGACCTTCGGGTTATGAGCCCGACGAGCTACCGAGCTGCTCCATCCCGCGTTAATATTAAGGAGGATGTGGGATTCGAACCCACGCACGCTTTTACACGCCTGACGGTTTTCAAGACCGTTCCCTTCAGCCGGACTTGGGTAATCCTCCAGCTAATTATGGACCTTGTAGGACTTGAACCTACGACCACTCGGTTATGAGCCGAGAGCTCTAACCAGCTGAGCTAAAGGTCCGACAAGATCAATAGTATAGCGGCGAAGGGGATCGAACCCCCGACCTCCCGGGTATGAACCGGACGCTCTAGCCAGCTGAGCTACACCGCCATAAATCGGGAAGACAGGATTCGAACCTGCGACACCTTGGTCCCAAACCAAGTACTCTACCAAGCTGAGCTACTTCCCGAACTAAAGCTTACGCTTTATGCACCCTAGAGGAGTCGAACCTCTAACCGCCTGATTCGTAGTCAGGTACTCTATCCAGTTGAGCTAAGGGTGCTCGTTTCTATTCTATTGCTACATAGTCTTGCGACCATGCACCCTAGAGGAGTCGAACCTCTAACCGCCTGATTCGTAGTCAGGTACTCTATCCAGTTGAGCTAAGGGTGCTTCTTCTCCAACCTAAGTCTATGCCGAGGACCGGAATCGAACCGGTACGATCGTTACCAATCGCAGGATTTTAAGTCCTGTGCGTCTGCCAGTTCCGCCACCCCGGCCTCCTCAAGCGAACGACGGGATTCGAACCCGCGACCCCCACCTTGGCAAGGTGGTGTTCTACCACTGAACTACGTTCGCATCTGTTTCTTTATATAAAAAAATGCCGGCTACATGACTTGAACACGCGACCCTCTGATTACAAATCAGATGCTCTACCAACTGAGCTAAGCCGGCTCATTATTATTCTTTTATGCGGGTTAAGGGACTTGAACCCCCACGCCGTAAAGCGCCAGATCCTAAATCTGGTGCGTCTGCCAATTCCGCCAAACCCGCTATAATGACCCGTACTGGGCTCGAACCAGTGACCCATTGATTAAAAGTCAATTGCTCTACCAACTGAGCTAACGAGTCGTATCATTATCTGCTAGAAACTTCGTTCCTACGGTCCCGACGGGAATCGAACCCGCGATCTTCGCCGTGACAGGGCGACGTGATAACCGCTACACTACGGGACCTATGGGAGTTAACGGGATCGAACCGCTGACCCTCTGCTTGTAAGGCAGATGCTCTCCCAGCTGAGCTAAACTCCCAAATGGTCGTTTAACTCAGCCAACG
>NZ_JAJTNQ010000003.1:0-198399 GCF_021341835.1 Streptococcus sp. XMC | reverse complement strand
TGTTCATTACCAAGTTTTTAACTTGGGCGCGTAGCTCAGGTGGTTAGAGCGCACGCCTGATAAGCGTGAGGTCGGTGGTTCGAGTCCACTCGTGCCCATTTTTAATATTATGGTCCGTTGGTCAAGGGGTTAAGACACCGCCTTTTCACGGCGGTAACACGGGTTCGAATCCCGTACGGACTATATTATATTGGAGGATTACCCAAGTCCGGCTGAAGGGAACGGTCTTGAAAACCGTCAGGCGTGTAAAAGCGTGCGTGGGTTCGAATCCCACATCCTCCTTAATATTAACGCGGGATGGAGCAGCTCGGTAGCTCGTCGGGCTCATAACCCGAAGGTCGTAGGTTCAAATCCTGCTCCCGCAATATTTGGCTCGGTAGCTCAGTTGGTAGAGCAATGGATTGAAGCTCCATGTGTCGGCGGTTCGATTCCGTCTCGCGCCATAATTTAATATTATTCGGAAGGGTAGCGAAGAGGCTAAACGCGGCGGACTGTAAATCCGCTCCTTCGGGTTCGGGGGTTCGAATCCCTCCCCTTCCATCCTTTACGGGCATAGTTTAAAGGTAGAACTAAGGTCTCCAAAACCTTCAGTGTGGGTTCAATTCCTACTGCCCGTGTATAAGAATATGGCGGGTGTGGTGAAGTGGTTAACACACCAGATTGTGGCTCTGGCATGCGTGGGTTCGATCCCCATCACTCGCCTATTTTATATTATTGGGGTATAGCCAAGCGGTAAGGCAAGGGACTTTGACTCCCTCATGCGTTGGTTCGAATCCAGCTACCCCAGTTATACTTTGCCGGCGTGGCGGAATTGGCAGACGCGCTGGACTCAAAATCCAGTGTCCGCAAGGACGTGCCGGTTCGACCCCGGCCGCCGGTATAGTATTAAAGACAAGGTTTACGGACCTTGTCTTTTTTTCTCTGTTGTATGTTGCGTTACCAATTTTTTCCATTTTAAAATAAATGGTCAAGTTTATTAGCTAACGATTTCTGTTTGCTTCGTTATAAATGAGAATGTGTATCTATTGTTGTTGTAATTGATGTGTGTTCTAATCTTTCTTTAACAACTATGGTAGTGTAAAATTCTCAAACTAAAAAAGAGCTTGGGACTAGGGCTAGTTTTGTCCCAAACTCTTTTTAGTTTACTTAATTACTTATAGCTTTTGATTCTATTCTTTGGCGAATTGCTTGTAAATTTTTACCAATATCACCATCAAGTTGTATTAATTGCTTTGAAAGTTCATCAGGATATTTAAACGTTTCTTGATTTAATGTAATAAAAGTTGCTTTGGGATTAGCATAAGTCATTTGCATGAAAGGATATTTAATAATACCTGGTGTATTCATGCCTACACCAAGTTCTAAATAAATGATTGCTTTCTTGCTATTTTCTTCCAAAAATTCGCTATACCTTTTTTGAGCTGTATGCCATCCTTCATCTTCAACAAAACGATTGTCTATCCTTAGATTATTAGTCATAGGAGCACCACACCTAGGGCAAGTTGGTATAAGATTAGAAGTGATTTTCATTTCCTTTTCAGATTCAACCATCTGATAAATCAACTCTTTGTTGTCATAATTGGTATAATGACAAGGAACCGAACATTGCATTAAACCATAATCCCCTTGTGTATAAAAAAGCCTTTTTTTATCAAATCCCGCTTTCTGTACTTGATGATCGACATTAGTTGATAAAATAAAATAATCCTTATGTTTAACAATGTCTAATAAATCGATATAGGGTTGACCAACTGGTGCTTCATAGCGATTAATAAAAATATGACGACTCCACCATGCCCAATATTCTTCCTTTGTAGCAAAAGGATAAAAGCCACCAGAATACATGTCTTCAATACCATACTTTTCTTTAAAATCAGAAAAATAGTTATCAAAACGTTCACCATAATAAGTTAAACCTGCAGAAGCTGATAATCCTGCACCAATACCAATCAGAACAGCATCTGCTTTTTCTAATTTTTTTACGATGTCATTCATTTGCTCCAAGTAATCTTTTGTAGATTCTTTCATCTTCTTCTTTAAAAACATTGAATATCACCTCCATCTTACTATCTGTCTCTTTTAAATATTCTTGAACAGTTGCTACTGCCAGTTCTGCTGCTCTCTCACGTGGGAAATGAAATTCTCCTGTTGAAATACAGCAAAATGCTAAACTTTTTAAACCATTAGCATCTGCTAATTCTAAACAAGAGCGATAACTACTAATTAAATCTTTTTCATGATTAGATAGTAATCTACCATCAACAATAGGTCCAACTGTATGTAAAACATATTGACTTGGCAAATTATAAGCAGGGGTTATCTTAGCTTCACCCGTCTTTTCTAAGTGCCCCTGCTCTGTCATCAGCCGATGACATTCCTGCCGTAATTGAACACCTGCAAAAGTATGAATAGCATTATCAATACACTTGTGATTGGGATAAAAACAACCTAGAAGTTGACTATTAGCAGCATTAACAATACCATCTACTTTTAATGTCGTAATATCACCATTCCATAGGTATAATTGACCAGAAACCGGAGTCAAATCAGTCAATTTTGTTACTGTTTTTTGTGTTAACTCTTCTTGAAGGTATGCATTTTGAATATCTAAAAACTCAGCTGACACAGTTTCTGGTGTGCGAACATTAACCAAAGCTCGTAAAAGTGCTTTTTGCTGTTCAACTTTATCAGGAATTATAATATCTGCATACTCTGCTCTTTCTGATAAGAGCACCTTTATTAAATACAATCTTCTTTGTTCTTGATTCATTCGTCTCTCCTTATGGATAACAAAATCATTTCCCTACCAAAACGAGATTGAGAAAAATCTCAACCTCGCTTTTTTATTTACAAAGTACGATGCTTTTATTGATTATTTACGAACTAAACTGATACGTTCTTGAATATGATTTCCTTTTTCAATTTCGTCTGCAAAACCAAGAGCATAGTCCGCATAACTAATGATACTTTCACCACGACTATTAAGCGTTAATTGTTCTCCACCAAGAATATATTCCCCTGTGCGTTCACCATCTTCTTGTAAATCAGCTGCTGGACTAACAAATGTCCATTTGACATCATTACGTTTGCGAAGAACATCAAGTGCATCCGTTTGTGCTTTAGCAATTGCATAGTATTCTTTCGGAAAATCTGGAGTATCTACCAATTGAACTGTTAGCTCTGGATCAACATATAAGCTACCCGCTCCACCAACAACTACAAAACGAGCATCTGAATTAGCCAGGATATCTGATAAGTGATTAATCACTTCAACATGCAGATGAAGAGTTTCAGGGGCAAATGTTCCGAATGCACTAACGACAACTTCAAAATCAGCTACATCTTCCTTTGTGATGTCAAATAAATCTTTTTGAATATATGTTTGCGCTTTTGAAGCATTTGTTTCTTGACGACTAAAACCTGTGACATCGTATCCACGACCTACAAGTTCTTCTACGATAAGACGACCTACACGACCATTTGAACTAATTACTGCAACTTTTGACATTATTTTGTCCTCCAAAAATTTATTAGACGTAACTATAATTATTACAACCTATGTCCACAGTATAGCAAGTTTCAGATGTAATGTCAATAGTTACACCTAAAGAGTTGTAATTTTTTTGTTACATCTGAAATATGATATAATTAGTATAAGAAAATTAAAGAAGGGAGAAAAGATGCCATATTCTACACGATTAGCTACTTCAGTTCATATCCTACTAGCTATATATCATTTTGAAAATAAAGAGAAGGTAACTTCTACTTTTCTTGCTGACAGTATTCAAACGAACCCTGTAATTGTTCGCAATTTATTAGGAAAATTACAAAAATCTGGATTGGTAAAAGTTGAAGCTGGAGTAGGAGGAGCTCATTTAACGAAAAAGCCAGAGGAACTTACTCTCTGGGATATTTTTTTAGCTGTTGAAGATCCTCATAAAACCATTTTTAAACCACATGATGATACCAATCCAAATTGTGAAGTTAGTCGTGTTGTTCACTCTGTTCTTGACCCTCATCTAAATGATATTCACAACCAATTTCTACAATCATTAAAGGCAATTAATTTATCCTCTCTTATTACGGATATGGATCATAAAATCGCGCAAAACTAGTCCAAAACTCTTTTTAATAAGGAGTATACTTTCTAGCATTTTATAGTTACTAAAAAGCATCTAATATTTAGAAGTGATACTAAGTTTAAAAACATATTATAGAAAAAAGCTTATAAAATCAATATTTCTGAGATTTAAAACAACAAAATCCAGTGTCCGCAAGGACGTGCCGGTTCGACCCCGGCCGCCGGTATAGTAGTGAAGACAAGGTTTTAGGATCGTGTTTTTTTTTATTTGTTTAATCTTAAAGTCTGAGTTATTAGTAAATTCTTTAAATTTATTCTCATAGTTTTCTGAAAACACTTTGACTATTTTCCTTTACTGTGTTATAATTAACCGGTAAAGTATTTACTGGTTAATAGAAAGGAAATACGTATGAAAGTCGCTAATCAGATTGATGAGTTTTTAAATTCTATTTTACTTATTTCTGAGAATCAACATGAAGTTTTGATTGGCTCCTGTACGAGTGGTTTTTCTTTAACCAATACGCAAGAGCATATTTTGATGTTGTTATCTAAGGAGAATTACTCGAATTCAGAGCTTGCGAAATTGCTAAATGTCAGTCAAGCCGCTGTGACCAAAGCAGTTAAGCAATTACTTTCTTTTGGTATGCTAGAAGCTTTGAAGGATGAGAAAGATGCTCGTATTGTTTTGTATCGGCTAACAGATTTAGGGCGTCCGGTTGCTGAAGAACATTCTCATCATCATCATCATACTTTGGATGTTTATAATCAAGTTTTGAGTGAATTTTCTCAAGAAGAACAAATGGTTATTTCTAAGTTTTTATCTCGCTTATTGGAGGATCTTCGTTAATGCGTTATATCTCTGTTAAAGATCTTTCGTTTTATTATGATCGAGAACCGGTTCTAGAAGGTGTGAATTATTACTTGGACAGCGGGGAGTTTGTGACGCTGACTGGTGAGAATGGCGCCGCCAAATCTACTTTGATCAAGGCAAGTCTTGGCATCTTAAAACCTAAAGTAGGGACTGTTGAAATTGCTAAGGAAAATGTAGCTGGTAAAAAATTACGAATCGCTTATCTTCCGCAACAAATTGCAAGCTTTAACGCAGGTTTTCCCAGTTCTGTTTATGAGTTTGTGAAATCGGGGCGGTATCCTCGTAAGGGTTGGTTTCGTCGGTTAAATCATCACGATGAGGAGCACATTTTAGCTAGTTTATCTGCTGTTGGGATGTTAGAGCATCGTGATAAACCTTTAGGGGCTCTATCCGGTGGCCAGAAACAACGGGCTGTCATTGCACGAATGTTTGCGTCTGATCCAGATATTTTTGTCTTGGATGAACCGACTACTGGGATGGATGCTGGTAGTAAGGATGAGTTTTATGAATTGATGCACCACAGTGCCCATCATCATGGGAAGGCTGTTTTGATGATTACGCATGATCCTGAAGAGGTGAGCCATTACGCAGATCGCAATATTCACCTAGTGAGAAAACAAAACTCTCCATGGCGTTGCTTTAATGTCCATGAGAAAGATGGAGGTGAGGACCATGCTTAGTCTCTTTCAGTATGATTTTATGCAACGGGCCTTGTTGGCGATGGTTGCTATGAGTCTCTTTTCTCCTATCTTAGGTGTATTTTTGATTTTACGTCGTCAGAGCTTGATGAGTGATACGCTGAGCCACGTTTCTCTATCAGGGGTTGCTTTTGGTCTCTTCCTTGGTTTCTCTCCGACTATCTCTACAGTCCTTGTGGTGATCATAGCGGCTGTATTTCTAGAGTACTTACGCACAGTCTATAAAGATTTTATGGAAATTGGGACAGCGATTCTCATGTCGACGGGCTTGGCCTTGGCTTTGGTGATCATGAAGGGTGGCGGTAAAAGCTCCATGAGTTTGGACCAGTACCTATTTGGTTCTACCTTGACCATTACCGATGAGCAAGTGCTAGCTCTGTTTGTCATAGCGGCGATTGTTTTGTGTTTGACGGTTCTCTTTATTCGTCCGATGTATATTCTTACGTTTGACGAGGATACAGCTTATGTAGATGGTTTACCGGTGCGTCTCATGTCTATCTTGTTTAATATTGTGACAGGGGTGGCTATAGCCTTGATGATCCCGGCTGCGGGTTCCTTGTTGGTATCTACCATCATGGTCTTGCCAGCTAGTATTGCTTTAAAGCTAGGAAAAACCTTCCGTTCAGTCATGCTTTTGGCAGTGGTCATTGGTTTTGTAGGGATGGTCAGTGGTCTCATTCTTTCTTATTACCCGGATACACCGGTTAGTGCGACCATTACCCTCTTATTTGTATCCTTCTTTTTGCTCTCAAATCTTTTTGTTAAATTTAGAAAATAGGTGATCTTATGAAAAAACTTGCATGGCTGGTGCTAGCCTTTTGTAGTCTTCTGTTAGTAGCTTGTAGTGGTGGTCAAAATCAGTCAGGGAAATTGAAAGTCATGACTACTTTCTATCCTGTCTATGAATTTACTAAGCAAGTCGTTGGAGACGAGGGAGATGTGGAGCTCTTGATCGGGTCTGGTTCGGAACCACATGATTTTGAATTGTCCGCCAAGGGTCGCGCAAAAATCCAAGAGTCAGATGTCTTTGTCTATGAGAACGAGAACATGGAAACGTGGGTGCCTCAGTTGTTGAAATCAATGGATGGCAAGAAAACCAAGGTTGTCAAAGCGACGGAAAATATGCTGCTTTTACCAGGTGGTGAAGAAGAGCATGACCATGAGGGAGGCGAAGAACACCATCATGACTACGATCCCCATGTCTGGCTTTCTCCGCAGAGAGCCATAAAAATGGTGGAAACGATTCGTGATCAACTGGTGAAACAGTACCCGGATAAAAAGGCTAGCTTTACAGCTAATGCGGATGCCTATATTGCCAAGTTGAAAAAATTGGATGACAGCTATACGAAGAGCTTATCTGAAGCGAAACAGAAAAACTTTGTTACTCAACACGCAGCTTTCCGTTATTTGGCCCTGGACTATGGCTTGAATCAAGTCTCTATCTCAGGTTTGTCACCAGATAGTGAACCGTCTGCGACTCGCTTGAGTGAATTGACAGAGTACATAAAGAAGAACGACATCAAGGTCATCTACTTTGAAGAAAATGCTTCTAAATCCTTATCGAAAACCTTGTCTGCTGAAACCGGTGTGGATCTAGCTGTTTTGAATCCATTAGAGAGCTTAACAGATGAGCAGATGAAAGATGGTGAAGACTACATCTCTATCATGGGAGCCAACCTCAAATCTTTGGAGTTAACAACGACTCAAGCTGGAAAAGAAATCGCTCCAGAAGAGGAAGAAGATACCAAAACAGTAGCCAATGGCTACTTTGAGGACAGTGCTATTAAGGACCGAACTCTTTCAGACTATGTAGGTGATTGGCAGTCTGTGTATCCTTATCTAAAAGATGGAACCTTGGATCAAGTCTTTGACTACAAAGCTAAATTAACCAAGTCCAAAACAGCTGAAGAGTATAAAGCCTACTACACCACAGGTTATAAAACAGATGTCGACCGGATTGTCATTACAGACAAAACCATGACCTTCTATAAGAATGGCGAAGAGAAGAAGTTCGAATACCGCTATGCTGGGAAGCATACGCTAACCTATACAAAAGGGAATCGTGGAGTGCGGTATCTCTTTGAAGCAACTGATCCGAATGCGGGTGAATTCAAGTATGTTCAATTCAGTGACCATCAAATTGCTCCTAATAAGGCAGCTCACTTCCATATTTTCTTCGGAGGGGAAAGCCAAGAAGCTCTGTATAAGGAATTGGAAAATTGGCCTACTTACTACCCAAGTGACTTATCCGGATTCGAAATTGCGCAGGAAATGTTGGCACATTAATCAATTAGAGAAGGAACCAGTTGGTTCCTTTTTTGATAGTAACAGAAACTTGTCAAATTGCTAGAAAAAGGATAAAATTAGGCTTATAGAATAGATTGAATGTGGGGAGATTCATGATGAAAAAGTATCGTTTGCTATTGTTGCTTTCTGCTCTATTATTTTTCCTTGGAGCCTGTGGTGATAAAAAGCAGGAGAAAGGATCTGAAAGTAAAGAAAGTACAGTTCATCAATCGAAGGATAGCTCAGCTACTAGTGAAACAAAGAAAGCTGAGAGTTCGAGTGATAAGAAAGAGAAAACAAAGATGGATATTGAAGCAATCGCTCAAGGGGATTATAGTAGTGTAGCTGGTGTCTGGCAAGATGATAAGGGGAATAAACTCGTCTTTGATCAAAATGGTTTGGTCTCTAACGAATATGAGTCTTATGGTCTTTCCTTGACGGATTATGGAACTGTTTCAGGAGGAGTCTACGGAGGAGTTACAGGAGGATTTTTGATGGAATTCATCCCTGCCGGGCTTACGATTGATGACCAAACGGACGAAAATGGAGAAGTCATCTTCCATGATGATTCTGATGTTAATAAGGACCGTCTCTGGACCGGAACTGGAATGTACAGTTTTACGGAACAAGGTTCTTTCCTCTATAAGGTTGGGGACTAGCTAATATATGTGTAATGAAAAAGAATGAAGAGTGTCCTACTCTTCATTCTTTTTTAGATTTTAGGGAGCCAAGAAAGGTGGAAGTCTAACTTCTCTGCTTTTAAGAGGTCTTGGTGGCTCACTCTGTCGATTCTTTTTCCATCAAGGGAAGCATCTTGAAGAAAGTGTGCCTGGGCTGTGTGAGCTGTGCTATGGATATGCAGCCATTTTTTCTCTTGAGGGAGAAAGAGGCGCAAGTGTTTGAAGAGGGGAATCCCTAGGTCATAGACTGGCTTGCCTGGGCAAGTCGGATAGAGTCCTAAAACCGACCAGATATACCAGGAGGATAGGCTACCATTATCTTCATCTCCTGGATAGGCTTGAAAGCTTGGCTGGAAGGCTTCCTTGCGAAGGGCTTGGATCAAGGTGCTAGTGTATTCCGGGTGTTGGCTATAGCGGAAGAGATAGGGGATGTGAAAACTCGGTTGGTTTGAAATGGCAATTTGTCCAAAAGGAGCTTGGGCCATCTCACTCATTTCATGAATTTCGTAGCCATAGCCCGTCACTTCATAATGCGGTGCTTGAGTGGCTAGTCGAGTTAAGTAATGGGTGAAGTCTTCTTCTCCTCCAAAGAGTTGCTTGAGGCCCTCAATGTCGTGAAGGGCGCCTAAGGTTGCCTGAATGGCAGAGCACTCTGCATAGTCGCGTCCCCAACTGATGGGCGAGAAGTCTGGTCTGAAATGGCCTTTCTTATCTTTGGCTCGGATATAACCTGTTTCTGGATCAAAGAGGGTTCGATAGGAAAGACTAGACTGGGTATATTCTTTGGCCAACTCTTCCTTGCCAAGTAGCTGGGCAGTTTGGGCGATACAAAAATCGCTATAGGAGAAGTCGATGGTGTGACTCACGCTTTCGTGGTAGTCAGTGGATAAATAGCCTAACTCCTTGTATTCTTTAGCTCCTCGTCGCCCGTAATGACCATTTGGGTCTTCCTTCCTAGCTGTATCCAGCATGGCTTCAAAAAGCTCCGTGTGGAGGTCGGGAGCCAGGCCTTTTTGAATGGCATCGGCAATGACCCCATCAATGAGGGTTCCAGGCATCATGCCTCTTTCGTCCGGCGCTAGCCATTTAGGGAGGAAACCGGTATCCCGGTAATGGCTGAGGAAGCCTTCGAGAAATTCTTGGTAGAGATCAGGATAGGCTAGGCTATAGAGAGGAAAGGTGGTCCGAAAGAGGTCCCAGAAGCCCAAACTCGTGAAGTATTTTCCTTCTCGAACGCGGTTGTGGGCGAAATCGCGATGGACTGCTTTCCCCTCAGGGGTCACTTCATAACAAGTCTGAGGAAAGAGCAGACTACGGTAGAGACAGTGATCGAAAAAGGTTCGATCCTCTCCGCCCGTATCTAAAATGTCAAATCGATCCATTAGCTCTTGCCATTTGTGGCTCGCTTTTTCTTTCATCTCTTCAAAGCTAGCTGTAGGAAGGTGAGATTTGGCTAACTCAGGGTTGATAAAGGAAGTGCCTAATCGAGCTTCTAGCCTAGGGCTGTCAAATTCTAGGATCAAATCCTGCCCTAGCCAGTGAGTGCGAGTGATGGCTTGGTCAAATTCAACATGAAGATAGAAAGGATAGGTTTGTTGGTCGGTATGATTTTGGTCTAGGATGTGGAAATGTAGATTCGTTTCTCTGAATTCTACTTCAGCTAGTCCATTGGGGCAATGAATGGCCAGTGAAAGTGCAGACAGCCCTCTAAAGCGGAGAATGGCCCCGTAGAGGCTGGGTGTCAGCTCTGTATGGACTTGATAGCGCTCTGAGGTGAGGGCTAAATAATGGGGCTGAAAGACAGCTTCTTGGACCCGGTAACTGCTCTGTCTGAAATAGAGGTCTTCTTGAGTCGGAATGTCTGTTAGTGGGGTGAGGAGACACCAGGAAAAATCTCCAATCCAAGGGCTAGGCTGATGAGTCAAGCGAATACCTTGAAAGATAGGAAGGTTGGGGTTGAAAAACCAAGCCCCCTGTTCATGTGTCGTCTGTGGGAGGAAATAATTCATCCCAAAAGGAACTCCTGTGTAAGGGAGGGTGTTGCCGTTAGAATAAGCTGAGTGATTGTCTGTTCCTAAGCGGGTATCAATATGAGTAATATCGGTCTTCATGCGGGACCTCCTGTGTCATACTAGGGCCTTCAAGCCCTTTTCTTTCTTTATTTTAGCAGAAGCCCCTCAAATGGGAAAGCCTTTTTCAAAACTAGAAAAGTTTGTAGAAAAAGGGCTATAATTTGCGTATGTATTTCCCATCTGAAATCTTTTATACTGAATAGGAAAGAATCGACAAGTGTGAGGAAAAGGAATGACTTATTCAAAAGAAATCGTCAGAGAATGGCTGGATCAAGTAGCAGAACGTGCCAAGGAGTACCCGGAATGGGTGGATGTCTTTGAGCGTTGCTATACAGACACCTTGGACAATACAGTTGAGATCTTAGCAGACGGCTCAACTTTTGTACTGACAGGAGATATCCCAGCTATGTGGCTTCGTGACTCAACTGCTCAACTGAGACCCTACCTCCATGTGGCTAAAAGAGATCCTCGTTTGTGTCAGACCATTGCAGGTTTGGTCAAGCGCCAGATGATCTTGATTCTCAAGGATCCCTATGCTAACTCTTTCAATATTGAGGAAAACTGGAAAGGTCACCACGAAACAGACCACACCGATTTGAATGGCTGGATTTGGGAACGTAAGTATGAAGTAGACTCGCTTTGCTACCCTTTGCAGTTGGCTTATCTTCTCTGGAAAGAAACAGGAGAAACTAGTCAATTTGATGAGACTTTTGTTACAGCGACCAAGGAAATCCTTCATCTCTGGACAGTGGAGCAAGACCACAATAACTCACCATACCGTTTCGTCCGTGATACCGATCGTAAGGAAGATACCTTGGTAAATGACGGCTTTGGGCCAGATTTTGCTGTGACAGGAATGACCTGGTCAGCTTTCCGTCCAAGCGATGACTGCTGTCAGTATAGCTACTTGATTCCATCCAATATGTTTGCAGTGGTTGTTTTGGGTTATGTCCAAGAAATCTTTGCAACATTGAATCTAGCTGATAGTGAGAGTATCATTGCAGATGCCAAACGCCTCCAATCTGAGATTCAAGAAGGGATCGAAAACTACGCCTACACGACTAACAGCAAGGGCGAGAAAATTTATGCCTTTGAGGTAGATGGTTTGGGAAATGCTAGCATCATGGATGATCCGAACGTACCAAGCTTGTTGGCGGCTCCCTATCTGGGCTACTGCGAGATTTACGACGAGGTCTACCAAGCCACTCGTCGGACGATTTTGAGCCCTGAAAATCCATACTTCTATGAAGGGAAGTACGCAAGTGGACTCGGAAGTTCTCATACCTTCTACCGCTATATCTGGCCGATTGCTTTATCCATCCAAGGATTGACAACGACAGATAAAGCTGAGAAAAAATATTTGCTGGACCAGTTGGTTGCTTGTGATGGTGGAACAGGTGTCATGCACGAAAGTTTCCACGTAGACGATCCAACCAAGTACTCGCGTGAATGGTTTTCATGGGCCAACATGATGTTCTGCGAGTTGGTCTTGGACTACTTGGATATTCGCTAATGAGCTGTCGCTCGATAGACTCTTATCAAGAATCACAAATATATCTTTAAATTTAAATTAGAATGAGGTTTTACTCATGGAAAATGTTGTTGTACATATCATCTCTCACAGCCACTGGGATCGTGAGTGGTATCTACCTTTTGAAAGCCACCGCATGCAATTGGTGGAACTCTTTGACAATCTCTTTGATCTTTTTGAAAATGACCCTGAATTCAAGAGCTTCCACTTAGATGGCCAAACCATTGTCCTTGATGATTACTTGGAAATTCGCCCTGAAAACCGTGACAAGGTGCAACGTTATATCGACGAAGGCAAGCTCAAGATTGGTCCCTTCTACATTTTGCAGGATGATTATTTGATTTCCAGTGAAGCCAACGTCCGCAATACCTTGATTGGACAGGCTGAATGCGCTAAATGGGGCAAATCTACGCAGATTGGTTATTTCCCAGATACCTTTGGAAATATGGGGCAAGCACCTCAAATCCTTCAAAAATCAGGTATCCACGTAGCAGCCTTTGGTCGTGGGGTCAAACCAATCGGATTTGACAACCAAGTCCTCGAAGATGAGCAGTTTACCTCTCAATTTTCTGAAATGTACTGGCAAGGGGCGGATGGTAGTCGCGTACTGGGTATTCTCTTTGCCAACTGGTACAGTAACGGGAACGAAATTCCAGTGGATAAAGATGAAGCTTTGGCTTTCTGGAAACAAAAATTGGCAGACGTTCGTGACTATGCCTCAACCAACCAATGGTTGATGATGAACGGTTGCGATCACCAACCGGTTCAACGAAACTTGAGTGAAGCTATTCGCGTGGCAAACGAACTGTTCCCTGATGTGACCTTTGTTCATAGTTCCTTTGATGAATACGTTCAAGCTGTCGAAAGTGCACTTCCTGAACAATTATCAACGGTTACGGGGGAATTGACCAGTCAGGAAACTGATGGTTGGTACACACTGGCAAATACATCTTCCTCTCGGATTTATCTCAAGCAAGCCTTCCAAGAAAACAGCAACTTGCTCGAGCAAGTGGTGGAACCTTTGACCATTATTACTGGTGGTCATAACCACAAGGATCAGTTGACCTATGCTTGGAAGACGCTCTTACAGAATGCACCTCATGATAGTATCTGTGGTTGTAGTATTGACGAAGTTCACCGGGAAATGGAAGTTCGTTTTGCCAAGGTCAATCAAGTGGGGAACTTTGTCAAGACCAACCTTCTGAATGAATGGAAAGAGAAACTCGCGATTCAGAAAGCTCAGAGTGAGCATCTCTTTACAGTTATTAACACTGGCTTGCATAGCAAGGTGGACACTGTCAGCACGATTGTCGACGTAGCGGTTTGTCCATTTAAGGAATTGCACCCGACAGAGGGCTTCAAGAAGATGGCGGCTTTGACCTTGCCAGATTACCATGTGGAGGATTTAGAGGGGCATCTTGTAGAAGCTGAGATTGAAGACTTGGGAGCAAGCTTTGGCTATACCTTACCTAAGGATAAATTCCGCCAACCCTATATTGCGCGTCAAGTGCGCGTGACGGTGCCAGTTCACCTAGCGCCTCTTTCTTGGACTACCTTCCAGCTTCTGGAAGGAAAAGCTTCCCATCATGATGGTATTTACCAAAATGGAGTTCTCGATACGCCGTTTGTAACCCTCAGTATCGATGATGGCTTGACCCTTTACGACAAGACGACCAATGAGGCTTATGAGGACTTCCTTCGCTTCGAAGACCGCGGTGATATTGGCAATGAATACATTTACTTCCAACCAAAAGGAACGGAACCCATCTATGCGGAGCTCAAAACCCATGAGGTCTTGGAAAATAATGCTCGCTATGCCAAAATCTTGCTCAAACATGACTTGACCATCCCAGTCAGCGCGGATGAACAATTGGATGCGGAACAAAGAGGCATTATCGAGTTTATGAATCGAGAAGCAGGGCGGTCAGAAGAGTTGACAACCATTCCTCTTGAAACAGAAATGACAGTCTTTGTGGACAATCCACAGATTCGCTTCAAGACTCGCTTTACAAATACAGCCAAAGACCACCGCATTCGTCTCTTGGTCAAAACTCATAACACACGCCCAAGTAATGATTCTGAAAGCATCTATGAAGTTGTGACAAGACCAAATAAACCGGCAGCTTCTTGGGAAAATCCTGAAAATCCACAACACCAACAAGCCTTTGTCAGCTTGTATGATGATGTAAAAGGAGTGACCGTATCCAATAAAGGATTGCACGAATACGAAATCCTTGGAGACGACACTATGGCTGTAACTCTTCTCCGTGCTTCAGGGGAACTCGGTGACTGGGGCTACTTCCCAACTCCAGAAGCCCAGTGCTTGCGCGATATCGAAGTTGAGTTTGCAGTAGAATGCCATCAAGCAGGCGAACGTTTCTCAGCCTTCCGTCGTGCAAAAGCCTTCCAGGTGCCATTTACAGCCCTTCAAGTTGCAAAACAAGAGGGTAGTGTTGCAGCAACAGGTAGTCTCTTCAACCATCCAGCCCTCAACTTGCCACAAGTTTGCCCAACAGCCTTTAAAGTTGCTGAGAATGAAGAAGGTTACGTCCTTCGTTACTACAACATGAGCCAAGAAAATGTTCGCGTGTCTGATAAACAACAAACCATTCTTGACTTATTGGAACGCCCATATCCAGTTCACTCAGGACTATTGGCACCACAAGAAATTCGTACAGAATTGATCAAAAAAGAAGAAATTTAATTTCAAAAAGGTAACATAAAAGAAAGGAGGAGCGACAAAGTAAGAACTAACTACTGACTCGCTCCTTTTTACAGGTAAAAGCCATGACCATTGCAACGATTGATATCGGAGGGACCGGTATAAAATTTGCCAGTCTGACTCCGGATGGAAAGATTTTAGATAAGGCCAGCACCCCAACGCCAGAGACTCTGGAAGAGTTGCTAGCTTGGTTGGACCAGCGATTGTCAGAACAAGACTATCGTGGGATTGCTATGAGTGTACCAGGTGCCGTTCATCAAGAAACAGGAGTGATTGAAGGAATTAGTGCCATCCCTTACATTCATGGTTTTTCTTGGTATGAGGCCCTTGCTCATCACCAGCTACCTGTTCATCTAGAAAATGATGCCAACTGTGTTGGACTGAGTGAACTGTTAGCTCATCCTGAAATTGAAAATGCAGCCTGTGTCGTGGTTGGTACAGGGATCGGTGGCGCCATGATTATCAATGGCAAGCTGCACCGAGGTCGCCATGGCCTGGGCGGTGAGTTTGGTTATATGACCACCATCGAACCTGCAGAAAAGCTCAACAACTGGTCACTACTAGCTTCTACAGGAAACATGGTTCGCTACGTCATTGAAAAATCAGGTCAGTCTGACTGGGATGGCCGTAAGGTTTACCAAGAGGCTGCAGCAGGAAATGACCTCTGCCAAGAAGCCATTGAACGCATGAACCGTAACCTAGCTCAAGGCCTGCTCAATATCCAGTACCTGATTGACCCAGATGTGATTAGTCTAGGCGGCTCTATCAGTCAGAACCCTGATTTTATCAAAGGCGTGCAAAAAGCGGTGGATGCCTTTGTAGAAACTTATGAAGAATATACCATCGCTCCAGTCATTCAAGCTTGCACCTATCACGCAGATGCCAATCTATACGGTGCCCTTGTCAACTGGTTACAGGAGGAAAACCAATGGTAAGTTTTACAGGACTTAGTCCCAAACAAGCCCAATCTATCGAAGTATTAAAAAATCACATTTCTCTACCGGATGTAGAGGTGGCAGTCGCTCAGTCTGACCAAGCTTCTATCTCTATCAAGGGTAAGAATGGGCAGTATCAACTGACCTACCGTAAACCTCATCAACTCTACCGTGCTTTATCTGTGCTAGCAACAGCTTTAGCAGAAGGGGACAAGGTAGAGATTGAAGAGCAGGCGGCCTATGAAGATTTAGCCTATATGGCGGACTGTTCGCGCAATGCCGTGCTCAATGTCGCATCTGCCAAACAGATGATTGAAGTCTTGGCTCTCATGGGCTACTCAACCTTTGAGCTCTACATGGAAGATACCTATCAGATTGAGGGGCAACCATACTTTGGCTATTTCCGTGGAGCATACTCGGCTGAAGAATTACAGGAAATCGAAGCATACGCCCAACAGTTTGACATGACCTTTGCCCCATGTATCCAAACCTTGGCTCACTTATCAGCCTTTGTCAAATGGGGTGTCAAGGAAGTGCAGCAACTCCGCGATGTAGAAGATATTCTTCTCATCGGTGAAGAAAAAGTCTACGACCTGATTGACGGTATGTTTGCTACTTTGTCTAAATTACAAACCCGCAAGGTCAATATTGGAATGGACGAAGCTCACCTGGTTGGTTTGGGACGCTACCTCATCTTAAATGGTATTGTGGACCGCAGTCTTCTCATGTGCCAACATTTGGAGCGCGTGCTGGATATTGCAGACAAGTATGGTTTCCACTGCCAGATGTGGAGTGATATGTTCTTCAAGCTTATGTCAGCAGATGGCCAGTACGACCGTGATGTGGAAATTCCAGAGGAAACACGAGTTTATCTAGACCGTCTCAAAGACCGTGTCACCTTGGTTTACTGGGATTATTACCAAGATAGCGAAGAAAAATACAACCGCAACTTCAGTAACCACCATAAGATTAGCCAGGATATCGCCTTTGCAGGTGGTGCTTGGAAGTGGATTGGTTTCACGCCCCACAATCATTTCAGTCGTCTCATTGCTCTTGAAGCAAACAAAGCCTGCCGTGCCAATCAGATCAAAGAAGTCATTGTGACGGGTTGGGGGGACAATGGTGGGGAAACAGCCCAGTTCTCTATTCTGCCAAGCTTGCAAATCTGGGCAGAGCTTAGCTACCGCAATGATTTAGAACGTCTGTCAGCTCACTTCAAGACCAATACAGGTCTATCTGTTGAGGACTTTATGCAGCTGGATCTGGCCAATCTCTTGCCAGACCTACCAGCTAATCTCAGTGGGATCAATCCTAACCGCTATGTCTTTTATCAGGATGTTCTTTGCCCAATCCTTGACAAGCACATGACTCCTGAACAGGACAAACCTCACTTTGCCCAAGCAGCTGAGGCTCTTGCTGCTATTAAAGAAAAAGCAGGCATCTACGCTTATCTTTTTGAAACTCAAGCTCAGTTGAATGCTATTTTATGTAGCAAAGTGGATGTAGGTCGACGCATCCGTGAGGCCTATCACGCAGATGATAAAGAGAGCTTGCAACAAATTGCTAGAGAAGAATTGCCAAACCTCAGAAGCCAGATTGAACACTTCCATGCTCTCTTTAGCCACCAATGGTTGAAAGAAAACAAGGTCTTTGGCTTGGATACAGTGGACATCCGTATGGGTGGACTTTTGCAGCGGATCAAGCGAGCAGAAAGTCGTATTGAGGCTTATCTTGCTGGTCAAATTGACCGCATCGAAGAACTAGAAGTAGAGATTCTGCCATTTAATGATTTCTACGGAGATAAGGACTTTGCAGCGACGACAGCTAATCAGTGGCATACCATTGCGACAGCTTCGACTATTTATACGACCTAATCCAAAAGGGTATCTTTAAAGAAAATGAATTTTAAGGAGGAGAAGGATTTCCAATGAAAAGAGGAATTTCTTCTCCTTTTTTCTCCATTTTTAAGGCTATGTCATAAATTTGTAGAATTTTTTCTATAATTAGGAGTTTGAAAAAGTTTTCATAGAGTTTTATAATAAAAAATGTAAACGTTACCAAAAAATAAAATGACAAAGGGGGGAGTCAGATGAAAAAGTTTGTTAAGACCTTGAGAGAAAATTTTATTTTCTTCTTGATGGTTTTACCAGGTGCAGCGTGGTTGATTTTATTCTTCTACATACCTGTTTTGGGAAACGTTGTCGCATTTAAAGACTATCATATCACCGGAGAGGGATTTATTGATAGTGTAATGAAGAGTAAGTGGGTAGGATTTGATAACTTCAAATTCCTCTTTAGTTCTAAAGATGCTTATATCATTACAAGAAATACCGTCCTTTACAACCTAGCCTTTATTTTCTTGGGCTTAATTGTTTCTGTTGGGATTGCCATTATCTTTAGTGAGATGCGTTCCAAACGGTTGGTTAAAGTGTTTCAAACATCAATGTTGTTCCCCTATTTCTTATCATGGGTTATCATCAGCTTCTTTACAGATGCTTTCTTAAACGTCGATAAAGGCTTGATTAACCACATCTTAACATCACTTGGGATGAAAGGAATCAACTTCTATACAGAGGTTGCCATTTGGCCAGCGCTTCTCCTCTTCTTAGGAATCTGGAAAGGCTTTGGTTATAGCAGTGTTATGTACTATGCAACCATCATGGGGATTGACCCAACCTTCTACGAAGCCGCAACAGTGGACGGAGCATCTAAGTGGCAGCGAATCCGCCACATTACCATTCCTCAGTTGGCTTCCTTGATTACGGTCTTGACCATCCTTGCCATCGGAAATATCTTCCGTGCTGACTTTGGATTGTTCTACCAAATCCCACATAACTCAGGTGCCCTTTATAGTGTGACAAACGTAATTGATGTCTATGTCTACAACGGACTTGCTAAATCAGGAGATATTGCGATGGCCGCAGCGGCTGGTCTTTACCAATCAGTTGTCGGATTGATTCTCGTTTTACTTTCTAATATTGTAGCACGTCGGATTGATAAGAATGCAGCGCTCTTCTAGAAAGGAGGATACCATGGCAAAATCAAAAATTAAAAAAGAAAAAGTTGATAATGTTGGGATCCACTCCTTCAGTAAGAAAGCAGACATCTTCTTTAGTAGTATCGTTGGCTTGGTTGCTCTATCCTGTATCTTGCCCTTTATCTTCGTTGTCATGATTTCCTTGACAGATGAACAAAGTTTGGCAATTCACGGCTTCCAATTTTGGCCTGCTAAATTCGGTACAGATGGCTATCTTTTCCTTGTTCAATTTAAGGATAAGATTCTTCAAGCCCTCTTTATTACCTTGTTTGTAACGATTGTAGGGACAGCATGTAATGTTTTCATTACAACGACCTATGCCTACGCGATCTCTCGTAGAACCTTTAAGTACAGAAACTTCTTTACTGTCTTTGCCCTCTTGAGTATGCTCTTTAGTGCAGGGATGGTACCAGGATATATCGTTACCACTCAGTTGCTTCATTTAGGAGATACCGTTGGAGCCCTCATCATTCCGATGTTATTGAGTCCTTTTAACATTATCTTGATGCGGACCTTCTTCAAACGGACGATCCCAGAAGCCATTCTTGAGTCTGCTCGGATAGATGGAGCCAGTGAGACACGGATCTTCTTCCAGATCTGTTTGCCACTTTCTCTCCCAGGGATTGCGACCATCAGTCTCTTCACAGCCCTCGCCTTCTGGAATGACTGGTTCAACGCTCTCCTCTATATCAAGAGTGAAAACCTCTATCCCCTTCAATACTTGCTGATGCAAATCCAAAATAATATGGATTACATCTCTAAATCCGTCGGTGCATCTAGCCAAATCGCTGGTGCGGTCCAATCCCTTCCTAAGGAAACTGGACGGATGGCCATGGTGGTGGTGGCAACAGTTCCAATCGCTATCCTCTATCCATTCTTCCAACGTTACTTTGTAAAAGGATTGACCATCGGTGGTGTGAAAGAGTAAGCGAACTTTTCTCACCCACCCTACATTATGTTAATAAAGAAAAATAAAAAAGGAGTTTTTCTTATGAAAAATTGGAAAAAATATGCTTTAGCTTCTGCTAGCGTTCTCGCACTTGGAGCAACTCTTGCTGCTTGTGGTAACTTGACAGGTGATAACCAAAAATCATCTAAGAGTGAAGATGGCAAAACAGTTATCAAAATGTACCAAATCGGTGATAAACCGGATAACTTGGATACCTTGTTAGAAAATGCCAACAAGATCATCGAAGAAAAAGCTGGCGTTAAATTAGACATCCAATACCTTGGTTGGGGTGACTACGACAAGAAGATGAACGTTATCATCTCATCTGGTGAAAGTTACGATATTGCTTTCGCAAACAACTATGTCATCAACGCTCAAAAAGGTGCTTACGCTGACTTGACAGACTTGTACAAGAAAGAAGGAAAAGAGCTCTATGAAGCACTTGACCCAGCTTACATCAAAGGGAATACTGTAAACGGCAAGATCTATGCTGTTCCAGTTGCAGCCAATGTTGCATCTTCACAAAACTTTGCCTTCAACGGACCACTTCTTGAAAAATATGGTATCGACATCTCAAATGTAAAAGACTATGCTTCTCTTGAACCAGTCTTGAAAGCGATCAAAGAAAAAGATCCAAACGTTGTTCCATTCGCAATGAACAAGAGCTACGGTGGACCTTCTGATGACTTCGATTACATTGCAGTAGATGGACTTCCATTCGTTGTCGATTTGCAAGGTGACACAACTAAGATCGTTGACCGTTACACTATTCCACGTTATGTTGAAAACTTGAAGACTCTTCATAAATACTATGAAGCTGGCTACATTCCAAAAGACGTAGCTACAAGCGACACTGGATATGACCTTTCTCAAGATACTTGGTTGGTACGTGAAGAAACAGTAGGACCTGCTGACTACGGTAACAGCTTGCTTACTCGTGTAGCAAACCGTAAGATCGAAATTAAACCATTCACTCAACTTTACAAGAAGAACAACACTACTCAAGTTGCAAACTTTGTCATCTCAAACAACTCTAAGAACAAAGAAAAAGCAATGGAAGTATTGAACCTCTTGAATACAAACCCAGAACTCTTGAACGGTCTTGTTTATGGTCCAGAAGGCAAGAACTGGGAAAAAGTTGAAGGTAAAGAAAACCGTGTGAAAGTTTTGGATGGCTACAACGGAAATACTCACATGTCTGGATGGAACACTGGTAACAACTGGATTCTTTACATCAACGAAAACGTAACGGATGAGCAAATTGCACAATCTAAGAAAGACTTGGAAACTGCAAAAGAATCTCCAGCACTTGGATTCATCTTCAATACTGAAAACGTGAAATCAGAAATCACTGCCCTTACTAACACTTTGAACCAATTCACAAGTGCCATCAATACAGGTACAGTAGATCCTGAAGTTGAAATTCCTAAGATGCTTGAAAAATTGAAATCAGAAGGTGCCTACCAAAAAGTATTGGATGAAATCCAAAAACAATACGATGAGTACCTTGCAGCTAAGAAATAAGCTAACATTACTTGCTTAAGTCTATCAAAAGACTTTGAGGTCTTCGCACTTCAAAGTCTTTTCTGTTGATGATTTTGAAATCGAAACCATCAGGGGAAATGTGCTATAATATAGGGTATAATCATCAGTTGTACTAGGGAAACTATACTAAGTCGTAAGCTCCCCTCTACAGCAAATGAACATGGAGACAAATTATGGGAAGAATGATTGAATTAATTTTTACAAGGGTCTACTTAGCCATGTTGGCAACAGGGATCTTTTGGGCTTTAACCTTCTGTGGAGGGATCCTGTTTGGGTTTGGGCCAGCTAGTGCAACGATTATGAGTCTATATGCCGAACATGGATCTGATTACAAGCAATATGGTTGGTCTGAGGCTTGGGCGCTCTATAAAGAAAATTTCCGTAGAGCCAACCAGGTTTTCTATACATTTTTTTCAATCGAAGCCATTCTTATTTATGGCATGTATCTGATGGTTCAATTGCCCCACTTGTCCCTGTTTCAGATTTTTATCTTATTGGTCAATTTGATTTTCTTATTGGTGGCTCCCCTGACTTTTGCAGTCTATCTCAAGCTTCAAGTCCATTTTGACTTGTCCTATCTCAACAGCTTGAAGTTGAGTTTCATTGGTGCTTTTCTTGATATTCGTGCAGTAACCAAATTTCTCTTAGGAACCTTCCTCCTAGGGGTTGTCACCCATTTCGTTCCGGCTTTGTTTTTCTTTGTTTTACTGGGCTTGTGGCATTTCTTTGTCAATGATATTTTTCAACCCGTCTATGAAACAATTCGCTCTAAAGTGGTTTCTTAATTATGAAAAAAATATGGTTAGCGACTCTTTTGAAGTTCTATGCCTATATCATGGTGGGGATCATCACGACTTTAGGTGTGACGGTATCTTTGGTCTATTGGCATAATCAACGGGCAGAGACGGATCGAATCGCTCAGTTGATTTCCTCGCGCTTGACTGCTGAGGTAGAGGATATTTATAAGAGATCTTCTCAATGGGGGAAGAGTCTGGTAGAGAATCCTGCTAAGCTTGAAGGAGTTTACAAGTACTTTTCAATGTCGCCTTCTGAATACGAAAGTTGGCGACTGGACAATTATTTTTCCAACTACATTCAAGTCTCCCTGCACCGCAATGTTGAGACTCTTTACTTGGAACACGATGCACTCGACCAAATCGATTTGGTGTTAAACGATTATACAACGGTCTTTGTCTCCAGTAAAAATAAAAAAGGAGGGCAACAAGTTCCAGCGGATCGGTATAAGGCTAGCTCGCAAGCCATCCCAGTCTCCTTGACAGATGTGACGACTGGCCAGGATATTGGACTGGCTTACATTAAAATTAATCCAGCGCTATTGGATTCTGTCGTCGACAATATTCAAGACACTATTCCAGTTGCTGTCCAAATCTATAATCCCTTGGGCAAGGTTTTTTACCACAGAGGGGATATCAACCCTAAAGATCATAGCCAGTGGATTGTGCGAGATACGGCTTACGGCTATCAAATCTGGGTTGGAATTCCGACTTCTTACACGGTTCGAACGGCCTTATTTAGTTTTACCTGGATGATTTCGGTCGCCCTAATCCTGGTCTTGATCTTGTATCTCTTGCTGCAACGTATTTTCCGCAATTACCAAAAGCAAGTGTTGGATTTGGTAGATACCATGGAAGCCATCAGCCAGGGGGATTCTGAGCGACGGATCAATGTGGATACCAAAGAGCAGGAGCTCCTCTTAGTTGCGGAAATGACCAATACCATGTTGGACAATATGGACAAGTCGATCCGGGATATTTATCAGCTACAACTGAGTCAAAAAGATGCCAACATGAAGGCCTTGCAAGCGCAGATTAATCCGCATTTCATGTATAATACCATGGAGTTTATTCGCATGTATGCAGTCATGCAGGATCAAGAAGAATTAGCCGATATTATTTACGAATTTAGTAGTCTCCTTCGAAACAATATTTCAGAGGAGAAGGAGACGACCATCGAAAATGAGTTAGAATTTTGTAGAAAATACAGCTATCTCTGTATGGTACGTTATCCAAAATCGATTGCCTATGGCTTTAAAATTGAACCCGGTCTAGAAGAGATGATTATTCCCAAGTTTACTCTTCAGCCTCTAGTGGAAAATTACTTTGTTCATGGAGTTGATCACAAGCGCAAGGACAATGTCATTAGTATCAAAGTCCGTCGTGTTGGAGAAGCGGTGGAAATTCGAGTCCAGGACAATGGGAGAGGAATGGAACCGAGCCAGTTGCAACGGATCCAACAAATATTGAGTCATAGGGATCCTCGAGAAGAAGTAGAAGAGAGTAAGGGACGGCAATCCATTGGGATTGTCAATGTCCACGAGCGTTTCCTTCTCTATTTTGGGGATCGTTACCACATTCAAATTACATCAGAAAAAGGAAAAGGTGTCCTCTATACGATTACCATCGAGGATGCTTAAGAGGAAAAAATCGTGTATAAAGTCTTATTGGTTGACGACGAATATATGATTACGGAGGGGCTGAAAAAACTGATTCCCTTTGAAAAATGGGACATGGAAGTTGTTTACACAGCAGAGGATGCAGATCAGGCCTTGGCCTATGTTGCGGATTATCCAGTGGATATCGTGATTACGGATGTCAATATGCCAGGGAAAACTGGTCTGGAAATGATTGATCAAATGCAGTCCATTCTTCCCCATGCAGCCTATATAATTATGTCGGGCTACCAAGATTTTGCTTATGTAAAAAAAGCCTTAAACCTCCAGGTAGCCGACTACCTGTTAAAGCCTGTCAATAAGGTGGAGCTGGGGAATATCCTAGAAAAGTTATCTCAAACTCTAAAAAAACCAGATCAAGCGACGGCCAATCGGCTCCTTCATGAAGATTGGTCAGAAGAAGAGTTTGAGCAAGCCATTCGAGGGAGAAAACAACTCTGGATTGGAGTGGATAAGGAAAGGAAAGGATTTGCCAGTTCGTCTTATCAGGTCTTAGGGAAGAATCTCCAACTTTATCTTTCAGATGAGGATGAGGGAGCTTTCCTACAGCGCCGTTTCCAAGCACCTTACAAAGAACATTTTCAACAATTTAAAGAGCTTGTTGAACGAAGTCTGTTTTATGGGGATCTCCCTTTGGAGGAAGAAGATGGTGTCTTTAATTACTACGAACCTATCTACCGTGTCATCATCCAGGGAAATATCCAACAGATTTTAGAGGAGTTGAACTGGTTGGAAGAAACCGTGAGAAGCCATACCCCAAAAGTGGCGATAGCCAAGCAACTCTTTATTCAGTTCATTATGGATGTCTTTCATTTGTTTGAACACCTGCAGGGAGATAACCTGACAGAAGTTGTGAAAGCTGTTCATGAGACAACGACTTTCGAGGATCTTGTTACCTGCGTTCGGAATCAATTAGAGACCTTCTTCTCTCAATATCGGATGAACAATAATGTGGCGACCGTCTTAGAAGTAATTGGGCGCGACTATCGGAAGGAATTGTCACTCAAGGATATCAGCAAAGACCTTTATATCAATCCTGTTTATTTGGGGCAATTGATCAAGCGTGAGACCAATTCCACCTTTGCGGAACTCCTGAATAAACAACGGATCAAAGCAGCTCAACAGTTGCTGTTGTCCACAACGGAAAGTATCGAAGATATTTGCTATGAGGTCGGCTACAGTAATGTCGGTTACTTTTATAAAGTATTCCGCAAGTTGTGTGGCAAGTCTCCCAAAGCCTACCGTCAACAAATCGGCGTAGAGGAAAGTGACTAATCTGAAAACACGAAAAATACCCTCCATTTTTAATCAATGGAGGGTATTTTTAAATGCTTCTTCCGATTAAAATCGTAGCAGAAATGGTGACCTGAGTCAGATCGGTCCAGTCAATCTGAGCTGGATCGACGTGAAAGAGGAGAGGCGTCATGCTCAGAAGAGCCTCTCGCAATGCTGGTGTGAGTTCGAAGGTTTCCTGGCAATGGATGGTGTTTTCAATCGTAAAATGATCAGAGAAATGTTGAATAATCTGCTCATTGGAATAATCGGCCTGATCCAGGTGCTCCTTCACCTTCTGACGGATCTCTTGCAGATGGGCGGCAGTTGGGATGACCTTGATAAGGCGACCGTCTGGTGCCAGGACCCGTTTAAACTCTTGATAATTTGCTGGCGAAAAGATATCTAGGAGAAGGTTCATGCTCTGGTCTAAAAGAGGGAGACGGGCTAGATCTCCGACAAACCACTTGACCTTCCATTCCTGGTCGCTTTTGGCAGCCAGTTGGATTGATTCCTTAGATAAATCAAAGGCGTAAAAGGAATGGTCTGGATAGCGCTCTTGTAAGCTACGAGAATAGTAACCTTCCCCGCAACCAATATCTAGAATGTTGGCTGGATGGTCCAGTGGAGACAAACATTTTGACAGGCTAGTGAGGATGTGGTCGTAGAGACCGTTCTCTAGGACGAGTTGCCGGTTTTGAAAATTTTCCTTATCATAGTCCTTAGAAGCCTTCACTTGTAGGGCTAAGTTCACATAGCCAAACTTAGCCAAGTCAAAGGAGTGGCGGTTGGTACAGACCAAGCTTTGTTGGATCAGGTCGAGGGCTTCTTGACAGATGGGACAGGCAAAAGCTGTTGCAGTCTGAAATCGTTGTAATTTTGGTTTGATCGTCATGATACATCTAGTGTACCAAAAAACCTCTGAAAGTTATAGCTTCAGAGGTCTTCTTTTTAATAAGTCAAAACAAAGTATTTTTTCTTACCGCGACGGATAACGGTCAATTCATTCTCTAATTTATCGCTATCGCCCAAGACATAGTCAAGGTCTTGGATGCGGTCGCCGTTGACGTAGATAGCCCCATTTTGAACATCTTCACGAGCTTGGCGTTTGGAATTCACCACGCCAGAAGATACGAGCAATTCTACGATGTTGTGGTTTTCGTCAGCTTGTACTTGGTAGTTTGGCACACCACGAAGTCCTTGTTTGAGTTCTTTGACAGAAAGGTTTTTGATGTTTCCTGCAAAGAGTTGCTCCGTGATGTTGAGGGCTTCTTTGTAAGCTTCTTCACCGTGGACAAGGGTAACCACTTCACGCGCCAAGACTTTTTGAGCCAAGCGTTCGTGTGGCGCAGCTTCAAACTGTTTGCGGATCTCTTCAATCTCATCAAGAGACAAGAAGGTAAAGATTTTCAAGAAGCGAACAGCGTCAGCGTCCATGACATTCATCCAGAATTGGTACATTTCGTATGGAGAAGTCTTTTCAGGGTTGAGCCAAACCGCATTCCCTTCAGATTTACCAAATTTCTTACCAGTCGCATCTGTAATGAGGGGAACAGTGATGACGTGACCGGTCTTATCCGCCTTCCGACGAAGCAACTCTGTACCAGCTGTCATATTTCCCCACTGGTCAGAACCACCGATTTGCAAAGTGACATTGTGTTCTTGGTTCAGAACAAAGAAGTCATAGCCTTGCATGATTTGGTAGGCAAATTCAGTGTAAGAAATCCCTGTTTCAATCCGCTTTTTCACAGATTCCTTGCTCATCATGTAGTTGACAGTAAAGTATTTTCCGATGTCGCGAAGGAAGTCAATGAAGCTGATGCTGCCAAACCAGTCGTAGTTATTGACCATGACAGCCTTATTTTCCCCATTTTCAAAATCTAAGAAACGAGACAATTGCCCTTGGATAGAAGTGACCCAACCGTCTACAGTCTCCTTAGTTTGTAAACTGCGCTCGGCATCTTTGAAAGAAGGGTCTCCAATGAGTCCGGTCGCACCACCGACAAGCGCATAAGGTTTGTGGCCTGCCAATTGTAAGCGACGACTGGTCAAGATTGCAACAAGGTGCCCAAGGTGCAAACTATCAGCAGTTGGATCGTAGCCAGTATAATACGATACTTGTCCTTCTTCTAGGGCTTTACGCAAAGCATCTTCGTCAGTCGTTTGGAAAATCAAACCACGTTCTTTTAGCTCATCAAAAATGTGCATCGTTCTCTCCTTTTCTAAGCTACTGGCCGGATCGATGAAAACAGCCCAGTATCTGTATGGTTTCTCTCTATTTTACCATAATGACTTGAAATAGCAATGAATGGACGAAAAAAATCCAATCGGAAGCAGTGTTCGCAACTTTAGGAATTGAAAAGAAAGAGGTCCATTTGGTATAATAGGAAGGACAAGGAGAAATAGAGTGAGTCAAATGAGAGAATTTTTTACAAAGTGCGGGAAGAAAATAAAAGACTTCTTTGCCAAGATGACTGTTGAAGTCGATGAGAAAGAAGACAAGGAGGGCTGGTCACTAGGAGATTTCGTGGCAACGATTCTCCGGACCATGAAACTCCTTTGGGATGTGCTATTGGTGTTTGCTTTAGGTGGTCTCTTGTTTGGTGCAGGGATTGCGATTGGTTATGCAGCCAGCCTCTTTAATGAGACAGAGACACCGGATCCGACCCAATTGGTTCAACAAGTGCGAAATATTTCGAGTGTTTCAAAGATTTCCTACTCAGATGGAAGCATCATTTCTGATATTGACAGTGACTTGATTCGGATTCCTGTCCAAAAGGATGCGATTTCGGACAATGTCAAAAAGGCTGTTATTGCAACTGAGGACGAAAATTTTAATAGCCATAACGGGGTTGTTCCGAAAGCGGTAATCCGGGCTACCTTGGGTTCAGTTGCTGGAGTAGGGTCCTCTAGTGGTGGTTCGACTCTGACCCAACAGTTGATCAAACAACAAGTTGTGGGAGATGCACCGACCTTCTCACGGAAGGCCGCTGAGATTATCGATGCCCTTGCTCTGGAACGGGTAATGGATAAGGACGAAATTTTAACGACCTACCTCAATGTCTCTCCATTTGGTCGAAACAACCGGGGACAAAATATCGCAGGAGTGGAAGCTGCAGCTCAAGGGATTTTTGGTGTTTCTGCCAAAGACTTGACTGTTCCACAGGCAGCCTTCATTGCTGGTTTGCCACAGAGTCCAATTGTCTACTCACCTTACGCTTCTGATGGCAGCCTCAAGACCCCAGAAAATCAAGCTTTAGGCTTGGATCGTGCCAAGGATGTCTTGTACAACATGTATCGGACAGGGGCTATCAGCAAGGAAGAGTACGACCAGTATAGTCAATATGATTTGAGCAAGGATTTCCTTCCGTCAAATGGCATCGAGAAGACGCCGCACGACTACTTGTATTTCCAAGCCGTTAGTGAAGCGGAAGATGCCATGTATGAGTATCTAATCAAGAGAGACAACGTCTCTAGCCAAGACCTAAAAAACAATTCGACTGTTAAATCTTATCAAGAGTTGGCGAAGAAGGAATTGAGAGAGGGTGGCTATACGGTCCAGACCACTATCAACAAAGCTATCTACAATGCCATGCAAGAAGCAGTTGCCAATTATGGCGGTATCTTGGACGATGGGACGGGTACGGTAGAAGTCGGGAATGTCCTCATGGACAACCGAACAGGAGCGATTCTTGGCTTTGTTGGGGGACGGAATTTTGACGGGAATCAGAATAACCACGCTTTTGATACAGAGCGTTCTCCAGGATCTACCATTAAACCCTTGCTGGCTTATGGAATTGCCATTGACCAAGGCTTGATGGGAAGCAATAGTATCGTTTCCAATTACCCAACTAACTTTTCTAGTGGAGAGCCAATTATGCACGTGGATAACCGAGGAACTGGTATGATGGACCTCCGAGAGGCCCTCAATACCTCATGGAATATCCCGGCTTATTGGACCTATCGTACTCTCCGTGAAAAGGGTGTCGATGTCCCTGGCTATATGGAAAAAATGGGCTATGATATCGCTGAGTACGGCATTGAAAGTTTGCCAATGGGAGGCGGGATCGAAGTAAGCGTCGCCCAACATACAAACGGTTATCAAACCATTGCCAATAATGGGAATTACCAAAAACGCTACATGATTGAAAAAATCATGGATCAAAACGGAAAAGTTGTCTACCAGCACGAAAGCAAACCAACTCGAGTCTATTCAGCAGCAACTGCGACTATCATGCAGGACCTGTTAAGAGGTGTCATTAGCTCTGGTGCGACAACGACCTTCAAGAGCCGAATCAGTCAGGTCAACCCAACCCTTGCTAATGCCGATTGGATCGGGAAAACCGGAACTACCAATGAGAATGGAGATATGTGGCTCATGCTGTCTACTCCAAATCTCACCTTAGGTGGCTGGATTGGACACGATAACAATGCTTCTATGGCTCCGTTGACAGGTTACAACAACAACGCAAGTTACATGGCCTATTTAGCCAATGCTATCTATCAAGCAGATCCAAATGCTTGGGGCGTTCAAGATCGCTTCACCCTAGATAGCAGTGTCATTTCATCGACTGTTCTCAAATCGACAGGACAACGACCTGGTCGTGTCAATGTCAATGGTCGTGATATCGACGTGTCGGGTGCGACGGTTACCAGCTATTGGGCTAAAAATGGTGCTCCACAAACGACCTACCGCTTTGCGATTGGTGGATCAGACAGTGATTATGCTAGCGCTTGGGCTGGAATCTTAGGTGGTTCAGCTAATCCTTCCAATGGAAATCGCAATACCAACCGAACAAACAATTCGAGCACGCCAAGTAGTTCATCATCGAGTGGACAAAACCGGTAAAAATTATCAGGGACAATACCATAAAATCGTTTTCATGTCTAGAGAAAAACTTGTGTTTTTTGTGAAAATACGATATAATAAGGACAAGTAATTTGTCGTGCGCTTTATTTGAAATATTGTCCAAATAGAAGCTTACAGCAGTTAAATCAAACTTTATAAAAGTCGATTTAGCTGCTCTTTTTGTGCCTATTTTTAGAAAAAACCGAGTTTGTCACACAAACTTAATCTTTCTAAAAATTCCAAAAAGGATGAATGATACGGAGGAGTTTTCTTCTCACGTGATGTAGATCACACCCCCTTCATAACGTCGTTTCGATTGGATCAGAACTATTCTGATGTGGTCAGAAGCGATCTAGAAACCGGATCTTCAGAGAGGGGCTTCCCCTAGCTGGTATCCTAGTATAGAAAAGGAGTTAAAACTTTGGCAGGACATGACGTTCAATACGGGAAACATCGGACCCGTCGTAGTTTTTCAAGAATCAAAGAAGTTCTTGATTTACCAAATTTGATTGAAATCCAAACGGATTCATTTAAAGATTTTCTGGATCATGGTTTGAAAGAAGTTTTCGAAGATGTATTGCCAATTTCGAACTTCACAGACACAATGGAGTTGGAATTCGTCGGCTATGAAATCAGAGAACCAAAGTATACCTTGGAAGAAGCACGTATCCATGATGCGAGCTATTCTGCCCCAATCTTTGTAACCTTCCGCTTGGTCAACAAGGAAACAGGCGAAATCAAAACTCAAGAAGTCTTCTTTGGTGATTTCCCAATCATGACCGAGATGGGAACCTTTATCATCAATGGTGGAGAGCGGATCATCGTATCTCAGCTCGTACGTTCACCAGGTGTCTACTTCAATGATAAGGTGGACAAGAACGGTAAGGTTGGCTATGGATCAACGGTTATTCCGAACCGTGGAGCTTGGCTAGAGCTTGAAACAGACTCAAAAGATATTGCTTATACTCGTATCGACCGTACGCGTAAGATTCCATTTACGACATTGGTTCGTGCCCTTGGTTTCTCTGGGGATGACGAGATTTTTGATATCTTTGGGGATAGCGAATTGGTTCGCAACACTGTTGAAAAAGATATCCACAAAAACCCAATGGATTCTCGTACAGATGAAGCCCTCAAAGAAATTTATGAGCGTCTTCGTCCAGGTGAGCCAAAAACAGCGGAAAGCTCACGTAGCTTGTTGGTAGCCCGTTTCTTTGATCCACGTCGTTATGACTTGGCCCCAGTTGGTCGCTACAAGATCAACAAGAAACTCAATATCAAGAACCGTTTGTTGAACCAAACGATCGCAGAACCATTGGTAGATGCTGAAACAGGAGAAATCCTTGTAGAAGCTGGTACCGTGATGACACGCGATGTCATCGACAGCATCTCAGAACATTTGGACGGTGATTTGAACAAGATTGTCTACACTCCAAATGATTCAGCAGTATTGACAGAACCAGTCGTTCTTCAAAAATTCAAGGTTGTGGCACCAACGGATCCAGACCGCGTTGTTACCATCATCGGCAATGCGAATCCAGATGATAAGGTTCGTACCATCACCCCAGCCGATATCCTTGCTGAAATGAGCTACTTCCTTAACTTGGCTGAAGGTCTTGGCCGAGTGGATGATATCGACCACCTTGGAAACCGTCGTATCCGTGCCGTTGGTGAATTGCTTGCCAACCAAGTGCGTCTTGGACTTTCACGGATGGAACGTAACGTTCGTGAACGCATGTCTGTTCAAGATAACGAAGTATTAACACCTCAACAAATCATTAACATCCGTCCAGTAACTGCAGCAATCAAAGAATTCTTTGGATCTTCTCAATTGTCCCAGTTCATGGACCAACACAACCCACTTTCTGAGTTGTCCCACAAACGTCGTTTGTCTGCCTTAGGGCCTGGTGGTTTGACACGTGACCGCGCTGGATATGAAGTCCGTGACGTGCACTACACTCACTATGGTCGTATGTGTCCGATCGAAACACCTGAAGGACCAAACATCGGTTTGATCAACAACTTGTCATCCTATGGACACTTGAACAAGTATGGTTTCATCCAAACGCCATACCGTAAAGTAGACCGTGAAAAAGGTGTGGTCACCAACGAAATCGTTTGGTTGACAGCTGATGAAGAAGATGAGTACATCGTAGCCCAGTCCAACTCTAAGTTGAACGAAAAAGGTGGTTTTGCTGAGCCAATCGTTATGGGACGTCACCGTGGTAACAACCAAGAGTTCCCATCTGATCAAGTCGACTACATGGACGTATCTCCAAAACAGGTAGTTGCCGTTGCGACAGCATGTATTCCTTTCTTGGAAAACGATGACTCCAACCGTGCCCTCATGGGTGCCAACATGCAACGTCAGGCTGTGCCATTGATCGATCCAAAAGCGCCTTACGTGGGTACTGGTATGGAATACCAAGCAGCCCATGACTCAGGAGCTGCAGTCATTGCGCAACATGATGGGAAGGTTACTTATGCCGATGCTGACAAGGTAGAAGTTCGTCGGGAAGATGGATCTCTTGATGTTTACCATATCCAAAAATTCCGTCGTTCAAACTCAGGTACGGCTTACAACCAACGTACCCTTGTAAAAGTTGGCGATGTCGTTGAAAAAGGCGACTTTATCGCAGACGGTCCATCGATGGAAAAAGGGGAAATGGCCCTTGGTCAAAACCCAATCGTTGCCTACATGACATGGGAAGGTTACAACTTCGAGGATGCCGTTATCATGAGCGAACGCTTGGTGAAAGAAGATGTCTACACATCTGTTCACTTGGAAGAATTCGAATCAGAAACGCGCGACACTAAGTTAGGCCCTGAAGAAATCACTCGTGAAATTCCAAACGTTGGGGAAGATGCTCTCAGAAACCTTGACGAAATGGGTATTATCCGTATCGGTGCGGAAGTAAAAGAAGGCGATATCTTAGTTGGGAAGGTGACACCGAAGGGTGAAAAAGATCTTTCTGCTGAAGAACGTCTCCTCCACGCGATTTTTGGAGATAAATCTCGTGAAGTGCGTGATACTTCTCTTCGTGTACCTCACGGTGGAGATGGTGTCGTTCGTGATGTCAAGATCTTTACGCGTGCAAACGGAGATGAATTGCAATCTGGTGTCAACATGTTGGTTCGTGTTTACATCGCACAAAAACGCAAGATCCGCGTCGGAGATAAGATGGCCGGTCGTCACGGAAACAAAGGGGTTGTATCCCGTATTGTTCCTGTTGAAGACATGCCTTACCTTCCAGATGGTACACCAGTTGATATCATGTTGAACCCACTTGGGGTGCCATCACGTATGAATATCGGTCAGGTTATGGAACTTCACCTTGGTATGGCGGCTCGTAACTTGGGTATCCACATCGCAACACCAGTCTTTGACGGAGCAAGCTCAGAAGACCTCTGGGATACCGTTCGTGAAGCTGGTATGGATAGCGATGCCAAGACCATTCTTTACGATGGTCGTACAGGTGAGCCATTTGACAACCGTGTTTCTGTCGGTGTCATGTACATGATCAAGCTTCACCACATGGTTGATGATAAACTCCACGCTCGTTCTGTCGGACCATACTCAATGGTTACCCAACAACCACTCGGAGGTAAAGCTCAGTTTGGTGGACAACGTTTCGGGGAAATGGAAGTTTGGGCCCTTGAGGCTTATGGTGCGTCTAATGTCCTTCAAGAAATCTTGACCTACAAGTCAGACGATGTCAACGGACGTTTGAAAGCTTATGAAGCGATTACCAAAGGAAAACCAATTCCAAAACCAGGTGTACCAGAGTCCTTCCGAGTACTCGTGAAAGAATTGCAATCACTTGGATTGGATATGCGTGTCCTAGATGAAGATGACAAAGAAGTTGAACTTCGCGATCTTGATGAAGGGGAAGACGACGATGTCATCCACGTAGATGATCTAGAAAAAGCACGTGAAAAAGCAGCCAAGGAAGCTCGCGCGGCTTTTGAAGCTGAAGGGAAAGAAGAATAATTTAACATGTAGTTCAAGAGGATGGAAAACCTGAGAAGGTTCTCTATCCCAAGCTTTCGGCTTGAAGGTGTGAAGGAAGTTCCTTCTCTCCTTCGCCAAAAAGCAGAAGAACATACAATCGATAATGAACATAAAGAAAGGTAAGAAATAGTGGTTGATGTAAATCGTTTTAAAAGTATGCAAATCACCCTAGCTTCTCCAAGCAAGGTCCGTTCATGGTCTTATGGAGAGGTCAAGAAACCTGAAACAATCAACTACCGTACATTGAAACCAGAACGTGAAGGTCTCTTTGATGAAGTCATCTTTGGACCGACAAAAGATTGGGAATGTGCGTGTGGAAAATACAAACGGATCCGTTACAAAGGGATCGTTTGTGACCGCTGTGGTGTGGAAGTAACACGTGCCAAGGTTCGTCGTGAACGCATGGGACACATTGAATTGAAAGCACCTGTGTCACACATCTGGTACTTTAAAGGCATCCCTTCTCGTATGGGGTTGACCTTGGACATGAGTCCTCGTGCCCTTGAAGAAGTCATCTACTTCGCAGCTTATGTGGTGATCGATCCAAAAGATACACCGCTTGAGCACAAGTCTATCATGACAGAACGTGAATACCGTGAACGCTTGCGTGAATACGGACCAGGTTCCTTTGTCGCTAAGATGGGGGCAGAAGCGATCCAAGACCTCTTGAAACAAGTGGATTTGGAAGCTGAAATTGCTGTCTTGAAAGAAGAATTGAAGACTGCAACTGGTCAAAAACGTGTGAAGGCTGTTCGCCGTTTGGATGTCTTGGATGCCTTCTACAAATCTGGCAACAAGCCAGAATGGATGGTTCTCAACATCCTTCCCGTGATTCCACCAGATCTTCGTCCGATGGTCCAATTGGATGGTGGCCGTTTTGCTGCCTCTGACTTGAATGACCTTTACCGTCGTGTGATCAACCGGAACAACCGTTTGGCACGTTTGCTTGAGTTGAATGCCCCTGGTATCATCGTGCAAAACGAAAAACGGATGCTCCAAGAAGCCGTTGATGCTTTGATCGACAACGGTCGTCGTGGTCGTCCGATCACAGGACCAGGTAGCCGTCCGCTTAAATCATTGAGCCACATGCTTAAAGGGAAACAAGGACGCTTCCGTCAAAACTTGCTCGGTAAACGTGTTGACTTCTCAGGACGTTCCGTTATCGCCGTTGGTCCGACTCTTAAGATGTACCAATGTGGTGTGCCACGTGAAATGGCCATCGAGCTCTTTAAACCATTCGTGATGCGTGAAATCGTAGCGCGTGATATCGTGCAAAACGTGAAAGCCGCTAAACGCTTGGTGGAACGTGGAGATGAACGTATCTGGGATATCCTCGAAGAAGTTATCAAAGAACACCCAGTACTTTTGAACCGCGCACCTACCCTTCACCGTTTGGGTATCCAAGCCTTTGAACCTGTCTTGATTGACGGGAAAGCCCTTCGCTTGCACCCACTTGTCTGTGAAGCCTACAATGCCGACTTTGACGGTGACCAAATGGCCATTCACGTACCGCTTTCAGAAGAAGCCCAAGCAGAAGCTCGTATCTTGATGCTGGCTGCTGAGCATATCTTGAACCCTAAAGATGGTAAACCGGTTGTTACTCCATCACAGGATATGGTTTTGGGGAACTACTACCTCACTATGGAAGAAGCTGGTCGTGAAGGTGAAGGCATGGTCTTCAAAGACCGTGATGAAGCGGTTATGGCCCTTCGCAATGGCTATGTTCACTTGCATACTCGCGTCGGAATTGCGACCGATAGCTTGAACAAGCCATGGACAGAAGCGCAACAACACAAGATTCTCTTGACAACTGTTGGTAAGATCCTCTTTAACGATATCATGCCTGCAGAACTTCCATATCTCCAAGAGCCAAATAATGCCAACTTGACAGAAGGCGTTCCAGCTAAGTACTTCTTGGAACCTGGTCAAGATGTCAAAGCAGCGATTGAGAAATTGGAATTAAACGTTCCATTCAAGAAGAAAAACCTTGGAAATATCATCGCGGAAATCTTCAAGCGCTTCCGTACAACAGAAACATCTGCTTTCTTGGACCGTTTGAAAGACTTAGGTTACCACCACTCAACCCTTGCTGGTTTGACAGTGGGGATTGCCGATATTCCAGTTGTTGAAGACAAGGCTGAAATCATTGAAGAATCTCACAAACGTGTAGAACAAATCACCAAACAGTTCCGTAAAGGGATGATTACAGATGATGAGCGCTACAATGCGGTTACAGCTGAATGGCGTGCAGCCCGTGAGAAATTGGAAAAACGTCTGATTGATAACCAAGATCCGAAGAACCCAATCGTTATGATGATGGACTCTGGAGCCCGTGGTAACATCTCAAACTTCTCACAGCTTGCCGGTATGCGTGGTTTGATGGCCGCTCCAAACGGACGGATCATGGAATTGCCGATCCTTTCAAACTTCCGTGAAGGTTTGAGCGTTTTGGAAATGTTCTTCTCTACTCACGGTGCGCGTAAAGGGATGACCGATACGGCCCTTAAGACAGCCGACTCAGGTTACTTGACTCGTCGTTTGGTTGACGTTGCCCAAGACGTGATCATTCGTGAAGATGACTGTGGAACTGACCGTGGACTTCTGATTACCTCTATTACAGATGGTAAAGAAATGATTGAACCATTGGAAGAACGTTTGACAGGTCGTTATACCAAGAAAACTGTTAAACATCCTGAAACAGGAGAAGTCATCGTTGGTCCAGATACCTTGATTACAGAAGATATCGCTCGCGACATCGTCAATGCAGGTGTTGAAGCAGTGACCATCCGTTCTGTCTTCACATGTAACACTCGTCATGGTGTCTGCCGTCACTGTTATGGTATCAACTTGGCGACTGGTGATGCGGTTGAAGTTGGTGAAGCAGTCGGAACCATCGCTGCCCAATCTATCGGGGAACCTGGTACACAGTTGACCATGCGTACCTTCCACACGGGTGGGGTTGCCTCAAATACCGATATCACGCAAGGTCTTCCTCGTGTCCAAGAAATCTTTGAAGCTCGCAATCCGAAAGGGGAAGCGGTCATCACTGAAGTCAAGGGGGAAGTCACAGCCATTGAAGAAGATGCTTCGACACGGACCAAGAAAGTCTTTGTACGTGGTGCGACTGGAGAGGGAGAATACGTTGTCCCTTACACAGCCCGCATGAAAGTCGAAGTGGGAGATCAAGTCTCTCGTGGTGCGGCTCTTACAGAAGGGTCTATCCAACCAAAACGTCTCCTTGCTGTTCGTGATGTCTTGTCTGTTGAAACTTACCTCCTTGCGGAAGTACAAAAAGTATACCGTAGCCAAGGGGTAGAAATCGGCGACAAACACATCGAGGTAATGGTGCGTCAAATGATCCGTAAGGTTCGTGTTATGGATCCGGGAGATACAGACCTTCTCATGGGTACTCTTATGGATATCACAGACTTTACAGATGCCAACCGTGATGTGGTTATTTCTGGTGGGGTTCCTGCGACGGCTCGTCCTGTCCTTATGGGAATCACCAAAGCCTCTCTTGAAACCAATAGTTTCTTGTCAGCGGCTTCCTTCCAGGAAACAACTCGTGTCCTCACTGACGCAGCGATTCGTGGTAAGAAAGACCATCTCCTTGGACTTAAGGAAAATGTTATCATTGGTAAGATTATTCCTGCTGGTACAGGTATGGCTCGTTACCGTAACTTGGAACCACAAGCAGTCAATGAAGTCGAAATTATCGAAGAAGTTCCTGTTACAGAAGAAGCAACTGAAATGGTTGAAGCAACTGTAGTGGAAGAAAATTAATCCTAAAAGAAGCTTTACTGATCTTCAGTAAGGCTTCTTTTTATGCCTAAAAATGAATAGAAAGACACTGTTTTCTCCTATAATATCAGATTAAAAATATGCATAAAGATAAATATATATTTGATAAGATGCATATTATACGATTTTAAAACAAGCTTTAGAAACATTTGGATGTTAAAATAAATATGGTATAAAAACCAGTCATTTCAAGGGTTTTAAGGATGTAAGATACACAAATATTACACATAAATTACAGATTATTAAAATTCCATTAAATGTATTACGAAAGTATTGAGATAGTTTGACTTTTGAAGCTATTGGCGGTAGAATGGATGGGAAATATGTTGTTGATTTTGTTAATAAAATCACAAGGTAAAAAGGTGAGATGATGAAAAAGATTAAAGTGATGGTTGTTTTTGGAACGCGCCCAGAAGCTATTAAAATGGCTCCCCTGGTTTTAGAGCTCCAAGAGCAAAGTGAGACCATTGAAACGATCACAGTGGTAACTGCACAGCATCGTCAAATGCTGGATCAAGTGCTAGAAACCTTCCGTATTCAACCGGATTACGATCTAGACATCATGGGGAAAAACCAATCTCTTTTAGATATCACGGCTAGAATCCTTGAAAAATTTGATCCAGTCGTGAAAGAAGTGCAACCGGATATGATTTTGGTCCATGGGGACACAACGACGACTTTTGCGGCTAGTCTCTTGTTGCCTTCTATAACCAAGTCCGTATCGGTCACGTAGAGGCGGGTCTCAGAACCTTCGATAAGTATTCGCCTTTCCCTGAGGAAATGAACCGTCAAATGACAGATAACTTGGCGGATCTCTATTTTGCCCCAACCAGTGAAAGCAAGGCCAATCTTGTCATGGAACATCATCCGGAGTCGTCCATTTTCATTACTGGGAATACGGCGATTGATGCCCTGCGATTAACGGTACAAGAGGATTATCACCACCAGGTCCTTGATCAGCTGGATCCGCAGAAGAAGCTGGTCTTAGTGACCATGCACCGTCGGGAAAACCAAGGCCAGCCGATGCGAGCTGTGTTTGGTGCCTTGAGAGAAATGGTGGATGCCCATCCGGAATTGGAAGTTGTGTATCCAGTCCACCTCAGTCCAGCTGTTCAAGAGGCGGCTAAAGACATTTTAGGAGAGCACAACCGCATTCATTTGATTGCGCCTTTGGACGTCTTTGACTTTCATAACCTCGCTTCGAGAAGTTACTTTATTATGTCTGATTCGGGAGGAGTTCAGGAGGAGGCCCCTTCTTTAGGCAAGCCTGTCTTAGTCCTTCGGGATACGACCGAACGTCCAGAAGGTGTCAAAGCTGGAACCTTAAAATTGGTCGGAACCGATCCTGAGCGGGTCAAGGAAGAAATGACGGCTCTGTTGACGGACCCAGATCTGTATCAAAAGATGGCTTCGGCCCGAAATCCATATGGAGATGGGAAAGCATCTGAGCGGATTGTTCAAGCCATTCAGCACTATTATGGCCTCGTTGACTCGGTATCTGAATTTATGGAGGGAGAGATTTAGGAATGAAAAGAAGGAATCATTTAGGGGACTGGATGCTTATTTTGGTCGGCTTTGAATTGGCTGTCCTGTTATACTGTCTATTCTTTGTACGCGAGATTATTATAGAGGAAGTTCTTTTTCTCGTGTTAGCCTTGTTTGCCTCTCTTGTCTTATCCAATTTGCTTCTGACTTGGACGATTTTAATTTCAGTCGGTTTAGGAATTGTCTTTCTGGTGGCAGGAGTTGTGTATATCCCTGCAAACCAAGCACTGTTATTGCTTTTCTCTTTCCCTATTCTGATTGGAATACTATCAAAAATTCGCTACTATTTATTTAAAGAAGTTGCCAAGGTTCAAAACCAAGAAGAGGACGCTGAAGTTGCCTACCGTGGTTTGCTGGAACACTCAGGTATTCAAAAGGAACAGAAATTACAAGCTCTCTTGATTCATTGGTCTCATGAGGAACTTTTCTATCAAATTCATCCTCGTGAGTACAATCGGACGCTGAACCAAATTCATTATCTGATTGGCCACCATTTGATACAAGATGAGAGACTTTATTATGTTTCAGACGGCAATTTCCTAGTACTTACGAATAGTCAGCAACGAAATTTGCAAGAATATTATCAGTTGTATTTAAAAAATCAATTAGAATCTCTGGTCTTTAAGGGAGAAGACGGTAATCAAGCTATTCAATTCCAAAAAGGATACTTGGTGGTGGATTCGACCAATCGGACGAAATTCCATAGCTACCAGGAAGCTATTAGTAACTTGAAACGTCAACTTGAAACGGATATTATTGTGGAATATTAGGAGGAACCGATGACTCTTACAAACCTATTTTTTGGGCTAGCCTTAGGGATTAGTCTATTCTTTGCGGTGTGCTTCGGTGCATTATTCATTGCCTACTTGGTCATCTACCATCGGGTAAACAAAAACTTTAAGGCGGTGGACCATGATTAGTCAAATTTTAATGATTTTCACCTTGATTTCTATCTGGTTGTCTCTAGCCTGGGGCTTGGTGATCTTGATTTCAGCGGTTCAATTCTGGTTGAAACACAGTGATTTCCGTGTGGATACAAGCCCGCTTCTCTATTATCCTAAAGTAACTATCGTGGTACCTGCCTACAATGAAGATGTGGTGATTGCTCAAACTGCTAAGGCGATTTTGGATATGAATTACCCTCATGATCGTGTGGAGTTGCTTCTATTTGCAGATAACTGCTCGGATCGTACCTATGAGGAGTGTTTGGCCGTCAAAGCCCTTCCGGAATACGCTGGCCGAGACGTAACCATTATTGATCGTACTGGTACAGGTGGGAAAGCTGGAGTCTTGAACGATGCCTTGAAGATGGCGACAGGGGATTATATCTGTGTCTATGATGCGGATGCCATGCCTGAGAAAAATGCTCTTTATTTCTTGGTCAAGGAAGTTCTTAAAGATCCAGAACGCCATGTGGCTTCATTTGGACGCAACAAGACGAGAAATGCCAACCAGAACTTCTTGACGCGTTGTATCAACCAAGAAATCGTCGTGACCCAACGGGTTCATCACGTCGGGATGTGGAATCTCTTCAAAATCGGACGGATTCCAGGGACCAACTTTATTATCCAAACAGAATTTGTCAAAAGTATCGGTGGTTGGAAGAATGGTGCCTTGACGGAAGATACGGATATTTCCTTCAAGATTATGCAAAGCGGAAAACTGATCGCCTTGGCCTACAACTCGGAAGCCTTCCAACAAGAGCCAGAGACCCTAAAAACCTACTACATGCAACGGAAACGTTGGGCAAAAGGGAACTACGAGGTTGTACTTTCCAACTTTAAACACTTATTCGGGAAAGGGAACTGGCGTGTTAAGTTAGAAGTCTTTAACTATTCTTGTATCTTCTTTTGGTTTAACTTTGCCATTGTTCTTTCTGATTTGATTTTCTTTGCCAACGTCCTTGCCATGTTTATCCATCTCTTCGCCCCAGGCGTACAGATTCCCTTTGCTTTTGACTCGGAAAATATCTACATTGCCCAATTGATGCTCTTTAACTGGGTGCTAATGATTGGTTTGTATTTGTTGCAAATCAACATTGCCATGGCTTCTCAGTTTGGTCAGGCGACGGTGAAACAGATTTGGTTGGCCCTAGCAGCCTACTTTAGCTATTCCCAACTCTTTATCATTGTTTCGATCGATTCCATTTCATCCATCATCATGGATAAATTGCTTCACCGTGAAGGAACCAAGTGGGTGAAAACGAAACGGTTTGCTGGTTAGGAGGACTTATGAGATCAAAAAAAATGAAATATTTATGGTTTGTGGTCATCCTGGCAGTCTTTTGTTTGACCCTCTTCTTAGCTCGGACAAGAAGTAAGGTAGAGATGCGGAACCGCCTCTATCGTCAATGGACGGAACACTACCTCGTGACGGATGGGAAGCAATCCTATGTTCGTACGACCAATAGCGACCAAGAAACGGTTGTCTTGTCAGAAGCGCAAGGTTATGGCATGCTGATCACAGTAGAGGCGGCTAAGAAAGACCTTGCCGACCAAAAGGATTTTGACCGTCTGTATCGTTATTATCAAAACAATCGCTTAGATGATACCCAATTGATGGCTTGGAAACAAACCATCAAAAAAGGGGAGCTTTCATCTGAGCATCAAAATGCGACGGATGGTGATCTATATATAGCCTAGGCCTTGATGGAGGCCGCAAAACAGTGGCCTGAAAAAGGTGAAGGCTATCAACAGCAAGCCAAGGCTATCTTGGACGACATTCTCAAGTACAACTACAATGAGACAACGGGTGTCTTGACCGTTGGGAATTGGGCCAATCAAGATTCCGAATTCTATCACTTGATGAGAACCTCTGATACCCTTCCATCCTTTTTCCAATCCTTCTATGAGTTGACTGGAAATGAACAATGGTTAAGTATTAAAGAGAAGATGTTGGCCCAGCTTGATGCCATCAGTTCGCAAACTAAGACAGGCCTTCTGCCAGACTTTATGTGGGTAGATGAACAAGGGGCGCGTGTAGCGGATCCAGATACTATCGAATCCAAGTATGATGGTGCTTATTCTTACAACGCTTGTCGCCTGCCATACAACTTGGCTCAAAGCCAGGACAAGACCAGTCAAAAATTGGGCAAGAAGATGCTGGACTTCTTTATGAAGCAACGAAATATCTATGCAGGCTATGATCTGAAAGGAAATGCCCTTCATCAGTACCAAGCAGCTAGCTTCATTGCTCCTGTATCTTATGCGGCTGAAAATGGAGATGGCTATCTCAAGTTGGTGCAGCAGAACAAGTTTATCTTTATGCAAGATCTATCAACAGAAAATTATTACGATGCAACCATGACAACTATGATTGCCCTTCAATTGTTCTAATGGATCATCATTTGAAAAACTGAGAACTTTAGGTTCTCAGTTTTGAATGTAGACAAACTATTGTTTTTCATAAAACGGCTAGTTGATTTTCAAAAAAGTGACTTTTATTTTTTAGCCGTTTAAAAAGATTAAAAACTTTCCACAGTGAGAAAAGTGCTAGAAACACTGGTGTTTCTAGCACTCGGGAGTTTTGAGAGTAAAACAGTTTGGGAAACTGTTTTAGCCTGAGCCTAAAAATTGAAAAGCGAAGAGGCTCAAAACTAAGTCATGGAACTTCGTAGAAGGTCGCTGACGTCCGTACTCACCTAAGGGAAGTTTTTCAGAAGATTTTATATTCAATCTGAACTGAGAACTTAGGCTTCTCAGTTTTTTCTTGTCAAAAAATAGCCTGTCTCTCCTCCATAAGGGGAGATTTTGAAAGAAAACATTGGAAATGTTCGGAAAATTTACTGTATTTTTCTTTCATAAGCAGAATTCTTTTATTATCAAAGGATTTTATATATAATATTGGATACAAAGGACGGAGAGAAATATGTATCAAGTAATTGAAATGTATGGGGATTATGAACCCTGGTGGTTTTTAGAAGATTGGGAGAAGGACATTGTCACTAGTCAGAGTTTTGATGACTATTATGAAGCCCTAAAATACTACAAACGCCAATGGTTACTTTTAAGAGAGCAATCTCCATTATTTAAAAGTAGAAGTGATTTAATGACGATTTTTTGGGATCCTGAGGATCAGCGCTGGTGTGAAGAGTGTGCGGAATACGTGCAACAATATCATTCAGTTGCTTTATTAGAAAACGATCAGAAGATTCCGAGAAGCAAGCGTCGTCCAGGTTACGAAAAAGAGAATGCCCACACGGCTCATCGCTCTTGTAAGCTAGACTACGAGAGCAATAATCTATAGGAAGAGAAATTCAATATGCAGTTGAGTTTCTTTTTTTTGCTCTTTTTTCTAAATCCAGCGCTAGTTGGCCAATTAATTGCGAATTATATAGTGAAAGGAGGAAATATGGTTCAAGAAATTGCACAATCCATAATTCGAATGGCATCGAATGCCGAAGCTCAGGATATTTATTTTGTTCCTCGAGCGTCAGATTATCAGCTCTTTCTAAGGGTTGGGGATGAGCGACGCTTTGTCGAGACCTATTCGCAAGAACAAATGGTAGCGGTCATCAGCCATTTTAAGTTTATGGCAGGGATGAATGTGGGGGAAAGGCGCCGGAGTCAATTGGGATCCTGTGACTATTCTCTAGGGGATAAGGTCTTGTCCTTACGCTTGTCTACTGTGGGAGACTATAGGGGATATGAGAGTTTGGTTATTCGCCTGCTCCATAATGAGGACCGAGAGCTCCGTTTCTGGTTTGACCAACTTCAAAAGCTAGAAGAGAAGGTGAGTAAGCGGGGGCTCTACTTATTTGCGGGTCCAGTCGGATCGGGGAAGACGACACTGATGCATGCCCTGGCCAAGAAGAAATTTTCGGGGCAACAAGTCATGTCGATTGAAGATCCGGTAGAAATTAAGCAAGAAGAGATGCTGCAACTACAACTCAATGAAGCGATTGGCATGACCTATGATAGCTTGATTAAACTGTCTCTGCGTCATCGCCCGGATCTCCTCCTCATCGGAGAAATCCGTGACACGGAGACAGCTCGCGCGGTTATTCGGGCTAGTCTGACAGGTGTGACGGTCTTTTCCACCATCCATGCCAAGAGCATTCCTGGGGTCTACGAACGCCTATTGGAGTTGGGGGTGAGTGAGGAGGAGTTACGGATTGTCCTTCAAGGGATCTGTTACCAGCGTTTGATAAAGGGAGGAGGTGTCACTGATTTTGTCATCCAAGATTACCAAAACCACTCCAGTCAAAAGTGGAACCAGCAAATGGATGCGCTTTATGAAGCGGGACATATTGAGCTGGATCAGGCGCAAGCCGAAAAAATTATCGATTGCTAAGCAAGAACATGTCATTGAGCTCTTTCACAATCTCTACAGCAGTGGCTTTCATTTATCTGAGGTCATCGACTTTCTTCGGCGCAGTCAATTGGTAGAAGCCAATTTTGTTGAAAGAATGCAAGTTGGACTAGCCAACGGAAAGCCCCTGTCAGCCATTCTCTCTGATCTAGGTTTCTCCGATCAGGTAACGACTCAATTAGCACTAGCGGAGCAGCATGGAAATGTCACCTTAAGTTTGGAAAAAATCCGTAGCTACCTGGAAAATTTGGCCCAGGTTCGAAAGAAACTAGTTGAGGTGGCGACCTATCCCGTACTCTTGCTGGGATTTTTGATCTTGATTATGCTAGGGCTGAAAAATTATCTCTTGCCTCAGTTGGAGAGTCAAAATGGAGCGACACGACTGATCAGTGTCTTTCCCCAGTATGTTTTGTTAGGGAGTGTGGTGCTGACGATTGGAGTTTTGATGCTCCTTTTCCTAGGCCGTCGTGCCAAGCGACTGGCCCTGGTTTCATATTTGGCTAGACTTCCTTTTCTTCGCCCCTTCCTACAGGATTATCTGACAGCTTTTTATGCTCGAGAATGGGGAAGTATGATTGCCCAAGGGTTGGAGCTGAATCAAATTTTTCCTGTGATGCAGGGGCAACGTTCCCGTCTCTTTCGAGAGATTGGACAGGATTTAGAACGGGCATTGGCTCGTGGCAGGTCTTTTTCTGACCATATTCAGACCTATCCTTTCTTTAAACGAGAGCTGGCCCTCATGATTGAATATGGGGAGGCTAAGTCCAAGCTCGGTAGTGAGCTGGAGATCTATGCAGACAAGACTTGGGCAGGCTTTTTCCATCGTTTGAACAAGGCCATGAATGTCGTCCAACCACTGGTCTTTGTCTTTGTTGCTCTTATGATTGTTTTGCTCTATGCAGCCATGTTGCTGCCGATTTATGAAAATTTGGAGGTTCCTTTATGAAATCATTGCGCACACTCAAGGTAAAAGCTTTTACTCTGATTGAAATGTTAGTTGTTTTGCTCATTATCAGCGTTCTTCTCTTGCTCTTTGTTCCGAACTTGACCAAGCAGAAAGATTCGGTAACAGATACAGGAAATCGAGCAGTCGTTAAAGTCGTGGAGAGCCAGGCTGAGCTCTATGAACTCAATCATCAGAATGAAAAAGCTAGTCTTTCTAAGCTTGTCGCAGAAGGACAAATCACTCAAAAACAAGCAGAAGCCTACCGTGCTCACTATGTGAAGAATGCAGGTGATCACCGTGCGGTTGCAGATTAAGGCTTTCACCCTTCTAGAGAGCTTACTAACTCTAGGTATCGTCAGCCTTCTATGTTGGCTGCTAGCTGGGTCAGTCCATCAAGCCTTTGGGCAGGTGGAAGAAACATTGTTTTTCTCGGAATTCGAACGGGTCTATCAGGAGACGCAAAAGATGAGTATTGCAAAAGAGGAGAGAGCTCTCCTTTCCATCGACCACGGTGGGGTTCATAGTCCCTATCAAGAATTACCGCTTCCAAAAGGGGTGGAAGTGGTCAGAGAGAAGCAACTGACCTTTGATCCAGCAGGAGGCAATTCAAGCCTGACCAAGATTCAATTTCAGACAGAGAAAGAGGTGGTGACCTATCAGTTGGCAATTGGGAATGGAAAAATTAAAAAATCGACGGCTCCCCGCTAGTCTCTTGTTAGAAGGACTGATTGCTCTAGCGATGTTTGGTGTCCTCACGACCCTTGTGCTGGGAGAGCTAGGGGACTCGCGACAGCAGCGCTTAGAAGAGTTGAGACAAGGAGAAGTCTTGCGAGTCGCAAAAATGGCGATCCAGACCAGGCAGGATCAATTGAGCATCAATCAGGTCAGTGTCCAGGTGGAGAGGTCTGCCAAGTCCTTAAAGGTCTATCATGAAGGAAAGGTTGTGATTGCTGTTGAAAAGAACTAAACTGCCAGCCTTTACTTTACTGGAGGCCTTGGTTGCCCTGCTCGTCATTAGCGGTGGTTTATTGGTGTTTCAAGGATTGACAAGCCTCTTGCGTCAAGAACTCCAGTACCAAAGTCACATCAAGCAAGAGGAATGGTTACTCTTTCAGGATCAGCTGGACATTGAATTGTCTCGTAGTCAATTTGAAGAGGTCAGAGACAACAAACTCTACCTTGTTCAGGATCAAAAACCCATAGCCATTGGACTGGCTAAGGGGGGAGATATCCGAAAGACAGATGCGACTGGCCGCGGCTATCAACCGATGATAGATGGAGTTGAATCCGCCTGGATTGAAAAAAGAGGGGATCTGGTGTCTATTCAACTGCGCTTTGAAGAAGGGTTAGAAAGGGAGGTGGTCTACCGTGTGGTGGAAAAGGATAAAAAAGAAGCAGATTGAGGCCGGGATCCTTCTTTATGCCCTTTTTATGTCGGCGGTTTTTAGTCTCTTGCTTCAGTTTTACCTGAACAGACAAGTGGCAGAGAGACGGATCCTCCTTGCTAGTCAGCACCGGATCCAGGCTTATGCGCAAGCTCAATTGGCGATTGATACTTGGGATCGGGAAGAAAAAAACATGACCTTCTCAACTGGCCGAGTCGATTTGGAAGAAAAATTGGGCTTTGCCAACGTAACGAGTCACTTACAAGATGGGGGAAGCTACCATTTCACCTTTGCTCTACCTCCTCGGGAAAAGAAAAAAACCGACAAGAAGGAGAAGGAGAAGCAGACTCCAGATTCGGCTACAGATCACTCGACCACAACAGAGAAAGAGAAGCCTCAGACCTTCGAAAAGCATAGCGAAAACTCTTAAAATTTGATATGATTAAGAGATGGAGGAAAGCATGAATTTCGAAAAAATTGAGAAAGCCTACGGCTACCTATTAGAGAATACCCAAACTATCCAAAATGATTTGCAGACCAACTTTTATGATGCTCTAGTGGAGCAGAATGCTATCTATCTGGATGGGCAAACAGAGTTGACTCTAGTGAAGGAAAACAACCAGCACCTGAAGGACTTGAACTTGAGCAAGGAAGAGTGGCGTCGTTCCTTCCAGTATCTTTTGATGAAGGCTGCCCAAACAGAGCCTCTACAGGCCAATCACCAATTTACGCCAGATGGGATTGGATTTCTTCTGGTCTTTCTAGTGGATCAGTTGGCTAGTTCCGATCAAGTAGATGTGCTAGAAATTGGGAGTGGAACAGGGAACTTAGCCCAAACCTTGATGAACAACTGTCAGCGTTCCTTAGATTATTTGGGCTTGGAAATTGATGATCTCTTGATTGACCTTGCGGCTAGTATGGCAGAAGTGATGAAGGCGGATGTGAATTTTGCCCAAGGTGATGCCGTTCGTCCACAAGTTTTGAAAGAGAGCGATGTGATTATCAGCGATTTACCTGTCGGTTATTATCCAGATGATGCCATTGCGAGTCGTTACCAGGTCGCTTCCCCTCAGGGGCACACCTACGCCCATCATTTATTGATCGAACAATCGCTAAAATACTTAAAACCAGGTGGCGTCGCTATTTTTCTAGCTCCGAATGATCTTTTGACAAGCGAGCAGAGTCCTCTGTTGAAAAAATGGATGCAGGATCATGCTCAGGTCTTGGCCATGGTGACCTTGCCAGAGAACCTCTTTCGATCAGCCAATCTAGCAAAAACCATCTTTGTTTTCCGCAAGCAAGAAGAAGCGGTGGTCCAACCATTTGTTTATCCCTTGACCGATTTGCAAGATCAGGAAGACCTCATGAAATTCCGTGAAAGTTTTCAAAACTGGAATAAAGAAAGTGAAATTTAAACAAAATTTTGCTATAATAGGAGTGAAAACGCTTAAAGAGGTAAAAAAATGACGAAAACAATTGCAATTAATGCAGGTAGTTCAAGTTTGAAATGGCAATTATACCAAATGCCAGAAGAAACAGTTTTGGCAAAAGGGCTCATTGAGAGAATTGGACTTAAAGATTCCATTTCGACAGTAAAATTCGATGGTCGAGCAGAAAAACAGGTTTTAGATATTGAGAACCACACACAAGCGGTTAAAATCCTTCTCGATGATTTGATTCGTTTTAATATTATTGCTTCCTACGATGAAATCACTGGAGTAGGGCACCGTGTCGTTGCAGGTGGTGAGTACTTCAAAGAGTCTGCTCTTGTAGATGAAGAAGTCATTCAAAAGGTTGAGGAACTTTCTTTGTTGGCTCCATTGCACAACCCTGCCAATGCTGCTGGGATCCGTGCCTTTAAAGAATTGTTACCAGATATTACCAGTGTTGTTGTATTTGATACCTCTTTCCATACAACAATGCCTGAAAAAGCTTATCGTTACCCTCTTCCAACTAAGTACTATACAGAAAACAAGGTACGTAAGTATGGAGCTCACGGGACCAGCCATGAGTATGTAGCCCACGAAGCAGCAAAGCTTCTTGGAAAACCAATCGAAGAGTTGAAATTAATCACCTGTCACATTGGGAATGGGGCTTCTATCACAGCGGTAGACAAAGGGATTTCTGTCGATACGTCTATGGGCTTCACACCACTTGGTGGCATCATGATGGGAACACGTACAGGGGATATTGACCCTGCCATTATTCCTTACTTGATGGAGCACACAGAAGATTTCAATAATCCAGAAGATATCAGTCGTATTTTGAACCGTGAATCTGGTCTTCTAGGGGTGTCTGAACTTTCTAGCGATATGCGTGATATCCACGAAGCCATGCGCAATGGGAATGACAAGGCACTTTTGGCCAACGACATTTTTGTTGACCGTATTAAGAAATACATCGGTCAATACTTTGCTGTCTTGAATGGAGCAGACGCTATCATCTTCACAGCTGGTATCGGGGAAAATTCTAAAACAATCCGTGAACAAGTCATTAACGGGATGACTTGGTTTGGTTGTGAGCTTGATCCAGAAAAGAATGTCTTTGGTGCAGAAGGAGATATTTCAACAGCGGATGCTAAAGTGAGAGTCTTGGTCATCCCTACGGACGAAGAATTAGTCATTGCCCGTGATGTTGAACGCTTTAAAAACAAGGGATAAGACTTTTATTCTAAAGAGAGAAGAGGCTGATTTGAAGCGCCTCTTTTTTCTATTGTATGACTCCTACTTGGGCTTGCTCCAGTAGCTCATCTATGCTATACTAGAAAAATAGTTTGATAATCGAGGTAAAATAATGAAAAATTGGATGGAGAAAAAATGGGTTTCAAATGGTCTGTGGTTACTAATTGGATTACCGTTATTTATAGCGACTCAACTACCCATGATCGCTTTGATCTTGGGGATTAAAAATGCTTGGTCAAATTGGACGATCAATAGTCTAGTCCTTGGGGTTACCATGCTCCTCGTCTATTTGCTTTGGTGGTTTATGAAATGGAGTCCACTTGATTCACTAGATTTTTCACGAATCAAAGGCAGAGATATTGGGCGAAATTTCCTTTATTTTCTCCTGTTGCTGGCCAATAATGCTCTTGGGGTTAACCTTCTTCGGCAGTTGGGAGAGGCGACGACAGCTAACCAAGAGACCATCCAAGGGGTGGCTTCCTTGGCCCCTCAGCTGGCAATGGGTTTGCTCATTGTCGTAGTGGCGCCTTTAGGAGAAGAAATTATTTGTCGAGCTGTGATTCCCCGCTTGATCTTTAAGGGGCACGAAAAAATTGGTTATTTGGTTGGGGCTCTTGTATTTGCCTATTTACACACACCAAGTAATCTTGGCTCCTGGGTCATCTATGGAGGTATGTCTCTCATCTTGACTTGGGTTGCCTACCGCTACAAACGAGTAGAATATTCGATTTTATTGCACTTTACCATGAATGCTTTTGCCTTTCTGATAACTATTCTGGTTTCTTTTCTTCCCGCTTAAAATATGGTAGAATGATAGGACCAATGGGTTTTATTCAGAAGCTTTGGTAAGCTACCAAAGAAGCATCTAGGCGCAGATAGAGACAAACTCGGAGGTTGGAAAGATTCTAACCTCTTTTCTATGCTTGGTTGGCTTTTCTTAGAAAGATGAAGGAAGATATGTCAAAGAGTGAATGGAGACAACTAGGCAAGGATCGGACTCTTCTATGTGGTATCCTCAATGTCACCCCCGACTCCTTTTCAGATGGGGGGCGCTACCAAACGGTAGAAGGAGCTCTCGAGCAAGCTCGAAAGTTAATAGCAGAAGGAGCAAGCATACTGGATATTGGTGGGGAGTCCACACGTCCAGGGAGCCATTTTGTGGAAATTCAGGAAGAAATTCAGCGAGTCGTGCCCGTCATTGAAGCAATTCGAGCAGAGAGTGATATCTTGATTTCGGTTGATACTTGGAAGTCAGAGGTCGCTCGTGCAGCCCTAGCAGCTGGTGCAGACTTGGTCAATGATATCACAGGCTTGCTAGGAGATCCGCAAATGGCGAGGGTGATTGCAGAAGATCAGGCTGGAGCCATTCTTATGTTTAATCCAGTCATGGCTCGTCCTCATCATCCAAGTTCCGTCATTTTTCCGACCTTTGGTTTTGAGCCGGTCTTTTCATCAGAGGAGTTGGCGCAGTTTGAAAGCATTTCTATCCAAGACAGCATGTGGACCTTCTTTGCTAAGAGCATTGAGCGGGCAGAGGAAGCAGGATTGAGTCCGGATCAACTCTTCTTAGATCCTGGTATTGGTTTTGGCTTGACCAAACGGGAAAACCTCCAACTCTTGCAGGACTTAAAAAGCATTCATGCTAAGGGGTATCCAATCTTTTTAGGAGTCTCTCGGAAGCGCTTTGTGGTCAATATTCTGGAGGAAGAGGGATTTGAGACTGACCCTGAAACGAAAGAAGGATTCTATAATCGGGATTTGGCCTCTAGTCATTTGACGAGTGTAGCTGCCAGCCAAGGGGTAGAAATTGTGCGTGTGCATGATATCCCTCTTCATAAGATGGCGGTAGCTATCGGTAGTGCGGTCTACCAAGCCGATCAAGCGCAGGACCTTCATTTGAAACAATATCGCTAAAGAAAAGAGAAGAGATATGACAGTAGATCTCAGTTGGTTAGCCACTTATCGTTCTTCCGAGCCCCATTTTGGCTTGGAGCGAATGGAAGCCCTGCTGGCCTTGAGGGGAAACCCACACTTAGCCTGTCCTGTAATCCATCTAGCTGGGACTAATGGAAAAGGATCGACCCTAGCCCATTTACGGTCTTTACTAGAGGCAAAAGGGTTGCGGGTTGGTGTTTTCTCATCCCCCTATCTAGTTTCCTTTCATGAGCAAATCAGTATCAATGGTCTTCCTATCTCAGATCAGGATTTAGAGACTTATCTGTCCCTCTATCAGGACTTGCTTGCAAAAAACAGTTCTGATCAGACCTTGCTGGGCTTAACCGAGTTCGAGTTGATGACCGTTCTGGCTTTTGATTATTTTGCAGCAGAAAAGCCAGATGTGGTCATTCTGGAAGTGGGCATGGGTGGTCGTCTCGATAGTACCAATGTTTGTCAGCCTATCTTGACAGCCATCACGACGATTGGCCTGGACCATGTGGCTCTCTTAGGTCCGGATTTGGCCTCCATTGCTCGAGAGAAGGCGGGAATCATCAAGGAAAAGATTCCGGTCTTGCTAGGTCGGATGGAACTGGAAGCCCAAGAAGTCATTGTGCAGCGAGCGAACTGCTTATCGGCACCAGTAGAGCTGTTAGGCCAGGACTTTATAGTTAGCTACCAAGCGTCTTTGGTTGATGGGGAAGTTTTTGGCTATCGGAGCCAGTATCGGGAAGAACTGCAACTAAAGACAGGGCTCTTGGGACTTCATCAAGTTGACAATGCTGGGCTGGCCCTGGCTCTCTGCGATATCTTCTGTCAAGAAAAGGGGCTCTCTTTCTTAAGTCGAGAAGAAATCCTCCAAGCTTGGGAAGGGGTCCAGTGGCCGGGACGCCTAGAGGTTATTTCGACCCAGCCCCTCATCATTCTAGATGGCGCCCATAATCCGCATGCAGTGGCCCCTCTTGTAGCCACCATGAAAGAACGGTATGGACAGTTGGACAAACAAGTCTTGTTTACCTGTATCCAGACCAAGGCGATTGAGGAGATGCTGGAACTGTGGAGCGGATTGGAAAAGAGTCAATTAACCTTGACGACCTTTGAGGATTCACGCGCCTATTCCGTGAGAGACATGCAGGAAATAGCCCATCAAAAAGGCCTGCCTTATCAAGAATGGAAGTTGTTTTTAACCCAATATCTAGAAAGAAAATCGCAACAATCTGATCTCCTCTTAGTGACGGGATCCTTGTACTTTTTGGCTCAGGTGAGAGCCTTTCTAATCGAAGAAATCAGTAGGAGATGACATGGATACAAAGAAAATTCAAGAAGCCGTGAAGATGATTATCGACGCAGTCGGTGAAGACGGAAGCCGTGAGGGATTGCAAGAAACACCAGAACGCATTGCCAAGATGTACCAAGAGATTTTTGCAGGTCTCAACCAAACTGCGGAAGTCCACCTATCAAAATCTTTTGAGATTGTGGACAACAATATGGTGGTGGAAAAGGATATCTTCTTCCACTCGATGTGTGAACACCATTTCTTGCCCTTCTATGGCAAGGTTCACATTGCCTATATCCCAAATGGACGCGTAGCAGGACTCTCTAAGTTAGCTCGGACGGTGGAAGTGTACGCCAAAAAGCCTCAAATCCAGGAGCGCTTGACGGTGGAAATCGCGGATGCCTTGATGGAGTATCTGGGGGCGCAGGGAGCCCTTGTCTGGGTGGAAGCAGAGCACATGTGTATGAACATGCGTGGGGTGCGCAAACCAGGGACAGCTACTGTGACGACAGCAGCGCGTGGCTTGTTAGAGACAGATAAAGACTTGAAAAACGAAGCCTATAAACTAATGGGACACTAATCCCTAGATAAACTGAGGTGACGATGGTGGATCAATTACGGATCAAAGATTTGGAAATTTATGCTTATCATGGTGTGTTTTCCGCTGAAAAGGAATTGGGACAGCGCTTTGTCTTGGATGTCTGTGTCGATTATGAGATGACCCGGGCTGCTCGGACGGGCGATTTGACGGCTTCGATCCATTATGGAATCTTAGCAGAGCAACTGACAGACTGGGTTCAAGCTGAGAAAATTGATTTGATTGAGACAGTAGCTTTTCAGCTTGTGGAGAAGATTTTTGCGACCTATGACTTTGTCAAAAAGGTTCGACTTGAGCTGAAAAAACCTTGGGCGCCAGTTCCTCTACCTTTGGATACTTGTTCGGTCACGATTGAACGAGAAAAAAGACGAGCCTTTATTGGTCTGGGAACCAATATGGGCGATAAGGGACAACAGTTGGCGACGGCTGTATCTAGACTAGAAGAAAAGGGGATCACGATTCTCCAAACCTCTTCTCAGATTGAGACAGCACCTTGGGGAGGGGTCGAGCAGGATAGCTTCCTCAACCAAGTCGTAGAGGTCGAAACTTGGTTTACGCCCCAAGACTTGATTGAGACCTTGCTAGGAATCGAACTAGAAATGGGCCGGGTCCGTGAGATCAAATGGGGACCACGGGTCATCGATTTGGATCTTCTTTATATGGAGGATTTGATCCTCTATAGTCCAGATTTGATTCTCCCTCATCCGTATGTGGCAGAACGGGCATTTGTCCTAGAATCCTTAAATGAAATTGCTCCTTACTTTGTGGATCCTGTCCAAAGAAAACAGATCCGACAACTGTGGGAGGCTGTGAAAGAAACATAGGGTAGTTGATCCAATGGTCAACTACTTTTTTTACCTTGACAGGTTAATTGAGCAGGAGTATACTATGCATAAATAGATTAGGAGTAGGAGGGTGTCATGAAATCTTATCTTGTAAAATGGTTGATCGCGATTGTCTTGGCTGTTCTTTTCCTTTGGTTGAGTTTGGAAACGAACTTACTGCCAAAAGAAGTGTATCCCATTCTCCTTGTCCCGATACTGATTGTGGGTCTCTATCTTTTTAAGGAGAGGTAACTCTCCATCCAATTAGACTATGAAAAATCCCCTGGGTGCCAACTGGTTCAAGCACTCAGGGGATTTTTTCTATATGGAGCTAGGACCAATGATCTAGCCTTGCTTTTCATTATTTGCGGTACAAGCGATCGTATTGGTAAACTGGATCCATGGTCACATGTATGCCCAGTTTGCGAAGAACGTTCTTATCTTCGTCGGTCAACATGACTGTTGAATGGGCTTCGCTCCCTTTCAATCGACCCAATTCTTGCATGGCAAGATTGGCCTCTGGATGGTTCATGGCGGTAATGGCGAGGGCGATGAGGATTTCATTTGAGTGGAGGCGAGGGTTGCGACTGCCCAAGTGGTTGATCTTCAATCCTTGGATTGGTTTGACATACTCTGGCTCAATCAAATTGGTTTCTTTATCAATATGGGCTAATTTCTTGATAGCATTGATGAGAACAGCTGCCGTTGGACCAAACAAGTCAGAAGTCTTACCTGTCACAGTTTCTCCGTTCGGCAATTCTAGTGCCAAGGCAGGTTCACCGGTTTCTTCCTCTTTTTGACGGGCAAGGATGGTGACTTGGCGGTCTTTTGGTGAAATGCCTAAGTCATTCATCAAGAGTTCAATTTTCTTAATAGCTCCGTTTCCGACACGCTCTGCTTTCACATCTAGAATGGTTTGGTAGTAACGGCGGATAATTTCTTGCTTAGAGGCTTCAATCGCTGCGTCATTGTCCACGATGGCAAAGCCGACCATGTTCACACCCATATCTGTTGGGGAAGCGTAAGGAGATTCTCCGAGGATGCGTTCCAACATCCGTTTCAAGACAGGGAAGATTTCGATATCCCGGTTGTAGTTGACCGTTGTTTCGCCATAGGTTTGGAGGTGGAAGGGGTCAATCATATTGACGTCGTCAAGGTCTGCAGTAGCAGCTTCATAGGCCAAATTCACTGGGTGATGCAAAGGCAGGTTCCAAACTGGGAAGGTTTCAAACTTAGCATAACCGGATTTGATGCCATTCAGTTGGTCATGGTACATATTGGACATACAAGTAGCCAATTTACCAGAACCAGGACCAGGAGCTGTCACGACAACGAGATTGCGGCTAGTCTGAATATAGTCGTTTTTCCCCATTCCCTCAGGAGAAATGATGTGATCCATATCCGTTGGGTAGCCCTTGATTGGGTAGTGGAGGTAAGAGGCGATGCCATTCTTTTCCAACTGTTTACGAAAAACATCTGCGGCTGGTTGACCAGCATACTGAGTGATGACGACAGAACCAACATAGATGCCCAATTCGTTGAATTTATCGATCAAGCGAAAGACCTCTTGGTCATAAGAGATTCCTAGGTCACCACGCGCCTTTGAATGCTCAATGTTATTGGCATTAATAGCGATAACAATCTCCACTTGGTCACGAAGTTCTTGGAGAAGCTTAATTTTGTTATCTGGTTCATAACCAGGAAGGACACGTGCAGCGTGGAAATCTTCCAACATTTTTCCCCCAAACTCTAGGTAGAGCTTGCCATCAAATTGGTTGATGCGCTCGAGGATGTGATCGCGTTGCAAATTCAAATACTTTTCGGAACTAAAAGCTTGTTTCTTCATTTAAACCTCCAATAAAGAAGCGAGGGTGATCTTTAGCGGTACTCCGCCTTTCATATAAGGAAAGGGGAGTACAAAAGAACACCCGTTGCAATATTCATTCAGTATTATATCAAAAAAACCCCCAGATGGGGGTTTAAAACAATTATTTTGAGAAAAATATTAATAATTCTTAATTAAATCAACCGTTGAACGATCCAATTTTTGAACCAAGGCTTGAAGGAAGGCTTGGGCTTGAAGGAAGTCATCCATAGCGTAGAGGGTTTGGTGAGAGTGGATGTAGCGCGCGCAGACTCCGATGGTTGTAGATGGCACTCCACCACTTCGTAAGTGGGCCACTCCAGCATCCGTTCCGCCTTTTCCACAGTAGTATTGGTACTTGATACCCGCTTCTTCAGCAGTGGTTAGGAGAAAGTCCTTCATATTTGGCAACATGAGGTGACCTGGGTCAAAGAAACGAAGGAGGGTACCCTCGCCGATAGCTCCTTGCCCTCCGTAGACATCTGCAGCTGGAGAACAGTCAACAGCCAGGAAGATTTCTGGATCAAACTTGGTCACAGAAGTCCCTGCACCACGCAGTCCGACTTCTTCTTGGACAGTCGCTCCGACATATAGTTCGTTTGCTAGGGCTTGTCCAGAGAGGGCTTGTGCCAATTCGCTGACCATCAAGACCCCATAACGGTTGTCCCAAGCTTTGGAAATGATGTTTTTTTGATTGGCTGTTAAGATTGCAGTGCTTTCAGGGACCAAGGTGTCGCCTGGACGGATCCCAAAGCTCTCAGCTTCTTCTTTGTTGGCAAAGCCACCATCAAAGACAATATCCCCGATTGCTGGAAGGGCAGGACCGTTTGCGCCCCGTGTCAAATGCGGAGGAACAGATCCAGAAATGACAGGGTAGGAATGGCCATCGCGGGTCAAAAGGGTGAAACGTTGGCTGCTGACCACCATAGGGTTCCAACCACCGATTTCCACCACGCGGAAGGTGCCGTCTGCCTTGATCTCACTGATCATAAAGCCAACTTCATCCATATGGCCTGCGACCATGATGCGAGGAGCATCAGCCACTTCTGAGTGGCGTACCCCAAAAATACTTCCCAAGCCGTCTGTGACCACTTCATCCACATGTGGAGTGATCTGTTTGCGTAGATAATCGCGAACAGGCGCTTCGTGGCCAGAGATGGCAGGAAGTTCTGTTACTTCTTTGATTTTAGAAAATAAATCAGTCATAAGTTACCTTCTTTCTGATTGTTATTTTATCACTTTTTTAGTCGAGATGGTAGTGGCAGTTGACGGGAATGAAAGCAGATCGTCATGATGGGGAGAACTATTCTCCTTCGTTGTCCCAGCTTGTATTTTGTGTTACAATATGAGGTATGAAAGCTAAAAAAATCATTTTATCCAGCCTTGCAGCAGCTAGTGCAAGTGCTCTTGCCCTTGGGGCCTATAAAATTGTCAAAGATCAAAAACGTCTGCGGACGCAAGAAGAGTTAGTCGCAGAAGTCCGTGAGCAAATGGAGAATATGGGGAAGATTGCGACCCTTTATGTGGAGCTCTATGAATCAAGCGAAGAGCGTCTGGTAGGAGGGCTCATTTTTGAAGATGAGCGCCACTATCGCTTTGTCTATGAAGAGGGCCTCCTTCACTATGAAGAGGAAAAACTATGATTATTCCACAGTCTTTAGAGGAGTTAGCTAGCTACGTCGAGCAAGAAGGAAAGAAGGTTTTCTTCTTTTCAGCGGATTGGTGTGGTGATTGTCGGTATATCCAGCCCTTTTTGCCAGAGATTGAAGCAGAAAACCCTGAATTTACCTTCATTTTGGTCGACCGAGACCAGTATCTAGATCTGGCTAAGCTTTGGGATATTTATGGTATTCCAAGTTTGGTGGTCCTAGACAAGGATCGGGAACTGGGGCGTTTCGTCAATCGTGATCGCAAAACCAAGGCTCAGATTTCAGAATTTTTAGCAGGATTGAAGTAGGAGAAAGAGAAAGAATGATTGTAACCTATAATAAAGAACAAGTCGGAGATGTCTTGATGCTTACCTTGAAAAACAGTGGGGATGCCAAGTTAGCAGTAGAGCGCAAAGGCAAAGTAGCCCGTGTCTACCGTGAAGACAAGCAAGAAACCGTAGCCTGGAATATTTTTGAGGCTTCTACTTTCTTTGCCCTTGAAGGCAAGGGGCAAATTTTCTTGAGTGATGAGCAGGTTGCACGCCTCAATCAAGAATTACAAGCTGAAGGATTTGCAGAGGTCTTGGTCAATGACAAGGAGCCTAAGTTTGTCGTGGGGCAAATCGTAGAAATGGTGGCTCATCCAGATAGTGACCACCTCAACATTTGCCAAGTGGCTGTCGGACCAGACAAGACAGTTCAAATCGTAGCAGGTGCGCCAAATGCCCGTGAAGGTCTCAAGACGATCGTAGCTCTTCCAGGTGCTATGATGCCAGATGGCAGCTTGATTTTCCCAGGAGCCCTTCGTGGAGAAAAGAGCTTCGGTATGATGTGTAGTCCACGCGAATTGCACTTGCCAAATGCTCCACAAAAACGTGGTATTATTGAATTGCAAGATACAGAAGAGGTGGGAACTCCGTTTGACCCTGCCCGTCACTGGCAAGGATAAGAGAGTAGGACAGAAATCGGTAATTCGTTAGAATTCGATTTCGTTATCCCACCTCCGCACAGTTGAGTAGGGCTGTAAAAACTGATGAAATCAGCGTAGTAGAGCCCATTCACCACTGTGCCTTGCTCGATAATCCAAAGACAATTGAGAGGCTAGGACTTTTGTCCCAGCTTCTTTTTTATTTTCTTTCTCCAAATGGCTAAAAAACTACGAATTATATAAGTAGGAGGAAGAAATATGTACAATAAAGTAATTTTAATCGGTCGCCTAGTGGCTGACCCGGAGCTTCATAAGACCAGTACGGACAAGTCCGTTGCGCGTGCGACCCTGGCTGTCAATCGTCGTTACAAGGATCAAAATGGCGAGCGGGAGGCGGACTTTATCACTCTCGTGGTCTGGGGGAAATTAGCAGAGACCCTTGTCTCCTATGCCAATAAAGGGAGCTTGCTCTCTGTGGATGGTGAGCTTCGAACCAGACGCTATGAGAAGAATGGGACAACCCAATATGTGACAGAGGTACTCTGTCAAGGCTTCCAGCTCTTAGAAAGTCGTGCTCAACGAGCGATGCGGGCTAATGGAGCAGGAGGAGATTTAGCGGATCTCATCCTGGAAGAGGAAGAACTTCCATTTTAACAGAAGAGAACGGTGCAGCTGGTCAGCTGTGTCGTTTTTTCTTTTTCGAAACTTCTCACGGAAGTTGCAGGGAGAAATCATCCTATAGATTTATGAGTAAAACGCATTCATTTCCGAAAGACCTTCAAGCTCTTGGTAAAAAATGCTATAATACAAGGTATTAAATACGAACAAAAAATCTTTATATAGTAAAATAGTTCGTTCTTTTAAGAGGAGAAGAGATGGGGTTAGAAGAGGAAACTGTTCAAAAGAAACACAATCGAGCGATAATCTATACGATATTTTGGAGCCTAGTTTTTGTGGTAGTGGTCATCTATTTGAATGCCAGTCAACTAAAACCGGTAAAAGGGCAGATGCGGATTGGCGTGACTTACATGACCATGAACAATGAATTCTATCAAACACTGAATGCAGAGATTGAACGAGTGGCTGACGAAAAAGGGGATTTGCTTCTAGTTCGTAATCCAGAACTAGACGAGGGAAAACAAAGCCAACAAATTGATTATTTTCGTCAACAAAAGGTCAATGTGATTGTCATTAACCCCGTCAAAGGAGATAGCCCTAAAATCATTGCTTCCCTGAAGCGAGCTCGAGAGGCAGGGATTAAAATCATTGCAGTGGATAGTCAGCTCAGCCATTTCACGGTGGATGCTAGTGTAGTGTCGGATAATTACCAAGCCGGGGTCTTGGTCGCCCAGCGCCTGATGAAGCAGAAAAATGAGGCGAAGATCCTACTCTTAGAGCATAAGGGGACGGTATCGGCAGAGCAACGGATCCAAGGGTTCTTAGACACCATTCAGTCGGAGCCTGCCTATCAGGTTGTTGGGAGAGAAGAGACCCGTGGTCAAACGGAATTGGCCTTACCAGCTGTTTCCCAGGTCATTCAGGATGGTCTGGTATTTGATACGGTCGTGGCCTTAAATGATCGGGCAGCTATCGGATCCCTAGCGGCCATCAAGGAAAACCAATTAGCTCAGCCGATTTCTATCTATGGAATCGATGGCTCTCCGGATATGAAAGTTTTGCTCTCGACGACGGATGATATCGAAGGGACGGTTGCCCAATCTCCTCTTAAAATGGGGAGACAGGTGATGCAAGTGATTGAGTGCATGAGGACAGGAAAAACCTACAAGGAACAATATAAGATTCCAGTAGAGATGATTGATAAGGATAATGTTGACCGATACGATGTCAACGGGTGGCAGTAATGACCAAACTTCGTGGCATTCGTTATAGTTTGATTTTATTAAAAATCATTAATTTTATCGCCATCTTGTTTAGCAGTTCCCTCTACTTGCATGCGACCAATTACATCATTGCCAAGGGGCAGGGCTATCAATTGTTGGAGCAATTGAGAGAAATACCAAGTTCCCCAGCTCAGAACTTTTGGATCTCCATCCTCCTCTTTGGAGGGATTCTTCTCATTACCTTTTATCGGATGCGCCCAGGGACACAGGAGTGGTCGGTTTTTGACAAGTGGAATATCCTAGAAATACTGCTGATGTTAGGCGTCATGATGTCCCTCAGCTTCTCCTACAATGGGATCATCCTTTTGGTATTTGCTGATATCTTTTACGGTTCTAAGGAGTTTAGTAGTTCCAAGGACAGACGCTACTGGTTTGCCTTTATCCTTCTGAGTTTCATTGTCCTCCTTGTGACCAACTATGACATCCTCTCTCTCGTCGTGCAGTTGCCGTCGCTAGATACCTATATCTCCTTCTATCCTTCATCGATTAGGATTCTCATCCTATTCGCTAAAAATGCGCTAGCTTCCTTAAATATGGTTGTCTTTATTATTTCTCTTCTCTTTTACATTTTATCGGTAGTAGCAGAGCACCATCGAATCGAAAAAGAGTTAGAAATGGTATCGCAGGTCAATACGGAATTAAATAGCTACATGGCCCTTTCGGAAAAGATTGCGGAGGACCGGGAGCGCAAGCGGATCGCACGAGAGATTCACGATACTCTGGGCCATGCCTTGACGGGCATTTCTGCAGGGATTGATGCGGTTGGGGTTCTGATTGATATTGATCCTGGTCGCGCCAAGACCCAGCTGCAATCGGTCTCTACGGTGGTACGAGATGGAATCAAGGACGTCCGGGGGTCTTTGAACAAGCTGCGACCAGGTGCCCTGGAGGATCATACCTTGAGGGATGCAGTTTTGAAATTGGTTCACGAATACCAAGCCATTTCCCACCTACAAGTCGATCTGACCTATGACTGGGATGAGGTGGATCTAGATGTCATGGTGGAGGATACTGTCTTTCGAGTGATTCAGGAGTCCATGACCAATTCTGTCCGCCACGGTCATGCCAGCCACATGCAGATTTCCTTTTTGGTGGAAGATGCCTATGTCATGATTCTCCAAGATAATGGGGTCGGCTTTGACCAACTGCAGGTCGGCTACGGCTTGAAGCAAATGCGAGAGCGGGTCTCTATCTTGGGAGGAAGGATCGAATTTGCCAATCGAAATGGCTTTTATACACGAATTGAATTGCCAAAAGAAAAAGGAGGAAAGGTCTTATGATTAAAGTAATGATTGCGGATGACCAAGCGCTGATTCGCGAGTCGCTCCAAATTATTTTGTCTGCTCATCAAGATATTCAGGTAACTTCGGCGGTAGCAGACGGCCACGAGGTGCTAGAGCGAATCCCCCAAGATCGACCAGATGTCGTACTGATGGATATTCGTATGCCCAAGATGGATGGCGTGATGTCGACAAAAGAAGTCAAGGAACGCTTCCCTGAGGTGAAAATCATCATTCTAACTACATTTGACGATGATGATTTCATCTTTCGGGCCCTGAAATATGGAGCCTCAGGGTATTTGCTTAAAGGCGCTTCCACAGAGGAGCTCTACCAAGCCATCCAAATTGTCTACCATGGGGGAGCCATGATTAACCCCAATATTGCCAGCAAGGTTTTTCAGATTTTTTCTCAGATGGCTCAGAGCAATTACACAATCTCCGTCTCTGAAGAATATGTGAGCGACTTATCCCTGACTGAATGGCGCATCATCCAGCAGATAGGTTTCGGAGAGTCTAATAAGGAAATTGCAGCCAAATTGTTCTTATCTGAGGGAACCATTCGGAATTACCTGTCCACCATTTTGTCTAAGTTGAACCTGCGGGATCGGACCCAGTTAGCTATTTGGGCTGTTCAAAAAGGGGTGACCACTAAGGATTTTGGAACAGAAAGTGATAGCCGATGAAGAAAAAACGTAAGATGCGAGGCGCCAGATTGTTTCTTGGGATCTTCTTGCTTCTTCTGCTTGCTGGAGGGATTTGGTGGCAGCAACAGCCTAGGATTGTCCGTTTGGGGGTCTACGCAGGCTCTAGTTGGGATGTGCCCACCCAAACAGAAGAAAAAGTCTTGGACCAAGCGATTGCTCGTTTCGAAAAAACGCATCCAGGGGTAAAGATTGTCTACGAAAGCGGAATTCCGAAGAATCGATATGCGAGCTGGTTAGCCAATCAGATCCTCCATGGGCAGGAGCCAGATCTCTATATGGTATCCAGTACAGAGCTCCCAGTGTTAGCAGCGCGTGGGGCGGTGGAAGATTTGACCCCCTTGATGGGCAAACAGGTCGATCCTTCTCATTTTTATCCCGTTGCCCTAGAAGCAGGCAAGTACAAGAATCGTCAATATGCTCTTCCTTTCGAGAGCAATCCTGTTTTGATGTGTGTCAATAAGGATTTATTGGAAAAGGAAGGGATTGCTATTCCAAAAGAGGGGTGGACCTTGGAGGAATTTTATACGATTTGTCAAAAAGTGACGCGGGATACGGATGGAGATGGCGAGCTGGATCAGTTTGGAAGTACGGATTATACCTGGCGGGAGGCCTTGGCAGCCTACGGTGGTCAGCTCTTCCGTCAGGACAGCATTAATCTGACGAGTAAGGAGATGAAGCGCTCGCTCTATTTTGTAGAAAAACTCGAAGCCCTTCATGGCAACTTCAATGTCACTTCTAAGGATTTTGATGAAGGCAAGGTCGCTTTCTATCCGATGACCTTGGCCCAGTACCGAACTTATAAACCTTATCCCTATCATGTGGCCAAGTATTCAAATTTCACTTGGACCTGTATCCCTATGCCAGGGGCTTCTGGCTCGACTCCGTCAACCTTAGTGGATACATCCCTGTTTGCTCTGTCTTCTCGGGCCAGTGCGAGTAAGGAGGCCAAGGAATTCATGGAATTTTTGACCCAGGACCAGCAGGTCCAGCAGGAACTCTTTCGGCAGTCGCAGGGGACCTCTGTCCTCCCTTCTGTCGTTAATAGTTCGGAGAGCCGGGACCTTCTTAAAGCGGATGATTTCGGGGTTGATTCTCTGACGAATCAGACCTTGGACCAGATTATGAAAAAAGCTGTCCTAAGCACTCCTGGCAACCTGCCAACTGATATCTGGGATCGGTTGGATTATTTAATCCATAATGCTCTAAAAGCAAAGGAGATTGATAATCAATTACCTCAAATTCAGAAGATTATTGAGGAAATGCTTCGAGAGAAATTTCGTTAAGAGCAACTAGGCATCTGTCAAGTGACAGATGTCATTTTTTTATTGACAGATGTCAACTTTTCTTTGTGACAAATGACAATAGTAAAACGCTTTCAAAAGCAATACAATAAGGTCATCATAAAGGAGGCGAAAGGATGAAGTATCTGGTATTGGTCAGTCACGGTGGACTGGCAGAAGGTCTGAAAAGTTCACTGGCTATGTTTGCTGGGGATAAGATCGATCAGGTGATTGCGGTCGGATTGAAAGAAGGCAAATCGGTAGATGATTTTGCGCATGATTTTCGTCAGGCGCTTTCCCCTTTGACAGATGAGGACTCTGTCTTAGTTCTAGCAGACATTGTAGGTGGCAGTCCTTTGACAACGGCGGCAACGGTGCTAGAGGAACAAGGGAAGCTGAGTACAGCCTTGATCTTAGGTGGAATGAACTTGACCATGGCGCTGACAGCAGTTGTGATGAAGGATATGATGGAGGGGGCTGATCTGGCCCAGGTGATTTTATCCGAAGCTTCCACTGCCTTGCAAGAATTTGCCCTTGCCCCGGTAGAGGGTAACGATGAAGAAGATGATGATATTTAACTGAGGGAGGTTAGAAAATGGTAGTATCATTTGTTCGGATTGACGACCGTATGATCCACGGTCAAACAGTAACTCGATGGGCTAAAGAAAAGCCTTGTGATGGCTTGATCGCTGTCAACGACGCAGCAGCTTCCAATAAGGTCTTGATCCAAGCCTATAAAGGGGCTTCAGATAAAAAAACCTTTGTTTGGACCAAGGAAGCTTTCAAAGAAAAATCTGCAAAAGTAACGGAATCAGAAACTCGCTATTTCTTGATTACTAAGAACCCTATCGATATGAAAGAAATTTTGGTCGACCAAGGGTTTGTACCAGGGGATGTCAAAGAAATCATTGTCGGTCCTGCAAATGACCGTCCGGGTGCTGTGAAATTGGGAAATAACCAATCCATCACCCAGGAGGAAGCAGAAGCCATTGAAGCCATTCAGGCTGCAGGCTACAAGGTGAAATTCCAGTTGCTTCCAGATGTATCCATCGGTTACTGGGATGATTTCAAATCAAAATTCGGATTCTAGAGAGGGGAGAATCCTAGCTCTTCGTCACTAAACTATACTTACAAACAAAAGGAGCGTTTGTTATGACAATTTCATGGATTCAAGCAATCTTGCTTGGTATTTTCGCCAGCTTGTCTTCAATGCCTGGTATGGGTGGTTCCAGTATTGGGAACTATACACTTGGTCGTCCCCTAGTTGGTGGCTTGATCTCAGGGTTGATCCTTGGAGATGTGACAACCGGTATCATGGTCGGGGTAGCCCTTCAGGTCGTTTATATCGCCTTGGTTACACCTGGTGGAACTGTATCTGCCGATGTACGGGCTATTTCTTATATCGGAATTCCCCTTTCTATCTTATTTGTTCATGCCAACAATATTACTGGTGAGGCAGCAATTGCAGCGGCAGCAGCCCCAATCGGTGCAGCCGTTGGGACTATCGGTACCGTTCTTTTCTACGGTACTGCGACCATGAACTTGCTTTGGCAACATATCGGTTGGAAAGCCGTTGAAGAAGGAAACTTCAAAAAACTCTATGCAGTGGACTGGGTTTATCCATGGATTTCTCACTTCCTCTTCTCCTTCCTTCCAACCATGATTATCACCAAATACGGTGAAAACATGGTGGATTTGATGAAACAATACCTTCCAATGGATGGTTACTGGATGAAAGCCCTCTTTACAGTCGGTGCCCTTCTTCCATGTGTCGGTATTGCCATCCTCTTGAAGCAAATCGTTACAGAAGTGAGAGACTTCATTCCATTCTTTGTTGGATTTACCTTGGCAAAATCTCTTGGCTTGAACTTGGTAGCGAGTGCGGTAGTTTCATTGATCTTTGCAGTGATCTACTATGAACTTGAGGTGATTAAAACAATGAAAGTCATCCCTGCTGGAGCAAATGACTTTGACGATGATGAGGAGGATATCTAAGATGGCTGATAAAAAGAAAATTTCAAAGAAAACGCTAACCAAAGCATTCCATCATTGGTATTATGGTCACTTGACTTGTTTCTCTCAAGAACATATGCAAACCTTTGGGTATTTGACTTCGATGCTTCCAATCGTGGAAGAAATGTATGATTCCAAAGAAGAACAAAAAGAAGCCATGCAAACCTATACAGCCTTCTTCAACACGGAACCCCAACTAGGATCTCTTGTTGTAGGGATCACAGCTGGTTTGGAAGAAGCGCGTGCCAATGGAGAAGCAGTAGATGGCGAAACCATCAACGGGATGCGTGCTGGTTTGATGGGTCCAATCGCTGGGATTGGGGACTCCTTGGTTGTTGGGACTTTAATCCCTGTACTTCTTGGGATTGCCCTTGGTCTTTCTAAAGGCGGAAACATTGCAGGAGCTCTCTTCTATATCGTCGTTTGGAACCTCTTGGTTTACTTAGGCATGCGTTTCGCCTTCTTCAAAGGCTATCACTTAGGGGACAAGGCTGTTGAATTCCTTGTAGGACCAAAAGGACAAGCCCTTCGTAAAGCGATTAGTGTGGTCGGTGGTATGGTCATCGGTGCCGTAGCAGCGACTTGGGTCTCTGTTACAACAGCCCTCGAATTCAAAAATGCTGACGGAGAAGCCTTCCTTAAAATCCAAGAAAAGATTGATGGCGTCTATCCAGGTCTCTTGACTGCTGCCTTTATCACGCTTTGCTGGTGGCTCATGGCGAAGAAGAAAGTCTCACCAAACAAGGTCATGCTTCTCTTAGTCATCATCGCCTTAGCTGGGGTAGCTCTTGGAATCTTTGATCCAGGTCTCAAATACTAAGAGAAAACTGGAAACAGTTTATTGCAACCGGAGCATTGAGAATGAAGTACGTGACCTCCTTTACGAATACTTCATTCTCAATTTTTATTGAAGGAGGCATCTATGCACACCAGACAAGAATTAATAAAAGGGTATGAGACGGAAATTCGCTACCAACGCCATATGTTGGAAAACTTAGGTCGCTGGTTTAGTGTGCTCTTTCTCATGGCCAGTATTGGTGGACTACTGATTTATTTCTTTCACAAGACTTCCCTCCTATTTTTGATCTTAGGTAGCTTGATCGCCCTGATTGGAATAGCAGGGATGTTGCTAGTGGGGTATGGGATGTATCGTGGTCGAGCCAACTTACAAAAAGTCATCCAAGCTTACCAACAAAAACTAAATTTGGTTGGCTAGAATTCGAAAACACTTCGAAGAGATTGAGGTGTTTTTTTCTTGACTATTTTTGACCAAGTGATACAATAGAAACATGAGTTAGCACTCAATGTTGAAGAGTGCTAAAATACAAGAACGGAGGAATGACATGTTAAAACCATTAGGAGACCGCGTGGTCTTGAAAGTAGAAGAAAAAGAACAAACAGTCGGTGGCTTTGTCATCGCAGGAGCAAGTCAAGCTGAAACCAAAACAGCAGAAGTCATCGCTGTAGGTGAGGGAGTTCGGACCCTCAGTGGCGAGTTGGTAGCACCAAGTGTCAAAGTCGGTGATACGGTCTTGGTGGAAAATCATGCAGGCGTTGAAGTGAAAGACGGCGATGAGAAGTACACGATTGTTGGGACTGCAAGTATTCTTGCCATTGTTGAAGCCTAAAGAATCAGAAAGGAGAAAGATGTATGTCAAAAGAAATTAAATTTTCATCAGATGCTCGTGCAGCCATGGTCCGTGGGGTGGATATCCTAGCAGATACCGTTAAGGTGACCTTGGGACCAAAAGGGCGCAATGTGGTGCTTGAAAAATCATTTGGGTCACCATTGATCACCAATGATGGGGTGACCATCGCCAAAGAAATCGAATTGGAAGACCATTTCGAAAATATGGGTGCCAAATTAGTATCAGAAGTTGCTTCGAAGACCAATGATATCGCTGGAGACGGAACAACGACTGCGACTGTCTTGACCCAAGCCATCGTCCGTGAAGGAATCAAGAACGTTACAGCGGGTGCGAATCCAATCGGTATCCGTCGTGGGATTGAAGCAGCGGTTGCGACTGCTGTTGAAGCCTTGAAAAACAATGCCATTCCAGTTGCCAATAAAGAAGCCATCGCCCAGGTTGCAGCAGTTTCTTCTCGCTCTGAAAAAGTCGGTGAATACATCTCAGAAGCCATGGAAAAAGTGGGCAACGATGGGGTGATCACGATTGAAGAATCTCGTGGAATGGAAACCGAGTTGGAAGTCGTTGAAGGAATGCAGTTTGACCGTGGTTACCTCTCTCAATACATGGTCACTGATAATGAAAAAATGGTGGCAGACCTTGAAAATCCTTATATCCTGATCACCGACAAGAAGGTGTCAAATATCCAGGAAATCTTGCCATTGCTTGAAAGTATCCTTCAAAGCAACCGTCCACTCTTGATCATTGCGGATGATGTGGATGGAGAAGCCCTCCCAACGCTTGTCTTGAACAAGATTCGTGGAACCTTCAACGTGGTTGCTGTTAAGGCACCAGGATTTGGGGACCGTCGCAAAGCTATGCTAGAAGACATCGCGATCTTGACAGGTGGTACTGTTATCACAGAAGATCTCGGTCTTGAGTTGAAAGATGCGACCATCGAGGCGCTCGGTCAAGCAAGTAAAGTGACAGTGGACAAAGATAGCACAGTCATTGTAGAAGGTGCAGGAAATCCTGAAGCTATCGCTAACCGTGTGGCTGTGATCAAATCACAAATCGAAACCACAACGTCAGAATTCGACCGTGAAAAACTCCAAGAACGCTTGGCAAAATTGTCTGGTGGCGTTGCAGTTATCAAGGTCGGAGCTGCAACCGAAACAGAGTTGAAAGAAATGAAACTTCGTATCGAGGACGCCCTCAATGCGACACGCGCAGCGGTTGAAGAAGGAATTGTTGCCGGTGGTGGTACGGCCCTTGCCAATGTTATTTCTGCAGTTGAAACCCTTGAATTGGAAGGGGATGAAGCGACAGGACGCAACATCGTGCTTCGCGCCTTGGAAGAACCTGTACGCCAAATCGCCCACAATGCAGGCTATGAAGGATCAATCGTTATCGATCGCTTGAAACATGCAGAAGTCGGAACAGGCTTCAATGCTGCAACAGGTGAATGGGTCAACATGATTGAAGCAGGAATTATCGACCCAGTGAAGGTGAGCCGTTCAGCCCTTCAAAATGCGGCTTCCGTAGCAAGTCTTATCCTGACGACCGAAGCAGTGGTAGCCAACAAACCAGAACCAGCTCCAGCAGCACCGGCTATGGATCCAAGCATGATGGGTGGGATGATGTAATCTGATACCAATGATTGGTGCTAAAGCACCGAATCATTGGACGGTAGCCGCTTTGTTGCGGCCTACCTAATCATCTTACTAAGAAAACAAAGAAGGCATTATCGGCCTTCTTTGTTTTCTGTCGTAACCTGTTTGTTTGATTGAGGCTATGCTTCTAATCATTTGACGCCAACCGCTATCAGGCGGCTTGGCTAAACGTCTTACTAGCTCAAAGGGAGGAAAGTATCGTTCCTCCCTTTTTCGCGTCGTAACCCCGTGTCAATTTATTAGGTGGATTTGTAGTTTACGGCAAGCACTATGGTGTCTTGCCGAAGTGTCTTACTAAGAAAACAAAGAAGGCATTATCGGCCTTCTTTATTTTCTGTCGTAACCTGTGTGTTTGATTGAAGCTATGCTTCTAATCATTTGACGCCAACCGCTATCAGGCGGTTTGGCTAAACGTCTTACTAGCTCAAAAGGAGGAAAGTATCGTTCCTCCCTTTTCACGTCGTAACCCCGTGTCAATTTATTAGGTGGATTTGTAGTTTATGGCAAGCACTATGGTGTCTTGCCGAAGTATCTTATTAAGGCAATAGTGAAAGCGTAATTGAATGGCATCTCAAAAGTGAGATAGAGAAAATCTGACTTTTGGGGTGTTTTTTTAATGGTTAGGAATTCCACCCCATCTTTATGGTAAAATAAAGATAAAAAGATGAGGAATGGCAATGTCAAAACGAACAAAAAAAGTTTTTCTATCCTTGCTTTGTTTTTTTCTACTCCTCCTTGGATGCAAGTTTTATATGGATCGAATGAAAGTAGACAACCTCTATCGTCACGGTTTTCAACTTTATGAAGAACAAATCGCTACTTATCTAAAGGAACATTACAGTGGTATCAGTAAAATCGAGTTTTCCCCTATTTTCAAAAGCGGGGGCGGAGGAGAAGGTTTTGTCAATGCTCGTATAGTTCCAGTTGTTTACGATACTGATGGAAATAAAGTCTATCTACGAAATGACGGAGCACTAGATATGGCAGTTAGAGATTATGGCACTCTTGCTGGTCTTGACTTAAGCTTTAATGTCAATGATGGTTCTGAGATTATATATTTATATAATACAAAAAAGGAGTATATTTCTGTAGAAAACCACCAACACCTTCCGGATAGCTTGAAATTTCAAAAAGAGGAATTTACGGATGAGGCGATGGAAGCTTTTTCTCGTGAGGGACATCTAAAAGGTGTAGAAAAGAATGACCAAGGTAGTCCCCAAGCTGAGATTGTCTATAATTTGGAAATTAGACGAGTCCAGGGGAGAGAGGCTTTCGAATGGAAGTAAGCAATCAATTTGCTAAGTTAAGATAGAATGAGGAGAGTTTTAAATGTTTAAAAGAATAAAATCTATTCTTCTTTATCTTATAGTCTTTCTTGTTCTTGTGGTAGGTGGCGAGTTTTATATGGATAGATTGAAAATAGACAATCTCTATCGTCATGGTTTTCAACTTCATGAGGAACAAATCGCGACCTATCTAAAGGAACATTACAGCGGCATCAGCAAAATCGAGTTTTCCCCGATTTTTATTACAGGAGGAAATGGGGAAAGTTTTTTACAAGGCCGTGTAGTTCCAGTGGTTTATGATACTGATGGAAATAAAGTCTATCTCAGAAATGATGGTCTTGTTAAGAAGGTTCTTGTCGATTATAGTATGGTATTTGGGACTGATTTGGCTTTTAATTATTATGAAGGCTCGGAAATTATTAATCTAAGGGATGATAAAAGAAGACGCAATAGTGTTATTTGGGGGCAACCGCTACCTGAAAATTTGAAATGGGTAAACCACGAGACAACAGATGAATCGATGGAAGCTTTTTCTCATGAGGGATATCTTAAAGGTGTAGAAAAGAATGACCAAGGTAGTCCCCAAGTTGAGATTAGTTATAATTTAGAGATTCAACGAATTGATGAAAGAGACTTGGATAAATGGCAATGACACATCAATTTAGTAATTTGAGATAGAATGAGGAGAGTTTTAAATGTCTAAACGAACGAAAAAAGTTTTTCTATCCTTGCTTTGTTTTATTCTACTCGTCCTTGGAGGTAAGTTTTATATGGACAGAATGAAAGTGGACAATCTTTATCGGCATGGTTTTCAACTTTATGAAGAACAAATCGCAACCTACCTAAAAGAGCATTACAGCGGTATCAGTAAGATTGAATTTTCTCCGATTTTTAAAAGTGGAGGAAGCGGGGAAGGTTTTGTCTATGCTCGTATAGTCCCAGTTGTTTATGATACATATGGTAATAAAGTATATTTGCGTAATGATGGCGTTTTAAAGATGGGTGTGGCAGATTATGAAATGGCAGCTGGAATTGATTTAGATTTTAATGTCAATGACGATTCGGAAATAATATATTTGCGTAATGATCAGAAAGAGTCTATTGGTGTAGAAAGTTACCAGAATCTACCAGATGAGTTAAAATTGAATAAGGATGAAATTACGGATGAGGTGATGGAAGCTTTTTCTCGTGAGGGACATCTAAAAGGTGTAGAAAAGAATGACCAAGGTAGTCCACGAACTGAGATTGTTTATAATTTGGAAATTAGACGAGTCCAGGGAAGAGAGTTCTATGAATGGAAGTAACCTGATACCAATGATTGGTACTAAAGTACCTAATCATTGGACGGTAGCCGCTATGTTGCGGTCTACCTAATCATCTTACTAGCTCAAAGGGAGGAAAGTAACGTTCCTCCCTTTTCACGTCGTAACCCCGTGGTCAATTTATTAGGTGGATTTGTAGTTTACGGCAAGCACCATGGTGCCTTGCCTAAGCATCTTACTAAGAAAACAAAGAAGGCATTATCGGCCTTCTTTGTTTTCTGTCGTAACCTGTGTAAAAGATTGGTACTAAAGTACCTCATCATTGGAAGGTAGTTGCTATGTTGCGGCCTACCCAATCATTTTACTTGCTCAATGAGGTTAGCAGGTCTCCAATCCTCAATCAATCATTGGATGAACGGATTATTCTAATCTTTTCTTTGTGGCAGAAGGGTGCATATTTATATATATTACAAAAGTTTGTGAAATAAATTTGGCTGAAGCCTGTTTTTCTACAGTTTGGCTTCCTTTATTGAAGAAACTAAGATCAATCCGATGGGGATCAGATTAGTTATTTGAGGTGCGGATTTTTGTTTACATATAGTGAAATAACGGGGAAGATACCCTTTGAAGCGGGTAGTTAGATAGTTGGTATTTTGAAGTAACCTGCCTGTTCGATTTTTGGAACAAAAATGCAATACAAATTCCTTTATTTTGTAACAAAGATGCGTTAAAATATAGGAAGTAGATAAATGTTCTACACTAGAGCAAGGGGGGAATACTTCCCACATACATGTCTAAAGACAAAAACTTGATCGAATAAATTAAAACTTTTTGATTCTTAATTTTTATCGACCTTTTTCATATTAAACTTTTTCATCCACCCCTTGCTAAGGCTCTTCCAGATTTTCTGGGGGAGTTTTTTTCTATTTCATAAACATTTCACATTTCTTTTCTATAATAACTATAACAAATGATGAAAGCGCCCATATTGTATTACTGTGGGCTTTGAAATGGAGGGTGAGTTCATGCTCTTACAACAGGCAATCGCCTATATTTCTCGAAAAAGAACGAGGAATCTGGTTCTCTTTCTGATTCTCCTCTTGATCCTCTCTTGCTTGTATTTCTGTTTTTCACTGATGCAAGTAGGAGGAAGGCTGGAGGACCATATCAAACAGTCGGCTGGGACCAGTTTTGCCTTGACCAGTAAGCAGGGGGATAGGCCCTTTGCTTTGAAGGAGGCTGAAAAGGTGCAACGACTGGCTGGGGTGGGAGCCATGGTTCCTCAATATGAAAGTCCCGTTCGCATTCTTGGTAAAGAAGCGGTGACAGGGCAGCAGTCGGTCGAACGAGACGATTTGGGTCAGGAAGCCAAGCAAGCGCTAGGCGCTGTCTTTACCCAGAAGACAGACCAGCACCTGGATTTCCGCAGTGGTAGTTTCCAACTGGTGCAAGGCAAGCACTTATCCGACAAGGCTCGCGGGCAGATCTTGATCCACGAAGAGTTGGCTAAGAAGAATAAGCTAAAGGTCGGAGATTCCTTGACCTTATCCAGCTTTCAGATGGGAGAGACTCCTACCAAAGAGCAAACATTTGAAATCATTGGGATCTTTTCAGGTAAGAAACAGGAAAAATTCACAGGAATGACCTCTGATCTGAGTGAGAATCAAGTCTACCTCCCTTATGAGGATGCGACCAAGCTCCTTGGTCTCAGTCAGCAAGAAGTGACCCAGGCCACCTTTGGCGTCAAAGATCCTGAGAAAATCGATGCCCTCTTGAAGCAAGTCAAAAGCTTGGATCTGGATTGGCAATCGCTACGCGTGGTCGAAGATCGCAAGGCCTTTGACCAGATGAAGGAATCCTCTCAGACCTTAGAAGGCCTGGTACGGATCATGATGATCGTCCTCCTAGTGACTGGAGCCGGTGCCCTATCGCTCTTACTCAGTCTCTGGACACGGGAGCGGATCCATGAAATCGGGGTGCTCTTATCCATTGGGAAGAGCAAGGGCCGGATCTTTAGACAGTTCCTTTTGGAAGTGGTGCTGGTATCCTTACTAGCAGTGATCCCAGCCTTTCTCATCGGGCGGATGGTCAGCCATCGTTTCTTAGAGCAGTTTGTCGGACAGACGGGTCAACAGCAGACCCTAGACTTGCTCAACCAAGTCCCTCAAGGCCTTTCCTTAGGAATCGCCTATGCTAGCCTCTTGTGCTTGATCCTTCTATCGCTCGGTGTAACGACCAGCATGATCTGGCGCAAGACCCCAAAAGAAATATTAACAAAAATGAGTTAAGGAGAAATGACACATATGTTAGAACTCAAGAATGTAGCCTATAGTTACCAAAGCTATAGTGAAGATATCCTCTCAAATGTGAACTATCAGTTCGAAAATGGGACATTTTACAGTATTATTGGTCAGTCAGGAACTGGGAAATCAACCCTCCTCTCCCTCTTGGCTGGTCTGGACAATCCCAAGAAGGGGCAGGTTCTCTTTGATGGGGAGGACATCCAGACCAAAGGGTCTAGCTACCACCGCAAGCACCATGTCTCCCTGGTCTTCCAGAATTACAATCTAATCGATTATTTGACGCCACTGGAAAATGTCCGTCTGGTTAACAAACAGGCTGGGAAAGAGATTCTCTTGGAATTGGGATTGGACGAAACGCAAATCAAACGCAATGTCCTGCAATTATCTGGAGGTCAACAACAGCGGGTGGCCATTGCGCGTGCGCTCGTTTCAGAAGCACCTGTCATCTTGGCAGATGAGCCGACAGGAAACTTAGATGAACAGACAGCCGGTGACATTATTGCCATTTTGAAGAAGTTGGCCAAGGAACGCCAAAAATGTGTCATTGTCGTCACCCACAGTAAGGAAGTGGCAGAGGCCTCCGATGTGGTCTTGGAATTGAGTCGCCGTAGCCTCGTTGAGAAGAGCAAGTAAGGAGGGAATGCTATGTTGCGAAATGCTTTTGCTTATATCACACGTAAATGGCCCAAGTCTCTCTTGCTCTTTGCCATCATTCTCCTCATGGGGACCTTGAGCTTGATTGGACTCTCCATGAAGGGAGCGACCCAACAAGCTTCATCGGAAAGCCTGGGATCCATCACCAATAGCTTCTCCATGCAGATCAACCGCAGGACCAATCCAGGAACCCCTCGGGGAGCTGGGAATCTCAGAGGAGAAGATATCGAAAAAATCAGCCAGGTAGAGGGGATCACCTCCTCCATCAAGCGGATCAATGCCATCGCAGATATCCTGGACCACGAGATTATTGAGACTGAAGAAACCCTGCAAAACCAATCTCCAGAGCGGGCCAAGCACTTTAAGAATACCTTGATGGTGACAGGGGTCAATGACTCTTCTAAAGAAGATAAGTTTGTCTCTGGAGCCTACAAGCTGGTCCAAGGAGAGCACCTGACAGACAAGGACAAAAACCAAATCCTCATGCACGAAGATTTGGCGAAAAAGAATGGTCTCAAGGTGGGCGATAAGGTGCGTCTCAAGTCCAATCTCTACGACGCTGACAATGAAAAAGGGGCCAATGAAACTGTCGAAGTAACCATTAAAGGTCTGTTCTCAGGGAAGAACCAAGCTCCTCTAACTTACGCCCAAGAATTGTATGAAGATACCCTCATTTCTGACCTAGATACAGCTGCCAAGCTCTATGGCAATACTGTTCAAACAGCTACCTATGAGGATGCGACCTTCTTTGCCAAGGGGGATCAGGACCTCGATAAATTGATCGAAAAAATCAAAGCCTTGGATATCCCATGGAATTACTATGACCTAGTCAAGAGCTCTTCCAACTACCCAGCCTTGCAAAAATCGATCAGCAGCATGTTCCAAGTGGCGGACTACTTGTTTATCGGTAGCCTCATCTTTGCTAGCTTGCTTCTCACCCTTCTCCTCGTCTTGTGGCTCAATGCCCGTCGTAGAGAAGTGGGTATCTTGCTGGCTCTTGGACTTTCTAAGGTACAGATTGCGGGACAATTCGTGGCAGAATTGGTCATGATTTCCATTCCAGCCTTCCTCCTCTCCTATGGAGTCGCAGGTCTTCTTGCCAAAGCAGTAGGAGATACGGTGCTCAAAAACGTAACCAGTGGCATTGCCAAACAAATGGCTCAAGAATCCTCTGCTGCCAATCTTGGTGGAGGAGCTGAGGCAGAAAGCTTCAGTAAGACCTTGACAGATATCCATATGGACATCCAACCGAGCCAATTGCTGGTGATTGTTTTGGTAGGTGGACTTCTCTTGATTCTGGTATCCATCCTTTCTTCTCAATGGCTCTTGCATAAGAAACCAAAGGAACTCTTGGTGGATGTCGAATAAGAGATTGTTTCCTAAAATAGAAATAGGGTATAATAGGAGGTAGAAGTTTCTTAGATAAAAAGGAAAGTGTATGAAGATACTAATCGTAGAAGATGAAGTCCTGATTCGAGAAGGGATGAGCGACTATCTCATGGAATGTGGCTATGAGGTCTTTGAAGCAGGCGATGGGCAGGAGGCCCTGGACCTCTTTCACAGAGAGGCGCCAGATCTGGTCTTGCTGGATATCCAGCTCCCTATCCTCAATGGCTTGGAAGTCCTAAAGACCATTCGCAAGACCAGCTCAGTACCTGTCCTCATGCTAACGGCCTTCCATGACGAGGACTATAAGTTGACAGCCTTTGGAGAGTTGGCAGATGGCTATCTGGAAAAACCCTTCTCCTTGTCCCTCTTGAAGGTCCGTATCGAAGCTATTTTTAAAAAGCTCCAGCCTTCACGGGTCTTCACCTATGGAGAGGCACGGGTGGATTTTGAGAGCTACACAGCCAGCCTAGCAGGCCAAGCCATTTCCATGAATGCCAAGGAGTTGGAAATCTTGGAATACTTGCTCCAGCATGAGGGCAAGGCCCGGACCCGCTCTCAGATCCTCGATGCTGTCTGGAAGGAGACGGAGGAGATTCCTTTTGACAGGGTGATCGATGTCTATATCAAGGAACTACGAAAAAAACTGGAGCTGGACTGTATCGTAACGGTACGCAATGTCGGCTATAAATTGGAGAGACAATGACCAAACGGAGTATCTTTGCAAAAATCTTTCTGATCACCTTTGCCCTTTTTAGTAGCTTAGTCATCCTTCTACATGCTTCGGTTTACTTTATTTTTCCATCGACCTATATCGAGTCCCAGCGCCAGACGATTTTGAAGAAATCGCAAGCTCTGGCTAAGAGTTTACAGGGCCAGGAAGAAGGGACCATTGAGTCGGTCATCGACCTTTATTCCAAGACCAATGATATCAAGGTGTCTATCAAAGGAAAGCAAAAACAAAATGCCCTAGAGGTCAAGGATGACCTGCTCGTGAACCCTGATAGCCAGAACAATTCCCTGGTCATTGAAGAGCGAAAGATTCAGACCAAGGAAGGGAAAGACTTAACCTTGCAATTCTTCGCGACCGTCGATTCGCAAAAGGAAGCGCGGGACATCAGTCTGGGCTTTCTTCCCTATAGTCTCCTTGCTTCCTTTGTTCTGTCACTAATTGCCTCCTATCTCTATGCCCGCCTGATTTCTGCTCCGATCCTGGAGATCAAGCAGATGACCAAGCGAATGAAACGGCTGGATCGGACAGCTAGTCTTCCCATTCATTCGCAGGATGAGATTGGCGTTCTCAAGCAACAGATCAACGACCTCTATCACCATCTTTTAGAGGTGATCGACAATCTAGAGCAGCAGAAACAGGAAAATCTGAAGTTGGAGCAGATGAAGGTCGAATTTCTAAGAGGGGCCTCGCATGAGCTCAAGACTCCTCTGGCTAGCTTGAAGATTATCCTCGAAAATATGCGGGATAAGATCGGCCGCTACAAGGACCGGGACCGTTACCTATCAGTCTCCCTCGATATCGTCGATGAGATGAACCAGATCGTCCTAGAAATCCTGTCCCTGTCCTCTGTCCAAGAATTGGCTGGTGACAAGGAGTGGATCCAGCTGGATCAGGTCTTAGAGCAGATCCTCGACCAGTACAAGGTCTTGGCTCAATCCCGCTCGCTCACGATTGACAATCAAATCCCTGACAAAGCAGTTTATATGGACCCAGCCATTCTGAAATTGGTTCTCTCAAATGTCATCAGTAATGCTGTTAAGCATTCGGATGCCGGTGGAGAGATCCAGCTCCGTCTCGAAGAAGAAGGGCCCCACTTGGCTGTTGAAAATACCAGCCAGAAAATGGTAGAGTTCACTGAGATGCCAATGTCTGCTAGCCGCCAGAAGAAGGAAGGTGGCTTGGGACTCTTCGTGGTTCAACACTTGCTGGACCATGAAGAATTGGCCTACCAATTCGATAAAACGGCTATGGGCTTACGCTTCCGCATGGAACTTTCTAAAGATCCGCAAGAATAATAAAAAACTAGCGAACAAGCATTTCTCTTGTTCGCTAGTTTTAATTTAATCAAGCTTTTCTACCTTTAGTAATTGGCCGTGTTTTAATTCATAAATGGTATCTACATAGGTCAGGATGGAGCGGTCATGAGTCACCATGATGGCGCTCTTGTTTTTGGATTTAACTTCTTTCCGGATCAACTGGGCGATTTCTTGCCCCCGATCAGGGTCAAGGCTAGCGGTTGGTTCATCGGCTAAGATGACCTGCGGATTTCCGATGAAGGCGCGAGCGATGGCTGCCCGTTGTTTTTGTCCACCAGACATCTGATTAGGGTATTGGTGGTAACAAGTTTCGATTCCCAGATCTGCCAACAAAGCTTTGACTTCCTCTTGGCGTTTTTTCTTGTCCTTTTCTCCCTTCAATTTGGCTACCAGTTCTAACTGGTCACCGATTTTCATATAGGAGAGGAGCTGGTGATCTTGAAAGATGAAGCCGAGCAATTCCAGCCGTTTTTGTGTCCACTGGCCTTGGTTGAGGCCGGTCAAGTCTTGGCCAGCGATAGAAATCCGCCCCTCGTCTGCTGACAAGAGTAAGCCAGCGATGGCTAAGAGAGTGGATTTACCAGATCCTGAAGGGCCCAAGATCGCGACAAATTCGTTGGGTTCGACGCTTAAATTCAGTTGGTTGAGGACATGGTGCATCTGGCTGCCATCGGCGTAGGATTTTCTGATATTCTCTAATGCAATAATGGCCATCTTATTCTCCATTTCCACCAATGACTTCGATTGGATCTACTTTTTTGATTTTGACAAGGGACAAGGCACCACACAAGATAGAGGTCAGGATAAAGCTAACCGAGATGGTGAGGTTGTCTTTCGGGGTCATAAAGGAAGGGACACTATTCGGTAAAAATGGCGCCATCATAGTTGCCAAGCCAAGCCCCAGCAGTACTCCGATGAGGGAGATGATGGTGAGCTGGGATAGTTGAACATAGGTGATCTGGCTCATGGACATGCCAATGGCTTTCAAGACGCCGAACTGTTTCAACTTTTGCAAGGTCAGGATATAGAAGAAGACCCCAAGGATAGCAGAAGAAGCGAGTAGTAGCACCCACGTGATCATCCGTAGCGTCAGGTTTTGAGCCTTGTAGCCAGGGATTTTATCGATCACTTGCTTCTTATCCGCCACCATTAAGTTACTGGATAGATCGTTAGAAGTGATGCTCTTCTTGGTTACAAGGGTTTGGGCTTGCCATTGATAGCTTGGATCTGTTTTTTGCCGCATGCCTGTGTAGGTATCCGAGCTGATAAAACCAATTTCACTATAGCCGTATTTGGCATTTTTTGCAAAGGCCACGACCTTGAGTTTTTGCTTAGAAGTTTTGTCGATCACTTGATCACCGACTTGGATTCCCTCATCCTCTTTGAAAGAATGGTCCAGAATGACCTCGTTTTTCTTTAAGTCGGAGATCTTGAGGTCTGTATCCTCCATGATTGGATTGAGGATCTCTTCTTCATTGTGGTCGGTCGCGAAGTAGGTGATATCCAGAGTGTTGGAATCCTCTGATTTTGAGACGGTTGCCCGCTGGATGGACAAACCCGAATAGCCCATTCCCTCTATCTTTTGGACCTCATCTACATCTTTCGCTGTAATAGTTGAAAAGGGGATAATCCCTTCTGAATCCGTCGAAAGGATGTAGTGCAGGGCCCCATAGTTATCGATTTGGGCCGATACCGACCGCCCCAGTCCATTTGTCAGACCGGACAAGAACACCACCATAAACATGAGAATAGTAATGAGGAGTTCAATCAGGATAAACTTCTTGGGTTGGTATTTAATTTCATTCCATGCGATTTTCATATTCGTTCTCCTTTTAGCACGGAGGTGCTCAAGTAGCTTGGCACCTAAACATACTCTACCATCATACCACAAGTGGGGGGAGAATATGGGGATGGTGTTTGGGGAAGGGGAGAGTGATGAAGAAAAGTTTGAAGCCCAAATCATAAAATAATATGGATGCTCTTGACAATTCCTATTAAAAGCGTTAGAATTCTACTATAAGTTGTTCACTTTTGAACAAATAAATTATAAACAAGGAGTCCAATTATGGCAGAAATTTCACTATCCCCAGAAGAACTCACCTCGCAAGCCGCTGTTTATTCAAACGCTCGCGATCAAATTGAAGCTGCTATCCAAGCAGTAAACAGTGCCAATGGAGAAATGCAAGCACACTGGCAAGGTAGTGCCTTTAATTCTTACCTTGAGCAATATCAACAATTACACGGTGATGTTGTTAAATTCCAAGAGTTGTTGACTTCTATTAATCAACAATTGGTTAGCTATGCTAATACTGTTGCTGAGCGTGACAACGCAGACGCATCTGGATTTGGTTTTAAAGGATAAGAAGACTCTGGAATGGAGGGATGGGATTACTTCCTATCCCTCTTTAATTTAGTTGAAATTTCGATAGAGGAGAGTAAAAATGTCAGATGCGTCCTACTACCAAGGTCTAGCGAATCAAGAATCGCAAAATTATGACCAAGCTATCGCTCAAAAAGGAGTGGTCGACGAAAAAATTAAACGCCTAGAGACTGCAAAGACAAATCTATCCACTCAAATAGATAATTTTCAAACAGGCATTATAGAGGCCTTAGAGAAGATAAAAGGAGAAGATGAATCTCAGTTCAAAGGCGATCGTAAGGCTAAATATACCGAGAAGTATGAAGCAGCTAACACTGCTGCTACGACTAATAAAACAAGCCATGATACAAATTTAACCAGTATAGCCAATAAAATTGAGGAGCTCCAAACGGAGTCTGCGAATTTACAGGCTGCAGCCGATACAGCCTACAATAATATGTTGAATTATCAAGCGGCGGCAAATAACGCAAGTTCGTGATAAAGGATGGAGGATAAATGGGAACAAAAGGAACGGATTATGGAGTTTGGACAGGCCTGACTTCTACTGTCAATACAAATGTCTCTGGGATTTCAGATGTTGCAGAGTTGAGTTTTGCAACTACTACAATGACACCTTTCACATCTTTTAATGATGATATTAAGTCTTTTAATGAAGTAATTGATGCTCTTAAAACCTTTACTGCTGATGATATCACACATATGAATCAAGTTGCTGAAAACAAAGTGACAGATGACCAAAATCAGGCAAATGCTAAATAAGAAAGTTACCGGAAAGGAACTAGATAAATGAATGAGATGAGTGATTTATACAAAACGGCCTTGCTTCAATTAGAAATTAGTGAAACTGAGCAGGCTGTTCTAGAACAAGTTGGTTATTCCTTAGTCGGTCAGGCGGATGCTTTTCGTAAGCTTCAACTGGTAATTTTTAAGAAAGAGTCTCTGTATAGTTACAGTAGTTTGCTTGGGACATCCGTTGTGATGGAGTTTGACTGGGAAAGCGACAAAGCAAGCATGACGTATTTGGAGTCGGAAGTCAAACTATCAATGAAAGATTTTATGCTTTGGTTATCCTATACGGACTTGCTTCTGGCCCCAGTTCTTCCTTTAGGAAGTTTGGTAGAGTTAGATCGCGACTTACTTCCTGACGGGTTAGTATCTGCCATGGAGGATGCAAAAGTTCCCTTTATGGCAACTATCATGGGGCGTAGGATTATTCCTGAGGCAGATGATAAGGAATATATAGATTATATGGTGAGTATTTATCCCTATGGTATGAGATTAGATGTGGAACCATTGTTTATTCCAAGTTATTTAATTTCTCAGGTTATTCATGAAGGGTACAGCGATACGTTTGATCAAGACTATGTTGATCAGCAATTTCGAAAGGATTATTTCCACCATAATATTCTTTCCCTGACACATAGTACTGAAGGAGAAAATCGATGAAAATTGATATGACAGAGGTTCAGAACCAAAAGAAGGCCTTGTCTACCTCACAAACATCACTCTCAAATCAAATCGAGACAGCCAAGTCCTCATTTGTGAATCTGGTCAATTCCGAAAGTCTTAAAGGAGATGTCAAATCAGCAATTAATGCTAAGATTAGCAATCATCAAATTCCGTTGATGACGAATTTCTCCAATGCTATGTCTGTACTCTCTGCTCAATATGACAAAACGATTGAACAGTTTCAGACGACAGTATCAGAGACTGCAGCAGATGCAATTATTGATACAGAATACTTGCAGGGAATTTTGGGTAGCTTCGCAGGACTCGAGACTAATATCGCATCTGTGGATAGAGAAACAGCTAGTATTTATGACTCAATCTCTGACATTATTAGTCTGACTAACCCAGATGCTAGTACTATTACAACCCCTTTATCAGAAGGTAAAACCATTCTAACGGATACCAAAACAAATATGGAAAGTTTCAATGGTTGGAAGCGTGGTGATGATTTTAGTAAATTATTACTGACTCAGGAGACTACCTTGGGAGGTTTGGCTGCTGCAGGCAAATCTTCTTTCACATCAAAAGAAGCTAAGGCATTTTACTACAAAGATGACTTTTTAAATGCTGTCAATCAAATTCAAGATTCTGTAAGTAATTCAACTCCAGTAAAAATGTTGAATTTAGTTTCAAAAACTGTAGATGGCTTATTTTTTGTGAAAAAAACAGCAGGGGAAATATCAGAGAATGAAAACTACAATCGCTTGTCCAATGGTATGGATTTGTTAGAAGGCTACTATGATTTGTTTGTAAAAGGAGCGAGAGATCATAGTTCTCATCAAAGCATGGAGAGGTCAGGATTTGATGCTCTAAACAAATTATGGCAAAAATATAGTAAGGATGGTCGATCACTTTGGGATGTACTCTACCATTCAAAATTAGGAAATAAATTTAGATCAGTAATGACTTCGATTACTGAGTCCAAGGCGTGGAAGTATGTGAGTAAGGTCAAAGATACAGTTGATATGATTGATGGTCCCCTCAAAAATGGTATTAAGATAGTTGGAAAAGGGCTCAATATTGCTGGATGGACTATAATGGCTGCTGAAGCTGGCTATCATGGAGTCAGTGCCTATAACGATAAAGGAAGTCGTGCTTATAAGAGTGTTGGTAAATCCGTCATCCATGCGGGTATAGAAACCATGAAGGATGCAGGTCCATTGGAAGCAACCGCTATTGGAGCAAAATTTGGTCCTGTAGGAGCACTTGGTGGATTGGCATATGGGACAATAAATGGTTTAGCTGGAACATTTTTTCCAAAAGAAAGAGATAAATTCTTTAATTCAGTAGAAAATTTAGCATTTGATGCTTATGATGGTGCAGTTAAGACGGTGAAAAATGTTGGCAAAGCACTAACAAGTGGATGGAAGACCGTTACGTCGTGGTTTGGAGGCTAAATAATGAAGAGAGTAAGTCTATTTGGTGCTAATTTTGAAGACAGTAAGAAAATTGTAACCAGTGGGAAGTATTCATTAACAGCAGGGATGCCAAACCCTATCCATATGAGCCTTCTCAATCGTCTCTTTACAGTTGTTTTTTGTGTATTTTTCTTTTTTGGCATCCTGGTCTATTTTTTATTAATCTCTTTGCCTAGTAATTTAGGGAAAGGTACAGACATTCGTTATCTTTCTTATGATGCGGCTGTCTTAATTCGATCTATAGGAGGTTTTTTAAAGCCTGTTAGTATTCTAGTCTATGTTGGTTTTCTTCTTGCTTCTATTCCAGTTTTTTGGCCGAAAAAGCGCTTGAGTAGTCAACTCTGGACCTATTTTCCTTTTTATTTCCCGTGGTTATCTGGGGCGTTTATTTCAGGGCTCTACTTTGCAAGTGCTGTAGCCTATGATGCCTATACTCTGCTGGGCTTCTGGCTTCAGCTGATAGTAGGAATTGCTCTCTTTGTCTGGATAATTGTTAATAAAATCCAGAATTTGAAACGACGATTGAATGATGAAGGAGAAAAGGTGCTTCTGAAGAAAGTCTTATTGATTACGCTAGGTATAATGGTCTTTCTTTTTCCAGTATCTTTAATTTATCATCAGGTAAACAAGTTACCGGTTTTGTGGTATTTTTATCCTTTCGGTTTAGTATTAATTCTTTGGTTTGTTATCTATGCTTATTTAGTGGCCTTTCTCATTGATGTCCATATTGTTCAAGCCTACTATATCTATAAGTATCCGATGGAATACAAAGAATATTTGGGGATTAGTGACCGCGAATGGTATAGCAAACGCTATTATAAAAAGTTGGTTAAGAATAGTCAGCTAGAAGAAAATAAGTAATAAAAAAGGTGTAAAATTATGAGTGAAAAATTATTGCCATTAGGAAGTATTGTTTATTTGGAAGGTGGCACTGTTAAAGTGATGATCGTTGGACGGGGTGCCATTCTGGAACAAGAAGGAACCAATGTCTATTCAGACTACGTAGGAGTTGTATATCCTAGAGGAATTAACCCAGAAGATGCAGCTTTTTTTAACCATGAAAGTATTGAAAAGGTTGTCTTCAGAGGTTTTGAAGATGAAGAAGAAATTCGGTATATGGAAGTCTATGAAGACTGGGAAAAAGGTTTGGATATACCGAAAATGAAAGTTGAGGATTAAGTTAGTAATCTTAATTATGATTCGCTATAAAAGAAAAATCGCTTGAATAAAAGCGATTTTTAATTTACGATTTTAATGTTTCTGAGACTATAATAAAGTAATTGCTAAGGGATGGTAAAAATAAGGCTGTTTATTAACTCGTTTAAGATGGTGAAATTAGTGGTCTTTGGGAGATATACTTGTCAGACGGATAGTTTCAATTTATTAATAATGTTTATCAATTGATTTGTATCCAAACACGTCTAATCATACGTTTGAATATTACGATAATTCGTGATAAACTAAAATAGTTAGATTCTATAAATTTTTGATAGTATTTATTCACGTTTGGTGAGTAGTGATCACCTTTTTAAATCTGGAAATTTACTAGTTTTTTAATATAGAAAGCAGAGATGAAGTGTTGAAAAAAGTTAGTCAATTGTTTTTGCTACTGATGCTGTTATTTTATTCAGGAAGTACGGTTCATGCTAAAGATGGTGAGCTGGAATTAAAAACAGACTCAGTAACGCAAAAGAAGCAGCGTTCTCAAGGTAATGAGATTGAGCACATGTATGCGCCGAACTTGTTCATGGATCGAATAGAGCAAGAAGCGACAAAAAATAAGACAAACGCACAAGAAATCATTAAAATTGCCAATCAATCAAATTTCAGTAAAAAGGAAGTGTCGAGCGGAGATGGGGTAGATACGAAAGCCTATCGTCAGACTTTATTTCAAAATTACCAGGTTGCTGATAATATTAAGATAGATAGACAAGAATCGGGAACAACGATGATCTGGTCAATTCTTGGTATAGTCTTGTTTATTGTGGCAATGATATTAAGTGGCATTTATTTAGGAAGGATTTTTCATGGGGGAAGACTATTTAAACGCAACGATTAGATATAAGGACAAGGAAATCGATATTCGATTTTCTAAGACCTTATCTTTACAAGAAGTCAAGGAGTTAATGTGCTCAAATAATCTAGATAAGCTATTGTCTCTTCGTCAAAGCAATTGGTATTTAGATGTTCAAGGAAAGTTATTGCGGATAGAGCAACATAGAGCGTTGAAGGAGTATCCGTTAGGAAATGGAGACGTGCTGGAGGTAATCATAAATGACTGACAAAATTGATATTAAACATAGTAAGGAAAAGGTTAAGGTCGTTTTGGCACCAAGCCACTTTTCTAGACCAAAACTAGCAACTATTGAAAATTATTTGGATGCGACAGTGACATTAGAAGAGAATGGTTTCTTAACTCTACTGTATGATAAGCCAAACTTTTCCTATAGTCTGAAAGATCTTATCGCTGAAGAAATGACCGAGGTCAAACGTTTGGAATTGGCTCAAAAGATGGAGTCAATCACTTTTTCTGAGCATAGCTTTAAGGTTCCTTACATTCATCCAAAAAATATCTTTTTACAAGGAAGTGTCATCAAAATTCTTCATTATGGTTTAGAAGGAATTATGAATCCAATTCCCTATACTTCAGAGACTTTCTTAATGAACTACAAAGCTCTGGTTGTCTCTATTCTTCGACCAAAGCTTGATTTTGAGCTTTTGGTGAATGGTATCTCAGCTATTAGTGACTCACTAGTACAAGATATTATCGCCTGTAAGACATATGATGAAGTTGTAAAATATATCAATGAAGCGTATGACAAGGCCTATCAAGAAGAAAAGAAGACCAAGATCGTAGTCTCAAAAAGAAATTGGCGCATTTTTTCCATTGGGATGGGAATTTTTTCTGTGGCGACGATTACGTTAGGCGCTTTCGCAGCATATTTTTATTTTTGGTCTATTCCTGTTCAGAAAGCAACTGTCAGTGCACAAAGTCAGTTTATCTCTAAACACTATGATGATGTGGCTGATGAATTACAAGAATTCAAGGTGAATCGATTAGGTAAAGAAGCGAAATATGTTTTAGCATCTTCCTACGTTCACTTAGATGACTTATCTGAAGAGCAGAAATCAAGTGTTTTGAATACAATTACTCCATCTAGCGAAGAGAATTTGTTAGATTATTGGATCTATCTTGGAAGGGGAGACTATAAAAAATCTCTCGATCTAGCTCAGAATATTGGAGATGATCAGTTGACCCTCCATGCCTATACGAATTTGTATGAACAGACCCGTGAAGATAAAAACATGAAGGGTGCGGACAAACAAAAGAAATTGAGTGAATATCGTAAGGAAATTGAAGAGCTCTCTAAAAAACTAGGGGTAAAAGTGGGTAACGAAAAAGATGAGTAGGGAAAATAATAAATTATTTAACAATACAGAAAAGGATCCGACAGAAAGTGGTTTATTGGATCAAATCAAAGTAGTTATATTTGGTGATAGATTTTCTTTGCTCACTTTTACAGAGGGAGATAGTGCTGAAGACCAAGGACTTTCTTTCAAGGTAAGGAATGGTAAGATATACTCTAATGGACAGGAGTTGGCTACGGGAAAAAATATCATTGGAACGAAGACGGTCTATGTACTGGACGAAGGGCAGAATATTTTTGTCAGTTATATGTCGCCTCCGGTTGAAGATTTTGTTATCTCAAAAGAGAAAGAGTCAGATCTCAAAATTCAATCAAATACCTATGTCCTATTTTCCAACGATAAAGTGTACGTCTATCCAAATGGCAATGTTTTCTACCTAAATGACCAATTGGGTACCGCTGATGTGATTGCTGATTTTAAACAAGGCGATAGTCTTTTTGTTGAGAACTACCTTGTAGAGTTTTTAGAGGATCAGTGGAAAATTTCCTCATTTGTGGAAAAACCACATTTTAACAGCCAAACCGTATTATTAAAAGCTAAAAGCTCTATCTATCCTGCTAATTTTCCAGTTTATCGGCGGAGTCCGCGTGTGCTACCTACTATCTACGATAAGAAACAGAGAATTGAAAAGCCCAAGAATCCACCGACAAAACCCAAAAATGCGATTTGGCGAGCAATCGTTCCTCCCATTGGGATGGTAGCTCTTTCTGGATTAGTAGTCGTTTTAATGGGAAGAAATGCTATTATGATGCTGAGCATGGGGGGGATGAGTATCCTTACCGCGGCTTTCTCCATTACAAGCTATTTTTCTGATAAGAAAGAGTACAAACAAAAGAAGATTTCAAGGGTTGAAGATTATGAGTCGTACTTATTGAAGCAAGTATCTACTCTGCAAAAACACTATGCAGAAGAGAAGAAAATCCTTTTTTATCAGCAACCGAATATAGAAACGTTGATTGAAATGATCAAGCATTACGATGAACGTCTTTATGAACGCTTGCCTTTCAATGAAGATTTCATGACGGTTTCACTAGGATTGGGTGAGATGGATAGCCAGCTTCAAATTGATTATCAAACGGACTATTTAACCAAAGATAAATTAACTATCTTTTCTCAAGATTTGTTAAAGACCTATGAGAAACAAAAGGGAGTTCCTGTCACCACTACACTGGCTGAAAATATTGTCGGACTTGTGGCTAAACACGATATGGGGCAGTTGTTCATTCAGCAAATTTTGTTGCAAGTTGCTGCTTTTCACTCTTATCATGATGTGATCTTTGTTAATTTGAGCTCCCAAGAAGATTATGATCAAATTTGGAAGAAATGGAGATTTTTACCTCATTTTCTATTACCAATGATTAATGTTCGTGGATTTGTTCATGATGATCGGACAAAGGACGCTGTGCTGACAAGTCTGTATCAAGTACTGCAGTCTCGTTTTCAAGAAGCTGACCAAAAGAAGAGGACCTTTTTGCCTCAGATCGTAATTGTCATTTCAGATGATCGATTGTTATCTGGACATGCGATTAATGAGAGCCTTTCAAGACCGGACTTGGCTTCCTTTGGGGTGACAGTCATCTGGGTTAAAGAAAGTCGACGTCAATTACCGGAGACGGTTACCACACTGATTGATTTGAAAAATGGGGATACCGCTACATTAATCAATAACAGGGGGCTATATGTCAATCAAGATTTCACTCCCTACCCTATGAATAATGATTACGAGCCAGCTATTCGTCATCTAAGCAACCTTATTCATGAGGAAACGCAGAAGAATGCGCTCCCTGATGCAATTACTTTCTTAGAGCTTTATAATGTAGAACATGTTGATGATTTGAATATTGCCAGTCGATGGGTCAATGGTGATACGTCTAAGAGCTTGGCAGTTCCACTTGGAGTACGTGGTAAGGATGATATTGTCCAATTAAACTTGCATGAACGTGCTCATGGGCCCCATGGTCTTGTGGCGGGTACTACGGGGTCAGGTAAGTCTGAAATTCTGCAGTCTTATATGCTGTCGTTGGCATTGAATTTTAGTCCAGAAGATATTGGCTTCCTTCCAATTGACTTTAAAGGTGGGGGGATGGCAAACTTATTTAAAGACTTACCGCATCTATTGGGTGTCATCACGAACTTAGATGGAGCAGGAATTCAACGTGCCCTAGCTTCAATTAGAGCTGAGTTGCAAAAACGTCAACGTCTATTTGGAAGATATGGAGTTAACCATATTAATGGCTATACCAAATTATACAAAGAGGGACGTTCAGGAGCCGAGGGAGACTTCCCTACAGAGCCATTGCCTCATCTATTCCTGATCTCAGATGAATTTGCTGAGTTAAAGCAAAATGAACCGGAATTTATGACGGAGCTGGTATCAGCGGCACGTATTGGACGTTCTTTGGGAATTCACTTGATTCTTGCTACTCAAAAACCTTCTGGGGTTGTCAATGACCAAATCTGGTCTAACTCTCGGTTTAAATTAGCATTGAAAGTTGCGGAAAAAGCTGATTCAAATGAAATTATCAAAACTCCAGATGCTGCAAGTATTACTCAGCCAGGTCGTGCCTATTTGCAAGTCGGCAATAACGAAATTTATGAGCTCTTCCAATCAGCTTGGAGTGGTGCGCGCTATGCTCCTACAGTAAAATCACGAACAGAGGAAGTTGATAATCGAATTTGGTTGATCAATGAGCTGGGGCAATATGAACTTGCAACGACAGATCTCTCTTATTTAGAAGAAGAGACTGTAAGTATTGATCCTAATGCTGACGAAACGGAACTTGATGCAGTTGTTGAGTATATCGCACAATATGCAAAGAGTATCGACCTTCGTATGCCAACAAAACCGTGGTTACCTCCTCTTAAAGATGAGATTACCTCACCACTTTTAGTTCCAAAATGGACAGAACATAAACTCCGTAAGGCTCCTTTTGCTTTAATGGATGTACCTTCAGAGCAAGCGCAACATGTGTTAGAGTTTGATCTGGAAGAATTCAGTCATAGTATCATTTATGCTTCACCAGGATTTGGTAAATCTCAAGCACTTCAAACGCTAGTCATGAACTTCGCTCGATTGAATAGTCCAGCTCAGATGCATTTCAATTTATTTGATTTTGGAACCAATGGGCTATTCCCGTTGAAAGGATTGCCGCATGTAGCGGATATCGTCAATTTAGATGATTCAGAAAAATTATTGAAGTTCTTGAAGGCTTTACAGAAGGAAATTCAAAAACGTCGAGATCTATTGGCTGAATATGGCGTCACTTCCATTGAACAGTATGAGCAAAAAACTGGTCAGTCTTTACCATTTATTTTAAATATTGTAGATTCATATGACACCGTTCGTGATCATCCTTTGGAAAGCTCTATCGAGTCAGCTTTCCATCAGGTGCTTCGAGAAGGGGCAAGCTTAGGAATTTATTTGATTGTCACAGTCCTTCGGAATACGACTATGAAGTTAAGTATGCGAAGCAACTTTGCTACTCAATTTGTCTTGTACTTGGTAGATAAGGATTCCAAGAAAGATCTGATTGGCTTTGATGCTCTTGCTGATCAAGTAATCCCTGGTCGTGGTCAGATTCGATTTGATGAACCAATTCGATTCCAAGTTTATCTTGCAACTGAGGGTGGTTCAAATCTTGAACGATTGCAAAGTCTTGAGACTGCCATTGAATCAATGGATCGATCATGGGATGGACCTCGACCAGAAGCTGTTCCGATGCTTGCAAATGAAATCACGTTTGAAACATTTGAAGACGATCCTGCCGTTCACAATGAACGTCAATTATTCAATATTCCAATTGGTTATGATAAAGAAACAACATTGCTTCGCTCGATCGAACCAATGAATTATGACTTTATCCTGTTGATGGACGATACACCTTCTCAGACCTATAGTCTGGAACGGACGCTATTATCTGCTTTTTCAGCCTTTTCTGGGAAAGTCAATCGCGTAGTGGTAGACACCGACGGACGATTTACTGGAATGAATGACTACTTTGATACTATCATTGAGGAAGCTACGATGGGTCAATTCCTTAATGAGCTATTAGGAATTATTCAATCAGGTATGCGTAGAGAACAACCGATGTTTGTTTATCTGCCTGATATTAACTTAACCGGCGATAAGATTATGCTGACGGATAAAGATGTCAATACTTTATTTACAAAATCATCAGCGGTAAACATTCATTTGATTTTCCATGGTTACCAAAGCGGTATCGTTACTAAATTTACACCATTCTTCAAGAGATTACGACAAAATGTCCCAATGGGAACTTTTGGTACCACCTTCAATGAGCAAAAAGTGGTTCCTGGTCGTACTAAATACAATGAGCCATTGGTGGAACTCAATGAGACTCAGCTATTTATTGGTAGGGATGTGTACCGTCTGAGAATACCACAAGACAAGTAGATACAGAAAGTTTCCATAAGATTTTCTGAATGTGTTATAATAGAAGAAACTCTACAAGCGATTTTGTTTCTACTGCTTGTGGGGAATAGCATCATTTATATTTTTTGATGAAAAGGTAAAATCATTTTAGGAGAAAAAGCCATAATGAGTATAAATAAAATTAAAAAATACTTACTTGGAAAAGGGTTGATTATTTTATGTTTGGTGATGACGGTTGCTATTCTTGCCTATATGGCACAGTCAGATAAACTTTCATTTGTTCTTGGAAGTAAGGAAAAGACACACCTTCGTATTGGGATTGTAAACCAGGACGAAGGGGACCAACTAAACAATGTTTCCTACAATTTTGGTGAAGATTTTACAAAATTGTTAGCAAAAGATGAAAGTGGAAAAACTAGTTGGAAAGTCATGTCTAGGGACCAGGCGGAGAGTCAATATAAAGATAATTCGCTAGAGGCAATTATTTATATTCCAAAAGACTTTTCACATAATGTCTTACAGCTGTCTAGTTTTAATCCTGAAAAGGCTAAAATCACCTACAAAGTAAAAGAATCTGTCAAAAAAGAACAGTCGCTTGAAATGGCTCAGCAAGTAGGAGAATACGTTAACAGCTTAAACCAGGAAACCATTCGTTTGTACTTTACAAGTGTCGTTAATAATCTTGATGATGCTAAAATTCAGATGAATACCATTGTTGGCGATGAGTCAAATATATATAATTCTTTGACTACTTCAATCTTACAGCCGGCTGATCAAAGTATAAAATCCTTAGATACGATCCCTTCGATTGCGGAGAGTGTTCAATCTTCTAACAGATCTTTCGAACAGTCTGTATTAAATTTCAAAACCTCAACTACGGATCTATTAAAAGCTAATGCAGAATCTCTTTTTGGGCAGACTGATTCGATTTCAAAATATAAAGCAGTGCAATCACAAGTTGCTAATCATAATGCCCAAGTTGCAGGCAATTCTTCCAAGAATCAGTATGACAAAGATAACAATTTGTATCAAAACTTATACAATAGTACAAATGATTCTTTAAATATTTTTGGAAATACTGAGATACCGACGGATCCAAATATCCCACCATCTTATTTAGTACAATTATCTCAGCGTATTGATAACTACAATCAAAGAATTACTGGTTTCCAAACGCAAGTTACTCAAACTCAAACAGAATTAACAGCATTAAAGACGTCTCTAGAGGGTTCTCGTACGCAGGTTGCTCAGAACTACTTTGATGGAACTATTGTAGACACCTCTACTTTGGGAGATAATGAGTCTGATATTACGAAAGCTGTCAGTGCTGGTGTAGATACAAATAGTGTAAGAGAAGCATTAGCTAAACAGGTGGTTTCGACTTTATCAAGCTCAGATCGATTGCCTGGAGACTATGACAATCAAGTCAATAGCACCATTGCCTCCATTAGTGTAAACCCAGCTGACTACGCTAGTCTATTTACTAAACTTAAGGAACTGGGTGCTTTAACAGATGCACAAATTGCTTCATATAATTCTAAATTAAACTTACTGACACAGTACGCTAGCGTGAAAGGTTCGACTACAGGGTCAATGCCAGGTTATACATTTATAACAGTTGCTAATGATGTATTACCATCAACTGACTCAAAAACAGTGACATTGGATAATGTCTATCCAGAAGTAACAACTGAGAAAAGTGGAACAAATAAATACAACGCTACTCCAATTAGTGTTGCAAATGTTCAAGTTCATGGAGCTAAGTCAGCTACGGTAGTTCCAAGTACAGCAACCATTTCAGATCCAACCCCTATTCAACTGCAAATCCAGTATACTCCTGATTATGGTCTAAACACGATCTCGTTCGATCTTCAGGTTGGTAGTGAGAAGATACCTATGCAGTATAGTTTCTTCTATGACAAGAATAAGGGTAGTGAAGCTTTGATTCATAGTGATTTGTCTACTGTTTTTGAGCAACTTTCCCGAATCGATACGGCAGCAACGACCGTTAAAAATATCTATGGTAGTCCATCCTCGTCCTATGCTGTTGATGTTGCTAATCCAGCAGGTGACTCTATTGCTAAGATGTATGGGAATATTTCGGCAACTTCTGTGGCCGATAAATTACAACAAAAAGATGTTGATCAATATCGGAAATCAGGAATTGACCTATATGTTAAGTTGAGTATGCAGATAAACCAGCTTCAAGCACAGATAGATTCCCTTCCGCAACTTCAAGGTGCTGAACTTCCAAATAATTACTTTACAACCAGTATCGAAGATCTAACTAAATGGTATCAAGCAGCAAGTGCTAAGCTAAAACAAGAATATGAAGAATGGCAGAAAAATGGTCCAGAACTCATAGAAGTTTCTGCAACAAATTCAGGAGATGGCTTAGCAACTAATAAGATCTATACAACTGATGAAAGTAGTGACGGTTTGCTTGATATTGTTACCAGACTTGCATCAAGTACCAAAAACACTTCTGAAACGATTAACTCAAATGGAAGTGTAATCGGTTCTATGGAAACACAATTTAACTCTTTATCAGAACAGTCCAAAAAAGTTCAAGAAGAAGTGAAGCAAGTTCATCAACAAACCGAAACGCTCATTAAGAATCAGAGCAAGAATATTGAAGAGAGCACGGAATTTAATAATAACTTCCAAGGTGTACTTTCAAATGCTCGATCAAATGGAACAGATAACCAAGCAGTTCTTAACTTCTTGGCAAAACCAATTGTAACTGAAAAGACTAATCAATCGAGTGTCTTGTCAACTACGCCAATATGGGCCTATCTACTTGTTATTTTGCTTCTAACAAATATCGCTACTGGATTGATGATCAGAGAGTATTCTCGTCAAAAGAGAGAAGAAGCTGCTGAAAAAGAAGAAGAGGAACACTTTGAATAGGTGTCATTCTGCTGTCTAAGATTGCTTCTAGATCAATGGTAGTAGACGATAGAAACTAGATTTTGAGAGGCTGGGACAAAAGTCCTAGCCTCTCAATTATTTTTGGATTGTTGAGAAAGACGCAGTGGTTGAGTGGGCTCTACTACACTGATTTCATCAGCTTTTACAGCCCTACTCAACTGTGCGGAGGTGGGACGACGAAATTGAATTCTAACGAATTACCGATTTCTGTCCCACTCTCTCTTTATAATAGAAGGAGTATGGTATGGTTTTTGTTACCTTATTTATTATTTTAATGCTTGTCATTCTTGTTTTCGTTGTAGGGATTGTTTATTGGGCTATTAATCATGCTCAGAAAAGCAATAAGGAGTATCAGGCTTTTGCTTCCCTGCATGGTTACCAGTTCGATCGAGCACAGGGGAATGACTATTACAGAGATTATTCGAAGAAGAAGATGGATCAGGATCGGACCATCACTCCTTTCCAAAGTCCCTATGTTGAAAAATATGCCAACTTTACGCACTATCCCTTTGGCCGTGGTCATGAGCGAAAGGTAGCCTATGTGATCTCAGGTGCCTACAAGGACTGGCAATTCAGAGCCTTTACCTATCACTTTGTGGGCAATACCATGGAGCAAACTGGGCCTGGTGGAGTCTTCAGTGTAGTCATGATTGAGTGTCCTCAGCCACCGCAGGTCCAGCTACCCGAGCAAGTCTTTTATGAGAATGGTGTGTTGTGCGCCTACCAGCTTGAAAATCTCAATGTAGAAACCCTTCATGATCGAATCGAAAAATTAGGAGAGCTGGCAAAAGCCTTGTAGGATGAGCTGTCAGTAAGAAAAGTCACATCTTCAGTTCCTTTCCTTAGGTGAGTACGGAGGTTAGGTGAAATTATCCAGTGGATGATTTCAGCAATCCAGGAAGTTCCATGACTTAGTTTTGAACCCCTTCGCTTTTCAATTCTTAGGCTCAGGCTAAAACAGTTCCCCGAACTGTTTTACTCTCAAAACTCCCGAGTGGCTGAAACTTTAGCATTTCAGCCACTTTTCTCACAGCGGAAAGAATCAGTAGATGTTTGAATAAAGTTAACAAATAACTATATTTATTTTTCTGAGCTTTACATCCGCTTCATAAAAAAATGATCTATGTTTCATAGCCACCTTTTTGGTGGTTTTATTGTGTCCAGATGCATTCTGCCACCTAGCATTTATGGTATACTAGTTCTATGTAAATTTCCCCGATTCTATGAGTTTAGGGCTGTTTTTACCAGTGAGTGAAAGGGGGCCGAGTTTTTTGTAGGAGAGGGAAATAATAAAACTTTAGGAGTGTAAAATCATAATGGGTAAAATGAAAAAAATAATGGCTGCGGTTCTTCTGTCTCTTTCTTTGGTTCTGTTAGCGGCTTGTGGTACGTCTTCGGCTAAGCTTGAAGGGGAATGGAAAGTCCAAACAGGCGATAAGAAAAATGGTGTGCTCGTCTTTACTAAGGACACTGTGACAGTAGACGGAGAAGAATATCCCTATAAACAAAAGTCTATTGAGAAAAAAGGGAACCTTGTATACTACAAAATCGAGCAAAATGGTGAGTCTTATTCAGTGATTTTCCCAGATCAGGATAGAAATATTGCCATCATGATTCAACCGAGTTCAGAAAAGGATGATTTGAGCGGACTCTTGCTGTATGCGATGAATAAAAAAGAGCAACCAAGCTACGAAGACTATGCCAAGAAATACTTGAGATAGACTGGGGTGAGAAAGGGACAGATATGTTTTTTAGAAGACGTCGTATGTATTTGAATCAATATTACGACAAAGCTATTTATTATGATTGTAAGACCCATGAAGTTTTAGAAGCTCCAAAGAGTAAACTATTAGATACAGAGAAATCAAGTAAAATGAACAGGCATATTCCTTTATTAGTTGTTTTCTTTATGTTTAGCGGAGGTGGCCTTACATCCTTCTTTAGTATATTTGTGCAAGGAACATATAGCATGACAACTTTTTGGAGTGTTATTCTTATCTGGATAGCAGAATTTGCTTTTATCACGATCCTCGTAGAACGAGCCTTGTATAGAAATGTCAACAGGGCTCAAGTGACTACCCAAACGGTTTGTCTGGTGACTATGGAAAAGTCAGACGAAGCCAAGGACGAGGAGGCAGAGATGGAGATGAGTGAAAAAGATAGCCGCAATGCTACACGCTTGATAAAAGGATTAATTTTTCTAGTCCCCTTGGTTGGATTCTTCTATGCCTATGATTTTATTTTTAATTATAAAGACTTGTTAGGTAATCCTATTGGAGGAGAAATATTTAAAATTATTGCAACTGGACTTTTATTAGGTGTTTCTTTTGTATTATATAATCAAAATAATCTTACCAAGATTTTTGATATATTGGATTTATTCCGTGCTGGAAAACTTAATGTGATATGTAGAGACGATGACAATCCAGATGTTTATCTAAAAGTGAGGATGGGAGCAGATCAAGAACTTGTCATCACCGAGCTAGAGAAGGATAAAAACCAAGTTTTTAAGTAGAAGGTAGAAAGTGGACATGATGGAAAAAGAAATGAATGAGAAGATTATTGAAATCGTGCATCAAGCCAATGATATGATTCCAGTTGAGTGGGATGATTTGTATATTGTAATAGAGATGGACAAGACCTATAGTGGAAGTGCATATTTCTTCTTTAAATATAAAAATCACTATCATTACCATCTTGAAATGTCAGATGATTTTGGCCTATCAATGATGGAAGTTCTAAACGAGAATAAGATTTTATTTAAAAAATCTGAAGAACTGAAAAAAGTGTTCGTTGAGAATGATTTGGCAGATTGGTATATTTGTATCATTCACTTAGATGAAAATAACAAGTTATCAGTCGATTTCGATTACGCTCCATGGTTGGAAAGTCATTTTGGACCAGTAGCTCGTAAGAACTTTTTCAGATATCAGTTTCTTGGTTTTGAACCTCGAAATGAAAAAGAACTAGAACAGTTCAAGGCCATGGAAGCCTTCCAAAGAGAGCATAATGAGAACTAGTTTGCTTGGAATAGATTTATCAGTCCAGATAAGGAAAGGGAGTTCATGTCAAAAGCTTCAAAGAAAAAGAAAGTAGTGATGGAAGAACGCTACCACGGTCCTTTGATTACAAATGGGGTTAGTCTAGGTTATATCAAGCTTCTATCTTGGATTAGCTTAGCATTCTCTTTTATGGCATATTTTGGGACGACCTATGTCGATCATATTGGCATTTATAAAATCTTGTTCATTATTTTCATGTTCATTAGTGGTGTAGCAATCCCAATCTCTTTCTTCGATCGTTTTATTGTGAGATTTAAGAGTTTTATCTATCTTTTTATTTCCATACTTGTTTTGATTTTAAATGTTGGCATTACTTTTGCAGGCTTGGTTATGCTAGTTGGTAAAGATGAAATCTATTCAGGCTTGGCGCTGGTTTATAATCTGGTAGCTCTCTGTATCCTGCTTTTTTCTACTGGTCTCTATTCCTGGTATTATCTTCCTCAAAATCAGAGGAAAATCTGGGCTTTCAACCGGTGGGAGACTTATGCTGGTAAAGAAAAAGGCAAGAAGCAAGAGCGATTGTTTAATGTTGGAGTTGCTTTTGTAGCTGTATTGTTAGCGCCAGCTATTCTCACTGGCTACATTGAGAATATTGCTGGTGTTTTCTTGGGCATCTTGATGAACCTCTTTTTACCAGCTCTCATAGTGGATGGAGTTCAGGCGGCGCGCTATGTACGCAAATACCCAGAATATGAAGAGTAGATTTTTCATTTTGAAGCTTGTTCCTAATGGTTAGGAGATTTTAAGAACTTATTTTCATGATTAGAAAGAGGTATGTATGTTTTTTCTGAGACGACGTCGCGTCTTTATCGGCGAATGTGATGGACAAGCGGTCTACTATGACCAAAAGACGAGGGAGGCTTTGGCTGCTCCCAAGAGTGGCCTGCTCAATACGGAAGGGGCTCGAAAGACCAACGCCTAAATTCCTGAATTGGTGATTTTCTTCATGGCTGGTGGAACAGGTGGCTTTGGCTTCCTTGCGGCTATGAGTATAGGAGTCTACAACTGGACCAGTCTGACTTTTATCCTATTATTGTGGTTGGCAGAGTTTTTGTTCATGTTTGCGATTCTTGAACGAGGACTATATAAAAATGTTCGCAAGGCCCGGCCGACGACAGAGAAGGTCTTTTACTATGCGGCTTCTCATAACTTGATGGTGGGGGAAGATAACTTTGATCCAGCTAAGTTGTCAACGAAAATCTTCCGATTCGTTCGTTTTCTAATCATTGCCACTAATATCTACTTGTTATATGTTTTTTATAGCTGTACTCAAAAATTTGGTCAGGAGATTGAACTAGGTAATGAATTCTGGCTAGGTGGATTATTATTCTATGTACTCGTGTTAATGTATAATCAAAACAATCCAGTTCGTTTTGTGAAAATTATGAAATTATACAGCCAAGGAAAAGTACGATTTAAAGAAGATGCAGAGAGTTGAGCACCATTCAGGATTAGCTAAATGACTTGGAGGATAAGGATGATCGAAGAACGCTACCACGGCCCTTTAATCACGAATGAGGTTAGTCTAGGCTATATTAAATTTTTTCCTTGGATCATGCTACCGATTACGGCATTTTTATATTTTGCGGGTGGCTATGAAGATAGGATTGGTATTATCAAGATTTTATTTCTTTCCTGTATTCTGATTAATGGATTTAGTATTATCTTTGGCCTTTTTAACTCTTTAGTGAATCGCTTTAAATCTCTGACCTACATCTTAATCGGCTTGGTAGCTTGGACAATAGTTGTCAGCTTCACCTTTATTGGCCTATTGATGTTTACCTCGGGCGAGGATTCTATTAGTGCTCGAACAGTCAATGATTCCAGCTTCACCATGTTTTATCTCATTCCCATCTTGCTCTTATTCCTTGGGATGACCTTGATTTATGCCTGGTATTATCTCCCTCAAAATCAAGGAAAAATTTGGAAGATTAACCAATGGGAAACCTATAAGGTGAATAGTAAGAAAAAAGAATGGCTTTTCAACATTTTGGGAGTTATTGGGATCTTGTTGCTGTTCATAGCCGTGATGACAGGCTTTATAGAGAGAATCTTCGGTCTCTTCTTAGGGATGTTAATCACATTAACGTTTCCGGCGGTTATCGTGGATGCCGTTTACGCAGCCATCTATATCCGAAAGCATCCAGAATATGAAGAGTTGTGATTTTACAAAAAAGTGGCCGTTAAATGGCCGATCATTATAGAGCGATTGATCAAGAGTGTAATAAAATTGGATGGAGTCAATGAAGAAACAATCTATTTTTAAGGCAAGTTTTGAAGAGAGTCTAAATTTACAGGATGATCCCATTTCAGGAGAATTTTCTAATAAAAATTTAGCATCTGCTCAAGAAAAAGAGAAATACAGAGGTACTTTAAAATCCTATGTATGGTTGACTGTTTTAACAATTGTTTTCATAATCGGTCCTAATTGGCTTATAACAGCTTTAACTAATTATCTTTATCATCATTCTGAGGATTCTCCTCTATTGCCACCGGTTCATAATTTCTTGCCCAACTGGCTATTTATTATTTTCTTACTTATATGGCTTTTACTGATTCTTTTTGGGAAACGATTTTCTCAGCAGTTTATCCTTATATATAGAGGACAATTTCACTTATTTGTCACATTCCTAATTTGGTTGATTGTCGAAATGAATCTATTTTTATTGACATTTTTGTATAGTACGATGAAAGCGACAGGAACAATCCTTTTCTTTGTTTTGTTTGGGCTTATGTGTTACATTATCGTCCGAAGCAGGCGAACTTCGTTACTGTCATTACTATATGGCAAACAAGAAGATGCACAAGGTGCACAAGACTGGCTGGGGACACTGTTTCATAAAGTGGGTGCATTTATCTTCAAATATGGTTTTGGAGTTATTGTAGTTTTGCTTATTTTTAGGTTGATTTTCCTCAGATGATAGGTCTCAGTTTGGATATCCTAGGAGTTTTGCTTATTTGGTTTGTAGGTGATTTGTTATTTGTTATGTTAGAAATTTATCTAATATTTCCATTTATGCTTCAAGGATATTATAAATGGAAATACCCAGAGGACTACCGTGAGTGGGAGGGTAAGACTGTAGAGGAATGGTATGGGAAGGCCTACTTGAAGAAGCGTCCAGAGCTCCTAGAAAAAGATTCTGGAGAAAATTAAAAATCAAGCTAGTTTTAGATGAGGCTATTATTTCAGGAAGATCAGTTGGTTAGAGGAGAAAGGAAAGCATGTTTTTTAGGGAAGTGATTTATATAGGAGAGAGCCAAGGTCAGGCCATATATGTCCATGTCAATGAGCCACGAAATCCCCTAGCAGCTCCTAAGAGCAAACTCTTAAATACAGATGTGGCGCGTGGGAATCGAAAACACATCATCTTGTCAATTTGTACTCTTTTAGCGGTTAGTAGCATCCTGCAGTTTTTTCCAGCAACGCGCTTTTTTACAGGTGTCTATAACTATGGAACCCTGATTTATTTTCTGCTAACTTGGTTGTTGGAAGTCATTTTATTATTGGTGATTGTGGAGCGAGCACTCTACAAAAATGTTTCCCTAGCGGAGCCTACCAGCAAGGAAAACTTCAGAAGAGCCGTCAATAGCAATCTCTTTTGTAATAATTTTTCAGATAAGAATGTTACTCTTGGTAAGAAGCTATTTGCCTGGATTTTCACAGCCTTTATAGCTGTCATGGGCTTGGTGGGTCCGATTTCTGTCCTTTTCATGCTCGTTTTGAAGATGATGGGAACACCAATCGGCAGTGAGATATTTCCTTTAAGCCTGATGGGGATTTTGCCAGCTGTCGCAGCGTTATTACTGTGGCAAAATAATATGATCCGATGGTTGAAGGCAGTTGAGCGATATAGAAATCATCGCGTCAAAAAGGAAATAGAATAAAGAAAATAGAAAGAGGTCAATATGTTTTTTCTCGGAAGACGTCTGGAATACAAAGAATACCTAGAAATTAGTGACCGCGAATGGTACAGTAAACGCTATTACAAAAAGCTGGTCAAAAGTGGTCAGCTAGAAGAGGAGTAGTGGGATATGAACCGTCAGTCAGAAGCATTAAATAAGGAATATTTTCAAGCGCTGGGTTCCACGCGAGCTTCTGTTAGAATGTTGAGTTTGGCCTGGGCTAGTTTGTTTGTATTGAGCATCGACCTGACTCATGTATACTTTTTTATCAAGGAGCAATTCACAGTAGATCCTTTTTCGAATGTCCCTTTTCTCTTTTTATGTCTCCTTCTATTGCTCATGCTAGTCTGTCAAATCATGTCATTCAGCAAAGCATTCATCTATAAGCATCAACTTTTTAGTACTGTGATGCTCTTTGTACTGATCAATGGGCTCCATCTCTCATTAGTTTTAATGGATTATATTCTCACTATTTTAACAAATGAAGTTCTAAAAGATTCGCTGATCTACTCGCAGATTTATTGGTTGAGTTTCACTGTTTTATTTATCTGTTTGACGCTTTATAATGTCAGCTGGTTAAAAAAGCAATTAGGACGAGGCTTTTCAGAAAAACGAGCTGCTGGGAATTCTATCACCACCTCCAGTGTCTATAGCAAATCCTCCCTCTGGATTATTTTCGGAATCACTTTGTTAGGCGGAGGGCTGGCTAGTTTATCCGGTTATTATGTGCAAACATTTGGGATTGTCAGTAACATAGTATTTACTTCAGCTTTTTCGAGATTGATCGTCGAAGTTGGCTATCTCCTTTATCTAAGAAGTAAGGATAAGACCTATTGGGAAGAAGGACCGAAGGAAGACCAGAGTCAGTTCTTCTTGAAAACCATAGATCTCAAAAAGGCCAAACACCGCTTGACTACAGAAGTTGTCTTATTTTTGACTCTAGCAGTGTCTTTAAAACTATTGAATATAGATGCCGAAAATAGCCCGATTTGGCTAATATGGACAATAAGAATTTTTGGCTATTCAATTCTATTGGATGCTACGATCAGTTTTGTTTTTTATCAGATTAAAAAGAAGAGATAGAGAGAAAGAAGAATCAGAAAGCCTTCTTTGACTATTTAGAAAGAGGTGGTAAGAGTAATGTTAGATAAAATGAAACAGTTTAAGTGGTTGATAATAGTATCTTTTATCTTATTAGTCATTCCTTTGTATCTCACTTTTAAAAATTCTCAAGAATCCAGTACTCTAAAAATAGCTTTTGAAAAACAGGATAGAATCGCAGTTTTTCATTGTTTAATGACGTCGGAAAAGTACGCATCTCAAATACGTAAAGCGGGATACATCATTCCATCTGATGGTGCCATTCGTCTAGATGGAGTCATTTATCCGCTTGAAATAGAAGGAGACCTACATTTGAAAATCAGCCCTCCTCAGAAAGATGCAAAAGATTTTCAGTTATTTTTCACTACACAAGTTAATGATAAACAAACATACGTAGCTTTCGTGTTAGATAAAGACCTTAATTTAGTTTATTCTAACTATTCTCAGGATAACGACAGTGGAAAAAGAGAAGGAGTCTCTATCTCGCAATCCGACGAAGAGCGTCTGTTGAAAATTGTTCGAGGCGAGATTGACGGTTTCATGGAAAATATGTATCGGATCTTATATGTCTAAATATAGATATAGGTGCTGCTACATACATTCGTGATTGTTCGAGCCCGTTCTTTGCTTTTTGTTTTATTTAAAAATGAATCTTAAAGTGTGAGTACCCATTCAAGTTGCAAGAAAGGAAGATAAATGATAACACCCCTGATTTTTATTATTTCTCTTGTCCTACTTTTACGTCGTTTTACAAGCAAACGTTCACGAAAGATCATTGGCTTCTTATATGCTTCATTTGCGGTCTGGTTTATTTATTCGATTTTTACGTATGGAAGCTATACCCTCCAGCCTGGTCAAAGTGTTCAATTGAGAGTTCATCCCAATACGGACCAGTTGGAGTATAGTTCGGAACTCCATTTTAAAAAATTAGACGATGCTAAGTTAAAATTGTCCGGTCGAAAAGGTTGGGGGATGAAAGATAGTAATATAGTTTATAATGTTGAAAAGCAAACAATAACGGAGCTCATTTTTTTAAAAGACAAAACAGAGCGTAAAGATTTACCGAATGATAAAAGTAAGGGCATCTATTTAGAAAACGATGGGATAGTGGTTCAAGGAGAAGTAGAGGAAGTATTTGGGGTGACGGAACGAAAGCCCTACAAGATCACCATCACAAATGTAGACGACAAACCGGCCCATTTTAAAGCGCGAGTGGTGGATAGGTAAACTGGACCTTCATCTACTCTAGTCGCTTTAGCCCCAAAAATTGAGGTGATGTGACCGACAAGGATATTTGGAGAGAGGATCTTGGAGCAGACTAGTGATATGTCTCAATCTGAGTTGCTGAGGAGGAATGAGGTAGCAGTGCGTGTGAAAAATAAAAGAGAACAACTTAATAAATGGAATCTAGGATGTTCTGGAGTGGTTGCTATTGTAGCGATTGTGTTTTCCTATTATATTTATTTGTATTTCAAAAATGCGAGTTACACCTTGAAACCAGGAGATTCCATAGTTTTAAAAGTTCCAACCTCAAAACAAAAAGAATTTTCCCCAAAATTATATCTATCTAAGATTTCTGGTGGGAAATTAGAATTATCTGGGAAAACCTCATGGTGGCAGCGTGGAGAAGGGAACCTTGTAGGGACGAATTATGATGTTTTGAAGCAAGAAATTAGCGAAACCTACTCATCATCAAGTAATATCCCAACAAAAATAATAAAAAATGATCCAAATAATAGTATCAATTTATCAAAAGAAGGTGTCGTTCTTCAATCTAAAGAATCTTGGGAATTTGAGATTCCAAACTCAAAACAAATAAAAATAACGAATATTTCAGACAGGGATATTAGGTTTGAAGCACAGGTGACAGGTGAATAGAAGAACCGCCAAAATATAACTTGAATTTTTAGGGTTAAATTGATGAATGTGTCAGTTCTCCTAGAAAAGATTAGGTTTGTAGATAAGAAGTTGTAAATAATGGAATTGAATCATCAAATTTTTGGAAAAATAAACTATAACTATGGTTGGACTCAAGATATTACGGTAACTATTTTTGGTAAGAAGTCTGTCTTAGAAATGAATATTGACGCAGATGCTGATGGAGAATTTGAAGTCAATCAAGAAAGAGCATATATCTTTTTTAAAGAGCACTTAGATGAAATTATCAAAGAATCGAATACTGCCATCGTGTCATACTATAATAATGAAATAGCAGGCATTGTTTTGGGTTACACCAATATCGGCGAAAAACAATATTTTTTGGATAAAATTGGAGATGAGGAACAAATTTATTCTCTGTTGAAACCCAAACAAATTATGTTCCCTTTGACTTTTGATGAACATGTTGAAGAATTTGGTTTTATATGTGATTGTGATTGGGACAAGGAAAACGGAGTAGGGATAAAGTTTACCAATGGTATTCTGTCTGAGATTGGATCTCAAGACATCCTTCTATAGATATTTCTTTCTCCTATAACTGACTAGTTCAAGAAGAAAACGGATTACTCTAACCACCTTTGAGGTGGTTTTCTTTATGACTTGATCAAAGCTGGTACATATAGTTTATGGTATACTAGAGGCAGAGTGAAACGTGAATAGAAAATAAATTGGAGGAAAATATGCTAGAAAACTATGTAAAAGTGGCAGATATGCCCCAAGAAGTAATTGAAAAATACAAGGATCAAGTTCCAGCTGAGTTAGTTCAAATTTGGCAGGAGGATGGTCTAGGAACATTCTTAGATGGTTATCTAAAAGTCATTAATCCAGATGACTATCTTGAACTTCTCCGAGATAGCTATTTCAGAGGAGATGCCGCTTTTCCTATGTTCGTAACAGCATTTGGAGATATTATTACTTGGGAAGTGAATGCCTATGTGGGAATTGTCCAATATAATATTCAAGATTTGGATATTATTTGTAAGGGTATGGATTTATTTATTCGATTTTTAGATAACGAATATATTACAAAAAAATTTGAACTGGATTTATATAGACAGGCTGTGTCAAAACATGGTCCTTTGTCTTATAACCAGTGTTTCGGTTTTGTCCCGCTCCTAGCATTAGGAGGCTTTAAAGATGTGGATTACATGGATAAAGTCAAAGTTCTGGAGCACATTTATCTCATGTACCAACTCACAGGCGGAGTGTTTGACGATTGATAAAAAAGAACCATCCTCGAGGTGGTTTTTTCGATTCTTTGGATGAGACTCGCTAATTTGGTGAATATAAATTATTTGGTACAAATTTTGGCAAAAAAACGAAATGACAAGCAAAAAAGCCTTGTAAATTAAGGCTTTTTCCTGTTGATTTAGATGCCCCCTGCATGAATTTGTAAGAACTTTTCATATTGAAAATAAACAAAAGTGTTGAAATATAGCTGATTTTAGGGAAATACTTTTAGGTGTTTTCACTGTCAGGCTTTAAAAACGTGGCAAAAGTGGGGCAAAAACGAATGACTCACATTTGGTTTGAAAATCTATAATACCTAATGATTATGCCATACTAGATATATAGTGTTGTTATAAATAAATGTCAGTGCGAGTTCAAATCGGAGGATAAAATGGAAAAACAAATTAATGAAAAAAAAGCCTTGGTTCCCAAAGCTTTTTTATGTTATAAACTCATTAAAAGAACCCCCAGTTAGATTTGGAATATTTTTTATTCTGTGTCATATAAAAATAAATAAAATGAGTGGCTATAGCTAGAGCTAAAATGGTTGTTATACTCACTACTATTATAGGATTAGAAGCAAAGATTAAAGAGAGAATCAAGGCAGCCAGATAGAGTGTCGCTTGGACACAGTAGTAACTTTTCGAATAGCGAAGATAGTGTTTGTTATGGGGCCCATTTACTAGGACAGCAGCTTGAAAGAGGCCAAATCCGATATAAGAGAAGCTGGTTGCAAAGAGACGATTAGCTTCAGGATTCAGAAGAAAACTCATCGATACAGTCATCATCATAAGCCCAATGAAAATAGGATAGTGACTGTAAATTAGAAATAGTCCCTTTTGATTAGATTTTTGATCAATAGCATGGTCGAATTGACCAAAATAAAACAAGAACAGAGAAATCATAATTATGAAATAAAGAACCGAATAAATCGAGAAATTCTCGATTGTAAAGAAGTTAGCTAGCCCCATAATCATCTCTCCAAACGTAATAATGACAAGAAGGGAGATGCGCTCGATTAAATGGGGGAGATTTACCTGGTAATGCTTATCTTTACTAAGCAAGATAATTGGCATAATAAATGTTAGCAGAATACTAGCAAATAAGATAGAGACCCCAACGTAAATAGGAAGAAGAGCTGCTAGATAGACTCCTAAACTTCCTAGACCTGTTATCCATAGAAAACCTTTGATACTTTCCCGATTAGCATTATCGGTTGATTTTCTAAAAAATTCAACCAAATATTGTAAAAATAAGGTAAAGGTTAATGTACCAATAGCCCAACAGAGATAATGAAAATATTGTTGCCAATCAGGTCCCATCATATTGGCTATAAAGAGTAAAATTCCCATTTTGATAAACATGATTACCATGTTAAATAAAGAGTTCTTTCCATAGCGATTGGTATAAAGGGTTTGAATCATCCAGGAATCGGTGAGAACCAAGACAGCCATGAAAAAATCAAGGAAAGAATTCCAAGTCAAAATACCGTTATGAAGATGCTCAATTAAAGTAGTTACTTTTGAAATTGCAAAAACAAAAACTAGGTCATAAAAAAGTTCTGAAAATTCTACACGCTTATGTTTAATAATATTTGTCATCTTAATACCTTTCTACTTTAGAAATACAATTCATTATAACAGAAAATGGTAATGAGAGAAAAAGGATATGCTTAAATAATTTCATGTGGCGCGAATTGTAAAAACCTTGGACACATTTACCTCATGTACCAACTTACAGGCGGAGTGTTTGATGATTGGTAATAAAGAATGGGTGTTGAAACATTCAAGTTATTATCATACTGAGAAAGATGGAACAACAAAACGAGTTGAGTTCAATGCAACTAAGCAACCGGAAGAACTGAAGAATAAGATTATACAATAGAAAAAGCGAGCCTAAAACTCGCTTTTTTTATTTAATCTAATAGCTCCTTATTTTCAATTAAGAGTTCTAGTGGGGATTTATCTCTTGCTACAATAAAACCAGGTTCATATTGGTTATGAAATGTTCTTTTCGGAGAAGTTGGATCAATATACAACTCATCTCCATCTTCTGTGTATAGTTGGTTGCCTCTTGTTAGGTAAAGTAAATCCTCTAAGTACTCTCCATCAGTTTGTAGAAAATGTTCGATGTATTTGACAGCCTTTAAGATCTCACTTACTTTATCAGAGTATTCATTCGATTCAAGAACACTCTTTTCTAATTCAATCTCCTTACTCGTTCCAAAAAGTTGAGTTGGAGTTGCATTAAAATATTCTGCTATCTTATCCAAATTTGCAAAGGTAGGATAGCTTTTTTGTTTTTCATAATCAGAGATGTCTGGAAAGATTGATCATAAAAAAATGTGAGGCAAATGATGGGGTAAATCAGTTATAGATAAGCAAAAAAAGCCTTTTAAATCAAGGCTTTTTCCTGTTGATTTAGATGCCCCCTACATGGATTTGGAAAGGATTTTCATATTGAGAGTAATTAAAAATATTGAAATATAAGTGATTTTAGGGAAGTACTTTTAGGTATTTCCAATGTCATGATTTAAAAATGGGGCAAAAACGAATGACTCTCATTTGGTTTGAAAACCTATAATATCTGACGATTATGCTATACTAGATATATAGTGTTGTTATCAATAAATATCAGTGCGAGACTAATCGGAGGATAAAATGGAAAAACAAATTAATGAAAAAATTATCGAAATGGATAGGGAATATCCCTTTTTATTTTGATTTAAATCAGATTTTTGGATGGAATAGTATATGATAAGACAAAATATCTTTGAACATACAAAAAGACAAACGCCAAAAATGACGTTTGTCTACGTTCTGAGGTAGCCTTTAGGCTCCCTTTTTTCTTAGTAAATACCGATGAGTAATTGCATGCCAAGACTAGTCAGGATGATGGCAATCCAGCAAATGGCTCCGAGAAGAATGGCCTGTCCACTGGATTTGATTAATCCAATGAGATTGGTTTTGAGGCCGATAGCACTCATGGCCATGACAATAAGGAATTTAGAGAGTTCTTTGAGAGGTGAAAAGAAGCTATTGCTGACACCGAAAGATGTGAGAAGAGTAGTTAGCAGAGAAGCTAGGATAAAGTAGAGGATGAAAACGGGGAAGACTTTTTTAAGCTTTACCCCTTGGTTGTTGCCTTGTTGACGGCTTTGCCAATAGGAGAGGAAGAGAGTGATAGGGATAATAGCCAGGGTGCGTGTCAGTTTGACAATAGTGGCAGATTCAAGAGTGTTGCTATTGTAAAGACTATCCCAAGCGCTAGCTGTGGCTGTTACAGAGGAAGTATCGTTGACCGCAGTACCCGCAAAGAGAGCAAAACCTTCGTTGGAAAGATGGAGCCAAGAACCTAGAGTTGGAAAGATAAGAGCTGCCAAGACATTGAAGAAAAAGATAACAGAAATGGCTTGGGCTACTTCTTTTTCCTTGGCGTGAATAACAGGAGCAGTCGCTGCAATGGCAGAACCGCCACAGATAGAAGATCCAACTCCAATCAAGGTAGCTAGCTTTGTATCAAGGTTAAAAAAGCGTTGGAAAAAGAAAGCAATAATTAAAGCGATAGAAATGGTCGAAAGTATGACAGGAAGGGAAGATTTTCCAACTGCGAAAACTTGAGAGATATTGAGTCCAAATCCAAGCAAGATAACAGCATACTGAAGCAGTTTTTTTGAGCTATAAGTCAAGCCAGCATCCAGTTGTGTATAGGAAGTGAGAAAGGGATGGAGAATCATTCCGATAAAAATGGCGAAAACAGGTGCTCCCACAACAGGAAGAAATCCTCCTAAAACCCAAGAGATGATAGAAATGATCAGACAGACTAACAGTCCTGCCCAATTTTTTGATAGAAATGACATAAAAACCTCCGAAAAAAATACTCCTTATTATAATCTTATCTGTCAGAAAAGTAAAATAGAAAGTAGGAAGAAGGTTACAAATAAATGGAATTTTGCGGTCAGAAAGCTTTTGTAGCATAATAGATATATGTTCTTTGTTCAATAAGGATGCAAATGTGGCATATGTTATTGAAAAAAATGAATTTGATGAGCCTGGACATGTGAAGTAATTATGTGAGATAAGAAAATAAATAAGAGAGTTGAAAATGTACTGCACCCCAAAAGTTAGACAGAAAAAATCTAACTTTTGGGATCAGTACAAACAGTGCTTTTTTTGTTGAAATCGCAAAGAATCTAAGCTTTCTTTTTGCAGATAACATTCGCTCTTTTATTTTCGGTATGATTGAGTCGATGCCCCGTTCTCGACCGGTTATTATTGCAACTTATCGAATGCTAGAGCACTATGCCATCACTTTTTGGAAGAATACTTGGAGCAATTCTACGCAGAATGGAATGCGAAAAAGTGATAATTAAAGAGACGAAAAAGCTGAGAATATGATTTCCCAGCTTTTTTGAATGCGATAGAAATAGCAACTAGACTATTTACGAAAGGCCTCAATAATGTAGGTGAAGCCAGTAACTAAAACTGAAAAGGCAATGACATAAACGACAAAGACACCTGTAGCCACTGGATTGAACAGAATCACTAGACCTAGTAAAAATTCAAGCAAGGCTACCCACGTGATATTGCTACCAATAATAGGGAAAGTCAATCTTAGACGATTGCCTTTAAAGAAAGCAATAATGGCTTCTACAATTAACCAAATTCCTACAATGGTCGGAATGACGACCGGCAGGGTCACAAAGCCATAAGCAACGAGGTAAAGAGCTAAGAGAAGACTAACAAATCCTTGGAAAAGATAAACAGGTGAGCGAAGCTCTTTTGGTGCAGAGAAATAGCCTAAAATAGCTGCTATAGAAGAAACCAGTAAACCAAATGAAATCCACCAGCTGTAAGCAACAAGATTAGCTACTGGGTTTGTAAATAGGAAAAGTCCTAAAAGGACAAAAACAACTCCTGCAAGGAATAGCAGTAAACGATTAGAAAATTTCATTTCAATACCCCCTATATAGTATAGTTTTCTAATAAAACTATTATACTTATTTTTATAGAAAATGTCAATAAAATAAATAAACAATTTGGAAGTTTCAGTCTGACTTACAAAAAGAAAAGGAGTTTTCACTCCTTTTCACAGATTGAAGACAAAGTCCTTATAAAAGTGTCTTCTAAAGATTTTAACTTCAATCTGAAGCGAGGTTATCCTCGCTTTTTCTATTTATCAAACAATTCCTTATTTTCAATTAAGAGTTCTAGTGGAGATTTATCCCTTGCTACAATAAAACCAGGTTCATATTGGTTATGAAGTGTTCTTTTCTGAGAAGTTGGATCAATATACAACTCATCTCCATCTTCTGTGTATAGTTGGTTGCCTCTTGTTAGGTAAAGTAAATCCTCTAAGTACTGTCCATCAGTTTCTAGAAAATCTTCGATGTATTTGACAGCTTTTAAAATCTCACTTACTTTATCAGAGTATTCATTAGATTCAAGAACACTCTTTTCTAACTCAATCTCTTTACTAGTTCCAAAGAGTTGGGTTGGAGTTGCATTAAAATATTCTGCTATCTTATCCAAATTTGCAAAGGTAGGATAGCTTTTTTGTTTTTCGTAATCAGAGATGTCTGGAAAGATTGCTCATAAAAAAAATGTGGGGCAAATGATGGGGCAAATCAGTTATAGACAAGCAAAAAAGCCTTATAAATAAAGGCTTTTTCCTGTTGATTTAGATGCCCCCTACAGGGCTCGAACCTGTGACCCATAGATTAAGAGTCTACTGCTCTACCAACTGAGCTAAGGAGGCAAATAAAAAGCTGTATTGGTGCCGAAACTTCACGGTTTGTATTGAACCCGCGCAATTAAGCAGGTGGGCAACTCGCTCTAACTGAAGCTGTTTCCGTGTGAGACGGCCTACATGCTGTTAGAAGACTTTTGTTTCCCTAATAATACACAAAATAGTCGGTCAACACTTAAATGTAAAGTCGTACACCACAGCGTTTCTATGATTATATGATACCACTTTTTCAAAAAAAATCAAGGGAAAATTAAAAATTTTGAAAAGGATTTCATAAATTTCGTAATTTATCAATGGTTTCCTTGCGTTGAGCCAGGGCCCGTTCGTATTTTCCACTATCTTCTGGTGAGAAGTAGCTATGGTTGCGGATTTTTTCAGGCAAGTACTCTTGCTTGACCCAGTGGCCAGGATAATTATGTGGATAGAGATAATTTTGGGCGTTCCCTAGTTCCTTGCTACCGCTATAGTGACCATCTCGCAAGTGACGTGGAATTGGTAGGTGACCGGATGTTTTAAGGTCAGCCAGGGCCTTATCCATAGCCACGTAGGCTGAGTTAGACTTAGGTGAAAGTGCCAGATCAATGACGACATTGGCGATGAGGATGCGGGCTTCTGGGAAACCGATTCTTTGCGCAGCATCCAAAGCAGTTACGGTATGAATCTGAGCTTCGGGATTGGCTAAGCCAATATCTTCATAAGCAATCACAGTCAAACGACGAGCTAGGCTAGGAAGGTCACCAGCCTCTATCAAGCGAGCAGCATAGTGGAGACTAGCATCGACATCGGATCCACGGATGGATTTTTGCAGGGCAGATAGAACATCATAGTGTCCGTCTCCATCCTTGTCCATAGTGATGTAGCTTCTCTGAAGACTATTTTCCATGATGTCGAGCGTGATGTGACGGACACCGTCATCATTTTCTGGGGTGGAGAGAACTGCTAAATCAAGCGAATTAAAGGCAGAACGGAGATCTCCATTGGTAGATGTTGCGATAAAATCAAGGGCATCATCATCTAACTCAACTGGGAAATCAAAACCTCTTTCAGGGTCAATCAGGGCTATTTGAACGGCCTCTTTAACATCTTGGTTAGACAAGGGTTCCAACTCAAAAATCTGAGCACGGCTACGAATGGCTGGCGTGACAGAAAAGAAAGGATTTTCAGTCGTAGCGCCAATCATGATGACCAGACCACTTTCCAAGAGAGGTAAGAGGAAGTCTTGCTTGGTTTTATCTAGTCTATGAATCTCGTCTAGTAATAGGACGAGACCACCAGAGAATTTAGCCTCTTCCGCGATTTCTTGCAGTCGCTTTTTACTATCAACTGTCGCATTGAAAGTTCGAAAGGCATACTTAGTAGTCCCAGCGATGGCTGAAGCAATACTGGTCTTGCCGATTCCAGGAGGTCCATAAAGAATCATGGAGGACAGGCGGTTGGCTTCCACCATGCGACGGATGATTTTTCCTTGTCCGACCAGATGTTCCTGACCGATGACCTGATCGATGGTTTTAGGGCGCATGCGAAGTGCGAGATTGTCTGGCATAGCAGTCCTTTCTAACGTGGATTTTCTGATGTATATGTGGTAAGATGGTAGTATCTATTTTAGCATATTTCCGAGCAATCGGGGCGATTAAAGAGTCGCATAGAAAGAGGACAAAATGGCAACATACGGATTTTTAGATGTTTTAGAGGAAGAGTTGGAGAAGAATTTTCCTTTTGACTTTGAGATTAGTTGGGATAAGCGCAACCACGCGGTTGAAGTGAGTTTTTTGTTAGAAGCGCAAAATGCTGCAGGCGTGGAGATGGTGGATGAAGACGGAGAGGTTTCATCAGAAGATATCCTCTTTGAAGAAGCAGTGCTTTTTTACAATCCTGCTAAATCAACAGTCAATGAGGAAGACTATTTGACTGTCATCCCTTACTTGCCTAAAAAAGGATTTTCCCGCGAATTCTTAGCTTATTTTGCGCTATTCCTCAAAGATACTGCCGAGGTTGGACTAGATGCCCTCATGGACTTTTTGGAAGACCCAGAAGCAGAAGAATTCGTCATGGAATGGAACCAAGAAGTCTTTGAAGAAGGAAAAGTCGGCTTGGAAGAGGGAGAGTTTTATCCTTATCCGAGATACTAGGAGTTGGTTGGAGATTTTATGAAGAAAATTGGTATTTATTTGGTTTATGTGCTAGCTGTTGTCTTTATTATGCTGGCTTTTGCTTGTGGAACCATCGCATTTGCAGAGCTGGGGTATTCCGCAGTTTTAGTCTTTACTTTTGGTTATGCCTTCGCTCTTCTAAGCATGTATTTAATCTTTATTCTTCATGAGCTGGGACATGCTTTTTGTGGCTACTTGACAGGCTATCGGCTGGTGGCTTTTGGATTAGGACATTTTATTTTGACCAAAAAGTCAGGCAAGTTTCGTCTTAGTAGAACAGCCATTATGAAAAATGTTGGTGCTCAATACATTGGTTTAAAAGAGGATGAAAGCGATCAAAGCATCATCCTGATGCTTTCAGGAGGCTTGATGGTTCATCTCAGCTTGATATTATTGGCGATAGTGTTTGGGTTTTTGACAAGAAGCTGGTATTTTGCAGGGACTTGGATTTTTCTTAATTTGTCTTTCTTCCTAAATAACATTTTGCCAGTCGGCATCACCGATGGAGCAAAAATTTGGGAATTGCTACAACACCCTGAAAATACGAAATACGCCTACCTGATGTTGAGGCATTCTGCCCAGACCTTGCTAGCTCCTCAAGAATATGATTTAAAAGACTTTATCATGCCTGTTGATGAGGAGGTGAGAGGGAGTTTTGCAGAAAGTGTTCAGACTCTTCAGGGGTTGGTATTCATATTGGATGATAATATAGAACTTGCAAAGCAACAGTTTCAGTCTGTGTTAGATAAAACAGACAATCCAATGTCTAAAACTAGTTCTCAATTATACCTTCTTCAAGTTGCTCTGATGGAAGGAGATAATAAGAAGGCGGAAGAATATGCAAGTATTCGAGGAGTCAAATCCTTTTTATCTCTAAAAACAGCAGATATGCAGGTCATTCAAGCTTGGTATCAATTTAAGGTAAAGAAAGATGTAGTTCAAACTCACAAGGCTATGAAGATTGCTAGACAGAAAATGAATAGCAGTCGGATGTTACGGGATGAGAAAAGCTATTATCAAAACTGGTTAGCTGAGCTGGAAAAGGAATTAACCGAAGGAGTCTAATATGGAAATAGAACTTACTGATTTCCAAGGTTGCAAGATTGCCTTATTTTGTGGTGATAAGCTACTGGTCATCTTGCGTGATGATAAGGAAAATATCCCTTGGCCCAATATGTGGGAGTTGCCGGGTGGTGGACGCGAAGGTAATGAAAGTCCTTTTGAGTGCGCGGCGCGTGAAGTTTATGAAGAACTGGGAATTCATCTGACAGAGGATTGTCTGCTTTGGGCGAAGGTTTATCCAAGTATGCTTTTTGCAGAGAAGCAATCCGTATTTCTAGTTGGCAAGTTGACACAGGAGCAGTTTGATAGTATCATCTTTGGCAACGAAGGACAGGGCTATCAGCTGATGAATGTGGAGGAGTTTCTTGGCTCAGATAAGGTTGTACCTCAGTTACAAGAGAGATTAAAAGATTATTTAAAAGTAAGTGATTAGAAAGGATGGTTCAGTTAAATTTATAAACTGAACCTGCCCTAAACACAGTGCCAAAAAGATAAACTTCTCTTAGACACAAGCGTCTTCAGAGAATTTCCTATTTTGGCTTTGTGTTTTACGGGCTTGGTATCTTAATGATGGAAACATGGCAAGAGTTAAAAGTTACAGTGAAGCGTGAGGGCGAGGAGCTGGTCTCCAATCTCTTGATTGAGTTAGGTGCCCAAGGTGTTGCGATTGAAGATAGCATGGACTATGTGGGAAATGTGGATCGTTTTGGTGAAATTTTCCCAGAGGTGGAGCAGCAAGAAGAAATCGTAGTGACCGCCTATTACCCTGATACGGTTGATGTAGCAGTTGTTGAGGCGGATTTGCAGTCTCGCCTGGCAGAATTGACAGACTTTATGGATTTGGGTGAGGTCAAGATGGGGACGACTGCCTTGGCTGAGGAAGACTGGGCTGACAACTGGAAGAAATACTATGAACCAGCTCGCATCACTCATGATTTGACCATAGTTCCCTCTTGGACAGACTATGAGGCGACTGCTGGGGAAAAGATTATTAAGCTGGATCCTGGTATGGCTTTTGGGACTGGAACCCATCCAACCACTAAGATGAGCCTTTTTGCTTTGGAGCAGGTCCTTCGTGGTGGGGAAAGAGTGCTGGATGTGGGGACTGGATCAGGCGTCCTCTCTATTGCTAGCTCGCTTCTAGGTGCCAAGGAAATTTTCGCCTACGACCTGGATGATGTGGCAGTTCGTGTTGCTCAGGAAAATATTGAGCTCAACCCTGGTATGGAAAACATTCATGTAGCAGCAGGAGACTTGCTTAAGGGAGTTGAGATTGAGGCAGATGTGATTGTGGCTAATATCTTGGCGGATATCCTTATTCATTTGACGGATGATGCTTACCGCTTGGTCAAGGATGAAGGCTACCTCATCATGAGTGGCATTATCAAGGACAAGTGGGACATGGTGCGCGAGTCGGCTGAGTCAGCTGGATTTTTCCTCGAAACTCACATGGTTCAAGGGGAATGGAATGCCTGTGTCTTTAAGAAAACCAAGGATATTTCCGGTGTGATTGGAGGCTAGCATGCAGCAGTATTTTGTCAAGGGGAGTGCAGTCTCTCCTGTCACCATCGAGGACAAGGAAACCAGCAAGCATATGTTTCAGGTTATGCGCTTGAAAGAAGATGATGAGGTGACCTTAGTCTTTGATGATGGTATCAAGCGTTTGGCGCGCGTCTTGGATGTTGAAAATCGTCAGTTTGAGTTGGTTGAAAAGTTAGCTGACAACGTGGAATTACCAATCCAGGTGACCATCGCATCTGGCTTTCCCAAGGGCGACAAGCTCGAGTTTATCACTCAAAAAGTAACTGAACTGGGCGCCAGCCAGATTTGGTCCTTCCCTGCCGATTGGTCGGTCGCCAAATGGGATGGCAAGAAATTGGGTAAAAAGATTGAAAAACTAGAAAAAATTGCCCTTGGAGCAGCAGAACAAAGCAAGCGTAATCTAGTACCAAGTGTCACACTTTTCGAGAAAAAATCAGACTTTCTAGCTCAACTGGACCAATTTGACTCTATCGTAGTGGCTTATGAAGAGTCGGCCAAAGAAGGAGAAGCCGCTGCGCTTTTACAAGCAGTTAATGGACTCGAGAAGGGAGCCAAATTGCTCTTTATCTTTGGTCCAGAAGGTGGTCTGTCACCTGCAGAAATCGAAAGTTTTGAAGCTAAGGGAGCAGTCTTGGCAGGTCTTGGTCCTCGTATTTTGCGAGCAGAAACAGCCCCACTCTACGCTCTTAGCGCAGTGAGTGTTATCACAGAATTAATGAAAAACGCGTGAAGTTTATCTTCACGCGTTATTTTTTAGAGTAGGAAAGAATTAGTTTTCTTCTTTCTTACGAGATGGGAGAAGGAAACCAAGTCCTGTCATCACCAATCCGACAAGGGCCATGATAGAAGCTCGTTGGCCAGTTTCTGGCAGGCTTTCTGCTTTGACTACAGATTTAGTAGGTGCAGGCAGTGTGATGGTTTGTTGGTTATGGGCAAGGGTGATGATTTCATCTTGTGCTTGGTTTGTTTGGTTAGATACCAAGTTAGCTGGATTGTTTTGATCTGCTGGAGTCGTTTTAGGTTCCACATAAACAAAGCGGAATTCTCCGAATCCTTCTTGATTGGATGGTTCAAGATAGACGATATCTCCGTCTTTACCAACCAGATCCTTAGCTTTGTCAGCAGTTAAGAAGCGGACGTCTGCATCCTTGATACTGCTTGTAAAGCGCCAGTTACCGTCTGCACTTGGGTTGATGTTCTTTTCTTCCAAGATGTAGTTGATGATAGCTTGGCGGTTTTCCAATCCAAGAAGTTGATTCAAGCTAGCATCGCGAACGCCTGGGAATTTTCCGTTTGCCCGGTAGTTATTGGTCACAACGATAAATTCTTGATCTGCAGTGACTTCCTTACCTTGGTATTTCAAGTTGCGCACACGGCTAGCGTCTGGGTTAACCGTTTTTCCTTCGCGGTCGTATTTATTTGGTTGGGTTACGTCGAACTCATAGGTCACCCCGTCGATAACGTCAAAGTTGTAGGTCCGGTAGCTAGGGTTGACAAGCTGTTGAGGCTCTTTGCTGGTTGGGTCGATCGTGTTGAATTGTCCAGCAGACATTTCCAACCATTCCTTAAGTTGCGCACCAGTCACCTTGAGGATGGCAGTGACATTATCGTAGAGATAAAGGTCAGCAACGTTCTTGATGGCGATTGGGCCAGCTGGGATATCTGTGTAGGCAGTAGCATCTCCACGGGTACCTGCCTTAAATGGCGCTGCAGCAGAGAGGATCGGAAGGTTGGCTTCCGGAGTTCCTGCCAACTCTTTCTTAGCGTACCATGTTTGTGCGTTGTTCACGATTTGGACAGATGGATCGTCTTTCACAAGGGCAAAGTAGCTGGTGATTGGAGCAGAAGTAGTTCCGACTTGTTGGCGGACATATTTGACTGTACCTTCGTGGGCTTCTTTCGCGATAGCGGTGATGCGCTCGTCGGCTGTTTGTGATTTGGTGTCGATCTTGCGGATGGCAGCCTTGCTTCCGACTACTGACCATTTGCCATCTGTGTAGCGAAGGTTCAGGTCGATGACTCCGAGGTGGTCGCCGTATTTTCCAGCCATGGTAACCGGTGTTCCGTTGATTTTACCGTTTACGCCGTCAACGCCAGCATATTTTTCGTAGAAGCCAGTTCCATTTCCGCTTGGGAATTCTGCGTGTGAGTGACCTGTTACGACAGCGTCAACACCTGGGAGGCTAGCGATTTGGTAGCCTTCGTTTTCTTCACCTTTTTCGTACTTGTCATCTCCGATACCAGAGTGAGAAAGAACGAGGACGACGTCAGCTCCAGCTTTGCGCATTTCTGGGATGATAGCTTGGACGGCTTCGACGGAGTCATTGACTTTGACCTTGCCTTCGAGATTGGCCTTGTCCCAGCTCAGAATCTGTGGAGGAACGATTCCTGTTACCCCGATATTGACATCGACTGAACGACCGTTTTTGTCGGTATAGGTCTTTTTGATGATCTTGTAGGGATCATAGACAAAAGCGCCAGTTTTTGCATCTACGACGTTGGCATTGACGATTGGCATACCAGCGGTTGCGATGACCTTTTTGAGGTAGTCTAGTCCATAGTTGAATTCATGGTTTCCAAGGGTTCCTGCATCAAAGCCCAATTTTTGAAGAGCTGTATACATCGGGTGTTGTTCACCATCTTTAATAGGATTAACGATGGCCTTGTAGGTACCAAGAGGAGTTCCTTGGATAGTATCTCCGTTATCAACGAGGAGGACGTTGCTGTTTTCTTTTTTCGCATCTTCGATCAAGACAGCTGTTTTTGCCAGACCAACGTTTTGCGCTGGTTTGTCCTGGTAGTAGTCGTAGTTGACCAAGTTGGTATGAAGGTCCGTTGTCGCAAGGATGCGGACGTCGACTTCTTGCCCCTCAACTGGAGTGTTCGCTTTTGCGTCACTGGCACTATTTTGAGGTGCAGCTGGAGTCGCTTCGGTTACTGTAGTAGTGGCTTCTCCGCTAGCAGTCGGAGTGTTATTGCTAGTGGATGCTTCAGTGCTAGTCGCAGGAGATGCAGGAGTTGCGGCCTCTGTGACAGCAGCTGCTGACGAATCAGTTGCGCTTGAGCTTGTCGCTTCATCTGCTTGGGCAGTCGTCGTCGCCAAGAAAGCAGCAGCAAGGCTGAATAGGGCAGCCTGTTTACGGAATGGTGACATGGTTGTCCTCCTAAATAAAATGATGTCTTTCTATTATATCTTATTTTGTTCAGAATGTATTCGTTTTCGTAGGATTTCTATATGGTAAATGGATAAAATTTCCTCTAAATGCCGAAAGAAAGCCTAAAAACCGAAGAAAAATTTTTTTAAGTTCGGGAATTGTACTTCTTATTTTTGGGAATCGAGCCCTTTCTCGGAAAGTCAATCGGACTAGTTTTCATATAGGGCTAAAAGTGATAGAATAGAAGGCAAGAAAGTGGAGAAAACTAGATGCCGAAAGAAGAACCTTTAACAGGGGGCCAGGTTATTGCCCTTACAAAAAAATACTTGTCGGGAGAGGATGTTGCATTTGTAGAAAAAGCTCTCCTTTATGCGGTCGACTGTCATAGTGGGCAATTCCGTAAATCAGGTGAACCTTATATCATCCACCCTATTCAAGTTGCCGGCATTTTGGCAAAATTGAAGTTGGATGCTGTGACGGTTGCCTGTGGTTTTTTGCACGACGTTGTCGAGGATACAGATGCGACCTTAGATGATTTAGAACGCGAATTTGGACATGATGTTCGAGTGATTGTTGACGGAGTGACCAAGCTCGGGAAGGTCAAATACAAGTCCCATGAAGAGCAGTTGGCAGAGAACCATCGCAAGATGCTCATGGCCATGTCTCAAGACATCCGTGTCATCTTGGTCAAGTTAGCAGACCGTTTGCACAACATGCGGACTTTGAAACATTTACGCAAGGATAAGCAAGAGCGGATTTCTCAGGAAACCATGGAAATTTATGCACCACTGGCTCACCGTCTCGGGATTTCCAGTGTCAAGTGGGAGTTGGAAGATCTATCCTTCCGTTATCTGAACGAAGTCGAGTTTTACAAGATTTCCCATATGATGAAGGAGAAGCGTCGCGAGCGGGAAGCCTTGGTAGAAGAAGTTGTCCAAAAGATCGAGTCCTATGCGGCAGAACGCCACCTCTATGGGAAAATCTATGGTCGTCCTAAGCATATCTACTCCATCTACCGCAAGATGCAGGATAAGAAGAAGCGCTTTGATGAAATCTATGATTTGATTGCCATTCGCTGTATCCTAGAATCACCAAGTGACGTCTATGCCATGCTGGGCTATATCCACGAGTTGTGGAAGCCTATGCCAGGCCGTTTCAAGGACTACATCGCCAATCGCAAGGCCAATGGTTACCAGTCCATCCATACCACTGTTTACGGACCAAAAGGTCCCATCGAGTTCCAGATCCGTACCAAGGAAATGCACGAGGTTGCTGAGTACGGGGTTGCGGCACACTGGGCTTATAAGAAAGGAATCAAGGGCCAAGTCAATAGCAAAGAATCGGCTATTGGGATGAACTGGATCAAGGAGATGATGGAACTCCAAGATCAGGCGGATGATGCCAAAGAATTTGTAGATACGGTCAAAGAAAACTATCTAGCCGAAGAGATTTATGTCTTTACCCCAGATGGAGCGGTTCGTTCTCTTCCAAAGGATTCTGGACCGATTGACTTTGCCTATGAGATTCATACCAAGATCGGGGAAAAAGCGACTGGTGCCAAGGTTAATGGCCGTATGGTTCCTTTGACTACCAAGCTGAAAACGGGTGACCAGGTTGAAATCACCACCAATCCAAATTCATTTGGACCAAGTCGTGACTGGCTCAATATCGTCAAGACCAGCAAGGCCCGCAATAAGATCCGCCAATTCTTTAAGAACCAAGACAAGGAACTCTCGATCAACCGTGGACGAGAGTTGCTCATGGCCCAATTCCATGAGCATGATATGATTGCCAACAAGTTCATGGATAAGAAGCACATGGACAAGGTCTTGCAAAAGACCAGCTACAAGACCGAAGAGGCCTTGTTTGCGGCCATCGGTTTTGGAGAAATCGGAGCCATCTCTGTCTTTAATCGTTTGACGGAGGAAGAGCGTCGAGAAGAGGAAAAGGCCAAGGCGCGTGCAGAAGCTGAAGAACTGGTCAAAGGTGGCGAAGTCAAGGTTGAAAACAAAAAAGACACCCTCAAGGTCCGCCATGAAGGTGGCGTGGTCATCCAAGGGGCTTCTGGTCTCTTGATCCGGATTGCTAAGTGTTGCAATCCCGTCCCAGGAGATACAATTGTCGGTTACATTACCAAAGGACGTGGGGTTGCCATTCACCGTCAAGACTGTATGAACCTGCGGGCCCAAGACAACTACGAGCAACGCTTGATCGACGTCGAGTGGGAAGACAATAACACGACCAAGGATTACATCGCCCATATCGATATCTACGGCCTCAACCGTGCAGGCTTTCTCAATGATGTCCTTCAAGTCCTCTCCAACACGGCTAAGATGATCTCAACTGTCAATGCCCAACCAACCAAAGATATGAAATTTGCCAATATCCACATTTCCTTCGGGATTCCAAACCTGTCTATGTTGACAACGGTTGTGGATAAGATTAAGAGTGTGCCGGAGGTGTACTCTGTTAAGCGTACCAACGGCTAGTCGGCTGCTCAGTTATCTTTTATTGCTTCGTTAGCTCGCCTCGCCGTACTCCAGTACTGTCTTCGTCTCGCTGCCTTGCCCTAAAAGCAACTGAACAGCCTTTGGTTTTCGGATAGTCTGCCTGCTTTTCATCGCCTTGTTTGAAGTCGATGTTCTTTGAAGCTTAGTGGTGAGCCCAATAGATTGTATAATAGGATAATAAGATGAAATTAGTAATTCAACGGGTCAAAAGGGCCTCGGTTTCTATTGATGGTCAAGTTTATAGTCAGATTCAAGAAGGACTTCTTCTCTTGGTGGGAGTGGGTCCGGATGATGACCAAAAGGACCTGGAATACGCAGTACGAAAGGTCACGCAAATGCGAATTTTCTCGGATGAAGAAGGGAAGATGAACTTATCTGTTAAGGATATTCAAGGAGAAATCCTCTCGATTTCTCAATTTACCCTCTTTGCCCAGACAAAAAAAGGCAATCGTCCAGCCTTTATTGGGGCAGCCAATCCAGAGATGGCTAGCCAGCTCTATGATGATTTTAATGATTTGTTAGAAAAGGAAGTCCCTGTCAAACGAGGGGTCTTCGCTGCAGATATGGCAATTGAACTCATCAATGATGGCCCAGTGACCATCATCCTCGATACGAAAAATCCATAAAAAAACAAGCCCTTGATTAAAAGGCATGTTTGAATGTAGACAAATTACTTTTTACTTAGGATAGCTGGATAATTTTTCAAAAAAATTCTTATATTACTCTGGATTGTCAAAGTAAATCCGAAACTTTCCGCTGTGAGAAAAATGCTTGAAACATTGTTGTTTCAAGCATTCGGGAGTTTTGAAACCTTAGGTTCAAAACTAAGTCATGGAACTTCGTAGAAGTTCGCTGACGTCCGTACTCACCTAAGGAAAGTTTCTAGGAATACTATTTCTTCAATCTGACATGCCCTTTATCAAAGGGCATGTTTTTCTATGTAAAGTTGTTGGGCAATCAGATGATTGATTTGGATGTCTTGGTCTTTGATCTGGAGATGATAGAGGCCGGTGTAATCATCATAGCCTTTGAAGAGAATGACATCTCCAATGGTCAGCTGGATCTGGTCTAAAAAATTCAGCAATTCAAAGCTATCCTGGACTCTTCGCAAACGATAGGTTCCCGGTTCGCTGACATCACTCAAACGGTCCTGGTAAGCCTCGATGAGAAGTTTTCCTTTGGGTGGAATGGTTCCTCCATGGGGGCAGGTTTTAGGAGTGTCTAACATCTGGTCAAGTTTATCGATAAAGCGGTCGGAGACAGTATGTTCGAGCACTTCAGCCTCTTCATGGACTTCTTCAGTCGTATAGCCCAGTTTTTTGAGCAAGAACACTTCAATCAAGCGGTGCTTGCGAAAGAGATCGGAAACCGTTTGGAGGCCGAGCTTGGTTAGCAGATAGCCGTGGGTCTTGTCCTTGATGAGGAGATTCTCCGAGATCATTCGCTTGACCATCTCAGTCACGGCTGGAGGCGAAACCTGCATCCGGGCCGCAATCTCTTTGTTACTAATTTTTTCATGTTGCGTGCCGATTTCATAGATGCACTTGAGGTAATCTTCTTTATTTGGTGTCATAGGGTCCTCTTTTCTTCGCTCCTTCTAGTATATCAAAAAAAGCGCAAAATGGCTTGGCCAGTGGATAGGAATTGTCTGGGAGGGCGAAAGATGATAGTATAGAAGCATAAACCGAAAACAATATGGAAAGGAGGGGGCAGATGAAGCGACGGGAATTAGAAAAACTGGGCTGGACGACCAGAGGTCTCAGCTACTTAGAAAAACGACTGCAGTCTTGCGAAGATGAAGCAAGAAGGCAAGACTGTTACCGCTCTGTCTTTGTCTTTGCCAGCCCTCTTTTCCAAGAGATGTGGCAGAGAGAACTGCAAGGATTGACGGCAGGTCGTGCCCAGGCCCTCTTAAAAGGGGTTATGCATCTCTGTCTCATGCCACGGGATTTATCGGGAACCTGTGAGGAGACCGCCTTCTTACTGAAGCGGTTCTGGCCAGATTGTCCCCCTCATTCACCTTTTTGGTCTTCTTTTTCAAGAGTGGTCCAAGTAGCTTTTGCTCTGGATTCATTAGCCAGCAAAGCAGGAGATCAGCTCTTAAAACGCCAGATCCACCAGTTCCGCTATCTGCTCTCTGCCTACCAGACCCAGTGGATTCGGGAGCATTATGCCAAAACTGGACAGACTGATGAAGAGGCGCTACAAGCTTACTTACAGGAGACAAAAGGAATTAAGATTGATGCCTATGAGGCGGCTCGTCTTCACAATAAGGTCTATGTGGATCAAAACGGCCAGCTCGCCTTCCCATCGCGTGCTCAGGCCCAGTTGAATTTTAAGGTCTTGCTCAACTTTCATACTGAGTATATCCTGGATCAGGGTGGCCAGTTTCTCAACGAAGTGGACCCGAATCAGATTTCTGAAAATGGCATTGTCAATGGAGCCAGTTTCAACTATGGTTTAGCCAGAGGCCGGACTCATAAGGACTTGGATATCGATCCCGTCAAATCGTGGGATCCACCTTTTCGTAAGAAGGTCCTCTATCAGCAAGGTGTTCGCTATCTAGCTCCGAAGAATGATCGTGGAGAGCAGGGCTATTGGAGCCGGAAGGGAACCTTTGCACAAGGAGGCAAGAGCTACAAGCAACAGGTAGCAAAGCGTGTGCGGAGTTTCCTCAGAGGCATCCCACGCTTACGCTGGCGAGTCCTCCTTCAGAATGGACTCCATCGGTTTTTATAGTAGTCCTCTTTCGGATTGAAGAAAAAGGACTCTTAGAAATTCTCTTAAGGAAAGTCTCTGAACGAATTTTGTAGATATAAAAAAGAGGTCGTAGACCTCTTTTTTATTTAATCAAGTGCTTTGACGGCTTCGATTGCCGCGTCGTAATTGGGTTCGCTGTTGATGTTGTCTAGGTATTCGACGTAAGTGACCTTGTTGTCCGCATCTAGGACCAAGACAGCGCGTGCGAGCAAATGCCATTCATTGATCAAGAGGCCATAGGCTTTTCCGAAGGAATGGTCGAAGTAGTCTGAGAGCATGATGGCATTTTCGATCCCTTCAGCAGCACACCATTTACCTTGAGCGAAAGGAAGGTCGACGGAAACCGTCAAGACCACAGTGTCCTCCATGTCAGAGAGGGCCTGGTTGAAGTGACGTGTTTGGGTGGAACAGATACCTGTGTCAATAGATGGGATCACGCTGAGGACTTTTTTCTTCCCAGCAAAATCAGCCAAAGATTTTTTCTCTAAGTTTGGTGTAGTCAGTGAAAAGTCATGAGCAGTATCGCCAACTTGAAGTTGAGATCCGGTAAAGGTAACAGGGTTTCCTAAAAATGTTGTCATAGCAAAGACTCCTTTTTTCTTTTCATTGTACATTAATGAAGGGGGAAGAGCCACTGATTTGTTTGAGAATCTAATCAGTTTGGAATCTTATTTGTTCAAACCTTCTGCGATTTTCTCCAAATTCCATTTCATCATGCTGTAGTAGCTGTCGCCTTCTTCGCCTTCTTTGGCGATCGAGTCAGTAAAGATCTTTGCAAAGATAGGGATATTGCTATCCTTAGACACAGTTTTCATAGGACGCTCATCGACACTGGATTCGACAAAGAGGGACGGTACTTTGGTTTGACGCAATTTCTCTAGCAGCGTTTTGATTTGTTCAGGTGTCCCTTCTTCTTCAGTGTTGATTTCCCAGATATAGGCAGATGGGACGCCGTAGGCTTTGGAGAAGTACTTGAAGCAACCCTCACTGGTTACGATCATCTTCTTCTCTGCTGGGATGTTATTGAATGCTTGCTTGGCTTCTTGATCCAGCTTGCTCAGTTTTTCAGTATAGGCTGCTAGATTTTTTTCGTAGAAGTCCTTATTTTTTGGATCTTTGGCGATCAATTGTTTAGCAATGTTTTTAGCATAGATGATCCCGTTTTCGAGATTGAGCCAAGCGTGAGGGTCTTCTTTTCCAGCTTGGTTTTGGCCTTCTAGGTAGATGACCTCTACGCCATCGCTGGCAGCGAAATAGTCCTTGTTTTCTACTTTATTAGCATTTTTGACCAACTTGGTAAACCAAGCATTGCCACCCGTTTCGAGGTTGATGCCGTTGTAGAAGATGAGGTCTGCTTGTGAAGTTTTTTTGACATCTTCTGGGAGTGGTTCGTATTCATGGGGATCTTGGCCGACAGGGACAATACTGTGTAGCTCGATTTTATCTCCAGCGATATTTTTTGTCATATCTGCGAGGATGGAGTTGGTGGTGACCACTTTCAATTTATCGGATGAGGACTTGGAAGAAGAGTCTTTGCTACAAGCCAGTAAACCAAATAAGAGAGCCACAAAGAGGGCTAAGACGGAAGTTAGTTTTTTCATTTTTTTCTCCTTTATGAGATTAATCTTAGTACGAAGGGGAATGTCTGTTCTTTCTCTGCTTGGGAGCGATAAAGAAGCTAATGAGAAAGAAGACGGCAGAAGTGATGACAATACAAGATCCGACAGCGATGTTGAAGCTATAACCAATAAAAAGTCCTAGGATGGATGCAAGAGCACCTAATCCGGATGAAAGGAGCATCATGGACCAGAGGCTATTGGCATAGAGATAGGCCGTCGCAGCAGGTGTGATGAGCATGGCGACGATGAGAATGGTCCCGACACTCTGCATAGCAGTGACAGAAACCAAGGTCAAGAGCACCATGAGAAGGTAGTGATAGACCTTGACCCGAACGCCCATGGATTGAGCGAGGACAGGGTCGAAGGAAGTAAGTAGCAAGGGTCGAAAGAGCAGGCAAATCGCCAGTAAGACAGCCACACCAATACCAATGGTCATCCACATATCCTGGTCTTGCACGGCCAAGATATTCCCAAAGAGGATGTGGAAGAGGTCAGTGGAACTTTTAGCGACTCCAATCAAGATGACCCCTAAGGCGAGGAAAGAAGAAAAGGTAATCCCAATCGCAGTGTCGCTCTTGATGATGGAGTTGCTCTTGATATAGGTGATCAGGATGGAAGCTAAGAGGCCAAAGATGATGGCGCCAATAAAAAAGTTGATACCTAAGATAAAGGACAAAGCCACCCCTGGAAGGACTGCGTGCGAAATAGCGTCCCCCATGAGAGACAAGCCTCGCAGAATGATGAAACATCCGACCGCACCGGCGACGATCCCGATGGCAATAGCTGTAATGAGAGCGTTTTGGAGGAAATGAAATTGTTGTAATCCATCGATAAATTCTGCAATCATCTGATTTCACCTCCTATAAAGAGTTCATGCCCGTAGGCTGCATGCAGATTCTCTTTGGTAAAGGTTTCCTCTGTTTTCCCAAAAGCAATCAGTTTGCGATGAAGGAGGAGGACTTGGTCAAAGTAAGCTGGAACCTTGCTGAGATCGTGATGGACGATCAGGATGGTCTTGCCTTCCTTTTTCAGGGTTTGGAGTGTCTGCATGATGATGTCCTCGCTAACAGAGTCAATTCCAGCGAAGGGCTCATCCAAAAAGATGACATCTGCTTCTTGGACCAAGCAGCGGGCGATTAGGACCCGTTGGAATTGCCCTCCCGAGAGTTGGCCAATCTGGCGATCCGCGAGATCAAGGAGATTGACAAGTTTTAAGGCATCTTCCACCTTTTGGAGATCCTCTTTGCTTTTTCGCTTGAAGATAGAAAGATGGGGGTAGAGGCCCAGTGAGACACACTCTCGCACTGTGATGGGGAAGTGGAAATCAATAGCTGTCTTTTGTTCGACGTAGGCCACTCGTTGAAGAACTTGGTCGAGATCTTTTTGATCGAGTAGGACTTTTCCCGAATGAGGGAGAAGTCCTAGCATAGCCTTGATCAAGGTTGATTTTCCAGCTCCGTTGGGTCCAAGAATTCCTAGGATGGTTGGACCCTGGATGGTGAGAGAAAGATTCTCCAAGGCCAGTGTTTGCTGGTAAGCAACACTTAGATGTTCAATTTGAATCATGATTTTTCTCCTTTACCATTAATATACATAAATTAAAAAATTAAGTCAAGTTAATTTTTTTAAATAATTTAGATTAACTCACTTGTAATCATTGAAAAATAGACCTATTTTTGATAAGGTTATTACAAAAGATTGAAAGTGAGAAGATCATGGTACGTTTACAAGATGATTTTTATGATTACGTCAACGGGAAATGGGCTGAGACAGCTGTGATTCCAGATGACAAACCGTCAACCGGTGGTTTTATGGACTTGATCCAAGAGATCGAAAACTTGATGTTGGATATTACCGGAAAATGGCAACGAGGAGAAGAGCTGCCAGAAGACAGTATTCTCCAAAACTTTGTCAAATACCACAAGATGGTGGCAGATTTTGATGCGCGAGAAGCAGCTGGTGTGGCTCCAGCTATGCCCTTGATCAATGAAATCAAGGCCTTGTCTTCTTTTGAAGACTATACCAGTAAGTTGGGGACCTATGAGCTAGCTGGCAAACCAAATCTCATGCCATTTAGCGTGTCACCAGACTTTATGAATGCCCAAATGAATGTCTTGTGGGGAGAAGCACTCGGTTTGATCTTGCCTGATACGACCTACTATGAAGAAGGCAATGAAAAAGGCCCAGAGTTATTGGCTGTTTGGCGTCAAATGGTTGAAAAGCTCTTGGCAAAATTTGATTTCTCAGAGGAAGAAATCAAAGATATCCTGGATAAGGTGATTGCGGCCGATGCAGAATTGGCCAAATATGTCTTGTCAAACGAAGAAAAATCCGAGTACAACAAACTCTACCATCCTTATGAGTGGGCAGATTTCAAGGCCTTGGTTCCAGAATTGCCACTCGATACCTTCTTTACAGAAGTGATCGGGCAAACGCCAGATACTATCATTGTTCCAGAAGAGCGCTTCTGGAAGGAATTTGCGCCAAAATTCTACTCAGCAGCCAACTGGGAAACCCTTCATGCCAAGTTGAAACTCAGTGCAGCTCTTTCTTGGACGTCTTTCTTGACTGAAGAAATCCGTGTCTTATCTGGTGAGTATAGCCGTACGATTACAGGGACACCAGAAGCACGTCCGAAAGAAAAAGCCGCTCTGGCCTTGGCGGAAGGGCCTTATAGCCAAGCGCTTGGACTCTGGTATGCGGGCGAAAAATTCTCACCAGAAGCGAAAGCAGACGTAGAGCATAAAGTAGCGACCATGATTGAGGTTTACAAGGATCGCTTAGAAAAAGCGGATTGGCTCGCTCCTGAAACTCGTGAAAAAGCCATTGTCAAGCTCAATGTCATCACACCACATATCGGCTACCCTGAAAAATTACCAGAAACGTATGCCAAAAAGATCATCGACGAGAGCAAGACCTTGGTGGAAAATGCTCAAAAATTGGCTCAAATTTCCATTGCCCATACTTGGAGCAAGTGGAACCAACCAGTCGATCGGAGTGAGTGGCACATGCCAGCTAATATGGTCAATGCTTACTATGATCCGCAACAAAACCAAATCGTTTTCCCAGCAGCGATCTTACAGGCGCCTTTCTATGACCTTCACCAATCGTCATCAGCTAACTACGGCGGAATCGGTGCGGTCATTGCCCATGAAATCTCCCACGCCTTTGACACCAATGGAGCATCCTTTGACGAGCACGGTAGTTTGAAAGATTGGTGGAAGCCAGAAGATTACGAAGCCTTTACTGCTCGCACGCAAAAGGTCATCGATCAGTTCGAAGGCCAAGACTCTTACGGTGCTAAGATCAACGGGAAATTGACCGTTTCTGAAAATGTGGCAGACCTCGGAGGAATTGCCGCAGCCCTTGAAGCCGCTAAGAAAGAAGCAGACTTCTCCGCAGAAGAATTCTTTACCAACTTTGCTCGCATCTGGCGCATGAAAGCTCGACCAGAGTACATGCAACTCCTCGCAAGTGTTGACGTGCACGCACCAGGAAAACTCCGTACCAATGTCCAATTGCCAAACTTTGATGAATTCTTTGAAACCTTTGATGTCAAAGAAGGCGATGGCATGTGGCGAAAACCAGAAGACCGCGTGATCATTTGGTAATGTAAGATAGGAGAGACGATTCGGTTTACCGAAACTTCCTGCAGAAAAATAGGAAATCAATGCCGCATTCCATGAATGCCAATTGATTTATCTTTTTTCCAAAGGAAGTAGTCTTGACTTCAGTTAAGCAATTTATTGATTTTTCTTGACGATGTGGGCCATGCCCACAAGTCAATCTCTCTTTTTCTCGACGCTCGTGAAAGAATAAAAAATCCCCAAAGTCAAGTTTCAAGCGACTGAAACTAGCTTTGGGGATTTTTGAATAGATTAGAAATAGCAGTGGATGTCATGATCTAAAAAAATTTGCTGGTAGTCATATAAATCTTCTGGATGCAGAGCTTTTATTCCTTCCAGTTCATAGCGACGTCCTAAAAGTTTGTATTTGTTTTCTCCAAACTGGTGAAATGGGAGAAGTTGTACTTCATCGATGTTAAGCGAATTAAAAAGAGAAGCAAATTCTTCAGCATCGTTTAGCGAGTCATTGAAATTAGGAATGACTGGAATACGTAAAACGATTGTTTTGTTTTGAGCAAAGGCGTAATGGATATTTTTAATAATCAGATGATTGTTAACACCAACGACTTTCTTATGTTTAAGTGTATTATAATGTTTAAGATCTGTATAAATAAAATCAACATACTGAATGAGATCGACAAATTTCTCATGTTCAACAAAAGCTGTCGTTTCGATTGCAGTATGAAGTCCAACTTCTTTCGCAGCTTTTAAGATAGCTTTGGCAAATTCAAATTGAGCGAAGATTTCTCCACCGGATAGGGTGAGGCCACCGCCAGATTCTTCATAGAAGTCAATGTCTTTTAATACATCATCTATGATTTCTGTAACTGTTTTTTCTTCTCCTGTGATGGTTTCCTTTTTAGTAACAGCATCCAACATTTTTTCAGGATTTGCACGTTGGGATTCGGGATTGGAGCACCATGGACAACGCAAGGGACATCCTTTTAGAAATACAGTAGTTCGGATGCCAGGGCCATCATGGATACTAAAGTGTTGGATATTAAAGATAATGCCGCTTTTTTGTTCCATATTCTGCTCTCCTATCAATCTAGTAAGTCTATTATATATTATTTAAGAAACTATTTCAATTACGAACGAAAGTTTATTTTGTTTTGTTTTCCCTAGAAAATTTGCTAAAATAGAGAAGAGGTAAAAACAATGCAACGTTTAGATGAAATATTGAAATTAGTATCGGAGTTTGAAAAGATTGATGTTAATAGCTTGTCGGAGAAATTACAAGTCTCTAAAGTGACCATTCGAAAGGATTTGGACAAGCTAGAGTCAAAAGGATTATTGCATAGAGAGCATGGTTATGCTGTATTAAATAGTGGAGATGATATCAATGTTCGATTGTCCTTTCAATATGATACGAAGAAAAGAATAGCTAGGGAGGCTGCTAAATTAATTAAGGATAACGACACGGTTTTGATTGAATCGGGTTCTACTTGTGCCTTGCTAGCGGAAGAAATTTGCCAAACAAAAAAGAATGTTAAGATTGTGACAAATTCTTATTTTATTGCGGATTATATTCAGGGATATGATTCCTGTAAAATCATCCTACTTGGTGGTGAATTTCAAAAAGAATCTAGAGTGACTGTAGGTCCTCTTCTGAAAGAGTTGATTCGCTCGTTTAGAGTTCCCTTTGCTTTTGTGGGGGTTGACGGATATGATGATGAACTTGGCTTTACTGGGAAAGATATGATGCGGAGTGAAGTTGTTCAAGCTATGTCTGATGTTTCTAAAGAAGTGGTTGTCTTGACAGATTCAAGTAAATTTGAGAAATGTGGGACTGTCAGACGATTTGCACTTTCGCAAGTTTCTAGAGTGATAACAGATAAGAGTATATCTCAAGAAGCAAAGGAAAAACTTGAGGATTCACAAACGATTTTAACCTTAGTATAAGAAGGAGAAGCCAATTGAAAGATGAACGGAAAAAGTTACTTGCGAAATTAGCCTATCTATACTATGTTGAAGACAAAAGTCAATCACAAATCGCAGCAGAAACTGGAATCTACCGTACAACTGTTAGCAGAATGCTAGCGGAGGCTAAAAAAGAGGGAGTTGTAAAAATTGAAATTGAAAATTTTGATACTCGCCTCTTCAATTTAGAAAATTATATCAAACAAAAATATAGCCTAAAAGCTATTGAGATTATACCAAATTTAGTAGATGAGCCTCGAGAAAGTCTTGAAAAACGACTGGCACAGGCAAGTGCAGTTATGCTTCGTAATTTGATTGAAGATGGAATGACAGTTGGATTTTCATGGGGGAAGTCTCTCAGATTAATGGTAGAACAAGTTGGAACTAAACGCTTGGATGGTGTTCAATTTTATCCTTTAGCTGGAGGTCCCAGTCATATTCATGCTCGCTACCATGTCAATACACTAATCTACAGTATGGCAAGTAAATTTCATGGAGAATGTCATTTTATTAACGCAAGTGTGATTCAAGAAAATTGTGACTTAACGGAAGGAATCCTGTCCTCAAAGTATTTCGAGGACTTAAAAGATAGTTGGCGTTGCTTAGATGTTGCAGCTGTAGGGATTGGAGGGTATGCAGATAGTAAGAATCCTCAGTGGTTTGATATGCTAACAACAAATGATTTTAAGAAATTGGAGTCAGAACATGCTGTAGGAGAAGTATGCTGTCGTTTCTTTGATCAAGAAGGAACTCCAGTTTATCCTGAATTACAGGAAAGAACAATCTCTATCACATTGGAGGAATTGAGAAAGGTTCCAAACACTGTATCTTTGGCGTATGGAGATCAAAAAGCAAAAGCAATTTTATCTGTTTTGAAAGCCAACTACATCAATCATTTAGTCACAGATGAAGCGACTATCCTAAAGGTTTTAGAATTAGATGGTGATCAGCAATTTACAAAAAAATAGGACGGCAAGGATGCAGTCCTTATTTTTTTGAGGCAAATAGCACAAATGTGCAAAACTTAAAAACAATAAACAAATGTTGCGATTTTTATTGACCGGCAAAAATATAAATGGTATATTGACTGTAGAAAAAGCGCTTTCATTAGATTGACAAAGGAGTGTAGTGCACATGGAAATAATTGTTGCAGACCAAATTATTATGGGATTGATTTTAAATGCAGGTGATGCCAAACAGCATATTTACCAAGCTTTATCATATGCTAAAGAGGGAGATTTCACCTCTTCTGAAGATGAAATTGCAAAAGCAGATGTAGCATTGCTAGAAGCGCATAACTTGCAAACAAAATTTTTAGCCCAGGAAGCAGGTGGGACAAAGACAGAGATTACAGCTTTGTTTGTGCACTCACAAGATCACTTAATGACTTCAATCACAGAGATTAACTTGATCAAAGAAATGATTGACTTACGTAAAGAACTTTCAGCGAAACAATAAGGAGGAAAAAGAAGATGAAAATTGGATTGTTTTGTGCGGCAGGATTTTCAACAGGAATGTTGGTAAATAATATGAAGGTGGCGGCTCAGGAATTAGGTATTGATGCTGAAATTGATGCCTATTCTCAAGCGAAATTGGCAGATTTTGCCCCTGAAATCGATGTCGCTTTGTTGGGCCCTCAAGTAGCTTATACTTTGGATAAATCAAAAGCGATTTGTGAGGCAAACCACATCCCTATTGCTGTCATTCCTATGGCAGATTATGGAATGCTAGATGGTAAGAAAGTATTAAACCTAGCCCTAGAATTGCTAGGAGAAAAGTAAGGAGGCTTCCCATGTCTAATTTTAATTCTCAGAAAATTATCGCTCCAATCATGCGTTTTGTAAACATGAAAGGTATTATTGCTCTTAAAGATGGGATGTTAGCGATCCTTCCATTAACGGTAGTTGGTAGTTTGTTTCTGATTATTGGGCAATTACCATTTGAAGGCCTTAACCAGGCTATTGCTAGTGTATTTGGCGATACATGGACAGAGCCATTTATGCAAGTTTATTCAGGAACATTCGCCATTATGGGCTTAATTTCTTGCTTCTCCATTGGGTATTCTTATGCTAAAAACAGTGGAGTAGAACCCTTGCCAGCGGGAGTTTTGTCCCTGTCTTCATTCTTTATCTTGTTAAAATCTTCTTATGTACCAGCTAAGGGAGAACCGATTGGCGATGCCATTGCAAAAGTATGGTTTGGTGGTCAAGGGATTATCGGTGCCATTATTATTGGTCTGGTAGTTGGTGCAATTTATACAGTGTTTATCCAAAAACATATTGTTATAAAAATGCCAGAACAAGTACCTCAAGCTATTGCCAAACAATTTGAAGCGATGATTCCTGCTTTCGTGATTTTCTTACTATCAATGATTGTGTACATCGTATCAAAAGTAGTGACAAACGGCGGTACCTTCATTGAAATGATTTATGATGTCATTCAGGTTCCTTTACAAGGTTTAACAGGATCACTTTACGGAGCGATTGGGATTGCCTTCTTTATTTCATTCCTATGGTGGTTTGGTGTGCATGGACAATCAGTTGTCAACGGTGTAGTAACAGCTTTATTACTTTCCAACCTAGATGCCAATAAATCCATGTTGGCAGCTGGAAAGCTATCTGTTGAAAATGGTGCACACATTGTCACCCAACAATTTTTAGATAGTTTCCTTATTTTGTCTGGATCAGGTATAACCTTTGGGTTGGTTGTTGCCATGTTATTTGCTGCTAAATCAAAACAGTATAAGGCACTCGGAAAAGTTGCAGCTTTTCCTGCAATCTTCAATGTTAATGAGCCGGTCGTATTCGGTTTCCCAATAGTAATGAACCCAGTGATGTTCCTTCCATTCATTATCGTTCCAATTTTAGCAGCGATAATTGTTTATACTTCAATTGTTATTGGATTTATGCACCCATTCTCAGGTGTGACCCTTCCTTGGAGTACACCAGCCATTATTTCTGGATTTATGGTTGGAGGTTGGCAAGGTGCTTTCGTTCAAGTGCTTGTTCTTGTGACCTCGACCGTCGTATATTTCCCATTCTTCAAATTCCAAGATAATCTTGCCTATAACAATGAATTACAAGCTGAAAAATAGTGCCTTTATCAGGAATGCACAGATGTGCGACTAGAATAGAATTTATATGTATAATTCATAATTCATTGAAATTCGTAAAATTTAATGCTACTATAGTTACGAAAGAAAATAAAATAATTTCAAAAGAAAGGTTTTGAAAAAAATGAAACAAGTAGAAGTAGCAAGTACAAGCATTAAAACAGAATATTTTGGAAGCCTCACTGAACGCATGAATAAGTATCGTGAAGATGTCTTAAACAAGAAGCCTTACATCGATGCTGAACGTGCTGTTCTTGCAACTAAAGCATATGATCGTTATAAGGAACAACCAAATGTTCTTAAACGTGCCTATATGTTGAAAGAGATTCTTGAAAATATGACAATCTATATTGAGGATGAATCCATGATCGCTGGGAACCAAGCGTCCTCTAATAAAGATGCTCCAATTTTCCCAGAATATACTTTAGAGTTCGTTCTTAAGGAATTGGATCTTTTTGAAAAGCGGGATGGTGATGTCTTCTATATTACGGAAGAAACGAAAGAACAACTCCGTAGTATCGCACCATTCTGGGAAAATAATAACTTACGTGCAAGAGCTGGAGCTCTTCTACCTGAAGAAGTTTCTGTCTATATGGAAACAGGATTCTTCGGTATGGAAGGGAAGATGAATTCAGGAGATGCCCACTTAGCAGTAAATTATCAAAAATTATTGCAATATGGTTTGAAAGGTTTTGAAGAAAGAGCCCGTCAAGCTAAGGCAGCTCTTGATCTAACGGATCCAGCTAGTATTGACAAATACCATTTTTATGATTCTATCTTTATCGTAATTGATGCTGTTAAGGCTTATGCTCAACGATTTGTGGAACTTGCTAAACAACTTGCTGAGACAGCAACTCCTGAACGAAAGAAGGAATTGCTTGAAATTGCAGAGATTTGCTCAAAAGTTCCATATGAGCCTGCAAGTACATTTGCAGAGGCTGTTCAGTCTGTTTGGTTTATTCAATGTATTCTTCAGATTGAATCAAATGGACACTCCCTTTCATATGGCCGTTTTGATCAATATATGTATCCATATGTTAAAGCTGATTTGGAAAGTGGACGGGAAACTGAAGAGAGTATTGTTGAACGCTTGACCAATCTTTGGATTAAAACTATTACAATTAACAAAGTGCGTAGTCAAGCACATACCTTCTCATCTGCGGGTAGTCCGCTTTACCAAAACGTTACAATTGGTGGACAAACGCGAGATAAGAAAGATGCCGTCAACCCACTGTCTTATTTAGTGTTGAAGTCTGTTGCTCAAACTCACCTTCCGCAACCAAACTTAACTGTTCGTTACCATGCTGGTTTGGATGCCCGCTTCATGAACGAATGTATTGAGGTTATGAAGCTCGGATTCGGTATGCCTGCTTTCAATAATGATGAGATCATTATTCCATCCTTTATTTCAAAAGGTGTTCTTGAAGAAGATGCTTATGATTACAGTGCAATTGGTTGTGTAGAAACAGCTGTTCCAGGTAAATGGGGATATCGCTGTACAGGTATGAGTTATATGAACTTCCCTAAAGTTTTGCTCATTACGATGAATGATGGAATCGATCCTGCTTCTGGCAAGCGCTTTGCACCAAGCTTTGGTCATTTTAAAGACATGAAGAGCTTCGATGAATTGCAAACGGCTTGGGACAAGACCTTACGCCACTTAACACGTATGAGTGTGATCGTAGAAAACTCTATCGACCTATCTCTTGAAAGAGAAGTACCAGATATCCTCTGTTCAGCTTTGACAGATGACTGTATTGGACGTGGAAAACACCTAAAAGAAGGTGGAGCTGTCTACGATTATATTTCTGGTTTACAAGTGGGTATTGCAAACTTATCCGATTCACTTGCAGCAATCAAGAAACTCGTATTCGAAGAAGGGCGCTTAACGCCACAAGAGCTATGGCATGCTCTGGAAACAGATTATGCTGGCGAACGTGGAAAAGAAATCCAAGAGATGCTTATCCATGATGCACCGAAGTATGGAAACGATGATGATTATGCGGACAGTTTAGTTCGAGAAGCATACGATATTTATGTGGATGAAATTGCTAAATATCCAAATACTCGATATGGACGAGGACCTATTGGAGGAATTCGTTACTCCGGTACATCCTCTATTTCAGCCAATGTAGGACAAGGTCGTGGAACATTAGCTACTCCGGATGGTCGTAATGCCGGAACTCCGCTAGCAGAAGGATGTTCTCCATCCCACAATATGGACCAACATGGCCCAACATCTGTTCTAAAATCTGTTTCTAAATTACCAACAGATGAAATTGTTGGTGGTGTTCTACTGAACCAAAAAGTAAACCCACAAACTTTAGCCAAAGAAGAAGATAAATTAAAACTTATTGCTTTACTCCGTACGTTCTTTAATCGTCTACATGGATACCATATTCAATACAATGTGGTTTCTAGAGAAACATTATTAGATGCTCAAAAACATCCGGAAAAACACCGTGACTTAATTGTACGTGTTGCAGGCTACTCAGCTTTCTTCAATGTACTATCAAGAGCTACACAAGATGATATTATTGGACGGACAGAGCATACTCTATAGTAAAGAGGTATGTATATGGAATTTATGCTTGATACTTTAAATTTAGATGAGATAAAAAAATGGGCGCGAGTGTTACCCCTTGCAGGGGTAACTTCGAACCCAACAATTGCCAAAAAAGAAGGGGACATTGATTTTTTTGATCGTATCCATAAGGTGCGGGAAATCATCGGAGGGTCTCCTTCCATCCATGTTCAAGTTGTCGCAAAAGATTATGAAGGAATTTTAAAAGATGCGGCTAAAATTCGCGAACAATGCGATGAAAATACCTATATTAAAGTCCCGGTTACACCTGAAGGACTTGTTGCAATTAAAGTGTTAAAAGCAGAGGGTTACAAAATTACTGCAACAGCAATCTATACTGTTTTTCAAGGACTGTTAGCGATTGAAGCAGGAGCCGACTATTTAGCACCGTATTACAATCGTATGGAAAACTTAAACATTGATTCAGCTCAGGTTATTTCTCAGTTAGCGAGTGCCATAGAGCGTAATCATTCATCAAGCAAAATTCTAGCAGCTTCCTTTAAAAATGTGGCTCAAGTTAATAGAGCATTTAAAGAAGGAACACAAGCAATTACGGCAGGGGCAGATGTCTTTGAAGCAGCTTTTGGAATGCCTTCTATTGCAAAAGCAGTAGATGACTTCGAGGCAGATTGGTCAGCCGTTCATCAAAAGACTACAATTTGATAAAGGAGAAGTGTATGAGAAATTTTGCAAGTCCATCTCGTTACATACAAGGTGAGAATGCTTTATTTGAAAATGCAAAACCTATTTTAGAGCTGGGAAGTCATCCCGTTTTACTCTGTGATTCAGTGGTCTATGATATTGTAGGAGAACGTTTTGAAAAGTATCTCCTCCGGTATGGCTTTACAGTCTTGCCAGTGTTCTTCAATGGTGAAGCTTCTGATAATGAAATCAATCGTGTGGTCAGTCTGGCAGAAGAAAATGGCTGTGACTTAGTCATCGGACTTGGTGGCGGAAAGACCATCGACAGTGCAAAAGCCATTGCCGATCTTTTACAATCACCAGTTGTCATTGCTCCTACCATTGCCTCAACAGATGCTCCAGTCTCAGCCTTGTCAGTGATCTACACGGATGAGGGAGCCTTTGCTCGCTATATCTTCTATTCTAAAAATCCAGAATTGGTCTTGGTAGATAGTAAAGTGATCTCTCAAGCACCAAAACGTTTGCTTGCTTCTGGTATCGCAGATGGGTTAGCGACTTGGGTCGAAGCGCGTGCGGTGATGCAAGCCAACGGAAAAAACATGCTAGGCAAACACCAAACTCTAGCGGGTGTCGCGATTGCGCAACGTTGTGAAGAAATCTTATTTGCTGATGGTCTCCAAGCCATGGCGGCTTGTGAAGCCAAAGTTGTAACACCTGCTCTTGAAAACATCATTGAAGCCAATACCCTTCTCAGTGGGATTGGGTTTGAAAGTGGTGGATTAGCTGCTGCTCACGCCATCCATAATGGCTTTACGGCCCTCACTGGGGACATCCACCATTTGACTCACGGTGAAAAAGTAGCCTATGGTACCTTGGTTCAATTGTTCTTGGAAAACCGTACAAAAGAAGAATTGAACAAATACATTCGTTTCTATCAACAAATTGGCATGCCAACGACTCTGAAAGAAATGCATCTTGAAAATGCAAGCTACGAAGATCTTCTCAAGGTTGGCCAACAAGCAACCATTGAAGGAGAAACCATCCATCAAATGCCATTCAAGGTACAAGCTTCTGATATTGCACAAGCCATTGTAGCAGTTGATGCTTATGTCAAGTCCTTAGGCTAATCAAAGAAATATAGAAACCATCGTCTGATGACGATGGTTTTTTATGTTGTTCGTTTTCCTTTGATTTGGAGATGTATCCTTCGGAATTAGGAGATTCTCCACCCACATAGCTGAAAAATGCAACCGTATAGAAGAATCAAAGGCAAACCCTCCAATCTTTGATAGACTCAGGAGGTAGCGTTACAAATACAAATTGGAGGAAATGAAATGACAGAATGTAGTCAAAAAGAATTGGAACGGATTGTAGGAGGTGGGGTTTCTCACCCAAATGTGGTTCAAGGTCAGTCAGATAAGATTGAGATCGGTCGTCCTGGCTTTGTGAAGAGACCACCGCTCGCTCGTATGTAAGACATGATAGAGTTCTAGGATGAAGTGTTCTGAGAATGAGATCTAAAGGAAGATTGGAACTCAGTGGAAAGAATTAAATCAAAAGGTGAATGCAATGAGAAAGACAGACAGACCGTTTCAACTGGCGACAATTGGGATTCTCTGTATCAATTTTGCGCTTTTTAACGTGGGGCTTCCAACGGATTTAGTGAGCCACCTATCGGATGACTCTTATTATGGCTTGCTCCTCTTGTTGATTGGATTGATTGGGGGGTTAGCCGTTACACTCTTGGTAAAGAGTCGTCGTTGGGACTTGTACGGGAAATTTACTTTTAAAGCTTCTTATTTTGCGGTTTTTGTACTTGTTTTTCTTGCTCACTTTTTATGGGATCTGTTTTCTGCAGCGGTATTTCCGCCCACTAAGAATTCCATAGCCCTTGAAGAAATATCTAGGGACTTGTCGGGTTGGGCTTTGATATTGATACGCTATGTCTATGCCTGCTTGCTGGCTCCCATTGTAGAGGAACTCGTCTTCCGTGACTTAGTCATGACGGCTTTGGCATCTTATCAGAAGTATAAGCTAGATATATTGGTTTCGGCCTCCTTGTTCAGCCTCTCGCATGTCTGGCAGCATGGCTGGGATTTGCCAAGCTTTATCGTCTACCTGGTACCGGGCCTGCTATTTTGTGCGGTCTTACGTTATACCAAATCGATTTACTGGTCCATTCTTCAGCATGCCTCTTGGAATAGCTTCCTTACCCTCTTATCCCTCCTGGTCAGTGGGATTTAAGTAAGGGGAAGGAGTGGCAGGGGCCTTTATCCATCATCAAAGAGAGTGGGACAGAAATCGGTAATTCGTTAGAATTCGATTTCGTCGTCCCACCTCCGCACAGTTGAGTAGGGCTGTAAAAGCTGATGAAATCAGCGTAGTAGAGCCCACTCAACCACTGCGTCTTGCTCGACAATCCAAAGACAATTGAGAGACCAGGACTTTTGTCCCAGCTTTTTTATATGCAGTCAAAACAACTATTTTTTCTAACTTTTGAAATATTATACAGTTAAGCGTTTACATTTTTCCGTAAAGTGCTATAATTTAATATGAAGAATAACATTTTATACAGAGGTGATCCATATGAAAAAAGGGAAGCTACTCTTAGCCACCGGCGCTCTGCTTTTGTCTGTAAGCGCACTGGTAGCCTGCTCACAAGGAGGGAAATCTTCAAGTTCGGACAACCAGGTCTTTAGTTATGTATATACGCAAGATCCGGATACTTTGGATTATTCACTCTCTAATAAACGGTCAACTTCAGAATTTACAGGTAATGCTGTGGATGGTTTGTTAGAAGTTGACAAATACGGCAACTTAATCCCATCTCTTGCTAAGGATTGGACTGTTTCAAAAGATGGTCTGACCTATACCTATAAACTTCGTAAAGGGGTTAAATGGGTGACCGCTGAAGGGGAAGAATTCGGAGAAGTTAAGGCCCAAGACTTTGTGACGGGGCTTCAGCACGCAGCGGACAAGAAATCTTCGGCCCTCTATCTCGTCCAACAATCTATCAAAGGGTTGGATGATTATGTCTCAGGGAAAACCAAAGACTTCTCAACAGTTGGTATCAAAGCTGTCGATGACTATACGGTTCAATACACCTTGAACCAACCAGAAAGTTTCTGGAATTCAAAAACCACCATGGGCATTTTGATGCCAGTCAATAAAGAATTCTTAGATTCTAAGGGAGATGACTACGGTCAAGGTACGAACCCTTCTAGTATTCTTTATTGTGGTCCTTATTTGATTAAAGCTATCACCTCTAAATCTGTTGTGACGCTTGAAAAGAACCCAACCTATTGGGATGCTGATAATGTAAAAATTTCTAAGGTTAAGCTGACCTATTATGATGGACAAGATTCAGAATCTTTGATCCGTGGATTTGATAACGGAGACTATACCTTTGCCCGTGTCTTCCCAAATGGCTCTAACTATAAGAGTGTAGAGAAGAAACACAAAGATGACATTGTCTTCAGTGACCAAGGATCCTCTACTTATAACTTGTCTTTCAACATTGACCGTCAAGCTTATGAGATTACGACTAAAACTACAGATGCTCAAAAGAGCTCAACCAAGAAAGCAATCTTGAATAAAGACTTCCGTCAAGCCATTATGTTTGCCTTCAACCGCAAGGCCTATGTAGCGCAAGCCAATGGGGAAGCATCTGCAGACAAGGTCATCCGCAACACCTTCACTCCTCCAAACTTTGTTCAAATTGATGGCAAAGATTTCGGTGAGTCTGTAGAGAAAAACTTAGAAGAATATGGTGATGAATGGAAAGGTGTTTCTGTCGAAGATGGAAAAGATACCCTTTACAATCCAACCAAGGCCAAGGAAGAGTTTGCCAAGGCCAAAGAAGCTCTTCAAGGCCAAGGGGTAGAGTTCCCGATTCATTTGGACCTCCCTGTTTCATCCACCTATACAGAAGGAGTCAAGCAAGCTCAATCCTTTAAACAGTCGATCGAATCTACCCTAGGAGCAGAAAATGTCGTCATCGACTTGAATATGGTATCTGAGGACGATCTTAATCGAGTGACCTACTTTGCTGAAAATGCTTCCCAACAAGACTGGGATTTGAACAACAACTTGGGTTGGGGTCCAGACTATACCGATCCATCTTCTTACTTAGATATCACAAGCTCTAAGAATGGTGAAAATGCCAATTCCTACTTTGGATTTGATGCGGGAACGAATAACGCAGCTGCTAAAGAAGCTGGTTTTGATGAATACGATCAATTGATCGAAGACGCGCACAATGAAACAAAAGATGTCAATGAACGCTATGAAAAATATGCTAAAGCTCAGGCTTGGTTGACTGATAGTGCCCTCTTGATCCCAATCCATTCAGATGGAGCTTCTCCAGGTGTTCGTAAGACAGTTCCATACACAGCTGCCTTTGCTTGGACAGGACACAAGGGTCAAACCTTCAACTACAAGTACTTGGAATTGCAGGACAAAGTTTTGACAACCAAAGAGTACGATGAAGCGCGTGAACAATGGAAGAAAGAAAAAGAAGAATCCAATAAGAAAGCTCAAAAAGAACTAGAAAGTCACGTAGAGGACTAGGAGCTTTAAGAGCGATTGTATACTGAACAGGGAAGAGAGTGGGACGGAAATCGCTCATTCGTTAGACTTCGATTTCGTCGTCCCACCTCCGCAAAGTTGAGTAGGGCTGTAAAAGCTGATGAAATCAGCCTAGTAGAGCCCACTCAACCACTGCGTCTTGCTCAACAATCCAAAGACAATTGAGAGGCTAGGACTTTTGTCCCAGCCTCTTTTTGGTGGATAGAACCTTTAAAAATCCCCTAAAAATGGTATAATAGGAGCATCACGAAAATTGGAGAGACAGCATGAGTTTTTACAATCATAAAGAAATCGAGCCTAAGTGGCAAAAACACTGGGCTGACCATCATACCTTTAAGACAGGAACTGACGCATCAAAACCGAAGTTTTATGCACTTGATATGTTCCCTTACCCTTCAGGAGCGGGTCTTCACGTAGGACACCCAGAGGGCTACACAGCGACAGATATTCTCAGCCGTTTCAAACGTGCCCAAGGCTACAATGTCCTTCACCCTATGGGTTGGGATGCCTTTGGTTTGCCAGCAGAGCAATATGCCATGGATACTGGGAATGATCCAGCTGACTTTACAGCGGAAAATATTGCCAACTTCAAACGTCAAATCAACGCACTTGGCTTCTCTTACGACTGGGACCGTGAAGTCAACACAACAGATCCTAACTACTATAAGTGGACGCAGTGGATTTTCACCAAGCTTTACGAAAGAGGCTTAGCCTATGAAGCCGAAGTACCCGTAAACTGGGTGGAGGAACTCGGAACAGCTATCGCAAACGAAGAAGTCCTTCCGGATGGAACTTCTGAGCGTGGTGGCTATCCAGTTGTCCGCAAACCAATGCGCCAATGGATGCTCAAAATCACTGCCTATGCTGAACGCTTGCTCAATGACTTGGATGACTTGGATTGGCCAGAGTCTATCAAGGACATGCAACGCAACTGGATTGGGAAATCAACTGGTGCCAATGTCACTTTCAAGGTGAAAGGAACAGACAAGGAATTCACCGTCTTTACAACACGTCCAGATACCCTTTTTGGTGCGACCTTCACTGTTTTGGCTCCTGAGCATGACTTGGTAGATGCCATCACAAGTCCGGAACAAGCTGAGGCTGTAGCTGATTACAAACACCAAGCTAGCCTTAAATCAGACTTGGCTCGTACAGACCTTGCCAAGGAAAAAACAGGGGTTTGGACAGGTGCTTATGCCATAAACCCCGTCAATGGCAAGGAAATTCCAATCTGGATTGCCGACTACGTTCTGTCTAGCTATGGAACAGGGGCTGTTATGGCTGTACCTGCTCATGACCAACGTGACTGGGAATTTGCTAAACAATTTGACCTTCCAATTGTAGAAGTACTTGAAGGTGGGAACGTTGAAGAGGCTGCTTACACAGAAGATGGCCTTCACGTCAACTCTGATTTCCTAGATGGACTGAACAAAGAAGAAGCGATTGCTAAAATCGTATCTTGGCTAGAAGAAAAAGGCTTTGGTCAAGAAAAGGTTACCTACCGTCTCCGCGACTGGCTCTTTAGCCGTCAACGTTACTGGGGTGAACCAATCCCAATCATTCATTGGGAAGATGGAACTTCGACAGCTGTTCCAGAAAGTGAACTTCCACTTGTCTTGCCAGTCACCAAGGACATCCGCCCTTCAGGTACTGGGGAAAGCCCACTGGCTAACTTGACAGACTGGCTTGAAGTGACTCGTGAGGATGGTGTCAAAGGTCGTCGTGAAACCAATACGATGCCACAATGGGCCGGTTCAAGCTGGTACTACCTCCGCTATATCGATCCACACAACACAGAGAAATTGGCTGACGAGGACCTTCTCAAACAATGGTTGCCAGTCGATATCTACGTGGGTGGTGCAGAACACGCCGTGCTTCACTTGCTTTACGCTCGTTTCTGGCACAAATTCCTCTATGATTTAGGTGTCGTTCCAACTAAGGAGCCATTCCAAAAACTCTTTAACCAAGGAATGATCTTGGGAACAAGCTATCGTGACCACCGTGGCGCGCTTGTGGCAACTGACAAGGTTGAAAAACGTGACGGTTCCTTCTTCCATGTGGAAACAGGGGAAGAGTTGGAGCAAGCACCGGCCAAGATGTCTAAATCCCTCAAGAACGTTGTCAATCCAGACGATGTGGTGGAACAATACGGTGCGGATACCCTTCGTGTCTATGAAATGTTCATGGGACCACTTGACGCTTCCATCGCTTGGTCTGAAGAAGGCTTGGAAGGAAGCCGTAAATTCCTTGACCGTGTTTACCGTTTGATCACAAGTAAAGAAATCGTTGCGGAAAACAATGGTGCTCTAGACAAGGTTTATAACGAAACCGTTAAAGCTGTCACAGAGCAAATCGAGTCTATGAAATTCAACACAGCCATTGCCCAACTCATGGTCTTTGTCAATGCGGCGAACAAGGAAGAAAAACTCTATGTGGATTACGCTAAAGGCTTTATCCAATTGATCGCCCCATTTGCCCCTCACTTGGCAGAAGAACTCTGGCAAACAGTCGCAGCAACAGGTGAGTCTATCTCTTACGTAGCTTGGCCAACATGGGACGAAAGCAAATTGGTTGAAGACGAAATCGAAATCGTCGTCCAAATCAAAGGAAAAGTCCGTGCTAAACTCATGGTCGCAAAAGACCTATCACGCGAAGAATTGCAAGAAGTCGCTCTGGCTGATGAAAAAGTCAAAGCAGAGATTGATGGCAAGGAAATCGTGAAAGTGATTAGTGTCCCTAATAAACTCGTTAACATCGTCGTTAAATAACGAGTTTATTAGCCCTATCTGCCACCTTCAATAGTCCACTGGACTATTGAAGCCAACTAAATTGGTTAATATTGTTGTAAAATAACCAATAAAAAACAGTTGAAATTTTTTTCAACTGTTTTTTTATATTAATGGCGTCGGGCTAAGTCAGCTCCGAATTTATATCCTGCATTAAAGACGGATACGAAAAAGTTCGCAACTCCTGAAATCGCAACGATTTCAGCTAGGCCAACACCGCCCTTGGTGTTTTCTAATTCTTCAGTTGTTAAAAGTTGTAAATTGTTCATTGCTTTTCTCCTTTCTGATTCCCCGATATGCAATGATGAGGATCCAAATAACAAGAATCCCAGAAAGTAAATCACTCACTCCATAAGTTTCAAATGGGAGTGTGAGATAGTGAAGGTCGTGTAAGATTTGTAGAACTGCTAAAAAGATTCTAGAAAAAAGTAAAGTAGATATCGTGATGATATGGAATATGCGTCTTTTTTTCATCGTTCTTACCTATGGACGGTTAGCTAGATATCCTAGTCCTGCTCCTGCAGCAAAAACGAGTCCAATACTACTGACAGCAGTTGCAGCAATTTTCCATGTAGCTACCCCTGCAATGACAGCTGGGATAAATCCACCTTGAATAGAGGCTAGTTCATGATCTGATAGTATGTCATCAGAATGAATAGAAATTGTGTTCATCTATCTTCTCCTTTCTTTGAAGAAAATTGCTTCTTCACCTGTATTATTCGTAAAAATTCTAGAAAATCTCTTATTATTTTCAAAATCATGAAAAAAGTTGAAAGTCACCTTTGGAGTGTGATAAAATAAGGAACTATATTAGCTATGAAGAGATTGGAGAATGAGCGATGAAGAAACCAGTGATTGGGATTACGGGCAACCAACGCCCTTTCCGTGAAGAGGATGGAATGTACCTCAGTTATACACCGACAGGCTTTGTCCAGGGGGTTCAAGAAGCGGGGGGCATCCCTCTGATCCTTCCGATTGGTGACCCAGCAACGGCTGAGCACTATATTTCCTTGATTGACAAGCTAATCATCACAGGTGGTCAGCATGTCTCCCCTCAGTTTTATGGAGCAGAAAAGGAAATTGTCAGTGATGATTACTTGCTTGAGCGTGACCTTTTTGAATTGGCCTTGATCAAGGAAGCAGTAGCTGCTAAGAAGCCTATCTTTACGGTTTGCCGAGGCATGCAGCTCTACAATGTAGCCATGGGCGGGACACTTTACCAAGATATCGACCACCACTGGCAAGAAAATCCTGCCAGTGAAGCTAGTCATTCAATCGAAACAGTTGAAGGGACTGTTTTGCGGGATTTGTTCGGAGAAGTTGGTCAGATCAATTCCTACCACCATCAAGCGATCAAGGATCTAGCTCCTCATCTAGAAGTGATTGCTGTTAGCCCTGAAGATCAGATCATCGAAGCAGTCCAATCATCCCACGGGACAGCTTTTCTCGGGGTGCAGTGGCATCCAGAACTGCGTCATCAGATAAGCGAGGGAGACAAGGCCCTCTTTGATTATGTCGTCAATCAACTATAATGGAAACAAAACACGTTAGAAATCGGGTCTTCTGATAGCTAGCGTGTTTTTTCTATAATCTGCGTAAAAATGACTGAAAATAGTCTCTAGGAAGAGGGCTGAAAGGGAGTATAATAGAGAGGAAGACAATGAGAGAGGATAAACACATGATCAACTTTCCAAAAGATTTTTTATGGGGGACTTCGACATCTGGTCCACAGACAGAAGGGCGCTTTGCCGGAGATGGCAAGGGAGACAACCTCTGGGACTACTGGTACCAGGTAGAGCCTCATCGCTTTCGCTTCCAAGAAGGACCTGGCTTAACTTCGACCTTTTATGAAAACTGGGAAGAAGACATTGAGCTTCTAGTCGAGACTGGGCATACTGCTTTTCGGACTTCTATCCAATGGTCTCGGATTTTCCCTAAAGGACGTGGAGAAGTCAATCCAGTAGGAGTGGCTTTTTACCGCCAAGTATTTGAACGCATCAAGTCCAAAGGCATTCACTTGATGGTCAATCTTTATCACTTTGACCTTCCCTTTGCCTTGCAAGAAGAAGGAGATGGCTGGGAAAATAAGGAGACGGTCTACGCCTATCGCGACTATGCTCGTTTCTGCTTTGAAACCTATGGAGACTTGGTCGATCGGTGGATCACCTTTAATGAACCCATTGTTCCTGTAGAGTTTGGTTACTTTTATGATGCCCATTACCCACATAAGGTAGATGCGGCCGCAGCAGTTAAAGTTGCCTACCATACCCAGTTGGCCAGCAGCCTTGCTGTTCAGGTCTGTCATGAGGTGGATCCAAGCTATCGAATCGGAGTGGTCTTGAACTTAACTCCAGCCTACCCGCGGAGTCAGCATCCAGCAGATGTCAAGGCGGCACGAATCGCTGAGCTCTTTCAAGCCAAATCCTTCCTCGATCCGTCTGTTCTTGGGACTTACCCACCAGAGTTGGTAGAGATTTTGCGGGAGCGTGCTCTCTTGCCAGAGGTGGATCCAAATGACTTAGAGCTGATCAAAGAACATACAGTCGACTTCTTAGGGGTCAACTATTACCAACCAATGCGTGTCTCTGCGCCCCGTTATGCGCCAAACCCAGAGTCTCCTATGTTGGTCGAGCAGTTCTACGAACCCTATGTCATGCCAGGAAGAAAGATTAACCCACACAGAGGCTGGGAAATCTATGAGCAGGGCTTGTACGATATTGCGCAAAATATCAAGGAAAATTACGGCAACATCGAGTGGCTCCTAACAGAGAATGGGATGGGAGTTGAAGGGGAAGAAAAATTCCGTCAAAACGGGGAAATCCAAGATGACTACCGGATTGACTTCGTCAAAGACCACCTGCGTGAGTTGCACCGGGCTATCCAAGAAGGGGCCAACTGTAAGGGCTACCTCATGTGGACCTTTATCGACTGCTGGTCTTGGCTCAATGGCTATAAAAACCGCTACGGCCTTGTCGAATTGGACCTAGCCACTCAAGAAAGACGCCTGAAAAAATCTGGTCATTGGTTCCGTGAATTGAGCCAGCAGAATGGATTTGAAGAGTGAGATTTTGAGGATTCTGTCATCTAAGCACGATAGGCCCGTTCATTTCAGTAAATGACTGACTAGTTTTATTTTCGGAAGTGTGGAACTCCATCAGATGCAGATGTTTCTGACGGTATTCTTCATTTCCGATTTTTCATTTAGTGCTGGAAAAGGTTCAAAACCCTTCAACTTTAATATGTGCTATAATGAAATCAGAAGAAAAGGAGCTTGTATGATGGATTTTAAAACAGAACTAGGACAAAAAGTACAAACTCTACGTGAAAGTAAGGGATTAAGTAGACAAGCAATCTGTGGTATTGAGGACCTATTAACGACGCGCCAACTCCAGCGAATTGAAAAGGGTCAGTCTTTGCCAACGATTGCAACAGCAAAGTATATTGCTGAACAACTAGGTGTTTCTTTGGATGCTTTGACAAATCAAACTAGTTTGGAATTACCTGCAGAATATCTGAACCTGAAATATCAACTACGGACGTTATACCATTATGGAGATCGAGATCGTCTTCATCGGCATGAAGAAATTATTGAGGATATTTACGAAAACTATTTTGATAACCTGCCAGAGGAAGAAAAACTGTCTGTCCAGGTCGCCCAAGCCACGGTTGATATGATTGGATCCAAAAATCCTTCTTTTGATCAAGGTTTATTAGATGAGTATCTAGAGCAAGCCATGAAGAAAAAAGAGTTAAGTCTCAACGATGTGGAGATTATCAAATTGCGCTTGCTTTCTTTGGCTTTGGGAGCCTTTGATCAAGATGAATTTATACACTTAGTAGAGAAAATCCTACTTGCGATAGATTATTTCCCCTTATCAGAATTGGAAATGCTACAAAACACTCTTATCTCAGCTGCAGGTGTGTTAGCCCATTATGGGATATACGACAGATTGCCAGACATTGTTAAAGCCTTAAATGATATTATGACAAAGAGACATGATTTTCAGGATAATATTTTTATTTATGCTTTAAATTGGAAAGTTGCTTTATTTATAGAAGATGACCTAGAAAAAGCAAAAGATGATTATCAAAAAGTATGCTTAATGGCTGACTTATTATCTGAGGATCTAGTGAAGAGAAACATGCAAGAAGAATGGAAAGAGGACCTTGCAAAAAAAGGTCTAAACTACACTGAGGTATAGAGGAGCATTTTTCCTTTCGTCTGTTGTTCTCAAAAAAATATAAAATGAATATTGAAAACCTGTGAATCTTCACAGGTTTTTTTGGTGAAAATGATGGTTAGACTGGACATGAATGTCCTCACGTTAGAGGACAGAAATTGGATATACTGAGAGTACAAGGAAGGAAAAAAGGATCTTGGTGTCAGAAAATGGAAATTAGATTACACAATGTAAAGAAAAGCTATGGTTCCTTTGAGGCTTTGAAAGGAATTGATTTAGTTCTTGAGGAAGGGAAATTTTATGGACTTCTTGGTCCAAATGGTGCAGGGAAAACAACGCTTTTTAATTTGTTGATTCAGAATTTCAAGCCGAGCTCAGGAGAGATTTTTTGGGAAGTAGATGGAAAATATTTGCCAACGAAAGATTTTTATCGACATATCGGTATTGTATTTCAAAGTAATCGTTTAGATGATAACTTAACGGTAGAGGAAAACTTAGTATCTCGTGGATCCTTGTACGGCTTATCAAAATCACAAGTACAAAAGCGTATTACAGATTTGCAATCCTATTTAGATGTTGCCACTCTTAAAAAGAAAAACTATGGCAGTTTATCAGGAGGACAAAAACGAAAAGTAGATATTGCCCGAGCTTTATTGCCACAACCGTCTTTGCTCTTGTTAGATGAGCCAACAACTGGTTTAGATCCACAATCTCGTCATGATTTATGGGAAGCGATTAATTATCTGAACAAAAAAGAAAATATGACAGTCGTTCTAATTACACACTATTTAGAAGAGATGGCTGCTTGTGATGTCTTAAATGTCTTAATTGAAGGGAACTTGTACTATTCAGGAGATATTGCCAATTTTATTAAACAGCATTCAACCACTAACCTGAATCTTACGTTAAAACCTGGTAAACCAGTCAATTCGTTATCTGTCTCTAAGTTTGCTAATAAGTGTCAGATCCTTTCGGAGGCAGAAGTCGTATGTAAGGATGTTTCCGTTGAAGAGATGATGGAAATTATTGCAGAAAATCAAGGAAAATCAATTATTGAAACATTTAATGTAGAATATTCAAATTTAGAAGCAGCTTATTTGAACTTACTAAGATCTAAAGGAGGAGAAGGGAATGCTTGAATTAATCTCTAGAAATCGGAAAGTCTATACAAGAGATCGCTTAGCTTTCTTTATGTCCTTCTTATCGGTCATCATCTTGATCTTGGTTTATCAAGTCTTTTTAGGACAAATTCAGATTGATGCCATCAAGGAGGCTTTGAATAGTGATACCGCCTCTACGGCCACCATCCAGATGGTCAATTATTGGTTAATCTCAGGTTTAACGACCATTATTTCAATGACCAGTACTCTTGGTGCATTTGGAGTAATGGTTTCGGATAGAGAAAAGAAATTGAGTGAGGACTTTAAAGTCAGCCCAGTGTCTAACTTTAAAATTGAACTATCGTATGCGATCTTTGCGATTTTATTTGGGATTATTATGACCATGTTCTCTTGTATCTTTGCAATTGGTATGTTTAATGGTTTTAGTGCTCTTCTTGACTATTCTATGATGGACTACTTATCTATTTTAGGAGTTGTTACAATGGGAACGGTGTTATCTGCAACTATTATTCTGCCAATCCTAGCTTTTATTCGAACCAGTTCAGCATTTACAACTTTGAGTACAATAGTTGGAACTTTTATCGGATTCATTTCAGGTGTTTATCTTTCTATTGGTTCTGTAGGAGGAAGCTTGCAACAGGTCATGACCTGGTTCCCTCTTACACAGGTAAATGCGCTCTTGAAACAGATTTTAATGAAAGCTGCAATTAGTAAAGTCTTTGATCATGCACCGTCTACAGTAATTACGAACTACAAAGAATCTTATGGGATTATCTTGCAAAATGCGAGTGGGGAACATCTATCGAATCACTTCATGCTTGCTTATCTTTCGATTATTATAGTTGTTTTGCTGGGAGTTGATTTGATGATTAAAAAGATCAAAAAATGAAGTGAAACTTATACAATTACTCGATAGGCATTTAGATCAGTTGGCATCAATGACGATCTAAAAATAAGCCAATCATCCTAACCTATCACTAAAAAAGTTGGTAGGTTTTTCTTAATCCTTTCTTAACTAGACCAATTTTTGATATTTTTAAGGTTGACAAACAGAAAAAAACATTGTATACTGACTCCGCTGATAATTTTTCTATCGAATCAGACTAGACCAATTTTATAAATTGGCTAAGAAAATAAGGGAACTCAAGTACGGATACCTATTTTCTTTCATTTTTATAGAAGGAGAAAGCACAGCTTGTCTGTGTCGTATATACTATGTGTGGAATTGTTGGTGTTGTTGGAAATACAAATGCAACGGATATTTTGATTCAAGGGCTTGAAAAGCTCGAATACCGTGGTTATGATTCTGCGGGGATTTTTGTCCTAGGTGGTGCTGAGAACCATTTGGTGAAAGCGGTTGGTCGTATTGCAGAATTGTCTGCCAAGACAGCTGGAGTGGAGGGAACAACTGGTATTGGACATACTCGTTGGGCCACTCACGGGAAACCAACAGAAGACAATGCTCACCCGCACCGCTCTGAGACAGGACGTTTTGTCTTGGTGCACAATGGTGTGATTGAAAACTATCTCGAAATCAAAGAAGAATACCTGGCAGGTCACCACTTCAAGGGACAAACGGATACTGAAATCGCAGTGCACTTGATTGGAAAATTTGCGGAAGAAGAGGGCTTGTCAGTACTTGAAGCTTTCAAAAAAGCCCTTCACATCATCCGTGGATCTTATGCCTTTGCCTTGATTGACTCTGAAAATCCAGATGTCATCTACGTGGCCAAGAACAAATCACCACTTTTGATTGGTCTTGGAGAAGGCTATAACATGGTCTGCTCAGATGCTATGGCCATGATTCGTGAAACAAACCAATATATGGAGATCCATGACCAAGAGTTGGTAATTGTGAAAGCTGATAGCGTTGAAGTGCAAGACTACGATGGCAACAGCCGTGAGCGTGCTAGCTACACTGCTGAACTTGACTTGTCAGATATCGGTAAGGGAACTTACCCTTACTACATGCTCAAAGAAATTGATGAGCAACCAACGGTGATGCGTAAGCTCATTCAAGCCTACACAGATGAGGCTGGTCAAGTAGTGGTAGACCCAGCCATCATCAAGGCTGTTCAAGACGCTGACCGCATCTACATCCTTGCTGCTGGAACTTCTTACCATGCAGGATTTGCTTCTAAGAAGATGTTGGAAGAATTGACTGATACACCAGTTGAACTGGGCATCTCTTCTGAGTGGGGTTATGGGATGCCACTACTTAGCAAGAAACCCCTCTTCATCTTTATCAGTCAATCTGGTGAAACAGCTGATAGCCGTCAGGTTTTGGTTAAGGCCAATGAAATGGGGACTCCAAGCTTGACAGTGACAAACGTTCCAGGATCAACGCTGTCACGTGAAGCCAACCATACTATGTTGCTTCATGCAGGTCCTGAAATTGCCGTAGCATCAACTAAGGCTTATACAGCTCAAATCGCAGCTCTTGCCTTCCTTGCAAAAGCGGTTGGTGAAGCAAATGGCAACGAAAAAGCCAAAGCTTTTGACTTGGTTCATGAATTGTCTATCGTGGCTCAATCTATCGAATCAACTCTTTCAGAGAAAGAATTGATTGACGCTAAGGTTCGTGACCTTCTTGAAACAACACGCAACGCCTTTTATATCGGACGTGGTCAAGATTACTATGTAGCCATGGAAGCCAGTCTAAAACTCAAAGAGATTTCCTACATCCAGTGTGAAGGTTTTGCGGCTGGAGAGCTCAAGCACGGAACCATTGCTTTGATTGAGGATGGAACACCTGTTTTGGCCCTCTTGTCTGACCCAATTCTTGCCAACCACACTCGTGGAAATATCCAAGAAGTGGCAGCTCGTGGAGCTAAGGTCCTTACTATCGCAGAGGAAAATGTTGCTAAAGAGACAGACGATATCGTCCTTACAACGGTCCACCCTTACCTCTCACCAATCTCAATGGTGGTACCAACCCAATTGATCGCTTATTTTGCAACCCTCCACCGTGGACTCGATGTAGACAAGCCACGGAACCTTGCTAAATCCGTAACAGTAGAATAATCTAAGAAAGTCTAGTTCATCTAGACTTTTTTTAATAAGCAAATTCGTTGAGATTATAGCTAATTAGTGATAAAATTCCAAAATAACTAATAATGAAACGAGGAAATCAGTATGGTAGAATTAGGAATTTCAACATTTGGTGAAACAACAGCCTTAAATGGGACTGGACAAGTATACAGTCATGATGAACGAATCCGTCAGTTGGTAGCAGAAATTGAGCTGGCTGACAAGGTTGGTTTGGATGTTTACGGTATTGGGGAGCATCATCGGGAGGACTTTGCGGTATCAGCGCCAGAGATTGTCCTTGCAGCTGGTGCGGTGAATACCAAGAAGATTCGTTTGACCAGTGCTGTCAGCATCCTCTCGAGTATGGATCCCATCCGTTTGTTCCAACAATATGCGACCATCGATGCCCTTTCGAACGGACGTGCGGAGATTATGGCTGGGCGTGGTTCATTCACCGAGTCCTTTCCACTGTTTGGCTATGACTTGAAAGACTATGAAGCTCTCTTTGATGAAAAGTTGGACCTGCTTCAGCTGGTAAATGAAAGCACCAAGGTGAACTGGCGTGGACAATTGACTCAAAGCATTTCTGGAAAAGAAGTCTATCCACGTCCAGTTCAGGAAAAATTGCCTCTGTGGGTAGCGACGGGAGGGAACGTTGAGTCAACCATCAAGATTGCTCATGCTGGTTTGCCGATTGTCTATGCCATTATCGGTGGCAATCCTCGCTATTTTAAAAAGTTGATTCAAGCTTATCGTGAGATTGGAAGCGAAGCGGGTCATGCTGACAAAGACTTGAAAGTGGGAGCCCATTCTTGGGGGTGGATTGCTGAAGATGGCGAGCAGGCAGTGAAAGATTATTTCCATCCGACCAAGCAAGTGGTAGATGCGATCTCCAAAGACCGTCCGCACTGGCAGGAATTGCGTTATGAGCAATATCTTGAGCAGGTGGGGCCAAATGGCGCTATGTTTGTGGGAAATCCAGATCAAGTAGCAGAAAAATTGATCCGTATGATTGAGGATTTAGGCTTGGATCGCTTTATGTTGCACCTACCGCTTGGTTCTATGCCGTATGATCAAGTTCTCAAAGCCATTGAACTTTTTGGAACGCAAGTGGCACCAAAAGTGCGTGCTTACTTTGCCATGAAAGAAGGGTTATAAAAACCCATGAAGGAAGAAACTTCATAGGTTATTTGTTTGATGGTGGTAAGACATAATCTTGGATTGCTTTTGCTACGCCGTGCTCTTGGTTGCTGCTGGTGACAACTTGAGCTTCCTTTTGGACGGCTTCAGGAGCATTTCCCATGGCAACTCCAAGTCCAGCCAGACGAATCATAGGGAGGTCATTGAAGTGATCTCCGATAGTCATGACCTGTTCCAAAGGGACCTGGTAATAAGCAGCCAGTTCAAGGACAGCATCTCTTTTTGAGACGGACTTGGCGGTGACTTCTAGGTAGTTTTCCTTTGAAAGGTAAAAGGCAGTCTGCGGAAATTCTTGTGGATCCAGCTTTTGATAGAGTTCTTGAATGTTTTGAGTCTCGCCGATCAAGAGCAATTTGTGTAGATGGAGAGCATCGTCAGAGAGGGTCTGAGAAAGTGGCTGAATCTGTGGCGTCTCACCAGTAATCGAAGCCTCAACTTGGGTCCACTGATCCTCTCTGGAGTTAAACCAGACTGACCCACTATAACAATTAATCGAAATGCTGGGATCTAGTTCTTCCACACGATGGAGGAAGGTGCGGATCTCATCTTTGTTCAGGCTGTGTTCAAATAGAATCTCTTCTCCCTTGACGATGAGAGCTCCATTGTAGCAAGCGATCGGTTCCTGATGGACGCCCAATCTTCTTGCGATAGGAGCAATCCCGATAGGAGAACGAGCCGATGCCAAGATAAAAGGAATCTTTTTTTCTTGGAGCTGAGGGATGAGTTCGATGAGGTCGGGATCGACCTGATGCTGCTGGTCCAGAATGGTTCCGTCAATATCACTGACAATTAAACGAATGGAAGACATAGGCACCTCCTTTTTCTTTAGTATACCATATTTTAGGAGAATGAAAAGGAGGGGTATAGTTGATTCTTATAACGGGGTCAAGTAATTTTCAAAGTAGGTCACTTTCTTCAAAAATAAAATAATAGATAAGAATGCGCGCAAGGCTTTATTTTCAAGGGCTTGCGCTTTTTTTGATACCTGCCTCAATAAAGAAATTTTAAGGCCTTGATAGGGAAAATATATTAGTCAGCTACTTTTCGAGGTGATATCATGGTTACAAATTTCAGAAGGGAAGCGGTCAGTCAGTTTTCTTTTTGAAGAAGAGATTGAGGAGGTTTCACGGTATGAGTAAAAAAGAATTGGTGCTTCGTGCCATTCGAGGCGAAGCAGTAGAGCGAATCCCTGTAGGATTTTGGCTCCATTATGTGACCCAAGAAGAAAAAGAATTGGGGTTAGACAATCCAGCCGTACTTGAAAAGAGTATCAAAGGACACCAACACTATGTTGAAGAAATATCACCTGATTTTGTCAAGATTATGAGCGATGGCTTTTTCCGTTATCCGAGTGCTCTTTATTCGAGAGAGATCACATCAATCAAAGAATTGAAGGATATTCAGCCCATCGGGGAGCATCATCCTTGGATTGAAAAACAAATTGAAGTGGTCAAGGAAATTCGTTCTCATTTTCATGAGGAGATTGCTTCTTTCTATAACATCTTCTCGCCCATTTCTTATTTGAAACGCTGGTTTCGGACAGATCATTCTCGCGGGGATCAAGTGATTGCGGACTTTATCAAGGAAGATCCAGAAACCTTGGCCCATGTCCTTGATGTCATTGCAGGCGATATCGCTATTCTTAGTCGCCGCTTGATCCAAGAAGCAGGTGTTGAAGGGATTTACTTCTCAACTCAGCAGATCCAAGATGAGCGCGTGACAGATGAAGAATACCGCAAGATCATTGAACCGAGTAACATCGTTGTCCTAGAAGCGGCCAATGAAGCGGGTGGCATCAATATCCTTCATATCTGTGGCTTTGAAGGAGCTAGCAATGAAGTGGAACTCTTCAAGGATTATCCAGCTCAGGTTATCAACTGGGCGACCCATCATGAAGGCCTGAGCCTAGCAGCAGGGCGCAAACTCTTTGGTGATCGTGCCGTCTTGGGTGGCTTTGTCAATGGTAAGAAAGGCTTGCTTTACCAAGGGGAACGAGCAACTATCGAGCAAGAAACCCGCCGCTTGGTGGCAGAAGCTGGAAGTCGCGGTTTGATCCTTGGGGCAGATTGCACCGTGCCAGACGATTTCCAATTGGAACGCTTAGATTGGGTGCGCCAAGCAGCCGTCTTATAAAAGAGAAAGGAGAGGGAGATGAAAAAAATCAATATTTGGTGTCTGATGCTGGTAGCTTTGTTCCTAGTTTTAGGACTCGTAAAAGTTGCTGCCGCTAGCAGTCAAGAGGAAAGCAAAAAGGATCCGGATGTGGAAAGACTGGAGAAAATTCCAGCCCATAGTATCTCCCTCATTCGTCCGTCTGATCTAGCGGGCGTCCTGCTCCTAGAAGATCAGTGATAAAAAAAGATGAAGGGCTTGATAAAAAATATATATTAGTCAAATAAAAGTCCAAGTGTTAAGATAACTAGCAAGAAAAGAACAGAACAGAACGAGGTAAGAACATGTCCACAAAAAGAGAATTAGTCTTAAAAGCTTTCAGAGGGGAAGCGGTTGACCGTGTGCCAGTTGGATTTTGGCATCATTTTACAAGAGAAGATGAATGGTTAAAAGGATTTTCTAATCCAGAAATTATCGAAAAAAACCTCAATGGCCATAAAAACTTCCTTCACAAGGTCAAACCAGACTTTGTCAAACTCATGAGCGATGGCTACTTTGCTTATCCAAACCCAGCCATTCACAAAGGCCTTGAAAACATCTCGGATTTAGCAGGGATTGAACCGCTCGGAGCAGATCATCCATGGATCACAGAACAGGTAGAGCTTGTGAAAAAAATCCGGGCCGGTTTTGAAGAGGACATTGTAGCCATCTACAACATCTTTGCTCCAGTGACCTACTTCAAATGGTTGGTCGGAGAAGTGTCAGGTGGAGATGACTTGATCGCCAACTTTATCGATCAAGATGCAGCCACTCTTAAAAAAGTATTGGATACCATTGGCCAAGATATCGCAAGTTTAAGCCAACGAATCATTAAAGAAGCTGGAGCAGACGGGATCTACCTCAGTGTTCAAAGCATCCAAGATGCGCGTGTCAGTCAGGAAGTTTACAAACAAGTCATCGCGCCGAGTGAACTCCATGTCTTAGAGGAAGCCAATGAAGCTGGTGGCGTAAACATTCTTCATATCTGTGGCTACGAAGGAGCTCGCAATGATATCCACCTCTTTACAGACTACCCAGCTCCAGTCATCAACTGGGCAGTCGGACCAGAAGGCATCAGCCTAGCAGAAGGACGCGAAATCTTCGGTGGACGCACGGTTCTCGGTGGCTTTGAAAATGGCAAAACTGGTCTTCTCTACACAGGAGACAAGGCTGCCATCCAAGCAGAAACCAAACGCATCATCGCAGAGACAGGAACGACAGGCTTGGTCATCGGTGCGGATTGTACGATTCCAAGTGACATTGATGAAGAACGAATCGAATGGGTTCGTGAAGCTGCAGCAGAATAAGGAAAATAGAAAGCGAGAAAAGAGAATATGAGTAAAAAAACATGGATTATCGGTGGGGTGGCTGTTCTTGCCCTTGCAGGTGCAACGATTATTGGTCGAAGCTTGAACCACGCAAACGAAAGTAAAGGATCAACAGGATCTAATAAAGTAACAACCTTGAAAGTGGCCCATACTCAAAACTATGTGCCGTACGATTTCGTTGATGAAAAAGGGGAATCAGATGGCTATGAAGTAGCTGTGCTCAAAGCTATTGACGAAAAGCTACCAGACTACAAGTTTGAGTATACTGGAACCAGTGACGACGATCTCTTGATCGGTCTAGAATCTGGTAAATACGATATCGGAACCAAAGGAGCTTGGTATACCGAAGAACGTGCCAAGAAATTTATCATTCCCAAAGAACCAATCGGAGCCAGTATCATTGGATTTACCGTACGGAAAGAAGATGCGGATAAATACAAGAATATCGATGATTTCGCTAAAGAAAAAGGAAAATTGGTTCCAATTTCACCACAAAATGCGCAATGGAATGTTATTAAAGAATACAATGAAAAGCATAAGGACCAACCAATCGAATTAACAGCTGCGGAATCTTTCAAAGTCGCAGATGCCTATGCTTGGGTTCTGGAAGGACGTTACGATGGTTTCTTTGACATCAAACTTTCCTTTGAAAAAGCTGTCACAGATAAAGATGGTTCTTACCACCAATATGCAGACAAACTTAGCTGGTTTGCCTACAAAGGAATTCCAACTTACCCATTGATCCATAAGGATAAGAAAAACGAAAAATTTGCAGAAGCCTACAGCAAGGCCATCAAAGAATTGGAAGAAGATGGGACACTTGCCAAACTATCCGAAAAATATTTCGGTGAAGATGTCTTCAGTTATGTAGATAAAGAAAAATAAGATGAAACTGGGTGCGTATAGCCCCAGCTTCCTTATTTCTATACAGATACAGAAAGGAAAAGAAACATGGTCTCATACGACATTTCCAAGGTCTGGTCATTTCTTCCAACCTTGGTCCAAGCCCTGCCAGCGACCCTAGCTTTGATGGTGCTAACGACGCTTCTCGGTTCGGCATTTGGCTTGGTTTTGACCTGGGCACAAGTATCAGAAGATAAGGTAGGAGCAGGTCTGGCAAAAGGCTATGTCTTTACCTTGCGTTGTACCCCTCCGATTGTCTTGCTCTTTTTGGTCTTTTATGGACTGCCCCAATTTTTGAACTGGTGGTTGGGCATCGACATTGACCACTGGTCCAAGTTTGTCTTTGTCCTGATTGCCATGTTTCTTCTCTTTGCCGCGATGATTTCTGAGGTCTTCAAGGCAGCCTATTTGGCCATTCCAAAAGGTCAGATGGAAGCGGGCTTGAGTATCGGCTTGACGCCAGCTCAGACCATTTTGCGGATTGTCCTTCCACAAGCCTTTCGCGTGGCTCTTCCAAATATGACAACTGCCATCTTGAACCTCATGCGCGATGCCGCTTTGGCCTATACCATTGGCTTTATCGATATCATGGGAGCAGGAAACAACTTGATCAGCCGCAATCTTGGGAATTATTCTCTCGAGACTTATACAGCTGTTGCGGTGATTTACTGGGTGATTGCCCTTGTGATTTCTTTCTCTGCTCAATTGCTTGAAAAACGACTCAGTGTAACAGAAAGGTAGCTTATGGATTTCAATTTTATTAGTAAAACATTTCTAGCCACCTTGGGTGGTGTTCCAGTGACCCTTCTGATCATGGTCGTGTCGATTCTCTTGAGTTTTTTTCCAGCCCTCTTTTTGGCACTCGGCCAGATTTATAAGGTCAAAGGGGTTCGCAGTTTCTCAGTGGTTTACTTAGCCTTTATTCGCGCGACGCCTCCGATTCTTTTGATTCTCTTCTTTTATAGTCTCTTTCCCAGCCTCTTAAATAGCTTTTTTAAGAGCATAGGCAGTCACTTTAATGTCTTTGAGATCAATCCCATTTACTATGCCTTTATCATCTTTAGCTTGATGACAACAGGGAGTCTGGCTGAAATTCTCCGGTCAGCCATTCTGACGGTGGATAAGGGCCAGCTAGAAGCAGCGCAAGCCATCGGTTTGACCAACCGCCAAGCCTATATCCGCATTGTTTTTCCCCAAGCCCTGCGTGCGGCCCTGCCCAATCTGTGTAACCTGGTTATCAACTTGGTCAAAGGAACCTCCCTTGTCTTTGTCATGACCATCAAGGATATCACTGCCATTGCCAAGGTCGAAGCCTCTTATGGCTATCAATATTTTGAATCCTATCTAGTGATTTTTATTCTTTATATTGTCATTTGTGGGGTGATTCAATGGGGATTCAATTGCTTAGAAAAACGCCTGACGATTGCATAGAAGAAGGAGAAATAAGAAGATGTTAGAAGTAGAACACGTATCGAAAAAATTTAAGGACCACCAGGTCCTGGTAGATGTTAATCTCAAGGTCAACCAAGGGGATGTGGTCGTTATTTTGGGGCCATCTGGATCAGGAAAAACAACCTTCCTTCGCTGCCTCAATCACTTGGAAAAGGCGGATACAGGCCGTTTGACTTTGGGTGGAAAAGAGTATGACCTCTCAAAACTCAGCAAAAAAGAGATTCTAGAAATCCGCCAAAAGACAGCCTTTGTTTTCCAGCATTACAATCTCTTTGCCAACAAAACAGCGCTTGAAAATATCTTAGAAGGCCTGGTTGTAGCTCGGAAGATTCCAAAAGAAGAAGCCATCCAACGGGCAGAATCAGCGCTTGAAAAAGTTGGTCTCCTTGCTTATAAAGATTACTATCCTTCTCAATTGTCAGGGGGCCAGCAGCAGCGGATCGGAATTGCGCGTGCCATCGCAGTGAGACCAGACGTGATCTTGCTTGACGAGCCGACTTCGGCGTTAGACCCAGAGTTGGTCGGTGACGTCTTAGATGTCATGAAGCAATTGGCTCAAGAAGGAGTGACCATGGTTGTCGTAACCCATGAGATGGGCTTCGCGCGTGATGTGGCCAACCATGTCATCTTTATGGATGGTGGACACATCATCGAAGAAAATGAACCGCATGAATTCTTCAACAGTCCAAAAGAAGAACGAACCAAACAATTCCTTTCACGGATTCTATCCGACGCCACCTACAGTGTCGAATACATGATTTAATAAGAGACACACCTAGTAAGGGTGTGTTTTTTAGCTTGGAAAAAATTTTTTAAAAAAATATAAAAAATTATGTAAAAAGTGTTGACAAAAAAATCGTCCTGGATTATAATAATTTATGTAAACAAAAAGAGGTTGGAAAAATCTCAAGAGTTTACAGGATCAATAGTGGAAAGGAGATGGTGAGATGCTATTTCCAAAATATAGAAAACTAATTGATAAAAGAAGAAATACAAGATCCTAGCCTTTGAGGCTATTCATTTAAAAGCAAAATAAAATTATGTAAACAAATTTAAAGTAGCTAAATCAGCTACTCATTTTCAAGAACAAATTAAAATTATGTAAATTAGAGGTAAACAATATGAATAACAACTTTAACAATATGGATGATCTTTTCAATCAACTAATGGGAAATATGGGTGGTTTTCGTTCTGAAAGCCGTCGCTACATGATCAACGGTCGGGAAGTGACACCTGAAGAATTCGCTATTTACCGTCAAACTGGTCAACTTCCAAATGAAGGAAGCGAGCAAGTGCAACACCATCAAGGTAAAGGAATGAAACAAGATGGGATCCTTGCAAAACTTGGTCGTAACTTGACCGAAGAAGCTCGTGAAGGTAAGCTAGATCCAGTTATTGGTCGTAATAAAGAAATTCAAGAAACTTCTGAAATTCTTTCTCGCCGTACTAAGAACAATCCTGTTCTTGTCGGGGATGCAGGTGTTGGTAAGACAGCCGTTGTAGAAGGATTGGCCCAAGCTATCGTGAATGGGGATGTCCCAGCGGCTATCAAGAACAAAGAAATCATCTCCATTGATATTTCCGGTCTAGAAGCTGGTACACAATACCGTGGTAGCTTCGAAGAAAATATTCAAAACTTGGTCAACGAAGTTAAAGAAGCTGGAAACATTATCCTCTTCTTTGACGAAATTCACCAAATCCTTGGTGCTGGTAGCACAGGGGATGGTCAAGGATCTAAAGGTCTTGCGGATATCTTGAAACCAGCTCTTTCACGTGGGGAATTGACCGTGATTGGGGCAACCACTCAAGACGAATACCGCAACACCATCTTGAAGAACGCTGCCCTTGCACGTCGTTTCAACGAAGTCAAAGTCAATGCTCCATCTGCTGAAGATACTTTCAAGATCCTCCAAGGAATCCGTGAATTGTATCAACAACACCACAATGTGGTCTTGCCTGATGAAGTCTTGAAAGCAGCAGTTGATTACTCTGTTCAATACATTCCACAACGTAGCTTGCCTGATAAGGCCATTGACTTGGTCGATGTGACAGCTGCTCACTTGGCAGCGCAACACCCAGTGACAGATGTCCATGCTGTGGAACATGAAATTGAAGAAGAAAAAGCGAAACAAGAAGCTGCAGCTGCAAAAGAAGATTACGAAGCAGCATTAAATGCAAAAATTCGGATCGAAGAACTGGAAAAACAAATTGCCAACCATACAGAAGATCACAAGGTGACTGCAACTGTCAATGATGTGGCAGAGTCTGTAGAACGAATGACTGGTATTCCAGTATCACAAATGGGGGCAACCGATATCGAACGCTTGAAAGATATGGGTCACCGTTTGCAAACCAAGGTTATCGGTCAAGACAAGGCTGTTGAAGCCGTTGCCAAAGCGATCCGTAGGAACCGTGCAGGCTTTGACGAAGGAAACCGTCCGATTGGTAGCTTCCTCTTCGTAGGTCCTACTGGTGTCGGTAAGACTGAGTTGGCTAAACAATTGGCCCTTGATATGTTTGGTACTAAAGATGCCATCATCCGTTTGGACATGTCAGAATACAGCGACCGTACAGCCGTGTCTAAATTGATCGGTACAACTGCCGGTTATGTTGGTTACGATGACAACAACAATACCTTGACAGAACGTGTCCGTCGCAATCCATACTCAATCGTCCTTCTTGATGAGATTGAAAAGGCGGATCCTCAAGTGATTACCCTTCTCCTTCAAGTATTGGATGATGGTCGTTTGACAGACGGTCAAGGAAACACTGTTAACTTCAAGAATACCGTAATTATTGCTACTTCAAATGCTGGCTTTGGTTACGAAGCCAACTTGACAGAAGATGCGGACAAACCAGAACTCTTGGATCGTTTGAAACCATTCTTCCGTCCAGAATTCTTGAACCGCTTTAATGCAGTGATCGAATTCTCACACTTGAGCAAGGAAGACCTTTCTAAGATTGTTGACTTGATGTTAGTAGAAGTGAACAAAACTCTTGCGAAGAAAGACATCGACTTGACAGTGAGCGATGCTGCCAAAGAATACATGACAGAAGAAGGCTATGATGAAGTCATGGGTGTACGTCCACTCCGTCGGGTGGTTGAACAACAAATCCGTGACAAAGTGACCGACTTCCACTTGGATCACCTTGAGGCTAAACATTTGTTAGCGGATATGGAAGATGGAGAATTGGTCATTAAAGAGAATACAAACTCAGAAGAATAACTAGGACATCTAGCACCATAAACGGTAGAAAATCAGTTTGAAAAAGAAGGCTAAGAAGAAATTCTTAGCCTTTTTGATATCGATAAAAGAAAAATATATAAGGTATAGTTTTATCGTTTTTTTTCCCAGAAAGTGAAAAATGATAAAAAATAGGTATGTTTTTTCATGAATTGATGCTAAATACAGCGTGAAAATGCCTTAGAAAGCGTCTGTAAGCAAGATTTTCATATAAATGAACAAATAAATTATATAATATATAAAAGACTAAATTTAAGGGGATAGGATGATTTTATGAAAAATCCAATTGATATTTATTCGACAAAAGATTATAAGAAAGTTGAAGCTGTCGTTCAATTGATGGTGGATGGAAAGGTGACAAGTTATAGAGTAGCAACTGAGACAGATATTAGTAAGATGAGTCTAGCTACCTTGACAAAAGGAACCAGTAAAATTAAAAACATTACCTATCAAACAGCCATGTTGTTGATTGAATGGTATGATAAAAATCATGAAAAATATGGAATCACAATCGATTAACAAAAACCTATTTTTTATGGTTTTTTCTTTTTCTAAAAAAGAAAGCACTAGAAAAGCTATCCGGATCGGATAGTGGCTGGACACCTCCATCTAAGGACTTATTTTTTTGAAAATCAAGGGTTCGTATTGAAAATACCTATAAAATTTGCTATAGTAGAGCATATATGATTTAAAAAGGAGAAACGGTATGCAAAGTGGTACAACCTTGCTATTTATGCTTGCGCTAATGGTCGGAATGATGTTCTTCATGAGCCGTAGCCAAAAGAAACAATACCAAAAACGGATGGAAAGTTTGAATAAGCTTCAAAAAGGGTATGAAGTGATTACCATCGGTGGTTTGTATGGAACAGTTGATGAAGTAGACACTGAACGTAAAACCGTTGTCTTGGATGTGGATGGCGTATACCTCACATTTGAATTGACAGCTATTAAAACAGTTTTGCCAGTTTCAGAAGGAGTGACAGCTGGTGCAGTTGAAGGCGCTGGTGACTCAGATTCTATCATCGACGGTGAATAATAAGAAAGAGCGATCAAACGGTCGCTTTTTTCATTTTTAGCTAGATGCCCCCTAGAAAAGGGGCTAGACTGCCATTTTAAGCGGATTTATGATATAATGAAGCGATAAAAACAGTGAAATAGGTAGAAAAACATGTTTCGTTTTAAAAAGAAAGAAAAATTAAGCGTTCCCCTAGAAGTGCCCAAGCACATTGGAATCATCATGGATGGGAACGGTCGTTGGGCCAAAAAACGGATGCAACCTCGTGTCTTTGGCCACAAAGCCGGCATGGAGGCTTTGCAAGAAGTAACCATCGCAGCCAAGGAGATGGGAGTGCAAGCCCTAACGGTCTATGCTTTCTCAACTGAAAACTGGACGCGTCCTCAACAGGAAGTGAGCTTTATCATGAATCTTCCAGTTGAATTTTACGATCGCTTTGTTCCAGAACTTCATAGAAATAATGTGAAGATCCAGATGATTGGTGAGGTTTCTCGTCTTCCGAAGGAAACCTTAGAGGCTCTGGAAAAGGCAGAGGCGTTAACCCACTCCAATACAGGATTGATTTTGAATTTTGCCTTGAACTATGGAGGACGGGCGGAACTGACCCAAGCAGTCAAACAAATCGCCCAGGAAGTTCTCGATGCGCACTTAAATCCGGGTGACATTTCAGAAGAGACCATTGCCAATTATTTGTATACCAGTAGTCTACCAAGTGACTTGCGAGATCCTGACCTGATTATTCGGACCAGTGGCGAGCTTCGCTTGAGCAACTTTTTGCCTTGGCAAGCAGCTTACAGTGAGCTTTACTTTACCGATGTGATGTGGCCTGACTTTGGAGAAAAGGCCTTGCATGATGCAATAGAAGAATACAGCCATCGTCATCGACGTTTTGGTGGTGTATAGGAGAGAAATAGATGAGAAAAGATTTACAGAAGCGAGTGATTTTTGGAGGAATCGCCCTAGCATTCTTTATCCCAGTTGTCCTTATGGGAGGCCTTGTGTTCCAGATTGTAGTGGGACTCATCGCTATGTTGGGTGTTCATGAATTGTTGAAGATGAAAGGCCTGCAGACTGAAACCATCGAAGGGGCCTTGACCATGCTAGCAGCTCTTGTATTGGCGCTACCCTTAGAGAGTTACCTTCCCTTCTTGCCAGCAGGTGGCAATTTTATCGCCTATGGCCTGTTGGTCTTATTATTGATGGGGACGACTGTCTTGGCACAAGGCTATACCTATGACGAGGTTGTCTATCCGATTGCTTCAAGTTTTTATGTTGGCTTTGGCTTCCATGCCTTGATCCAAGCGCGTTTAGCAGGTGTAGATAAGATTCTTTTGGCCCTCTTTATTGTTTGGGCGACGGATTCAGGGGCCTATTTCATTGGGAGCCAGTTCGGTAAGAAAAAGCTCTTGCCAAGAGTATCGCCAAATAAGACTGTTGAAGGAAGTCTAGGCGGGATCGCTTGTGCTGTCGTCGTGACGATGATCTTTATGATCCTAGATCGTACTGTTGCGGGATCTTACGGTTGGGTAACCATGATTCTCTTTACCATTCTTTTCAGTATAGCAGCTCAGTTTGGTGATCTCGTCGAAAGTGCCATCAAGCGCCATTTTGGAGTGAAAGACTCTGGCCGTTTTATCCCTGGTCACGGTGGTGTCTTGGATCGATTTGATAGCTTGATTTTTGTTTTCCCACTGATGCTATTCTTTGGTCTATTTTAAACAATAATCGTATAATCATCAGATAAAACGAAGGAGCGTGTATGCAATTTATTGCCTTTATTATCATTTTTGGCGTCATTGTTCTGGTGCATGAGTTCGGCCATTTCTATTTTGCAAAGAAATCAGGCATCTTGGTCCGTGAGTTTGCGATTGGGATGGGGCCAAAGATTTTTGCGCATGTGGGCAAGGACGGAACAGCCTATACCATTCGAATCCTTCCGCTGGGAGGCTATGTTCGAATGGCAGGATGGGGCGAAGATACGACAGAGATTAAGACAGGAACGCCTGTCAGTCTGACTTTGAACCCTGAGGGAACTGTTGTTCGGATCAACCTTTCTGGAAAAAATATCGACCAGACAGCTCTCCCCATGAATGTCACAGATTTTGATTTTGAGAATAAACTTCAGATTACAGGAATCGTCATCGAAGAGACCAAAACCTATCCTGTCCACCATGATGCGACCATCGTTGAGGAAGATGGGACAGAAGTACGGATTGCCCCTCTGGATGTGCAGTATCAAAACGCTAGTATTTGGGGACGCCTGATTACCAACTTTGCTGGTCCGATGAACAACTTTATCTTAAGTATTGTTGTGTACTCTCTTCTCGCCTTTATGCGGGGAGGTGCAGTGGACTACTATAGCAACCATGTTCAGGTCGTTCCTCAAGGAGTGGTGGCTAAGGCCGGTTTGAAAGACAATGACCAGATCGTTCAGATCAATGAATACAAGGTTTCCAATTGGGATGAGTTGACCGATTCTGTCCAGAAGGCGACCCGTAACCAAGGAAAAAATCCAGAAGTAACGATTACCTATGAACGAGATGGGAAAACTCAAAAAGTGACGGTTCAACCAGAAGAAGATGGTGGACGCTATTACATCGGTGTGACCAATGCTGTCAAGACAGGCTTCTTAGATAAGCTTCTCTCAGGTGTGACAGATACTTGGTACACCGCAACTCGTATTTTGACGGCCTTAAAGGATATCATCTTCCACTTTAGTTTGAACAAGTTGGGTGGTCCGGTAGCGATCTACAAAGCTAGTTCACAAGCTGCGGAGCTAGGACTTCCAGCCATCCTATCCTTGATGGCCATGCTGTCTATTAATATCGGAATCTTTAACTTGATCCCCATTCCGGCCTTGGATGGTGGGAAAATCTTGATCAATCTGATTGAGCTTGTCCGAAGAAAACCGCTGAAGCAGGAGGTAGAAACCTACTTGACCCTTGCTGGAGTGGCGGTCATGGTTATCTTGATGATTGCCGTGACTTGGAACGATATAATGAAATTATTTTTGAAATAGAAAAGGAATGAATCTGAATGAAACAAAGTAAAATGCTTATTCCAACACTTCGCGAAATGCCAAGCGATGCGCAGGTCATCAGCCACGCTTTGATGCTCCGTGCTGGTTATGTTCGTCAAGTATCAGCAGGTGTTTATTCATATCTGCCACTTGCAAATCGTGTGATTGAAAAAGCTAAGAAGATCATGCGCCAGGAATTTGACAAGATTGGCGCTGTTGAAATGTTGGCTCCAGCCCTTCTCAGTGCTGACCTTTGGCGTGAATCTGGCCGTTATGAAACTTACGGGGAAGACTTGTACAAATTGAAAAATCGTGAGAAGTCAGACTTTATCTTGGGTCCAACTCACGAAGAAACTTTCACAGCTATTGTCCGTGATTCTGTCAAGTCTTACAAGCAATTGCCACTGAATCTCTACCAAATCCAGCCTAAGTATCGTGATGAAAAACGTCCACGTAATGGACTTCTTCGGACCCGTGAGTTCATCATGAAAGACGGTTACAGCTTCCACGCCAACTACGATAGCTTGGATGTGACCTATGATGAGTACAAGGCAGCTTACGAGCGTATCTTTACTCGTAGTGGCTTGGACTTCAAAGCCATCATCGGTGACGGTGGAGCCATGGGCGGTAAGGATAGTCAAGAGTTTATGGCCATCACACCTGCTCGTACAGACCTTGACCGTTGGGTGGTGTTAGACAAGTCAGTAGCATCATTTGACGAGATTCCTACAGAAGTGCAAGAAGAAATCAAGGCAGAATTGCTCAAATGGATGGTTTCGGGTGAAGATACGATTGCTTACTCAAGTGAGTCAAGCTATGCAGCCAACTTGGAAATGGCGACAAACGCCTACAAACCAAGCAACCGTGTTGTGACTGAAGAAGAAGTGGCTCGTGTGGAAACACCAGGTGTTAAATCGATTGATGAAGTCGCAGCCTTCTTGAATATCTCTGAAGAGCAAACCATCAAGACCTTGGTTTATATCGCAGACGAGGAGCCAGTTGTGGCCCTACTCGTTGGCAATGACCAACTCAACGAAGTTAAATTGAAAAACCACCTTGGAGCAGACTTCTTGGAACCTGCAACTGAGGCGGAAGTGAAAGAATTATTGGGAGCGGACTTTGGTTCACTTGGCCCAGTCAATCTTCCAGAAAATGTTAAAATCATTGCTGATCGCAAGGTCCAAGATAGCCGCAATGCTGTTGTTGGTGCCAACCAAGATGGTTACCACTTGACAGGTGTGAACCCAGGTCGTGACTTCACTGCCGAGTATGTCGATATCCGTGAAGTTCGTGAGGGGGAAATCTCTCCAGATGGACAAGGTGTGCTCAGCTTTGCACGTGGGATCGAGATTGGTCATATTTTCAAACTAGGAACTCGCTACTCAGCAAGTATGGGAGCAGATGTCTTGGATGAAAATGGTCGTGCAGTCCCAATCATCATGGGATGCTACGGTATCGGTGTGAGTCGTCTCCTTTCAGCCGTTATGGAGCAACACGCTCGTCTCTTTGTTAACAAAACTCCAAAAGGTGAGTACCGTTACGCTTGGGGGATCAACTTCCCTAAAGAATTAGCACCGTTTGATGTGCATTTGATTCCAGTCAATGTCAAAGACGAAGCCTCTCTCGAATTGACTAGCAAGATCGAAGACCAATTGGTCAAGGCTGGCTACGAAGTCTTGGTTGACGATCGTAACGAACGTGCCGGTGTTAAATTTAGTGATAGTGACTTGATTGGCTTGCCAATCCGCATCACTGTTGGGAAGAAAGCAGCTGACGGTGTCGTAGAGGTGAAAATCAAAGCTTCAGGCGACACGATTGAAGTGCATGCAGACAACCTGCTTGAAACCCTGTCAATTTTAAATAAATAAGCTAAACTGCCAGTTTTACCTGGCAGTTTTCTTTTTCTGAAGAAGTAGCTAAAACCCTGACTTTCCGAAGCGCTAAGAGGATTATTGCTATTCGGAAGACTTTACCCTCGAGCTGAATAGGTTAAAAACAATTTTTTGCAAAAAAACTAACCATAGCGAATAGCTTGGTTAGTTCAGTGTTCAAGACTAGTAATCTAGAGAAGTAGCGATCTAGTTCTCTTCACTAGGGAAAGACTCTCCAAAAGACAACTCAGAGTAGGGGATTTCAAAACTGTCTTTGTTATAAGTTACCTTGACTGAAGTCGTTCCAAAGTCGACGAGGATGGGATGTCCTGAAGTGATGATGGTATAGTGATCAGCGGTTTGTTTGATATCATAGACTGTCGTTGGTCCGTAAAGGTAATCAGAAGAATAGATATCCCCTTTTTTAATTGTTTTTGTTATGGCAACAGTTTCTTTAGTAGGAGAATAGGATAAATTATAGACTTCTTTTCTGTTGATGTCTTGTGCAATAAAAGTTTGATGGTCATCACTTTTTGCTTGATAGTGAATGAAATTTTCATCGAATCGTTTCAGGGCGTTTTGCCTAGTGAGATACAAACTTCCTCCCCATAGACATAGGCCTAAAACGACAAGAGAAGCGATACCAATCAGAACTGTTTTTTTAGTGAGGCGCATAATAACTCCTTTAAATTTATAGTGAATAGAACTAGAGTAAGGAACTCAGATTAAAAAAAAGACGAAAATTTGCGAATAGGTATACGTTCAAAAATGAATTAGAAAGCTTTATTCTTCTTCTGTCAAACCTTGCTCTTCGATAGCTTCAAAAAAGTCTTCTGGTTTATCTTTTAGTTTTTCAAAGAGGCTCCCTTTTTGGTCTGTCACGCCCAAAGCTGCCGCCGCTTCATCTACATCCATCTTGGCCAAATCAAATGTGACAAATTGCCGAACCGTTTTTTTATCTGCAGAAATTCGAACGTTTAACTCAATCCCTTTGGCTTTGTTCATCGCTTCAAAATAGGGACTGCTTTCCATGTCTTCTTGATAATAGTCAGCTAACTCTTCGCGGCTTTTATCTTGTTCCTCTTCAGGGATCTCTTTTTCGTGAATGAAAGAAAAGGCAGTCACCTTATCTTTTAGATAGTAGACTTTGATTTTAGTGACGACATCAGCACTTACTGCCCTTGAAAAAGTTTTCGTCTTCACCTTTTCTTCTTTGGCTTTCTGTTGACTCTGAGTTTGCTTGAGTTTGTTTTCTAGCTGATTCTGACTAGGCGTGCTACAGGCAGTCAGGGTCAGCAGACAGGCACTGGCTAGTAAAATTTTCTTCACAGTGAAGGCTCCTTTTAATAAATATTCTGTTCTATTATATCATAACTGAGCCCCGTGAAAAATGGCTCGCGAATTGTACAGGTTCCCGCACCTGGCCCTATTCTTTTTTGGTCGAAAAACGGGCTGATTTATGGTAAAATAGGGTCACTACTGTACGAGGAAATATCATGTCAAACAAGTTTGAAATCTTAATGAATCAGTTGGGAATGCCTTTGGAAATGCGTGAATCAGACGCTTTTGAAGGGGCTGAAATCCAAGAGGTCATCGTCCATAAGCTCAGTCGTGTTTGGGAATTTCGTTTTGTTTTTGCCGAAATTCTTCCCATCACGATTTTTCAGGAGCTCAAAAACCGCTTGGCTGAGGAGTTTTCAAAGACAGGAAATCGAGCGGTGTTTGAGATTCAGGTAAAGAATCCAACTTTTAGTGAGGAGCTCTTGCAAGCCTATTATCAGGAGGCTTTTGAAGATGGTCCCTGTGCGAGTCAGGGCTTTAAGAGCATGTATCAGCACCTACAAGTCCGCTCTCAAGGAGAAGAGCTGATTATTAGTGGCCCTTCATCTGTGGATACGGAGCACCACCGGAAAAACCATCTGCCTAATCTTGCTAGTCAATTGACCAAGTTTGGCTTTCCCCATTTCCAGTGTCGGGTCGAGGCGGATGACCAGTTGACAGAAGAACTCCAGCAAGCCTTCGAGGCTGAGAAGGATCAAATCTTCCAAGCAGCTAATGAAGAAACTCTGCGGGCCATGGAGTCCTTGTCTCAAATGGCCCCACCACCCGCAGAGGAAAAACCAGCCTTTGATTTCAAGGCCAAAAAGGCTGCGGCTAAGCCCAAGCTGGATAAGGCAGAGGTCACTCCTATGATCGATATCACGACAGAAGAGAACCGCATTGTCTTTGAAGGAGTGGTCTTTGATGTTGAGCAAAAGGTGACTCGGACAGGTCGGGTCTTGATCAATTTCAAGATGACCGACTATACTTCCAGTTTTTCGCTCCAAAAATGGGCTAAAAATGAAGAAGAAGCTCAGAAGTTTGACATGATCAAGAAAAACTCTTGGTTGCGGGTCCGTGGGAATATCGAGGTCAATAACTTCACACGAGACTTAACCATGAATGTCCAGGATGTCCAAGAAGTGGTCCACTACGAGCGCAAGGATCTGATGCCAGAAGGCGAGCGTCGGGTCGAGTTCCATGCCCATACCAATATGTCAACTATGGATGCCCTACCTGAGGTAGAGGAGCTAGTCGCAAAAGCAGCCAAATGGGGTCACAAAGCAGTGGCTATCACAGACCATGGAAATGTTCAGTCCTTCCCTCATGGCTATAAGGCTGCCAAGAAAGCTGGTATCCAACTCATCTATGGGATGGAAGCCAATATCGTCGAAGACCGTGTGCCGATTACCTACAATGAAGTCGATCTAGACCTTCATGAAGCAACCTATGTGGTTTTTGACGTGGAAACGACTGGACTTTCAGCGATTTACAATGATTTGATTCAGGTTGCCGCATCTAAAATGCACAAGGGCAATATCATCGCTGAATTTGATGAGTTCATCAATCCAGGTCATCCTATCTCTGCCTTTACAACGGACCTGACAGGCATTACCGACGATCATGTTCGCAATGCCAAACCTTTGAAACAAGTCCTAGAGGAGTTCCAGGAATTCTGTCAGGATGCGGTGTTGGTTGCCCATAATGCCACCTTTGACGTGGGCTTCATGAATGCCAACTATGAGCGTCATGGCCTTCCAAAAATCACTCAGCCAGTGATTGATACGTTAGAGTTCGCGCGTAACCTTTATCCAGAGTACAAGCGTCATGGTTTGGGACCTTTGACCAAGCGCTTCGGCGTTGCCTTGGAACACCACCACATGGCAAACTATGACGCGGAAGCAACAGGCCGCTTGCTCTTCATCTTTATCAAGGATGTCGCAGAAAAACATGGCGTGACCAATTTAGCTAAGCTGAATTTGGATCTAATTAGTCCGGATTCCTACAAAAAGGCACGGGTCAAACACGCAACCATCTATGTCAAGAACCAGACCGGCTTGAAAAATATGTTCAAATTGGTCTCTCTTTCCAATACTCAATATTTTGAGGGCGTTCCTCGGATTCCCCGGACAGTTTTAGATGCCCATCGGGAAGGGTTGATCCTGGGATCGGCTTGTTCTGAAGGAGAGGTCTTTGATGCGGTCGTCTCTCAAGGAGTTGACGCCGCAGTAGAAGTAGCCAAGTATTATGACTTTATTGAGGTGATGCCTCCAGCCATTTATGCGCCCCTCATTGCCAAAGAGCAGGTTAAGGATATGGATGAGCTCCAGACCATCATCAAGAGCTTGATTGAGGTGGGAGATCGCCTTGGCAAACCAGTCCTGGCAACAGGGAATGTCCACTACCTTGAGCCTGAGGAAGAGATTTATCGGGAAATTATTGTCCGCAGTCTTGGGCAAGGAGCTATCATCAACCGGACTATCGGCCATGGAGAAAACGCTCAACCAGCCCCTCTGCCAAAAGCCCATTTCCGCACAACCAATGAAATGCTGGATGAATTTGCCTTTCTAGGGGAAGACCTGGCGCGCAAGATTGTCATTGAAAACACCAACGACCTGGCAGAAATCTTTGAACCCGTTGAAGTGGTTAAAGGAGACTTGTATACCCCATTTATTGACAAGGCCGAAGAAACAGTTGCCGAATTGACCTATCAGAAGGCCTTTGAAATCTATGGCAATCCTCTACCTGATATTGTTGATTTGCGGATTGAAAAAGAATTGACCTCTATCCTGGGGAATGGCTTCGCCGTGATCTATCTGGCTTCCCAACTCTTGGTGCATCGCTCCAATGAACGGGGTTACTTGGTGGGTTCACGGGGATCCGTCGGATCCAGTTTCGTAGCGACCATGATTGGGATTACCGAGGTCAATCCGCTCTCGCCACACTATGTCTGTGGTCAGTGTCAGTACAGTGAGTTTATCACGGATGGTTCTTATGGTTCAGGCTTTGATATGCCAAATAAGGACTGTCCAAACTGTGGACACCAGCTTAGCAAAAACGGCCAAGACATTCCGTTCGAGACCTTCCTTGGTTTTGATGGGGACAAGGTACCCGATATCGATTTGAACTTCTCAGGGGAAGACCAGCCGAGCGCTCACTTGGATGTCCGTGATATTTTTGGGGAAGAATACGCCTTCCGGGCAGGAACAGTAGGTACGGTTGCGGCCAAGACAGCCTATGGATTTGTCAAGGGCTATGAGCGGGACTATGGCAAGTACTACCGGGATGCTGAGGTAGAACGTTTGGCCCAAGGTGCCGCTGGGGTCAAACGGACGACCGGTCAGCACCCAGGGGGAATCGTTGTTATTCCTAACTACATGGATGTCTATGACTTCACCCCTGTTCAGTATCCAGCAGATGATGTGACAGCCGAATGGCAAACCACTCACTTTAACTTCCACGATATCGATGAGAACGTCCTCAAGCTCGATGTCCTGGGACACGATGATCCGACCATGATTCGGAAACTTCAGGACTTATCAGGCATTGATCCAAATGATATTCCTATGGATGATCCAGGGGTCATGGCCCTCTTCTCAGGAACCGATATCTTAGGAGTCACACCGGAGCAAATCGGTACCTCAACCGGTATGCTTGGGATTCCAGAGTTTGGGACTAACTTTGTTCGGGGGATGGTGGATGAAACCCATCCGACCACTTTTGCCGAGTTGCTTCAGCTGTCAGGGCTGTCTCACGGTACCGACGTATGGTTGGGAAATGCCCAAGACTTGATCAAGGCGGGGATTGCCGACCTATCAACCGTTATCGGATGTCGGGACGACATCATGGTTTACCTCATGCATGCAGGACTCGAACCCAAGATGGCCTTTACCATCATGGAGCGGGTGCGGAAAGGCATGTGGCTTAAGATTTCTGAAGAAGAGCGCAATGGCTATATCGCTGCCATGAAAGCCAATAATGTACCAGAATGGTACATCGAGTCTTGTGGAAAAATCAAGTACATGTTCCCTAAAGCCCATGCGGCAGCCTACGTTATGATGGCCTTGCGGGTGGCTTACTTCAAAGTGCATCACCCTCTCTACTATTATTGTGCTTACTTCTCTATTCGGGCTAAGGCCTTTGATATCAAGACTATGGGTGCAGGCCTAGAAGCTGTGAAAGCGCGGATGAAGGAGATTGCTGAAAAACGAAAGAACAACGAAGCTTCCAATGTGGAGATTGACCTCTACATAACCCTTGAAATTGTCAATGAGATGTGGGAGCGTGGCTTCAAGTTTGGTAAGCTAGACCTCTATCGCAGTGATGCGACGGAATTCATCATCGATGGAGATACCCTTATCCCACCATTTGTCGCCATGGATGGATTGGGAGAAAACGTCGCTAGGCAGATTGTGCGAGCTCGCAAAGAAGGGGAATTCCTCTCTAAAACAGAGTTACGCAAACGTGGTGGCGTCTCCTCAACCTTGGTAGAAAAGATGGATGAGATGGGAATTCTTGGCAATATGCCAGAAGACAACCAGCTTAGTCTCTTTGATGATTTGTTTTGATGGATAAATGATTTTTATTCAAAAGTTATCAATCTTAGATGAACAAAAGTCATAATTACATGACGCAGTAATGAATTGATTTAATTGTTCGTTTTCTAAGTTTGGAAGAATGTTATATTATCTTTTCAGGAGTAGGACGGAACGAAATTTGATAAAAATCGTACTGTTTTACTCCTATTTTATATACTTGTATTCTCAAATAGAGAAAGTTTATTATAGTTGATCTTAAATTGAGAAAAATAATACTATGTTCTAGATAGATAATATTGATTTTACAGTTTGTACATGCTATACTATCTATAATAATAAATGATTAATATATGGTTAATAAAAAGTTGAAAGGAGATGGAGATATGACTGAATGGATTGTTATTGATCAGTTTGGTAATATGATTGCACAAGGATTTTGGACAAAGGAAGCAGCAGAGCAGTATTCAAAAAATATTCCTAATACAAGTGTTATTCAAAAGAATTAACCACCCTTAGCTACAGATTCATATGAATTTGTAGTTTTTTTTAAAATACAATAAAGGCGGATGAAATGGAGATTCAATTTACTTCTAAAAAGGTTGGAGAACTATTGAAAAAAGGAGATTTGCGAATTCCTTCTTATCAAAGACCATATAAATGGAACAGAAAACATATCCGTAATCTTTTTTATGATTTACGAGATGCTATGGGGAAAAAGGAATATCAGATTGGTTCCGTTATCTTGCATGAAAATGATGGAAATGATAGATACTTAGATATTGTCGATGGACAGCAACGGCTAATTTCTATTTCCTTGTTTCTTCATTTATTAGATGATTTAGAGAATTATAAGGGTGCTAATCAACTGCTGAGTGCTGAATTTGGAGAGCTATCTTGCTATCATGCGAGTGAAAATTATAATGAGTGGGAAAATTTGACTCAATTGGTTGGCGAAAATGAGGCAAAAGATATTTGCAATTTTTTATTAGAGAATTGTGCTGTCTCTGTGATTACTATGCCCAAAAAACGATTATCAGAGGCTTTTCAGCTATTTGATTCTCAGAATAATCGTGGAAAAGCTTTAGAACCTCATGATTTGCTCAAAGCCTATCATCTCCGTAAGCAAGATTCAGAAGATGAAAAAATTGTGGAAAAGTGGGAGCAATTTGTAGAAGATAAAAATTTAAGTCTCAAAGAGTTATTTGATAAACATCTTTTTCGTATGAGACGTTGGTCGCGAGGAGAGACAGGATTAACAAACAAGCGTTATGGCTCTTATCTCCGTTTTACAGAGGATTTTATTGACGATTTTAAAGGCGTTGATTTGAATCAGAACTTTCCATATCTAGAATTGTATCGTCATATTGAAAATCTCCCCATGTCCATTACTATGCCAATCATTGATGGAAGTAAATTTTTTGAGTATATTGAATCTGCTCATGAAACTATTAAAGATCATAAAGATTTTTTAAATGAAAGGTTAGGATTTTCTGATGAGCCTGAAGAGGGAGAAAAAAATGTAGCTTACCCAGAAGGTATGTTGAACATTTACAATAGCTCAAAAGGGCGCTATCTCAAGTGTCACAATATATTCCTAAACATTTGCTCGCTTTTCGCAGAGAGATTTGGAAAAGATGAGCTATCAAAGGAGATAGTAGAGACCTTGTTTATTTGGTCTTATTACCCTCGAGTTAAGTCTAAAGCTATATATGATGCAACGGTAGGGAAATATGCTGCTGGTGGAAGTTTTAGACAAAAAGAGGCTCAAAAGCTATTTCAACTTTTATCCCATGCTGTTACTCCGAATGATTTCATGATCAAGATAGATAGAGAATTATTTGAAAATTATACTGTGGACAAGATTATAGAAGAGGAAAAAGATAAATGGTAGAAACACATATAAGCTTATCAGTTAATCGTTTGTTAAATGAAGATACCTATGCTATCCCTCTTTATCAGAGAAATTTTGCTTGGACTTATGATGAAATTGAGCAGTTATTGAACGACGTAGCAGATGCTTTTCAAGAAGATAGAGACAATTATTATATTGGAACATTAGTCGTTAATAAAGAGAATGACATTTTCAAAATCATAGATGGGCAACAACGAACAACAGCTCTTAATTTGATTGCCTTAGCTTTGAAGCATGAGTTTGGTTTTGATAGATTGAAATCTGTCAATCTTACCTTCCCAGCTCGGAAGAAATCAAATGAGAATATTCAAAAACTATTTATCAAGCAAAAAATTTCAAAGGATGATGAAAATGAGCTGACTAGAGGTTATGGACATGCTAAAGAGGCCTTGAAAAAAGTGCTAGAGGAGCGCCAGCTTAATCCTCAGTCTTTCATCGAGTATCTTTTTGAGAAAGTTATTATTTTTCGAAGTATACTTCCTGAAGATTTAGATTTGAATCTTTATTTCGAACGTTTCAACTCTCGAGGAGAACAACTAGAGGCTCATGAGATTCTCAAGGCGCAAATGATGGCTAAATTCGGTACAGATCAAGAAATGGCTCAAAAGTTCGCAAGAATTTGGGATGCCTGTGCAGAATTTGATAAGCCTGTAATCAATGCATTTACAAAAAAAGCAAAGAAAAAGCATCCTGATGCAGAAAGAGAAAAAATATTTCCTTTGAATTGGATTAAAGGAAATAATTATCAGAATAGCTTTCTTTTAAACATTGATAAGTTCTTAAGTCAAATAGAAGTTCAGTCAACTAATAAGAAATCTTTATTATCTAGTATAGAAAATAAAGAATCTACAACAGTTAAAGTAATATCACATACGAATGAAGTGGAAAAATACAGAACGATTATAAACTTTGAAACATTTTTATTTTTCGTATATTATATAACATTTGGGAATGTATCCCCTTCTGATATACAGCTAGATGATAAGAAATTATTAGAAACATTTGAAAATGTAACTAGTGTTAATACAAACATAGAAGATATTACATTATTTATTAGGAATTTATTGAAATTAAAATTTATATTTGATAATTTGATCGTACGAATGTCACAAGAGACTAATAATAGAAGACAAGAAAATGATTGGTTTCTGCAGAAAGTTTATCGGAATGATTATAATAATAAAACTAGAGGAGATTTATTTGTTCAATATTATTATGATAAAAATTCTTTTGAAAAGTTCAATGATGATATTTTAATGCTTCAATCTATGTTTGCTGTGACCTTCACGGCCAATCGTGACAGTCGTTGGTTATATGAGATCTTGCAATTCCTATTTAACCATATTGAAGAGTTAGATCAGCCAGAATTTGGTGCTCATTTTAAAGAATTTCTTGAAAAAATGGCAGTGACGTATGCAGAAGAAAGATTGTATACTGAGGATAGAAGAATTAAGAAATATGGTGACATCCCTGTTTATGCTTTTAACTTTGTAGATTATGTTTTATGGAAAAATCGTGAAGAATTAAAGAAAGCATACGATGTTAAGTTTGAAGATTTCAAATTTGCATATCGTCGTTCTATAGAGCATTGGTTTCCACAACATCCAAATAGTGATGAAAGAGTTGAAAAAATTGATGATAAATTTTTGCACTCCTTTGGGAATCTCTGTATTATTACAGATAGTCAAAATTCGAAGTTTGGAAATTTAGTTCCAAGTGCAAAATATAAACAGTGGGAAGGAATTTTTGATCGTCAGAGTCTAAAATTACAAATAATGGCTAGCATAACAGAAAAAACTAAATGGGAATCGGATCAGATAAAAGGATTAGAAAAAGAAATTTTACCTATGGTCAAAAAATTTATAGAAAGTAAGTCATAAGAATTGCCTTAATTATCAATGTTAAAACGCTATTGTATATCTAATAGATTTACAGTAGCCTTCTTTTTTGTTACAATAATCAATAGAAAGAAGGTGAGAATATGTCTAAGACGAGTATGAGTATTCGTTTGGATAGTGAGGTTAAGGAACAAGCCCAACAGGTTTTTAACCATTTAGGGATGGATATGACTACAGCCATCAACATTTTCCTCCGTCAAGCTATTCAATATCAGGGGCTACCTTTTGATGTTAAGATAGATGAAAACAGGAAATTGCTTCAAGTGGTAACGGATGTAGAGCAAAATCGGAATATGAGTCAGTCTTTTGAATCTGTCTCAGACTTGATGGAGGACTTGCGTGCTTAAGATTCGCTATCATAAACAGTTTAAAAAAGATTTTAAGTTGGCAATGAAGCGTGGATTGAAGGAAGATTTGTTAGAAGAAGTCTTGCATTTTCTGATTCAAGAAAAAGAACTTCCTGTCAGATATCGTGACCATCAACTGACAAACTCCAAGCATTTTCAAGATGTTCGTGAGTGTCATATTCAGCCGGATTGGCTTTTGGTGTATAAAGTGGACAAGGATGAATTGATTTTAAACTTGCTGAGGACAGGAAGTCATAGTGATTTGTTTTGATGGATTCAACAATCCTCGATCAGTTTGAGGTTGGCTAATGATAGAAAAGAAAAAAAGAGCAACACCCTGGAAGTCGGGGAAAGTCATTTCCATTCGCCTACGGAATGGTGTCTATGTCTTAGCACAAATGGTGCGAGAGCCCTATCTGGTATTTTTTAACTATTTTAAGGAGGAAAATAGCTGGAAGGAAGTGACCTTGAAAGAGGAGAATATTCTCTTTTGTAAAGCAGTCACTCGTCAGTTTCTACGCTATAGTCCTGTAACGATTATCAAAGATCTTGACCCTCTCTTAGATTATCGGTTACCCAAAGAATGGATTTATAGCCATATGGGAGGGCATCCGATTACGGTTTTGGTGAAGGGACGGGAGCGCCAAGTAGCTGGTTTTGGTCATCGGCTTTCCTTGGTTCAGGCGGATAAGGATAGTGGCCAACCAGAGGATAATCCTCTAATGGGACTCTTCCAAGCCTATATCCTACCAAATATCCAAGAGCAAGATTGGGAGCGGGTCGGTCAGGCTGAACTCATGTCACTTGAAGTCTTTCCGACACTCAATGAACGTCTTTATCTCTGCTTTCTCTACGGGAAAAATGTGAATCCAGAGCTAGATATCTCTTTGGGAAAGCCCCTGCCCGATGATTATGAAACTTATCTCGATATTCTTACCAATAGCCCAGAGGCACGAGGCCTTTATCTAGGTGAGGAGGATGCTAAGAAAGGAATAAAACGATGAGAGTAAAAATATTTGCAGAAGATAAACCTGCTCAAAAAACATTTAATTATCAATTAGAGCTAGATACTGATACCATTTTAAAAGTAACTGGCCTGGTCTGCGCCACTGTGGTGGTAGCAAACCTCTTGTCACTCTTAAAGGATTAATATAGAAAAGGATTGAAAATGGTTTTACCAAATTTTAAAGAAAACTTAGAAAAATACGCAAAATTGTTGGTTGCGAACGGCATCAACGTGCAACCTGGCCATACCTTGGCTTTGAACATCGATGTGGAGCAAAGAGAATTGGCCCACTTGATTGTGAAAGAAGCCTATGCCTTGGGGGCGCATGAAGTGATCATCCAATGGGCAGATGACTTCACCAACCGGGAAAAATTCCTCCATGCACCGATGGATCGCTTGGACAATGTACCAGACTACAAAATTGCTGAGATGAATTACCTCTTGGAACACAAGGCCAGTCGTCTTGGTGTGCGCTCGTCTGATCCAGGTGCCTTAAATGGTGTCGAGGCAGAGAAGCTTTCTGCTTCTGCTAAGGCTTTGGGCATGGCTATGAAACCAATGCGCATCGCTACTCAATCCAACAAGGTCAGCTGGACCGTTGCTGCAGCAGCAGGACTAGAATGGGCGAAAAAAGTGTTCCCAAATGTGGCGAGCGACGAAGAAGCAGTGGATCTCCTTTGGGATCAAATCTTCAAGACCTGCCGGGTGTACGAAGAAGATCCAGTCAAGGCTTGGGAAGAGCATGCTGCTATTTTGAAGAGCAAGGCAGATACACTCAATAAAGAACAATTCTCAGCCCTTCACTACACAGCACCAGGCACCGATTTGACTCTTGGCTTGCCGAAAAATCACGTTTGGGAATCTGCTGGAGCTATCAATGCTCAAGGCGAAGGATTCTTGCCAAACATGCCAACAGAAGAAGTCTTCACAGCCCCTGACTTTCGTCGTGCTGAAGGTTATGTAACATCTACAAAACCACTTAGTTACAATGGGAACATTATCGAAGGCATCAAAGTGACCTTTGAAAATGGAGAAATCGTAGATATCACAGCTGAAAAGGGCGATCAAGTCATGAAAGATTTGGTCTTCAAAAACAAGGGAGCACGTGCCTTGGGTGAATGTGCCCTCGTACCAGACCCAAGCCCAATTTCACAGTCAGGCATCACCTTCTTCAACACCCTCTTTGATGAAAATGCTTCTAACCACTTGGCCATCGGGGCAGCCTATGCAACCAGTGTAGAAGGTGGCGCAGAATTCACAGAAGAAGAACTCGAAGCAGCCGGCCTCAACCGCTCAGACGTCCACGTCGACTTCATGATTGGCTCAAGCCAAATGGATATCGACGGTATCCGTGAGGATGGAACACGCGTCCCAGTCTTCCGCAACGGAGATTGGGCAATATAGGGAGCAGGACAGAAATCAGTAACTCGAAGAGTTTGATTTCGTAGTCCTGCCCCCGCACAGTTGATTAGGAAGTACGAGTACCGCAGGTAGGAGTAGTTCCAATCAACCACTGCGCCAAGAGACAGAAATCAGTAACTCGAAGAGTTTGATTTCTACTTCGCTTTTCGGTTTTAAGGCTCAGGCAAAAAAGGTCCACAGGACCTTTTTAGTCCCCCCGCACAGTTTATGAGGAAGGGCCTTGCTACGCAATCCCTATCTGCCAGCTCAAAATAGTGTTTTGAGCAATCAACTACTGCGCCAAGAGATAGAAATCAGCTACTCAGAGCCTTTGTTTTTAGAATACATCAATAAAGAGTTTGGTTTTAAGAGCCAAGCTCTTTTTTTGTCCGCTAGTTTTAATGAAATATAGGGATAAAATTTTATAGCTTCTTCTCTTAATTAAAGAACCTTTCAAAGAAGGCTTGACGAGGGCCTGCTTTCTAGATAGACTGGAAGTAAGCGTTTACACACAACAAATTTTAGGAGGTCCTGATGAAATCACATCAACCACGTTATGCTATTCGCAAGTATGCTGTAGGAGTTGCTTCGGTACTGGTTGGCTTTTTTGCCAGTGGTCAAGTCGTAGCAGCAGATATGCCAAGCGTTACAGAGAGCCCTGCAACGACTCTTCCGACGCAGCCAAGTGAAGGAGACTTGCCTCTCTCCGCTACGGAGGAAACTGCTCAGCCGGTAGTAGAAAAACCAATTGTTCCTGCTCCAATCGTTGATCAAAGTCAGCCGACCCTACCTGATCGAGAATTGCGCGCATCTGACCTTGATCGCTTGATTCGTGAAGAAGCGATCTCTGTCACAGAAGCTGATGGAGTAGCTCAACCAGTGACAGCAGCGACGGAAACACCCGCTAAAGATCCTGAACAAGAAGAAAAATTGGCCAAGAAAAAAGTCATCTCTATTGATGCGGGTCGCAAGTACTTCTCACCTGATCAAATCAAGGAAATCATTGATGAAGCCAGCAAGACAGGTTATACCGATTTACATCTCTTAGTCGGAAATGATGGTTTGCGCTTTGTCCTTGATGACATGTCCTTGCAAGCAGGAGATGCATCCTACTCAAGTCAAGCGGTCAAAGAGGCAGTTGAAAAAGGAACCAAAGCTTACTATGACGATCCTAATGGAACAGCCTTGACGCAGGCTCAAATGGATGACATTTTGGCTTATGCCAAATCCAAGAATATAGGCGTGATTCCAACAATTAATAGCCCAGGGCACATGGATGCAATCCTAACCGCTATGGAGCAATTAGGAATCGAAAACCCTCACTTTAATTACTTTGGTACGAAAAAATCAGAACGGACCGTTGATTTAGACAACCAAAAAGCCCTAGATTTCACCAAAGCCTTGGTGGACAAGTATGCGGCTTATTTCAGTGGCAAGACAGACATCTTTAACATCGGCTTGGACGAATATGCCAATGATGCAACGGATGCCCATGGTTGGCAGGTTCTCCAAGCTAGCAAGCATTGGCCAGATGAAGGCTATCCAGATAAAGGCTACGAAAAATTCATCCAATATGCCAATGATCTAGCGGCTATTGTGAAAAAACACAAGATGAAACCAATGGCCTTCAACGACGGTATCTACTACAATGGCGATACCTCCTACGGAACTTTTGATAAGGATATCATTGTATCCTACTGGACAGGTGGTTGGAACGGCTATGATGTGGCTTCTTCAAAATTCTTGTCTGAACTAGGCCATCAAATCCTAAATACCAATGATGCTTGGTACTACGTTCTCGGTCGGGATAAGGCTGGATCAGGTTGGTACAATCTCGATCAAGGTCTCGAAGGGATTTCTAAATCTGCTATTGATGCTGTTCAAAAGAATGATGGGGCTAAGGTTCCATTTATCGGTGGGATGGTAGCTGCCTGGGCAGATACGCCATCTGCAACCTACAAAAAAGAGCTTCTCTTCAAGCTCATGCAGGCTTTTGCGGATAAGAACGCAGACTACTTTGTAGCAGACCCTGAAATCGTCGAAAAAGCTCTTGCGGAAGCTCCAACTGATTTGGATCATTACACTCCAGAATCGCTAGTAGCCTTTACAGCAGCGAAAGAGGCGCTAGGAGGAGTGGGAGCAGAAACGACACGAGCAGAAGCCAAAGAACTGATTGCTTCTCTCAAAGCCGCTCAAGAGGCCTTAGTCCATACAGAAAGCTATGCCAAAGAGTTGGCAGACAAGGAAGCTGCTGAAAAACTAGCCAAGAGCAAGGTAATTTCCATTGACGCAGGACGCAAATACTTCTCGCTAAATCAGTTGAAACGAATCGTGGACAAGGCCAGTGAGCTGGGCTACTCTGATTTGCACCTCCTTGTCGGAAATGATGGCATGCGCTTCGTCCTCGATGATATGACGGTTGAAGCCAATGGCAAGACTTATGCCAGCGATGATGTGAAACAGGCGCTTCTCGAAGGTACCAAGGCCTACTATGACGATCCAAATGGTCAAGCTTTGACACAAACAGAGATGGATGAGTTACTGGCTTATGCTAGCTCAAAAGGAATTGGCTTGATCCCGGCAGTCAATAGTCCAGGTCACATGGATGCCATCTTGGTAGCGATGGAAAAACTGGGTATTGAACATCCACAAGCAACCTTTGATACGGTTTCCAAGACAACCATGGATCTGACCAATGAAGAAGCGGTTAACTTTACTAAGGCTTTGATTGGCAAGTACATGGACTATTTCAAAGGCAAGTCTAAGATCTTTAACTATGGAACAGACGAATATGCCAATGATGCCACCAATGCCCAAGGCTGGTACTACCTCAAATGGTATGAGCTCTATGGTAAGTTTGCGGACTATTCCAATAGTCTCGCAGCTATGGCTCGTGAAAAAGGCTTGCAACCAATGGCCTTTAACGATGGCTTCTACTATGGAGATGAAGATGATGTTGCCTTTGACAAGGATGTCTTGATTTCATACTGGTCTAAAGGATGGTGGGGCTATAACCTCGCATCACCACAGTACCTAGCAGACAAGGGCTACAAATTCCTCAATACAAACGGTGACTGGTACTATGTTTTGGGCCACAGGGGAGATCAAAGCTATCCACTCGATAAAGCTATCCAACATTCAGAAACCGTTCCATTTGAACAATTAGCTTCAACCAAATACCCTGATGTAAAATTACCAGTGTCCGGAAGTATGTTGGGAATTTGGGCAGATGAACCAGCCAATGAATACAAGGAAGAAGAAGTCTTCCAGGTCATGGAAGCATTTGCCAACCATAACAAAGACTATTTCAAAGCTAACTATACAACCCTTCGTGCGGCCCTTGCAAGCGTTCCAACAGATCTTTCCATCTATACAGAGGAATCTCGTTCAGCTCTTGCAAAAGTCTTGGATACATTGAACTGGACTGTCAGTCGTGCCCATCAAGAAAAGGTAGATGAGCAAGTGACAAGCCTAACGCAAGCTCTCAGCCAGTTGAAACCAATCACCCAAGTGGGAAGTCAAGCAGAAAATGATGTCAGAGCCTTGGTAGAAGACAAACCAAGCTTGGAAATCGTTGAAAAAGAACTAGATTTTGAAGTCGTCGAACGTACGAATCCAGACTTGGCCAAGGGTGAACGAAAAGTGGTTCAAGCAGGTGTCAAAGGCCAGAATCGTGAATTTGTTGCGGTCTCTGCTCTTGATAAGAGCCACCAAGTGGTAGGAACAGAAGTTTCGAAAGAAGCTGTTGCTGAGATTGTGGAAGTGGGCACCAAGGAGGCGGAAGTTCTTCCTTCTACCCCAGAAACACCGAAGGTTCAAGGATTCAATGGTGTGAAAGCCTTAGTGCTCGATAAGCCAAGCTTAGAGATTCTAGAGAAAGAAGTTGACTTTGAACGAGTTGAACGGACTAATCCAGAACTAGCCAAGGGTGAACGAAAAGTAGTCCAGGCAGGAGTGAAAGGTTTGCGACGTGAATTCGTGACGGTTTCATCTCTTGATCAGAGTCGTCAACTGGTAGCAACTGAGCTGACCAGTGAAGCTGTTCCAGAAATCACAGAGGTAGGAAACAAAGAGCTTCAAGCATTTATCTCACCTCTGAAACCAGAAAACTCTCGCTCGGAGAAAGATATACTACAAGTAACGGAAGGAAACAAAGAACTTCCTCTGACTGGACAAGAATCTGTCCTAGGTTTGGCCTTGCTTGGAGCGATCTTAGGAGCGACAGGCATGAGTCTCAAAGGACTTAAAGAAGACTAATCAGCCCCCCGATTGAACTAAGTTTTTCTATTTTCCAGAGATGGAAAAGGAAAGGCTTGGTTCTTTTTTGTTTCAATAACTGTACCCGGACAGTTCTCTCTTTTCCGCCTTGTTCAGCTTGGATGAACTTGATAAAATAAAAACATGACACGATACAAAGCAACTATTTCTTACGATGGAACTCTATTTGCGGGTTTCCAACGACAACCGCATGCCCGTAGTGTGCAAGAAGAAATCGAGAAGACCTTGATGCGTCTCAATCAAGGAAATCCTGTGACCATCCATGGAGCGGGCCGGACGGATGCAGGTGTCCATGCCCTTGGGCAAATCATCCACTTTGATCTCCCCCAGCCACGGGACGAGGAGAAGCTCCGTTTTGCCCTCGATACCCAAACCCCAGAGGATATTGACTTTATCCGGGTGGAGCAAGTGCCCGAGGACTTTCATTCACGCTACCAGAAGCACAGCAAGACCTATGAATTTATCGTGGATTATGGTCGTCCCAAGAATCCCATGATGCGTCACTATGCCACCCACTATCCTTATCCTTTGGATGTGGAAAAGATGCAGGCAGCCATCCAAAAGTTGGAGGGAACCCATGATTTCACCGGTTTTACAGCTTCGGGTACCAGTGTGGAAGACAAGGTTCGCATGATTACAGAGGCTCGCTTGGTCGAGGACGTGGCAAATCATCGTCTTCTCTTTACCTTTTCGGGCAATGGCTTTCTCTACAAGCAAATCCGCAATATGGTGGGGACCTTGCTGAAGATTGGCAATGGACGAATGCCGATCGAGCAGATCGATCTGATTTTAGAAAAGAAGGACCGCAATCTAGCAGGTCCTACAGCAGCGCCAAATGGCTTATATTTAAAGGAGATCCGTTATGAGTAATGAATTGATTCTAGCTATTTCAGGAAATGATATTTTTAGTGGGGGAGGTCTTCACGCTGACCTGGCCACCTATACAACCAACAAACAGCATGGCTTTGTAGCGGTGACTTGTTTGACAGCTATGACAGAGCATGGTTTTGAAGTGATTCCGGTGGATCCGACGACCTTTGCTCAACAGCTCCACTCTCTCAAGGATGTTCCTTTTTCTGCTATTAAACTCGGCCTCTTGCCAAATGTTGAAGTGGCAGACTTAGCCTTGGACTATGTCAAAGCCCATGCGGAGATTCCTGTGGTACTAGACCCTGTCTTGGTCTGCAAGGAAACTCATGACGTGGAAGTGTCAGCCCTTCGAGACGAATTGATCAAGTTCTTCCCTTATGTGACCATCATCACGCCAAACTTACCAGAAGCTGAGATCTTGACTCAAAGCAAGATTCAATCGCTCGACGATATGAAGGAGGCGGCGCGCAAGCTCCATGAATTGGGAGCAGCGACTGTCGTGGTCAAAGGGGGCAACCGCCTTAACAAGGAAAAAGCCATCGATGTCTTTTATGACGGCCAAGACTTTACGGTCTTCGAAGAAGACATTTTAGAAAAGAATAATACAGGAGCTGGTTGTACCTTTGCCTCTAGTATTGCAAGCCAGTTAGTCCAAGGGAAGGCAACCTTAGAAGCTGTTAAGGCTTCAAAAGCGTTCGTCTACCAAGCCATTCAAAAATCAGATCAATATGGAGTAGTTCAATATGACCAATAAACGTACCCAAGTAATCGCGCATTTAGCCATTTTAACCGCCTTGACAGTTGTGCTAGGCTATTATACCAAGTTGCCAACTCCGACCGGGATGGTGACCTTGCTGGATCTAGGCGTCTACTTTACCGCCTTTTATCTGGGGCGCAAAGAAGGAGCAGTGGTCGGTGGTCTTGGTGCCTTTCTCTTGGACCTCCTCTCTGGCTATCCTCAATGGATGTTCTTTAGTCTCTTGTTCCACGGAGCTCAAGGCTACTTTGCTGGTTTTAAAGGAAAAGCCCGTTACATCGGTCTGCTTCTAGGAACGGTTATCATGGTAGGTGGTTATGCCCTAGCTTCAGCACTCTTTTTAGGAAATACCTGGGTAGCGGCCATTGAAGAGGTTCCTCATAATCTGGTTCAAAACTTCGTTGGGATGGCTCTGGGATATGCTCTGTATCATTTCTTACCAAAGAAGGGAAATTAGAGGATGGAGTTAGAGCAATTAAAAAGAGAAACCCAGGAGATCTTGCTGGATCTTATATCCAAGTCCAATCTGCATCAGGGACAAATCCTCGTGTTAGGCCTGTCCACCAGTGAAGTCGCTGGTGCAAGTATCGGGAAGAACTCAAGTCTGGAGATTGGGCAAGCCATTGTGAAAACCATCCTAGATACACTGACTCCCAAAGGCATTTACTTAGCTGTCCAAGGATGTGAGCATCTTAACCGAGCTCTGGTGGTCGAACGTGAACTAGCAGAGAAGAAAGACTTAGAAATCGTCAATGTACTGCCGAGCCTCCATGCGGGGGGTGCCGGTCAGTTGGCTGCTTTCGGTTATATGAAAGACCCTGTCGAAGTGGAATACATCACAGCCCAGGCTGGTTTGGATATCGGGGATACTTCTATCGGGATGCATGTCAAGCATGTGCAAGTACCCGTTCGACCTGTCTTGAAAGAACTGGGTGGTGCTCATGTGACGGCTCTAGCCAGTCGTCCAAAGTTGATCGGTGGGGCGCGTGCTACTTACCAAGAAGATCCGCTTCGGAAGTCCTAATAGGAAGGAAACTAGTTCAGGCACGGACTAGTTTTTTTATTCCGGGACAATTTTTGAGATAGAAAAGAGATTTTTAATCTTTTGGTCTTCATAAACCACTATAAAATTCCTCTAAAAAGAAGCAGTTTCCACAAAACCAAGATGCCCAAAAACTTGCATTTTCGAAGTTTTATGGTAAAATTATTAGGAATGACTATATTATTTTAAGGAGAGACAGAATGTCTGTATCATTTGAAAACAAAGAAACAAACCGCGGAGTATTGACTTTTACCATCAGTCAAGACCAAATTAAACCAGCTTTAGACCGCGTGTTTGAGTCTGTTAAGAAAAACTTGAACGTACCAGGATTCCGTAAAGGTCACCTTCCACGTCCGATCTTTAACCAACGTTTTGGTGAAGAATCACTTTATCAAGATGCTTTGAACGATCTTCTTCCAGCAGCTTATGAAGCAGCAGTAAAAGAAGCGGGTCTTGAAGTGGTTGCTCAACCAACTTTTGACGTTGTATCAATGGAAAAAGGTCAAGATTGGACATTGACAGCAAATGTTGTTACAAAACCAGAAGTAAAATTGGGTGCTTACAAAGACCTTGAAGTATCTGTAGAAGTTTCTAAAGAAGTAACAGATGAAGATGTAGATGCACGTATCGAACGCGAACGCAACAACTTGGCCGAATTGGTAATCAAAGAAGGACCAGCAGCTGAAGGTGATACCGTTGTGATCGACTTTGTAGGTTCTGTTGACGGTGTTGAGTTTGACGGAGGAAAAGGAGATAACTTCTCACTTGGACTTGGTTCAGGTCAATTCATCCCAGGTTTCGAAGACCAATTGGTTGGACACTCAGCTGGTGAAACAGTTGATGTCATCGTAACTTTCCCAGAAAACTACCAAGCAACTGACCTTGCAGGTAAAGAAGCAAAATTCGTGACAACCATCCACGAAGTAAAAGCAAAAGAAGTACCAGCTCTTGACGATGAATTGGCAAAAGACATCGACGAAGAAGTTGAAACTCTTGCTGAATTGAAAGAAAAATACCGCAAAGAGTTGGCTGAAGCGAAAGAAGAAGCTTACAAAGATGCAGTTGAGTCAGCAGCAATTGACCTTGCAGTAGAAAACGCAGAAATCGTTGACCTTCCAGAAGAAATGATCCACGAAGAAGTACACCGTGCTGTCAATGAATTCCTTGGAAACATGCAACGTCAAGGAATCTCTCCAGACATGTACTTCCAAATCACTGGTACAACTCAAGAAGATCTTCACAAACAATATGAAGCAGATGCAGCAGCACGTACTAAGACAAACCTTGTCGTAGAAGCAGTTGCTAAAGCAGAAGGCTTCGAAGCAACTGACGAAGAAGTAACTGCAGAAATCGAACAATTGGCAGCAGACTACAACATGCCAGTTGAACAAGTTCGTAGCTTGCTTTCACCAGAAATGTTGAAACACGACATCGCTGTGAAGAAAGCTGTTGAAGTAATCACAAGCACTGCAAAAGTAAAATAAAAAAGACGATCTTCCATCTTGATGGAAACAAGTCATAAGAAGAAAAGCTGAGGCCATGTGTCCCGGCTTTTCTCTTCTTATTGGCGCGGAATTTTCCTTTGACGAAAGGGGAAAATTATCGTACAATAGAGTGTAACGATAAATGATGTATTCTAGGGGTATCCTCTTTTTTAATGAAAAAGAGTGTTGCCTTGAGATAAAAATGAAGGAGATCTACCTTGGAATTAGAAGTATTTGCTGGACAAGAAAAAAGTGAACTTTCAATGATTGAAGTAGCCCGTGCAATCTTAGAGTCACGTGGCCGTGATCATGAAATGTATTTCAATGACCTGGTCAATGAAATTCAAAACTACCTCGAAAAATCAAACAGTGAAATTCGTGAAGCTCTTCCATTGTTCTATACAGAATTAAATGTGGACGGAAGCTTTATCCCACTAGGAGACAACAAATGGGGACTTCGCTCATGGTATGCGATCGATGAGGTAGATGAAGAAATCATCGCTCTTGAAGAAACCGATGAAGATGAAGAGCCTAAGAAACGTAAGAAAAAACGTGTCAACGCCTTTATGGATGGAGATGAAGACGCGATTGATTACAATGCGGATGATCCAGAAGACGAAGATGTCTATGAAGCAGATCCAGCGCTTACTTACGATGATGAAAACCCAGAAGATGAGAAGGATGAAGTGGAAGCTTATGATGCTGAAATTAATGAAATCTCACCAGACGAGTTGGATGAGGAAGTTGAGCTAAGTGACGAAGAAGAGTCTTACGAAGAAGAAGAATAATCCAAAAACAAGGAATTTTTCCTTGTTTTTTTGTTTACTTGAAGGATGATTCAAGGAAGAGTATAATGAGGGTGTAAGCCTGACCTAGCGCAGAAGGAGGAAGGAAATATGGACTGGATTCTGAATCAAAGTTTGGTGGATTTAGGGATTGAGACGGTGGTGATTGGAGTGGCCAAACAGGTGGAGCCACAAGCTCCCTTGTCTGCAACTTTTCTAGCTAAAAAGGAGGAGATGGAAGCCTGGGCCTTAAATTGTGATCTCAGCTCGGTGAAAGAGGAGGCAGTTGTACAAGGCTATATGGACTTGTTGAAGGAAGTGGGGCGTAGTGTCAAGAAGAACCCGCCAACTATTCTCGCTTTGATTAAGAATATCCAAAGTCGAGGCTTCCTACCGACGATCAATAGTGTGATTGATATCTATAATGTTGAATGTCTCCGTTCCTTTTTAGCCATTGGAGGGCATGATCTGGATAAAATCCAGGGACCAATCGAGTTTACGATTAGTCAAAGAGAGGATACATTTTTGCCCATCTTATCAACAGAAAAGCATGTTAGTGAAACCGATCCGGTCTACCGAGATCAAGAGGGTATTATGGCCTGGCTAGATGTGAGAGATGGTGAGCGCTATAAGATGGAGGAGACTACCCGCAATGCCCTCTTTATCATCCAGGGGAACCGAGCGACCTCTGTAGAGATGCGCTTGGAAGCACTGGAACGGATCCACAAGGATCTTGCTTCCTGCATGCCTGATCTTCAATTTGAGAAGTTTATCGTCACACGAAATGGCGTGGAGCCAGCTACTTAAGTGTATAAAAATCATTTTCATGAAAGTTTCAATTTGACAAAGAAGAATATTTGGAGTAAGATATTGTTCGGGCACCTCATTTTGAGGTCGGAGCTCCCTAATCATTAGGGGGCTATTTTTGTTTTTCCGAAAAGGGGAATGGCCTCTACCATATTAAAAGAAGAGGAAAGCATATGTCAACAAAATATATTTTTGTCACTGGTGGTGTCGTATCATCCATTGGGAAAGGGATTGTCGCAGCGAGTCTCGGTCGCCTGCTCAAGAATCGTGGATTGAAAGTGACCATTCAAAAATTTGACCCCTATATCAATATCGATCCAGGGACGATGAGTCCTTATCAACACGGGGAAGTCTTTGTCACAGATGATGGGGCAGAGACAGACTTGGACCTTGGTCACTATGAACGCTTCATCGATATCAACCTGAATAAATACTCAAATGTGACAACTGGTAAAATCTACAGTGAAGTCCTTCGCAAGGAACGTCGTGGAGAATACCTTGGAGCAACTGTCCAGGTCATTCCTCATATTACAGATGCCTTGAAAGAAAAAATTAAGCGTGCAGCAACTACGACGGATTCAGATGTCATCATCACAGAGGTTGGTGGAACCGTTGGAGACATTGAGTCCCTTCCCTTCCTTGAAGCTCTTCGCCAAATGAAGTCTGATGTTGGGGCTGAAAATGTCATGTACATCCACACAACCTTGCTTCCTTATCTTAAGGCAGCTGGTGAAATGAAAACCAAGCCGACGCAACACTCTGTCAAAGAATTGCGTGGTTTGGGAATCCAGCCAAATATGTTGGTCATTCGTACAGAAAAGACAGCTGGACAAGGTATTAAAAACAAACTAGCCCAATTCTGTGATGTAGCCCCAGAAGCTGTCATTGAGTCGCTTGATGTAGAACACTTGTACCAAATTCCATTGAACTTGCAGGCTCAAAATATGGACCAAATCGTTTGCGATCATTTGAAGATTGATGCACCAGCAGCAGATATGACCGAATGGTCAGCTATGGTTGATAAGGTTATGAACCTCAAAAAACAAGTCAAGATTGCACTTGTTGGTAAATACGTAGAATTGCAAGATGCCTACATTTCTGTTGTTGAGGCCTTGAAGCACTCTGGATACGCCAATGATGCCGAAGTGAAGATCAATTGGGTCAATGCTAATGACGTGACAGCTGAGAATGTAGCGGAACTCCTATCTGACGCTGATGGGATTATCGTCCCAGGTGGTTTTGGTCAACGTGGTACTGAGGGTAAGATTCAAGCGATTCGGTATGCGCGCGAAAATGATGTACCAATGCTGGGTGTCTGTCTGGGGATGCAGTTGACCTGTATTGAGTTTGCCCGTCACGTTTTAGGCTTGGAAGGGGCCAATTCATCCGAATTGGATCCAGAAACTAAGTATCCAATTATCGATATCATGCGGGACCAAATCAATGTGGAAGACATGGGAGGTACCCTTCGTTTAGGACTGTACCCATCGAAACTCAAACGGGGATCAAAAGCAGCTGCTGCCTATGACCATCAAGAAGTGGTACAACGTCGCCACCGTCACCGTTATGAGTTTAACAATGCTTTCCGTGAACAGTTCGAAGAAGCAGGTTTTGTCTTCTCAGGTGTTTCACCAGACAACCGTTTGGTCGAAATCGTTGAAATCCCAGAGAACAAATTCTTTGTCGCTTGCCAATACCATCCAGAATTGTCAAGCCGTCCAAACCGTCCTGAAGGTCTGTATACAGCCTTTATTACAGCGGCCGTTGAGAATCACGATAGCAAATAAAAATCAAGGGAGCAGGTCCTTCGACCTGCTCCTTTTTTGTGAAGAAATGACAACCTTTGAAAAAAGTTTGAAAAAAATCTTGACAAGAAAGTAGAAGATTGATATACTAGTAAGGTACTCAATCGCGGGGATGGCGGAATTGGCAGACGCGCAGGACTAAGGATCCTGTGACCGCTTTAGGTCGTGAGGGTTCAAGTCCCTCTCTCCGCATCGGATGATCAAGACAGCTTCGGCTGTCTTTTTTCTTGTTCATTTAGGAGAAAGATTGCTTGAAAGAGAAGAAAACGCTTTAAAGGCTCAGGAAAAGCTAGCATTTTCAATGAAAAAGTGATAAAATAAACAATGTAAGTGGTTTAACCACAAAAAAATAGAGGAGGCCTACTACTAATGGCAATCGTTTCAGCAGAAAAATTTGTCCAAGCAGCTCGTGACAATGGTTACGCAGTTGGTGGATTTAACACAAACAACCTTGAGTGGACTCAAGCTATCTTGCGTGCAGCAGAAGCTAAAAAAGCTCCAGTTTTGATCCAAACTTCTATGGGTGCTGCTAAATACATGGGTGGTTACAAAGTAGCTCGCAACATGATCGCTAACCTTGTTGAAGCAATGGGTATCACTGTACCAGTTGCAATCCACCTTGACCATGGTCACTACGAAGATGCTCTTGAGTGTATCGAAGTTGGTTACACTTCAATCATGTTCGACGGATCACACCTTCCAGTTGAAGAAAACCTTAAATTGGCGAAAGAAGTTGTAGAAAAAGCTCACGCTAAAGGTATCTCAGTTGAGGCTGAAGTTGGTACAATCGGTGGTGAAGAAGACGGTATCGTTGGTAAAGGTGAATTGGCACCAATCGAAGATGCTAAAGCAATGGTTGCTACAGGAATCGACTTCTTGGCAGCAGGTATTGGTAACATCCACGGTCCATACCCAGCAAACTGGGAAGGTCTTGACCTTGATCACTTGAAGAAATTGACAGAAGCTCTTCCAGGATTTCCAATCGTATTGCACGGTGGTTCAGGTATCCCTGATGAGCAAATCCAAGAAGCTATCAAACTTGGTGTTGCGAAAGTTAACGTTAACACTGAATGCCAAATCGCATTCGCTAACGCAACTCGTCAATTTGTACGTGAATACGATGCAAACGAAGCAGAATACGACAAGAAGAAACTCTTCGACCCACGTAAATTCTTGAAACCAGGATTCGAAGCAATCACAGCTTCAGTTGAAGAACGTATCGACGTATTTGGTAGCGAAAACAAAGCTTAATCTTGCTTGAAACGTTATTAACCAGAGGTTTATCCGCAAGGATAAGCCTTTTTTTGGTTCTCTTATTTGGAAAAGTGTTTATTGTAAACAAAAAATGATTGCGATTCTGACAATTTAAGGTTATAATAAACAAAAATGAAGCAAGTAGGTAGGAAATGAGAAAACAGGAAAGACTGAATGAGATTATCAATCTGGTCAATAAGGCTGGAACCGTTTATGTTCAAGACATCATGGAAAGTATGCAGGTGTCGGATATGACGGTCCGTCGGGATTTGATTGAATTGGAAAAGCAAGGTCTCCTTATTCGGGTTCGAAATGGAGCCAAAAGTAACCAATTCCTCCCTTCACGGGAACTGCCCCATGAAGAGAAGTTGCTAAAGAATATTCTGGCTAAGCGTGAAGTAGCGAAGAAAGCTAGCGAGCTGATAAAAGAAGGTGAGAGTATTTTCCTTGGGCCGGGGACCTCTGTTGAGGTTCTTTCCGAAGCCATTAATAATAAGGAACTGCGTGTGGTGACAAATTGTCTACCGATTTTTCAAGAATTGTTAAAGAAAAAAAGTGATACCTTTAAGGTAATCCTCTTGGGAGGAGAACTCCGAGAAACAAGTCAAGCTTTTGTCGGCGAGATAACGAACACTCTCATGGAAAGAATGTACTTCCACAAGATGTTTTTTAGTGGGAATGGCATTGTGGATGGACGGGTTCTGACCTCTTCTTTTGAAGAAGCCTATACGCAAAAGTTAGCTTTAGAACGTTCTTCCGAAGCTTACCTACTGATTGACTCCTCCAAGATTGGTAAGGAAGACTTTACCTCTATCTGTTCTTTGAAAAAAGTAACTGCGGGATAACGGACGATGCATCTGAGAAAGCACATGAAGAATTAGAGGAATATACACGTGTGATTGTATAAATAATAAACTGAAAAGAGAGAGCGATTCTCTTTTTTTGTTTATTACAAACAATTTAGGGCTAAAAAATAAAAAAAAAATAAAGAAAAATGAAAAAAATAAACAAAAAATAGTTGGCAACAAACAAAATTAGCGCTATACTATGTTTGTGAATAACAAAACGAAGTCGAATGAAGAAAGAGGAGAACTTTCTTTGTTGACGGAAATGCAAAAAGGAGAAGCATATGGCAATTGTAGTTGGTGCGGATGCAGCAGGTATTCGCTTAAAAGAAGTAGTCAAAGAATATTTGGAAGCAGAAGGTTTCCAAGTCGTGGACGTGACAGAAGAAGGGCAAGACTTTGTCGATGTGACCTTAGCTGTTGCAAAAGAGGTGAAACAAGCAGAAGATAATTTGGGTATTGTTATTGACGCTTACGGAGCTGGTCCATTTATGGTCGCAACTAAAATTAAAGGAATGGTTGCCGCAGAGGTTTCAGATGAGCGTTCCGCTTACATGACTCGTGGCCACAACAATTCTCGCATGATCACCATGGGGGCTCAAATCGTGGGTGATCAATTGGCGAAGAATATTGCCAAAGGTTTTGTAAACGGTAAGTATGACGGCGGTCGCCACCAAATCCGTGTCGATATGCTCAACAAGATGTGCTAAGGGGAGGAGTAAACGAATGAAAATTGCAATTGGATGTGACCATATTGTTACAACTGAAAAAATGGCTGTTTCTGAATTTTTGAAATCAAAAGGTTATGAAGTTCTTGACTTCGGAACATATGACCACGCGCGTACCCACTACCCAATTTTTGGGAAAAAAGTCGGAGAAGCAGTCGCTAGTGGTCAAGCTGATCTTGGAGTATGTATCTGTGGTACTGGTGTTGGAATTAACAACGCTGTTAACAAGGTTCCTGGAATTCGTTCAGCCTTGGTACGCGACATGACAACGGCTCTTTATGCAAAAGAAGAACTCAATGCTAATGTCATTGGTTTTGGTGGGAAAGTAACCGGTGAATTGCTCATGTGTGATATCATTGAAGCTTTCATCCATGCTGAATACAAACCAAGTGAAGAAAACAAGAAATTGATTGCCAAGATTCAACATTTGGAGACTCATAATGAGCACCAAGAGGATGCAGACTTCTTTACAGAATTCCTTGAAAAATGGGATCGTGGTGAGTACCACGACTAAGAGGTAGGATTATGATCTTAACTGTCACCTTGAATCCGTCCATTGATATTTCTTATCCCTTGGAAGAATTGAAGTTGGATACCGTTAACCGTGTGTCGGAAGTTTCTAAAACAGCAGGTGGTAAAGGGTTGAATGTCACCCGTGTCTTAGCTGAGAGCGGTGAAACAGTTGGAGCAACAGGTTTTGTTGGGGGGACCAATGGTCAATTCATCAAGACCCATCTTCCACGAGATGTTCAATCTTTCTTTTATGATATTCTGGGTGATACACGAAACTGTATCGCCATCTTACATGAAGGAAATCAAACAGAAATCTTAGAAGCGGGTCCAGAAATACTTCGGACGGAAGCCTTGGGATTTCTTCATCATTTCAAACTTCTCATGCCGACATCAGATGTGATTGCTATTTCGGGGAGTCTTCCTACAGGGCTACCAGTGGACTATTATGCGAGCCTAATTGAGATTGCAAAAGAAGCAGGACGCAAGGTTGTACTTGATTCATCAGGCAAATCTTTAGAAGCGGTCCTTCACTCACCATTCAAACCAACGGTGATTAAACCCAATCGCGAAGAATTATCTCAACTCTTAGGACGGGATGTTTCAGCGGATTTTGAGGACTTAAAAGAAGTTTTGAAAGACCCACTGTTTGAAGGAATCGAATGGATTATCGTCTCCTTAGGTGGAGATGGTGCCTTTGCCAAACATGGGGACAGCTTCTATAAGGTCGATATTCCAAAAATAGAAGTGGTCAATCCAGTGGGATCTGGAGATTCAACCGTGGCTGGGATCTCTGCCGCCCTCAGTAGCGGAAAAGATGACGCGGCCCTCTTGACCCATGCTATGGTCTTAGGGATGCTAAATGCCCAAGAAAAGATGACAGGGCATGTCAATATGGCCCACTACGATGATTTGTATCAGAATATAATTGTAAAAGAGGTATAAGATGGTATTAACAGAACAAAAACGCAACTATTTAGAAAAATTGAGCACCAAAGAGGGTGTGATCTCAGCCTTGGCCTTTGACC
>NZ_JAJTNQ010000002.1:0-355383 GCF_021341835.1 Streptococcus sp. XMC | reverse complement strand
ACTACAACTTCAGTTGTAGCGCCCTGCACATTGGTTCGTCTTGTTCAGTTTTCAAAGGTCTTTGTCGCTCTCGCGCGACAACTATATTAGTATATCACGACCATGAAAACTTGTCAATATCTTTTTTCTATTTTTTTAAATTTTTATTTTTTATGAAAAAAGGATGCTTCTTTACATCCTTTTTCATAAATGATGATCCTTGAAATCTTTCAAGTATTCTTGGAGTCTTCTCCGCATTTTTGCTCTTCCTGAAAAACGTTGATTCATCAGAAGTTTATCATAGTCCTCTTTTTCTTGATCGGTTAGGTTTTCTCGGAATTCCTTTAGTGCTCCTCTTAACAGGACTAGTTCATCCAAAAAGAGTTCTTTTGATCGAAGTCGATGACTAATTTCTCCAATCTCTGTATAAGGTACCTTATTTAACTTCCTTTTATCACTCTCTTGTTTTCTAACTTTATCTTTTATATGATTGCGAAACTTTGTTTTGAAGTAGGTTAATAAAATTTCTTCATTTTCTTCTACTTCAGGATTACTTATTTGTAGCTCGTATAAGACCAGTCTACCTTCTTGCTCCCAATCTGCGTGATCCCAAAGATGAATATAAAATTCCTTTTCACATTTCCATACAATCCATTTTACTTTTTCATATGATTTTTTAAAGTTCATTGGACCTCCTTTCTAACTTGTCTTCATTTTAAAGGAGGTTTGGATTTATTTGGGCTTATTTTCTATTTGGGATCTTTTCTAACTCTAATCGGTCATTATTTTGATAAGAATGTCAGAATAATGGTTTTATTAAACAAAAAAAGTTGCTACGAATGTAACAACTTTTTGCGATAGTCCGTACGGGATTCGAACCCGTGTTACCGCCGTGAAAAGGCGGTGTCTTAACCCCTTGACCAACGGACCATTTTTACAACGTAATCTATTATATCAGTTCATTTTCATCTGTCAACACTTTTTTTAAAAAAAAGAGCCGAAATTTTCGGCTCCCTTGAATGTAGTCAAACTATTGTTTTACATAAAAAAAATCAAGATGCTTTTCAAAAAATTACTTTTATTTTTAGTCATTTTGGAAGATTAAAAACTTTTCCGCCGTGAGAAAAATGCCTGAAACGTAATAGTTTCAGGCACTCGGAATTATTGAGACCTTAGGCTCAATAATTAGTCATGGAACTTCTTAGAAGTTCGCTGACGTCCGATCTCACCGAAGGAAAGTTTTTAGAAGACTATAAAGTTTATTACTTATTTTCTTCCATTTTAGATTTAATTTCTTCATAAGATAATGGTTTAGATTCTTTTTCCAATTCTAAATCAGTATCTTCTGGCATTTTACCTGTTTCATACAATGACTTGATTTGAACACTATCCAAAGTTTCGTATTTCAACAAGGCTTCTGCAATCAACTTGTGGGTTTCACGATTGTTCTGGATGATTTCAGCTGCTTTATTGCGAGCTTCATTCAAAAGACTTCTTACTTCTTCATCAATTTCATATGCTGTTTGTTCTGAAATGAATTTTTGAGACGTTTGAGCTCCAAACATAGCATGGTTGCCTTCGTATTGAACTGGACCAAGTTTTTCACTCATTCCATATTCCGTTACCATAGCACGCGCCATTTGGGTCGCTTGCTCAAAGTCATTAGAAGCTCCTGTGGTTTGAACGTTGAAGATAATTTCTTCTGCAACACGTCCCCCCATCAATCCAGCCAATTGTTCTTTCATATCTTCTTTAGAAAGAAGCATTTGGTCTTCTTTTGGAAGAGCAATCATATAGCCACCAGCACGTCCACGTGGAACGATGGTCACCTTGTGAACAACACGAGCATTAGATAGGACTAAACCAACAATGGTATGCCCTGCCTCATGGTAAGCAACCAATTCGCGTTCCTTTTGAGAAACTGTTCGGTCTTTCTTAGAAGGACCAGCAATCACACGATCTTCCGCTTCATCAATATCAGAGGCGTCTATTACCTTCTTATTGCGACGAGCCGCTACCAAAGCAGCTTCGTTTAAAACATTTTCAAGATCCGCACCAACAAATCCTGGTGTTTGTTGGGCAACTAGTTTCAAGTCTACATCTTTGGCTAATGGTTTGTTTTTAGCATGGACTCGCAAGATAGCTTCGCGTCCTTTTACATCTGGACGACCAACTAAAACCTTCCGGTCAAAACGCCCAGGACGAAGGAGGGCTGGGTCCAAAACATCTGAACGGTTAGTGGCTGCAATCACGATGATGCCTTCGTTTCCTTCAAAACCATCCATCTCAATCAAGAGCTGGTTGAGGGTTTGTTCCCGTTCATCATTTCCCCCACCAAGGCCAACTCCCCGTTGACGTCCAACAGCATCGATCTCATCGATAAAGATAATGGCTGGTGCTGCTTTTTTGGCATCTTCAAATAGAGAACGAACCCGGCTTGCACCGACACCGACAAACATTTCAACGAAGTCAGAACCTGAAATACTGAAGAATGGTACTCCGGCTTCACCTGCTACTGCTTTTGCTAGAAGGGTTTTACCAGTTCCCGGAGGGCCTTCAAGAAGAACACCTGCTGGGATACGGGCACCCAATTTTGTAAAGCGTTTTGGATCTTTTAAGAATTCAACCACTTCAACGAGTTCTTGTTTTTCTTCTTCAGCCCCTGCTACATCTGAAAAACGAACCTTGATATCTTCTTTATTGGTAGCACGCGCTTTGTTACGGCCGAAATTCATAGCACCGCGGGCGCCACCGCCACCACCTTGATTCATCATAGAGAAGAAGAAGAACATGACAATCACAAAGGGAACGATTGAAGTCAGAATGGTAATCCACATTCCACTTGAGCTTTCCCGTTTAATAGTGATGTCAGCCTTATGTTCGGATGCTAAGTTTTGTAATTCTTGAACAGTCAAATCAGACGGTAAGATCACACTCGTGAAGCGAGTCACCTTACTTGGACTTGGAGTAAAAAATTGAACTCCTGTATCATCCTTGCTGGTTTTTGCTTTGTTATAGGTACCGAAAATTTCAATGACACTACCGTTTGGCTGATAGCTAATTTCCTTGACGTTGTCTGATTTAAGCTCTTTTACCAATTCTGTATAATTGATTTGCTGACTTTGTCCGATACTATTTCCAGCAAAGAAATATTGAAAACCTGTAACAGCAGCTACAATAATCAATAGATACAGAAAAGGATTTCGAACAAAACCATTGTTTTTGTTATTTTTCATCTAGTTTCCTCTATTTTGAATACACTTCTTCTTTCAACACTCCGATATAAGGAAGGTTTCGATAGTTTTCATCGTAGTCTAAACCATAGCCCACAACAAACTCGTTTGGAATGGTAAAGCAAGTGTAATCTGCTTCAATCTCAACCAAGCGTCCTTCAGGTTTATCTAACAAGGTAGCAATTTTAACAGATGCTGGTTGACGTCCTTCAAATAATTCTTTCAAACTCTTAAGAGTTTTACCAGTATCAATGATATCTTCAACAAAGAGAATATCTCGACCCTTAATGTCTTGGTCCATATCTTTGATGATATTAATCACACCTGAGCTTGATGTTCCACCATGATAACTAGACACTAGCATAAAATCCAACTCAATATGCGTATCAATATGTTTGATCAATTCCGCCATAAATGGGACTGACCCTTTTAAAATCCCCACTAAAATCGGATTTTTCCCTTGGTAATCTTCTGTCAGTTTTTGACCAAGTTCACGTGCTGCAGTCACGATTTCATCGTGGGAAATGAGTATCTTTTTGATATCTTGTTCTAACATCTTTTTTACCTATCTATTTTCTGGATATAAATTGTATCCTTCATTATACCATTTTTTAATTCCTTACTCAAATCACTGATCGCAATTTCAGGAATAGCCAGTATTTGTTTATCTTGTTCTAAAACCACCAGATTGTTTCGTTGATCTAAAGGGATTTTTTGGTTAATCAACAATCTGCTAATTTTTCTATGGTGACCGTTCATCAGAATACGATCTCCCCTTTTACGGGGTCGAAGAGAAACTGGATGGTTGTTTGGAAGTGGGATAGCCTCCATATATGAATCGCTTGGTTCCACTCCAAATAAAAAGCGATAAGCACCTACTGTCTTTATGGTTCCAAATTGTAACAAATCTTCTGATATTCGGTCATCCGTCCTACGACTGATTTTCCGAATTTCAAAATAGTGATAGTCTTTGTAAAGTTCATAACCATTCTTTAGAACTTGTTGCGTATTGGACTTGGTCACTACTATTCTGTGTAATTGTTCAAATTGTGCCCGACTCAATTGCAAATCTGGAAAACTAGCTAGATACTCTTCCAGTAAATAAATCTGGACAGCTGGTGATTGCTTTTGAAACTGTGTCACATCTTGTGGATTCAAATCTTTGGTCAACTCTTTTAAAGCCTGGTGCCAATGACTGAGATCCTCTCCTAAGTTGACCAAAGCACTCGTTACTTGAGGATTTTCTTTTTCAAAGAGTGGGAGAAAACGATGGCGGATACGGTTACGGAAATAGTCCAAAGACCGGTTGCTCTTATCCTCAAAATGAAAAATTTCTGGAAAATCCTTTTTTTTGAAATGTAAGAGGGGACGAATCAACACACCCTGTCCAAATGGTTGTTTTAAAGAAATACCTTTTAAATGCCGCGGACGACTTCCACGAATCAGACGCATCAAAATCGTTTCTGCCTGATCATCCATATGATGAGCGGTGACGAGGGCGCTACAAGCTTCTTCGTTCATAACTTTTTCAAAGAAATCATAGCGGAATTGTCTAGCTCTGCTTTCAGAAAAAGGACCAGAGAAATGAGCAACCTTCAGTGGTAGATGTTTTGCTTCAGCTATTGCTCGAATTCCTCTTTCTTCTTGGTCAGCTTCAATTCGTTGGTGATGATTGACATGAGCAAGGACGAGGTCAATTCCTAATTGGTGCCGATAATGATAGAGCCAATCCAGTAAGGTCATAGAGTCCACCCCTCCTGATAAAGCCAAAAGGACTTTTTGATGAGATTCAAAAAGCCCCTCCTTTTGACAGAACTGAAGAAATTTTTCTTTCATTACTGTAAGACCTCATAAATATCTTTGGCAATTGCTGAGATAGTCTCGTAATCAGAGTGATCCGTAAAAATAGCTAAAATAAATGGTGAATCTGTATAAACAATGGCGACATCATGACGAAAATCATAGGCATCTCCAATCTTGTGAGCAACCTTGACAGGGATATCTTTTGAAATTCGTTGATCATCAAAGCGAGTCTCTGACAGAGCATCAATGATTCCACCATTTTGTTGGTAGATAGCTTCCATGACATTCCCCGCCATTTTTGGAGATGCCATTCTAGTTTCTACATTCCACGTTTTTCCTGCAATCTTATTGGTCACCTTTTGAAATTCTTTGTCTGATTGGTGCGTTACATAATACCCTAAAATGTTTTGCGCAACATTATCAGATTCTTTGGCCACCCGGTTAATCAAATCAGCGACGGTATATTCTTTATCATCCGGTGTTTTTGAAATACTTCCACTGCCTTCCGGTTCATAAGCTCCTGGATAATCATTGACTTCTTTTATATATTTTAAAGGAGTCTGAATATCTACATGGTTCTCATTTATCTCTTTTTGAGTATAGTACAAATACAAGAGCTTGGCTATACTAGCAGAATACATTTCCTGGTCTTCATGTATCCCAGCAGTCTTTCCAGTATCCACCTGCTTCACGTAAACTGCAATTCCGTCTTTGTTGTACTTCTGATTGAGAATCTCTTGGACTTTTTCCATCCGATTATCTGTAGCAGAAAGTTCATCTTTTGCAATCCATCCCTGGCCAGAAATTTCTAGGTAGGTCCCTTTTAAAGTTTTGGCAGTCTTGGTGATTTCAACCTTACTATAGGGAGTCAGACTTGTTTTTTTGCTTTTTGCGCCATTTACCAAGGGTTGATCATAAACTGTAAAAGAGGATGTCAGCCACATGGTCTTTTTTTCTTCTGTTAATTCCAAAATCGAATCTTCGTAAATTTGATCTTGATCAGCTACTACATACTGTTTATTCGATAATTTAAAAACAGATTTCCCTTGGTCGTTCACAAACAATTGATCAACAGTAAAGGGAGTATCTGGCTTGATTTCCCCAGCTTTTTGACGCAATTCTGGATCCGAATAGGTCACGATTGGCTGATAAACATTCGGATTGGACGGTATGGAGACAAAGAAATGATCCTGAGTCCCTATTTGACTAGTGTATGAAGAATCAGCAGTCAGTGGAACTTGGACTTGGGATGAATCAGATAAGGGTTGGGTGACTAAGAAAGTAGGAAAAATCATCCAATAAACTAACTTATTCATCCTTGCTCCTTTCCTGAGTTTCTTCTTGCAATTTTAAGGCTTGATTTTTTTTAGCTAACTCTTCTAATTTTGTATCAGAATATTCTAGAAATTGTTGAACGGTTTTTACAATATTTTCCATTATTTCGGTAATAAATTAGGTATCGTATAAATATATTCGCCATCTTTAGAGAAGGAATATTTTGCGCGTGCATATTTTGCAGCGTATTCGTCATCCTTTAATTTCTCTACGATATCCTTTTGATATTCTTCTTCCTCAAGGGTTTGCTGATATTGTTCTTGCAATTGAACGTACTGTTGTTTGCGTTTTTGAAGCGTCTGGTAACTCTGAGCCAGATTATAGGTTGGAAGGATAAACAATAAAATAATTAAAATGAGAACCCAACCCATAAAACGATTCTGTTTTTTTCGCTCCTCATTCTGGTATTTCCGACGCTGATGTTCGTCTTGAATATACCGATTATTCATTTGTACAATATTTTTAGGCATCTTCTTCTATCCTTGTTTCACGAATGATTTCATACATTTTAGACGCATCTTCTTTTTTAGTACTATCTAACATTTCCAACACTTTTACTGTCAAGAGCTTATTTCCAAAGCGAACTTCAACTTCGTCATTTACCTTCAAATCGGTTGAACTTTTTGCTAGGACCCCATTGACTTTGATCCGCCCCTTATCGGCTACTTCTTTAGCTACAGGGCGTCTTTTGATAATGCGGGAAACTTTTAAATATTTATCTAATCTCATCGTATCACCTCTAATGTATTATTGTACCATTTTTTTAGAAAGAGCCCAGTAAAATCTTTCTTTCTAGTCTTGTTTTTCCATTTTTTCCTGCTTGATGGTCAGTAATTTTTCCCCAAATTGTCGCAAGCCTTCTAAAATTTCGAAGTCTTTTTTATTTCGCACATCAAAGATTAATTCAATCAATCCTTGGTTTTCTGCAATACGAGCTTTTAAATTAGTTGCTGATAAGGCAGCAAAATAATCTTGAGTCAAGAAAAGTTGCTTGGTAATTGGCTCAAATTTCACCGTTAATTGATTGTCTTTTCGATCAACCACTTTAACAAAGATCTGATCCAGATAAGATTTGATAAACCCTATTTCTAGGAGATAGGCTACCACATCAGGATATTCTCCGAATCGATCAATCAATTCGTCTTGCAAGAGTTCATAATCTTCTTGAACTTGTATTTCTCGAATGCGTTTGTAAATTTCAATTTTTTGACGTTCATCGGAGATATAATCACTTGGAATGTAGGCATCAATTTGAAGATTGAGCTCCGCATTTCCTTTTTGGCGTTTTTTCTCTTTTCCTTGTTTCTTCTCAATAGCAGCTTCGAGTAACTGTGAATACATTTCAAATCCGACAGAATCGATAAAACCAGATTGAGAAGCCCCTAAAATATTCCCGGCACCTCGAATAGACAAATCTCGCATAGCAATCTTAAAACCAGATCCCAATTCAGTGAATCCTTTAATAGCTTCAAGACGCTTTTCAGAAACTTCTGTCAAGTTTTTGTCCGGCCGGTACATCAAATAAGCATAGGCAATGCGATTGCTTCGTCCAACCCGGCCTCGCAATTGGTAAAGGGTAGACAAGCCCATATGGTCGGCATTTTCAATAAAGAGGGTATTGGCATTGGGGATATCCACCCCTGTTTCAATGATGGTGGTCGTAACTAAAATATCATACTCACCTTCAATGAAGTCCATCAAGGTGTTTTCCAACCGCACTTCACTCATCTGTCCATGGACAAACCCAATAGAGGCTTCCGGTACCAATTCTTGTAACTCTGAAACCTTTTGCTCAATGGTGTCTACCTTGTTGGAGAGATAATAGACCTGACCTCCCCGATCCATCTCCCGACGAATAGCATCTCGAATGATGGTTGGATTGGTTTCTAAGACATAAGTTTGGACGGGATAGCGATTGGTCGGCGGGGTTTCAATAACGGACAAATCCCGAATCCCCAACATAGACATGTGAAGGGTCCGAGGAATGGGCGTTGCCGTTAAGGTTAAAACATCGACCTTTTTCTTTAACTCCTTGAGAGTTTCCTTGTGTTTGACACCGAACCGTTGCTCCTCATCAATCACGATAAGACCGAGATCCGCAAATTCCACATCCTTAGATAAGAGACGGTGGGTTCCAATCAAAATATCGACCTGGCCTTTTTTTAGTTTTTCCAAGGTTTCTTTTTGCTCAGCACGACTCCGGAAACGACTCAAGACATCGACTTCTACTGGAAAGGCCTCGAAGCGTTCTTTGAAATTGGCATAATGCTGTTGAGCTAGGACCGTTGTCGGAACTAAGACAGCTACTTGTTTATGGTCCTTGACAGCTTTAAAGGCCGCTCGCATAGCAACTTCTGTCTTCCCAAATCCCACGTCTCCGACCAAGAGGCGATCCATAGGGCTTGAAGATTCCATATCCTTCTTGATTTCTTGGATAGAGCGAATCTGATCATCTGTTTCAACATAGGGAAAGGCCTGGTCAAAAGCTTCTTGGTTCTCATCGTCTGGAGTAAAGGCAAAGCCTTGCAATTGGCTTCGCTCTGCATAGAGTTGAATCAGATCATCTGCAATATCCTCTACTTCCTGACGGACCTTTTGTTTGGCTTTTTGGAAGCGACCATCGTTGAGTTTGTTGATTTTAGGAGGTTTGCCATCACTCGCCACATACTTGGACAGCATTTGGATTTGATCCACAGGGATGGAAATCCGGTCCCCATTTTGATATTGGATGGAGACATAGTCTCGGTGGACACCAGAAATTTCAATGGTTTCTAGTCCCAAATACTGACCAATTCCATGAACCTGGTGAACAACGTAGTCTCCCTTTTCCAACTCATTGTAGTTTTTTAACCGCTCCGCATTGGAAATGGTTTGCCGACGAATTTTTCGTTTAATCTTTTTCTGGAAGATTTCTGTCTCTGTAATCAGGACAATCTTCTCATCCACAAAGTGGAAGCCACGCGCCAACCCACCGATAACCAACTGGCTCTGTCCTGGATGAAGCTGATTAGGTGCAAGATAATCCAGGTCAATCCCATAATCTCTCAAGTGCTCTTGTAACTGGTGGAGGCCTTGTTTACTCGTCACCTGAAGAATGACTGTGTAGTCTTGTTTACGGAAACGGTCAATTTCATCTTTTAAAAGAGAAAACTGACTGAAGAATTCCTGCATGGGGTATTGGTTAAAAGAATAGAGGGCATCAAATCGCAGATTTCCCAAGCCTTTTTGGAAATTTGAAAAATAAGAGGCTGGTTTATAAGTACGTAAGAGCGCGCTATTGTCCGCAAAATACTGGGCTTCAGCGAAAGAGCGACTCTTTTGTAGGTCCTCCGTCAAAAGGTTAGCAACTTCTACATCAAACCGCGCCTCCTGATCCATGATTTTGTGGTAATCATCCAAAAAAAGAGGAGCATGTTTGGGGAGGTAATCAAAGAGAGTGTAGGTTTGCTGATAAAAAAGAGAGAGAAATTTGCGACTATCTGCATGCAGACGCTGGTGATGCGCTTCTGTGAGAATTTCAGTCAAATAGGATTTGAACTCTGGATGAGGACTTTTTTGAATCAGATTTTCTAGATTCTTCTGTCCTCTTAAAAAATCATCTTTAGTTAGTAACATATCACTAACTGGATGAACTGTTACCGCATCTAGATTTTCTAGTGAACGTTGAGTCTCTGGAGAAAAAGTCCGAATGCCATCAATCTCATCTCCAAAAAATTCTAGTCGATAAGGGAAATCTTGACTGGCTTCAAAAAGATCTAAAATATCCCCTCGAAGACTAAACTCTCCCTGTTGGCTTACCTGTGAAACCTTTTGATAGCCCATGGCCAGGAGGGTATCTTTCAACTCTGTCAGATTTCGTTCTTCTCCAACAGAGAAAGACTGAATCATAGAGCTGACAGTCTTTGGATTAGGTAAGAGCAAACGACTACCACTTACATTGGCAATGACGATCCCTTCTTTTTCTGGAGCTAAAAGAAAATCCAGAGCTTCCAGACGAGAAAAGACCCGTTCCTGGGAAGCAAAGACAAACTCTGCCAAAGGATTGTCATCTCCGAGGAAAAGATAGACCTTTTCTTCGCCTAATAATCCCAATAAATCACTTGCGAGCCGTTCTGCTTCATTTTGGGAAGAGGTCAAGACCAAGACCTTGTGTCCGTCTTCGACAACTGTCGCCATGGTAATAGCTTTTGTAGACGAAGACAGTCCTATTAGAAGAGAGCGACTTCTTTTTTGCTGGTCTTGTTGCCATTTTCTGATATCTTTATTCTGTTGAAATAGATCAACCAGTGTCTTATATTTATCCATTGTATTGTTGCATTGTTTTTTCAAACTGCCCTTCTTTTAAATAAAAGCGAAGAGCTTCCTCTGATTTGTCGATAGCAAGGAGGATGGTAGCATAATCATCCTGATCGAATTTCCCTAAGACATGGTGGACTACTGACATACCATGCTTGGGTCTTCCAATTCCAATCTTGATGCGATTAAAGGTCTGAGTTCCAATATGGTTGATAATCGACTTGATTCCGTTGTGGCCTCCAGCTGATCCTTTGGCCCGAAGGCGAATCTTGCCGACTTCCATATCCAGATCGTCATAAATAACGACCAAATCTTCCACCTCTAGGCCATAATAGGTCAAAAGTGCATGCACGGCCTTGCCACTCTCATTCATAAAAGTGGTTGGCTTGACCAAAAAGACCTTTTCTCCATCTATAAAGGTGGAGGTCACATCTGCTTGAAAAATCTTATCATGTGAAAAGGTGAGGTTGAGAGACTTCGCCAACTGATCCACTAACATAAAGCCTACATTATGTTTGGTTTCCACATATTTATCTCCCGGATTTCCCAATCCGACAATTAATTTTGTCATTTACTTTCCCTTTCAAAAGCCAAAAGGGTTGGAATTTTTTTCCAACCTTTTGGTTATTTACTTGTTTTCTTTATACATTGAAGCGGAATTCCATGATGTCGCCATCTTGAACGACATATTCTTTTCCTTCTTCTCGCAAGCGTCCTGCTTCTTTTACAGCCTTTTCAGATCCGTATTTGACCAAATCATCATAAGACATGGTCACAGCACGGATAAATCCTTTTTCAAAGTCAGAGTGGATGATTCCAGCTGCTTGTGGAGCTTTCATACCACGTTTAAAAGTCCAAGCGCGAACTTCTTTTTCTCCAGCTGTAAAATAAGTACCAAGTCCGAGCAAGTGATAAGCTGCACGCGTCAACTTATCCACACCTGATTCTGTCAAACCAATGGCTTCAAGAAATTCTTTTTTATCTTCATCGTCTAACTCTGAGATTTCTTCCTCCGCACGCGCAGAAATCACTACTACTTCTGCATTTTCTGTTTCTGCGAATTCACGAATTTGCTTCACATAATCGATCGATTCTGGGTCTCCAACCACATCTTCATCCACATTCGCTACATACAGAACTGGTTTAGTGGTCAAGAGGAAGAGACCTTTGACAACTTTTTGTTCTTCGTCTGTGAATTCGATGGTACGAGCTGACTTCCCATCTTCCAGAACTGGCTTAATCTTTTGGAGGACATTAAATTCTGCAACGGAATCCTTGTCCTTTTGCGTACGGGCCATCTTTTCCACACGCGCATAGCGTTTATTCACAGATTCTAGGTCAGCCAAAATCAACTCTAGGTTGATGGTATCAATATCTGCTAGTGGATCGACAAAGGCATCTTCACGGCCTTGCTCCCGCATGACATTTTCATCATCAAAGGCACGAACCACATGGACGATGGCATCTACTTCACGGATGTTGGCCAAGAATTTATTACCGAGACCTTCTCCTTTTGACGCACCTTTTACAATCCCTGCAATATCTGTGAATTCAAAGGTTGTTGGCACTGTTTTCTTAGGAGTAATCATTTCCGTCAATTTTTGGAGGCGTTCATCTGGAACTTCTACCATCCCGACGTTTGGATCAATAGTTGCAAAGGGATAATTTGCAGCCTCTGCTCCTGCTTTTGTAATTGCGTTAAATAGGGTTGATTTACCAACGTTTGGCAAACCAACGATACCTGCTGTTAAAGCCATTTTTCTTCTTCTCCGTTCACATTTCAATCCCTTTTATTATAACATAATTCAAAGCACAAGATGATGAAAAAATGCTCTCTCTTAAAACTAACAGTCACCTGTCCAATTCCATAAGAATATGGTATAATCAAACCAACAATAATAAAGGAGTTTTCGTCATGAAAAAACTATCAATTAAATCGATCCTTCTGCCTCTTTTAGCAGTCTTTACCCTCTTTCTTCTGGGAGCTTGTGGACAAAGTACAAAAAAAGGTTACCTTCAATTAATTAACCAAGATAAGAAAACAGACATTCGTGTCATTGTTGAATATCAGGGTGATAAAATTCTAAGTACAGATTCTACAAGTGTTATTTACTACGAAGGAACTGGTCTGCCAAAAGAACAATTAAAAGAAGTTATTGATGAATACGATAAAAAATTCAAAGATGTCAAAGGATTCTCACACTCTGCAGAATATAAGGATGACTATGTTGTTGAGAAAACAAAGATTGATTATACCAAGGCAGATTTAAAAGAATTACAAGAAAATCAGTTAATTGCTGCACAAGAAAATCAAAATGTTGATTACATTGGCTACAAGACAACACTTAAAACCTTTAAATCTAATGGCTTCAAAGAAGTAAAAGATGGAAAATTTGAAGAATTAAAATAATACAAAAGGTTCAGTCACCTAGATGACTGAACCTTTTACAATACTTTTTTCAATTTTTGATCGAAATCATGACGGCTCATCATGACCATATGATCACAATTGCTACAACGAATTTTAATATCTGCCCCTACTCGCCGAATTTCCCAACGATTGGCTTTTTTCCCTGTTGCTTTGATGATACAAGCATGGGGTTTTTTCATTTCTACAAAATCACCGACCTGATACATGGATTTTCCTTTCATCAACATAGAAGACGAAAAGCTAGCCTGTTCAATGCTAGCTTTTGGCCCTTAATTGGTCCGAACTGGTGTAATTAATTGAATGAAGCGTTCAGATTCCTCTGCTGGTACCAATGTAAAGGGACGAACTGCAGAGATAAAGCGAATGACGACTTTTTCACTTTCAATGGCTTTCAAAGCGTCAATCAAATAAGTTGGATTAAAGCTGATGTTTAAATCATCTCCCGAAACTGCTTCTGTATCAATTTCTTCATTCACGCGCCCTACTTCAGGAGAATTGACGTGGGCAGAAACAACCCCACTAGCGATTTCTAATTTAACAGTACCGTTTTGAGTAGCATTAGACAACAGGCGGGCCCGTTCCATGGCTTGGCGAAGATGAGCAACTTTAAAGGTTACTTCCGAATTAAACTCTGTTGGAATCAAGCGATCCGTATCTGGATAGTTTCCTTCTAACAGGCGTGTATAGAAACTGATATTGTCACTTCTAAATAAAATCTGATTATTGGCAAAGAAGACTTCAACCTGTTCAATCTCATCTGAAAAGACAGACGTTAATTCGCGTAAAGAACGGCTTGGAATCACAACATCAAAGTTATCCCCATTTTTTTCAAGGGTAATATTTTTTTGACTCATTCGATGAGAATCCGTTGCCACCGTTTTTAATTCCTTATGATCAGAAAGAACAAAATGAACTCCTGTCAAAATCGGACGACTTTCCTGAGTACTTGCTGCAAAAGCTGTCTCAGAAATGATTTTCTTCAAGGTTTGAATTGGGAGTGTTAGAGGGTTGCTGGCTGAAATTTCTTGAATGCGAGGATATTGTTCTGCATCTTTTCCTTTAAGGGTAATTTCTGATTTTCCACTAACTAATACAATTTGTTTTTGTTCGATTTCTTTCACATCCAAAACGACATCTGGTAGACTGGACACAACATTGATAAAGAAAGTTGCTTCTAAAAGAATAGCACCTGGTGTCGTTACTAGAAGGCCTGCATTTTCATCTTTAACAGAAATAAAGTATTCGATTGAGATTTGTCCATTTGATCCAATGAGAGTAATCCCTTCAGAAGTGACATCAATCTTAATAGTGGATAAAATTGGAATTGCATTTTTTGAACTAATGGCTCTTTTTGTCGTATTTAAAGCTTGTAGGAAATAAGCCTTGTTAATAGAAAAATTGATCATGAGATCTCCTTTTATTATTTTAGTATTAGTAAGTTAATAGTAATAGTAGAGTGTGTGGAACATGTGGAAAACTCGTCTAAAGACAGACAGGAATTGAAAAGTTCCTTGTTTACAACATGTGGAAAAAGAAGCAAGTTTTTCTAGGATTGTCCACATGGGATTACTTTAATTTTTTCTTGATGGTTTGAATCTCGAGTCTGAGATTGTCATCAATTTCGATCATCCCTTTGATTTTTTCATAAGCATGCATGACCGTTGTATGGTCTTTTCCTCCAAATTCACGACCGATACGAGGAAGACTATTGTCGGTCATCTCGCGGGCGAGGTACATAGCTACTTGTCGAGCTAGGACAATATTTTGAACCCGTCGAGAGCCTTTCATTTCATTGACACTGACATTGTAAAATTTTCCAACTTCCGTTTGAATCTTTTCAATAGGAATCACCGTAATTTGTAAGGCTTCATTCTTACGAGCTCGAATGGCTTCAGCTGCGACATCTATTGTAATATCTTTGATTTTTTTAACTCTTGCCACAAGAGAGATATCATTCAACGCACCCTCTAAGTCTCGGACGTTAGAATCAAATTGACCTGCTAGGTATTCAAGTGTATCATCCGGGAAAGTAAAGTCCAGGTCTTCGATTTTATTTCTCAAAATAGCGATTCGAGTTTCAAAATCTGGTGGTGTAATATTTTGCGTCAAGCCCCACTTAAAGCGCGTGACTAGACGTTCTTCTAAGCTATCTAAATGATCAGGACTACGATCGCTAGTTAGGACAATCTGCTTATTATCCCCATAAAGAGCATTAAAGGTATTAAAGAACTCTTCTTGAGTTGTAACCTTTTTTCCTCCAAGCGATTGAATATCATCAATTAAGAGCAGATCCAAGTTTCGATAGGTTTTTTTAAAGGTATCCATATCATTGAGGCGAAGACGCTCTAAAAATTCATTGATAAAGGATTCTGCTGGGATGTATTTTACTCGAGCATTTGGGTAGTTTTCCATAATCTGATTCCCAATTGCGTTGAGCAAATGCGTTTTACCTAAACCGGGTCCTCCATAGATAAATAAAGGATTATAAGTGGTAGCAAGGTTTTCAGAAACTGCTAAAGCGGCAGCCAAAGCCCATTGATTTCCGTCTCCACTTACAAAATTATCAAAGGTGTATTTCTTTCTTAATCCTGTTTGGATAGGAGGCAAATCTACTATTGGAGCATGGCTCACTGCATAGTCTCTGGTTGTTTCTGAAAGGGGAATAAACTCTTTTTCTTCTTCCTCTTCTTCAAGATTGAATTGATAGGAAATGGTTAATTCTACTGCATAAATTTCAAATCCAGCAGTCAAAATCACCTTTGTCATATTCTCTTCCCAGAATAATTTCTTTACTTCTGCATCTAAATAAATAATGGCTTCTTGTTGATCGACTTTGATGAGTCTTGAAGTAAGGACAAAATAGTCAAAGATTTCTTTTTTAAATGTCTTTTTACTTAATTCAATCACACGATTCCAGAATGTTTCTTCTCTTGACACTTATCGCCCTCCTATTCATTTTTACTTGCTATGTTTTTCTTATTTTATCATAAAAGGAGGGAGTTTTCCACAACTTGTTCTAAGGGAATAAAAAAGAGTTTTTTCCACAATATGTGAATAGTTATCCCCAATGTGTGTAGAAGTTTTCCACAAGTTGGGGATAAGAGAGAAGAAAGTAGGAATAACAAGTAAGAAGGAGTTTTAAAGAAGTGGATAAATCTGTTAATTGTTCTATAAAAAATAACAGCCTCATTTGAGACTGTTAATAATTCGCTGGTATTCATCAAGGTTGTTAAATGAAATATGAATACTACCTTTTTCTTGTTTTGTCAGACGGATTTCTACTTCGGTTCCCAGCATTTTTTTTAATCTGTTTTCTTCCTGTGCTAAAAAGAGTTCTTTCTCTTTTTTACTTGGCTTTTTCTTTTTTTGACCAACCTTTTCTTCCAAACTACGAACGCTTAGCCCTTCTTTCAGAGTTCGTTCTAACCAATAGATTTGTAGATCTTCTTTTAAAGGAACTAAAATGCGGGCATGTCCTTGTGAAATTTGATCATTTTTGATGGCTTCTTTGACAGCTGGTGAGAGATGAAGTAAACGGACCATGTTGCTGATGTAAGGACGAGATTTTCCCATAAATTGTGCAATTTCTTCATGGGTAGCCCCTTTATCAATAAGATGTTGGTAGGATTCGGCCTCTTCAATTGGATTCAAATCTTCCCTTTGTAAATTTTCGATAATGGCTTGTTTGATCATGTCATCATCTGATAATTCTCTTATAATCGCAGGGATTTCTTTGAAACCAGCTATTTGAGCTGCTCGGTAGCGTCTTTCTCCAGCAAGTAGTTCATAACCAACAATCGGAGATTTTCGAACAATAATGGGCTGGATTAATCCATTTTCTTTGATTGAAGCTGCGAGTTCTTCTAATTTATCTTGTACAAAGGTTTGACGAGGTTGAAAAGGATTGGTTCGTATTTGCTTTACGTCAATAATATCAATTTTTTCCATGATGTATATAGAATAACACACCTTTACAATTTCGTAAAGGTGTGTTGACACTGTTGTAAATTTACTTAATTTCCAAGATTTTCTGTAGATTTTGTCAGCTCAATGGTCGCTGTTTTTTGCTTACCATCTCTATAGAAAATAACTTTGATTTTATCACCAATTTGATGAGAATAGAGGGCAGATTGTAAATCCGCAGTTGATTCAATGGTTGTATCATCGATTTTTGTAATGATATCTAATCGACGCAAATATTTGGATGCCGGCATATCATTTTCAACTGAGCGGACAAGAACCCCACCTTTGAGTTTGCTTGGAATGTCTAATTGGCTAAGATCAGAAGAGGATAGGTTAGCCAGGTCCATCATGGTAATTCCAAGAGCTGGACGAATGACCTTACCATCTTTTTCTAAATGTTCAATAATATTTTGCACATCATTTACAGGAATAGCAAATCCCATTCCTTCAACCGCAGTTTGCCCATTTGAAGAGATTTTACTTGAGGTAATTCCGATGACTTGTCCCTGAATATTGATAAGGGGACCACCAGAATTCCCTGGGTTGATGGCAGCGTCTGTTTGCAAGGCTTTTGTAGATACATTTTGACCGTCTTCTGATTTGAGCTTCACAGTACGTCCGAGACTAGAGACAATCCCTTGGGTAACGGAATTGGCAAATTTTGTCCCCAAAGGACTACCAATAGCGATTGCGGTCTCTCCGACAGTTAACTTAGATGAATCTCCAAATTCAGCCACTGTCGTAACATTGTCTGAACTGATTTTGACAACCGCAATATCTGAGAAGGTATCGGAACCAACAACTTCTCCGGAAACTTTATTTCCGTCTGCAAAGAGAATATCTGCTTCTGTTGCTCCCATTAACACGTGAGCATTGGTTACTACATAAGCGTCTTTCCCATCTTTTTTATAGATAACACCTGAACCTTCACTAGCTACTTCTGGATCAGTATCTGTTTCTCCATTGATGAAGCCTTTTTCAGAGGTTTCAGCGTAGGTAATAACAGAAACAACAGCATTTTTAACCTTATCAACGGCTTCACTAGTTGATGTTGTATTCTTATAAGCACGATTGACTATGGTAGATTTTATTTCTTGGCTAGAATTTGTAGAATTCCCTTTGGTAAACTGGAAAGAGGTTAAGGTTCCTAAGATTCCTCCAGTAAACCCAATGACAAGAACAAGCAAAAGTTGCAAAGCTTTTTTTAGAAAATTTGATGGTTGTTTCATAGTTTTCTCCTATTTGTTCCAATTATGGAAAAGTATAGACCTGGTTTCTTAATTATAACTTAAAATGGAATTTTTTTCCACAAGTTGTGGAAAACTGTGTATAAGTGTGAAAAACGTGAGTATAGAGCCATTTTTTGTAAGATAGATTCAAGCCTATTTATTGAAGACTTGTGTATAAGTTTATTTGTGTTAGAATATGAATATGAAAATTAAGATTGTAACGGTTGGAAAATTAAAAGAAAAGTATTTAAAAGATGGGATTGCCGAATATACTAAACGCTTGAGTCGATTTACGAAGGTAGAAATGGTAGAATTGCTGGATGAGAAAACTCCAGATCGGGCCAGTGACTTAGAAAATCAGCAAATCCTTGAAAAAGAAGGAAATCGTATTTTAGCTAAAGTTGGAGATCGTGAGTATGTGATTGCTTTAGCGATTGAAGGGCAGCAATTTCCATCTGAGAAGTTTAGTCAAACCTTAGAAGAGGTGACTGTACGAGGGTATTCTGAAATTACTTTCGTGATTGGAGGGAGCCTAGGCTTGTCTCCAGCTGTTAAAAAACGAGCGAATTTACTTATGAGTTTTGGAAAGTTAACCCTTCCCCATCAATTGATGAAGCTTGTTTTAATCGAACAAATCTATCGGGCATTTATGATTCAACAGGGAAGTCCCTACCATAAATGAATCTTGACGCTCCTTCTATTTTCTGATAGAATAAGAAGACATCTGGTCTCATAGCTCAGCTGGATAGAGCATTCGCCTTCTAAGCGAACGGTCGCAGGTTCGAATCCTGCTGGGATCAAAATAAAAAAACGTGATTTTTATACAAATCACGTTTTTTATTACTTAGTTTTTTAAAAAACTAGAGTTTTTCTAAACAAATGGGATAAAAAAATTGCAAAAACTAGATTTTTCATACCAAATAGCTGTAAAAATGAACCAAATAGCGGAAATGTTAAAAAAGTCTTTGATTTTTTACTAAAATTTATGTATATTAAATTTAATAATTTAATGATCAAATAAATTATAAGGAGATTTTTTATGAAAAACAATCCATCAACAGTTTCTAAGTCATTTAAAGTTCTTACAGAAAAAGAACTGCAGCAAATTTGTGGAGGGGATATACGGAGAAAGAATAATTTATCTGAATTAATTGGAAATATTTTTGGTAAGAGAGGAAACTGATGTTTCTAAATACGCTAGTTTTATTATTAACAGTTTTTATAATTATTTTATCTTTTTTAAAAATTGATCAAAAGCTTAACAAGTACAGTCATAGTTTTATTTTAGGATTAGGAATTATTGTTGTATTTGTGACTACAATGTTCTTAGATTACTTTGATTTAAATATTGATTATCTAATGTTGTGTCTATGGCCACTATTTCTGTATCTTTATTACTATTTTATTTGTAATCTTCAACGTCAGATAGCGGGTCTTTACTCATTCATCATTTATCTAGCAGTTGAAAGTACAGATACATTTTTATCTGTAATCACTTCTTCTGTTTTTGGCGATAGTATGATTCACCAATACTCTGACTATTATTTTTTAACTATCCGAATTATCTCGCTTATTTTAATTATGAAGGTATTAACGATTCTTGAAGTGAATCTTCTCTATTTTAAAGAGCGGGTTTTTAAGAAATTTGTCCAGCAATTGATTGCTAGTTATCTTATTTTAACCATAGTATTGAATGCTTCTCATTGGATAAGTGATATTGCTCATTTCAATAGTTTTGGTAGTATGGTAGCAACGATTTGTTTCTTGATGTTTATCGGAACCTTGGTTCAGATGAAGACAGTTCGAGATCGTTATGAAAAGAAAATGGAGTTGAAGCAAAAGAGATTTGAACAGCGCCAAATGGAACAGTATATGAATAAAATTCAAGGCCTCTATTTAGAATTAAAAGGTTTTCGTCATGATTTTGGCAATATTATCACTTCCTTAAATTTAGCGATTGAGGAAGAAAATATTGAGGATATTAAACGAATTCAAAGAGATGTTCTTGAGGAATGCTACGGCCAACTCCAAAAAGAAGAATATACAGGGTTTGATCTAGGAAATATTCGAGATTCTGCTTTGAGAAGCATCCTAAGTAGGGGATGGATCTATGCAGAGGAAATGGGTGTCAAACTAACTTTTGAAACAGAAGACGTTATTGAGAAGGTTCCAATGAGATTATTGGATCTTGTACGAACCGTCGGAATTTTAGTCAATAATGCTGTTGAAGCAGCTAAAATGAGTCAAGAAAAAGAAGTTCAAATAGCGGTTTTTAATATGCCAAATGGAGTGCATCTAATCATAAAAAACTCTATTTCTGATGAACCGATTAATTGGAATAAGCTCTATGAAAAGGGGTTTTCAACTAAAGGAGATCGTAGAGGAATGGGCCTTGCGATTGTAAAAGAGCTTATTGGAGAATATGCTGCTATTTTTCTAGAGACAGAGTTGATCAATGGAAGATTTACGCAAAGCTTAGTTATTGGAGAGAAAGGAAGATAGATGAATATTGTATTACTAGAGGACGAAATTTCTCAACAAGTTCGAGTAGAGAAACATGTGAAAGCTATCGCTGAGGAGGAAGGTCTACGATTAAATATTGTTTCCACCAGTAAAATAACTGAACTAAAGGAATATCTAACCAATGGTGATTTTCATCAGCTTTTCTTTCTTGACATTGATATCAAAGGGGATGAAAAAGCTGGCATCAAGGCAGCTCAAATGATTCGTGAGGTCAATCCTTTTGCCATTATTGCTTTTATCACGACGAAATCAGAATTTGCTACCATTACTTATCGTTACAAGGTATCAGCTCTTGAATTTATTGAAAAAACCTTGAATGAAAACTTGTTTAAAGAAAAAATTCGAGAATGCATTCTTTACTTGAAGAAGAATGTGATTGAAAATAAAAATATCGTTGATTTCTTTGAGTATAGTTTCAAAAATATGGAAATTCGAGTTCCATATCGAGATATATTGTACATTGAAACAACTGGAGTTTCCCACAAATTGCGACTTGTTGGAAAGAATTTTCAAAAGGAATTTTTAGGGACTATCAAGGATATACTTGAAAAAGATGTAGACAATCATTTCTTCAGTCCTAATCAGTCTTATTTAGTGAATCAAAGAATGATTGTCAATTTTGATCGTCGCAAGAGACTCTTGATGTTAGAAGAGGAGACAACTTGCCCTGTCTCTCGTACACAGGTTAAAAGGGTCGAAGAATTATTAAATAAAATACAGAAAAAGGCTTGACAATTTTTGAATCGATGGTATAATGGGATATGTTCTGTTAATGACATGGTCCGTTGGTCAAGGGGTTAAGACACCGCCTTTTCACGGCGGTAACACGGGTTCGAATCCCGTACGGACTATATCTCATTCCGCCATAGCTCAGTTGGTAGTAGCGCATGACTGTTAATCATGATGTCGTAGGTTCGAGTCCTACTGGCGGAGCTAAACTAGCATCCTAAGGGATGCTTTTTTTTGTATAAAATAAGAGCTCCTTCCAATTGAAGGGGCTCTTTATGATGCAAATTTACTGATTTTTTGAGGATTGAGATTTATTTCGAATAGCATTGTAGCAAGCGAAGGAAAGAATTCCGAGTAGGAAAGCGATGGTTCCTTCTTTTAACCCATGTGGAACGAACTGTAGAACAACTTGTCCTTTTCCTTTAGGGACATCAACAGCCATAAATCCTTTTTGAGCCCTTCGAATAGGGACAGGTTGATTATTGATCGTCGCTGTCCACCCTTTATCATAAGGAAGGGTGAAAAAGAGACTTGTATGGTGGTCTGCTGAAAAATCTGCAGTAACGGTATTTCCTTTGGTTTGCACATGAACTTCTTGTTGGTGCAACCTTTCAAAGGCTTCCTGGTAGGCTTGAAGGTTCAGAGCAAAAAATTCTGGATTTTGGAAGGTTACTGTAGAATTTTCAGGGAAGGCAATTCGAACCTTAACAGTTTCTCCTGCTGTAAAGTGACCAATGGTAAAGAATGGAAATACATTGTCTGTTGTATAGCGGTTGACTTGGCCATTCGTAATGATCTCCACATCGGTATAATCTTCATTCTCAAATTCTAAAGAAGGAAGGTTCACGTAAAGTTGACTATCGTTTTGAATGTAGAGCTCATATTCGATACTGGCATAAGTCAGAAAACTATCTGCTTCAACTTTAGCCTTTTGAGGTCCTTGAGAAGGATCGTCTGCACCAGTTTTCAGTGGATGTAATCGCTGATAGTAAGTCAACGATTGACCCGTTAGATGATTGAGAAAGTTCTTTTGGTTATCCAAGGTTAGATTAGATAATTGGATATCTTTGTAGGGACTTGCTGTTAGAAATGCTAGTGAAAGAGCTTTTTCATTTTGATACAAGGTCTGATTTCCTTGCGTTTCCAATTTATGAAAAGCAAACTTTTGGGGATTCCTATCTGAAATATTGTATTTGATCCCGAAGAGACTATCCATTAGTAATGTATTGTTTTGATAGCGCAAGTTCAAGTTGGTTCCATCTGATTTAAAACCGAGTTTATCTAGGGTCGAACTGGTATCTGTATTTCTGACAGATGAAAATTGGGAGATCCCTCTAAAATTATATTTCATGCTGTCATTACCTGTTTGAGGTTGGAGAATCTCTGTTCGGTAAAATTCTTGATCGTTCTGTAAACTTGATGTCAATTTATCAATTGCTGGAATCTTTCCTTGATAAGAAGAACGAGCTGCAAATACCCATTCATTTGCAATCCCATCCATCTGATAATAGCTGTTTATAGTGATTTCAAACAGACAGAAGAAAAGAATTACAGCAGAAAAAATTGGATAAGAAAGTTTACGAACTGTAAAGGCAAGTGTCACAGTAAAAAATACAAGAAGAAATTCTAGTGTCAAGACATAATGACTGCTTGTCAAGAAAGGATAGTGCTTGCGATAGAGAAAAGTGAGAACAAATCCAATACTAAGCAAACTAACAGCTAGGCAGAGTCGTTGCCAATTGATTTCTTTTAACCGATTGAGGGCCTCTGCCGCCATGAACAAAATAGTCAATGAAAAAAGCCAGGCATAACGGTGAAGAAACATATTAGGAGCATGCATGCCCTGCCAGAATAAATCCAAAGCTTGTAAATAGAAACTTGCAATAAGAATGACTAATAAGGTCAAATATGCTAGTTTCACGTGAAACCGAATCGATTTGACAAAGAAAAATAGAAAGGCAAGTAAGAATGGAAATAGACCAACATAGATCATAGGGATAGCCCCATATTTTGTTGTATCAAAGCTACCAATCAAATTCTTTGCAAAAACGTCTAAGTACCAACTATTTTCTGTAAAGGTTCTTGTAATCTTGGTAAAGTTTTCCCCATGAGTTCGTAAATCCAACATGGTGGGGTAAATCATGATCAAGCTAGTGACCCCTGCTAAAATTGACACAATTGTAAAGTCAAAGAAAGAAGATTTTCTTTCTTTAAAGTCCCAGGAAAGCTGAGTAAAATACCATAAAGTTAAGAAGAGAGCCATCATAAATCCAAAATAATAATTTTGGATAAAGAGGATGGTCAGACTTGTAAAGTAGAGAACTCGCTTCTTTTGAGTCATTAAACGGTGTAAACCTAAGAGAATGAGCGGAGCCAAAATGAAGACATCGAGCCAGGTTTTGATTTCAATCTGACTGATGGAGAAGCTCATTAACGCAAACAAAGTTGACAGTGAAAGAATCAACAATTGTTGCAGTTTAGGATAGATTCCCTTAATGGAATAATAAGTTGACAACCCAATCAAGCCTATTTTTATTAGTGTAAAGAGATAAACGGAATCAACCATGGATAAACTGTCAAAAAAGAAGACAAAGGGAGATAGAAAGCTTCCTAAGTAATAGCTGGAAAGAGCGTAAAAATTTAAGCCGAGTCCACTTGTAAAGCTGTAAAGGAGGCTGTCGGTTCCGTGTAAAATATTTCGTAAGGTAACGTCGAAAATAACGTATTGATGAAAGCCATCACCTAATAAAGGAGAAGTTTCACTCCCCCAATAAATGCCCTGACTGAGGTAGACGAAAAATAAGATTGTAAAGGGAAGTAAAAAAGCTGTAAAGTAAACAATGATGGGGTGTGATAGATATTTTTTAAATTTCATATAGTCTATTGAAATACCCTGAAACAAAGGTTCCAGGGTTTTTGATCATTTGGAGTGATTCTTAGTCTTTCCAAAGTTCTTTAACTTTTGCTTGAACTTCTTGGTTTTCTAAGAATTCATCATAGGTTTCATCAATCCGGTCAATGACACCATTTTTTGAAAGAACAATGATATGGTTGGCAAGAGTTTGAATAAACTCATGGTCGTGACTGGCAAAGATGATCGATTCTTTGAAGTTTTTCAAACCATCGTTCAAGCTTGAAATAGATTCCAAATCCAAGTGATTTGTAGGATCGTCAAGTACAAGAACATTTGACTTCAAAAGCATGAGTTTTGAAAGCATCACGCGCACCTTTTCTCCCCCTGACAAGACGTTGACAGGCTTGTTAACCTCATCTCCAGAGAAGAGCATGCGTCCGAGGAATCCACGAAGGAAGGTATTGTCATCTTCTTCTTTACTTGCGAATTGACGGAGCCAGTCAAGAATCGACTCGCCACCTGCAAAGTCAGCTGAATTGTCTTTTGGTAAGTAAGAGCGGCTAGTTGTGACTCCCCACTTGACAGTTCCTTCATATTCGATTTCACCCATAATAGCGCGGATCAAGGCAGTTGTTTGGATGTCGTTTTGTCCGATAAGAGCTGTCTTGTCACCTGGACGCAAGATGAAGCTGATGTTGTCAAGAATAGTTTCACCGTCAATCTTTACAGATAAGTTCTCTACTGTCAACAAATCATTCCCAATTTCTCGTTCCGCTTTAAAGCTGATAAATGGGTATTTACGACTAGATGGAACAATCTCTTCTAACTGAATCTTGTCAAGCATCTTTTTACGTGACGTTGCCTGTTTTGATTTTGACGCATTGGCAGAGAAACGAGCCACAAATTCTTGTAATTGTTTGATTTTTTCTTCTGCTTTAGCATTACGGTCTGCTAACAACTTGGCAGCCAGTTCAGATGATTCTTTCCAGAAATCATAGTTACCAACATAGAGTTTGATTTTTCCAAAGTCTAGGTCGGCCATGTGGGTACATACTTTATTCAAGAAGTGACGGTCGTGGGATACAACGATAACGGTATTCTCAAAATCAATCAAGAAATCTTCTAACCAGGTAATAGATTGAATATCAAGACCGTTGGTCGGCTCGTCCAAAAGAAGGACGTCTGGTTTACCAAAGAGAGCTTTGGCTAGGAGGACTTTCACTTTATCTCCATTTGCTAGTTCACTCATATTTTGGTAGTGGAGCTCTTCTGGAATATTCAGATTTTGGAGGAGTTGTGAAGCTTCACTTTCCGCTTCCCAACCACCTAGTTCAGCGAATTCTCCTTCGAGTTCTGCTGCGCGTACACCGTCTTCATCTGAAAAATCTTCCTTCATATAGATAGCATCTTTTTCCTTCATGATGCTATAAAGTTTTTCATTTCCCATGATAACGACATCAATAGCCCGCTCATCTTCGTAGTCAAAGTGATTTTGACGAAGAACAGAAAGACGTTCGTCTGGTCCAAGAGAAATATGACCAGTTGTCGGTTCAATATCCCCAGCTAAGATTTTTAAAAAGGTTGATTTTCCAGCACCATTGGCCCCAATCAAACCATATGTATTTCCTTCTGTAAATTTGATGTTGACATCATCAAAAAGTTTACGATCACTAAAACGTAGTGAGACGTCTGTAACTGTTAGCACGTATAGTTCTCCTCTTTTTCTGTCTATATAAGCCTATTTTACTAGAAAACGCTTGAATTTTCAATGAATACCCTTATGCATTGGAGGAAGTCATTTAGTCTGTAGAAAAGGGTGAAGAGCTTGACTTTCCTTTGATGTCATTATATAATGAAAAGCAATCAGAAGAGTAATTTGTATTCGTTTTTTAGAGAGCTTATGGTCGCTGAAAATAAGCAACGAAACAGAATGAAATGGACTGATGTTCAAATAGAATCTTAACCAATAGAGATTCGGCTAGCAGGCCTTATGTGCAGCTCATTTGTGATGAGTCAGAGAGAACAGCATATGCTGTTCTAAGTGAGGTGGCACCGTGTCTCAGACGCCCTCGCATAGTTTTTGCTATGCGTGGGCTTTTATTTTGTACTTCAGGGAGGAAGAAAAATGACCAAGCCGATTATTTTAACTGGAGATCGCCCGACTGGGAAGCTCCATATTGGACACTATGTCGGTTCGTTGAAGAATCGAGTTATTATGCAAAATGAAGACAAGTACCAGATGTTTGTCTTTTTAGCCGATCAGCAAGCTCTAACGGATCATGCTAAAGATCCGCAAACCATTGTTGAGTCTATTGGAAATGTTGCTCTAGATTATTTAGCAGCTGGCTTAGATCCAAAGAAATCAACTATTTTTATTCAAAGTCAAATCCCTGAGCTAGCGGAATTGACCATGTATTACATGAATTTGGTCTCTGTTTCACGTTTGGAACGAAACCCAACCGTTAAGACAGAAATTGCCCAAAAAGGATTCGGAGAGTCTATTCCATCTGGTTTCTTGGTTTATCCTGTTTCCCAAGCTGCAGATATTACCGCTTTTAAAGCCAATCTCGTGCCTGTTGGAACTGACCAAAAGCCCATGATTGAGCAAACTCGTGAGATTGTTCGTTCCTTTAACCATGCGTATCATTGCAATGTTTTGGTTGAACCGGAAGGAATTTTCCCAGAAAATGAGGCGGCAGGTCGTTTGCCTGGCTTGGATGGGAATGCTAAGATGTCTAAATCTCTTGGCAATGGTATTTATTTAGCCGATGATATGGACACCTTGAAGAAAAAGGTCATGAGTATGTATACAGATCCTGAGCATATTCGTGTCGAAGATCCAGGGAAAATCGAAGGAAATATGGTTTTCCATTATTTGGATGTGTTTGGAAAAGAAGAAGATCAAGCGACCATTCAAGACATGAAAGACCATTACCAACGGGGTGGTTTAGGAGATGTTAAAACCAAACGCTATTTGTTAGAGATTCTTGAAAGAGAGTTGGGACCTATTCGCGAACGACGGATTGAATTTGCTAAAGACATGGGTCAAGTTTATGATATGCTTCAAAAAGGTAGTGAAGTAGCCCGTTCGGTTGCAGCAGAAACGCTTGATCAAGTAAAATCTGCTATGGGATTAAACTATTTCAAGTAAGCTCTTGATATTGAGATGATTCAATAAAATAATGATTCAAAAGAGGTTCCAACACCTCTTTTTGAAATATTCTACAAATGATTGACAAATTATCTTAGAATGGTATGATATTATCAATCAAAAAAGACGAGCTTGGCTCAAAAAGAAAGAAAAGAGGAAAATGGGAATGTCAAATTGGGACACTAAATTTTTGAAAAAAGGTTATACCTTCGATGATGTATTGCTCATTCCAGCTGAAAGTCATGTATTACCAAACGATGCAGATCTTCGTACAAAATTGGCGGATAACCTTGTGTTGAATATCCCAATCATCACAGCTGCGATGGATACAGTTACTGAAAGCCAAATGGCTATTGCCATTGCCCGTGCTGGAGGACTTGGGGTTATTCATAAAAATATGTCCATTGCCCAACAAGCAGATGAAGTTCGTAAAGTAAAACGCTCTGAAAACGGCGTTATTATTGACCCATTTTTCTTAACACCTGAACATACCATTGCTGAAGCCGATGAACTTATGGGACGTTACCGGATCAGTGGTGTACCTGTGGTTGAAACCATGGAAAACCGTAAACTAGTAGGGATCTTGACCAACCGTGACCTACGCTTTATTTCTGATTATAATCAACCGATTTCCAACCATATGACCAGCGAGAATCTTGTGACTGCACCAGTTGGTACAGATTTAGAAACAGCTGAACGGATTCTTCAAGAACACCGTATTGAAAAATTACCATTGGTGGATGAAAATGGTCGTTTGTCAGGTTTGATTACCATTAAGGATATTGAAAAAGTTATTGAGTTTCCAAATGCAGCGAAAGACGAATTTGGTCGTCTTTTAGTAGCAGGTGCTGTCGGAGTTACATCTGATACTTTTGAGCGTGCGGAAGCATTATTTGAAGCTGGTGCGGATGCCATTGTCATCGATACAGCCCATGGTCATTCTGCAGGGGTTCTTCGTAAAATTGCTGAAATTCGTGCTCATTTCCCAGATCGCACCTTGATTGCAGGTAATATTGCTACAGCTGAGGGAGCGCGTGCTCTCTATGATGCAGGTGTTGATGTTGTTAAGGTTGGGATTGGACCTGGTTCAATCTGTACAACTCGTGTGATTGCTGGTGTCGGAGTTCCTCAAGTTACAGCGATTTATGACGCAGCTGCTGTTGCGCGTGAATATGGAAAAACAATTATTGCTGACGGTGGGATCAAGTATTCTGGAGATATTGTAAAAGCCCTTGCTGCTGGTGGACATGCAGTCATGCTTGGATCTATGTTTGCAGGAACAGATGAAGCACCAGGTGAAACTGAAATCTTCCAAGGACGTAAGTTCAAGACTTATCGTGGTATGGGATCTATTGCAGCAATGAAGAAAGGTTCAAGCGACCGCTACTTCCAAGGTTCTGTTAATGAAGCCAACAAATTGGTTCCAGAAGGAATTGAAGGTCGGGTTGCTTATAAGGGTTCAGCAGCCGATATCGTCTTCCAAATGATTGGTGGTATCCGTTCTGGTATGGGCTATGTTGGAGCTGCCAACCTTCAAGAATTGCACGAAAATGCACAATTTGTTGAAATGTCTGGAGCAGGTTTGAAAGAAAGCCACCCACACGATGTCCAAATTACCAATGAAGCACCAAACTACTCCGTTCAATAAAAAATAAAAGTGTGAAATCTTATGATTTCACACTTTTATTGTGTCAAAAGGTTGTCAATCAAAATTGACAACCTTGTTAATTATTCGTCAATTTGACCTGATTGAATATTGAAGATTTTTAAGTATTCTGGCAAGTCTTTTAGGTGATCTAAGGTAGTAGTTGTGATAAACGTTTGGATGTCACGAGAGATAACTTCTAGTAAATGTAGTTGACGATTGTTGTCAAGTTCACTCATAACATCGTCTAAGAGTAAAATCGGCTTTTCGTTCGTCAGTGATTCAATTAATGAAATCTCCGCTAATTTTAAGGAAAGAACAACACTGCGGTGCTGACCTTGGCTACCAAAAGTTGCATTCATGTCATTGATGTAAAAGCTAATGTCATCTCGGTGAGGACCAACACTGGTTGTTTTTTTGATGAGATCCTTTGTCCGATTTTCTCGAAGCAAGGTGATAAAGGTTTGGCGGAGTGTCTCCTCATCTTGAAAAGGAATGGAGGAATCATACCGAATAGATAGTTTTTCAGTTTGATTGGAAATTTCAAAATGTTTCTCTTGCCCAAAGTCTTCTAATTTTTTAAGAAAATCTTTCCGATGGATGCAGACTCGGCTACCATAATCTGCTAATTGCTCATCCAAAACATCTAAAAAGGTTGGGTCTACGGTAGTTGCCGTTTTTAAGTAACTGTTTCGCTGCTTTAAAACATGATGATAAGCTGTTAAATCTGATAGATAGACGGGTTTCATCTGGCCTAAATCAATATCAATAAACTTGCGGCGAAGAGCGGGTGAGCCTTTAACTAGTTGTAAATCCTCTGGAGCAAAGAGAACCACATTCATGTTACCGATATAGGTTGATAGCTTGCTTTGTTTTAAGTGGTTTACTTTTGTAACTCGTCCTTTTGAGGATAAGGAAATTTCTAAAGGGATAGAGCCAGTCTTTTTTTCTAAGACACCAGAAACAGTAAATTGTTCCTCTTGAAAATGAATTAGATCTTTATCGGAACGGGTCCGATGGCTGCGGGTCAAGGCTAAAAAGTAGATGGATTCGAGTAGATTGGTTTTTCCTTGAGCATTTTGGCCTAAGAAAATATTTAAACCAGAGTGGAATTGAAGATTTACTTCTTTATAATTTCGAAATTTCTGAATGTGTATGGATTTAAGCCACATTTTATGTTCCTGGGAAACGAACAGGCTTCCGCTTATTCTCTTCTTTTTTAGGTTTAGAATCTTTTTTTTGTTTTTGTTCTTTATTTAATTTCTTTACCAATTGAGCAACGCGTTCTTTTTCCAACTTGTCCGCTTGATAGTCTTCAATCTCTTCTGGACTCGGTTGTGTCATTGTTATGACTTCCTTCTCACCAATTACTTCAATTGTATCTCCGACTCGTAACTTACGTCCTCTTCTGGTTTCCACTTCTCCATTGACCTCTACTTGATTTTCGTGTAAAAAGGCTTTGATAGCTCCACCGCTTTGGATGATACCCAGTTCTTTAAATAGGGCTTGTAGTGTGATAAATTCATCAAAAAGTTTATAGTTCATAGTTCACCTCAATGATAGTTATTATACCACAAAAGGTTGAAAAACCTAAAATAGGGCGAGTCAGTGTAAACGTTTTTTAATCTGTCTGGGAAAGATTTTACTGGAATTTCATGATATAATGAAGAGTAATATTTGTTAGAACGAGGATGACGATGGAATTAGTTACTGGTGTTCGAATCCATTTTATGAAATCAGAAAAATTTAAGACCAATGAGATAAAAGTGCGGTTCTCAGCCCCTCTTTCTGAAGAAACAATAGCAGGACGGGTTCTAGCCTCACGCATGATCGAAACAGCCAATCAACTTTACCCAACTTCACAGCAATTTAGAGAGCAGTTGGCGAACTTGTATGGGGCCAATTTCTCTACTTCTGTTTCAAAACGCGGTCAAATGCACTACATTGATATTCATTTATCTTATGTCCGTGATGCTTTTTTGAGCAAGAAAAATGTCCTGACAGACCAGATGTTGGATTTATTAAAGGTATCTCTTAATGCTCCTCTTGCCGAAAACGGGTGCTTTCATTCAGAAACTTTTTCAGTAGAGAAAAAAAATCTCATTACAGAACTAGAAGCAGAAATTGAAAATCATTATTATTATGCCCATCAACAATTGAATCGGTTGTATTATGATCAAGCTGATATGAAACTGAGCAAGTATGGAAGTGTCCAGCAGATTCAGAATGAGGATGAAGGGTCAACTTATCAAGCATTTCAAGAAATGCTTCAAACAAATCTGATTGACTTTTTCTTTATGGGTGATTTCAATGAACTAGCGGTCATTGAAAAGATTAGTGAATTTGGTTTACAACCTCGTAAATCTCATGTCAATCTATTTTATGTCCAATCTTTTTCAAATGTTGTTAGAGAAGGACTTGAGCAAAGAGAAACTCATCAATCTATATTAGAGTTAGGTTATCATTTTCCTGTTCAGTATGGAGAAAAAGAGCATTTTGCTTTGATTGTTTTAAATGGTTTACTGGGTGCTTTCTCTCACTCAAAATTGTTTACAGTTATTCGAGAAAAAGAAGGATTGGCTTATACTATCTCTAGCCATTTTGATATTTTTTCTCATTTTATGCGGATCTATGCAGGGATTGATCGAAAAAATCGAACCCGGACCATGACTCTAATGAGTCGTCAAGTGAGTGACTTGAAGAGAGGGAAGTTTACAAGTGAAGAGCTGCGCTTGACAAAAGAAATGATTATAAATGCTGCAAAATTGTCGCAGGATCGACCTGGCACCTTAATTGAAAGAGCTTATTTACAATCTACTTTAGGAAAACAGTTCTTGTCAATTGATGATTGGATCCAAGCTATTCAACTGGTGACGAAAGAAGAAATTATGGCTGTTGCCAAATCACTCAAACTACAAGCGGTCTATTTTATGGAAGGAAGAGAATGATAAAGAAAGATTTGGAGAAAATAGATTATCCAGCTGTTGGAGAATGTGTATATCAGACAAGTCTCCAAAATGGATTGAAGTTATATTTAATTCCAAAAGCGGATTTTAATGAAAGCTATGCAATCATTTCTACTAAATTCGGTTCTGTTGACACAAGATTTACAGTGGATGGAGTGGAGGGAATAAAAGAATTTCCTGCAGGGATTGCACATTTTCTTGAACATAAATTATTTGAAGATCAAGACGGTCAAGATTATTTACAGCATTTTGTAAAGCTGGGAGCTGAAAGTAATGCTTTTACTAGCTTTACACAAACTAGCTATCTCTTTTCGACCACCTCGAATGTCAATGAAAATCTGAGATTGTTACTGGAGATGACACAATCTCTTCATCTCTCAAAGGATTCTCTAAAGAAGGAACAATTGATTATTCAACAAGAAATCGAAATGTACCAAGATAGTCCTGACTACCAATTATTCTTTAGGGCGTTGGCAAATCTTTATCCAGAAACACCTTTAGCCCAAGATATTGCAGGTACTGTATATTCTCTTTCTCAAATTGATGAAGAAAGTTTACAGGAAAATTTCGATTATTTCTACCAACCTTCCAATATGCATTTAGTGGTTGTCGGAAACTTTGATCTTGACAGTCTTGTTAACCTTGTTTCTGAGTTTGAGATGAAGACCTCTTCAAATCCTCTGCCTCATATCTCACCCGTGGACTTAAATCCAGTTGTTCAAAATGAGACAAGTCGGATGGAAGTTGCTTCACCGAAATTAGCAATTGGAATTCGTGGAAGAAATCAAATTCCTCCTCTTTACCAGTATCGCTATAAGATTATCCTTAAATTATTGTTTGCAATGATGTTTGGATGGACATCTAAACGATTTCAGTCACTTTATGAAGTTGGTAAACTTGACAACTCCTTGACACTAGAAATTGAAGTAGAGTCTTCGTTTCACTTTGTGATGTTAACGATGGACACCTCGGAACCTGTTAGTATATCCCATCAGTTCAGAACGGCCATTAAAAATTTTGAGAAAGATCCTGATGTGACTCAAGAGCATTTGGATACGATTAAAAGTGAAATGTTTGGAGATTTTCTACACGGTTTGAATTCCTTGGATTATATTGCGACTCAATTTAATCCAATTGAGACAGGTGAAAATCTATTTGATCTTCCAAAAATTTTACAGAGTATTTCTTTACAAGATGTTGTAAAGGTTGGGCGAGATTTTGTCAACGCTTGTGACATGACGGACTTTATCATTTTCCCTAAATAGCGGGATAATAGTGGAGTGATGTTTTTGTCGAATTAAATCGACGTTGATTTTGTCAATTAGATGTAAATGATCATGTAAACTAGTAAGGAGACTAGAATGAAAAAAGAAAATATCCCAAATGCCTTAACACTGATTCGAATTGTGTTTATTCCTATTTTTATTTTGATGCTAATATTTGGTAAAAGTTATGGTTGGCATGTAGCAGCAGCTATTGTCTTTGCTGTTGCTAGTATCACCGATTATTTGGATGGTTATTTAGCTCGTAAATGGAAAGTTGTTAGTAACTTTGGAAAATTTGCGGATCCTATGGCTGATAAGCTCCTTGTCATGTCTGCCTTTATCATGATGATTGAATTAAAGATGGTTCCAGCTTGGATTACTGCAGTTATAATTTGCCGTGAATTAGCTGTAACTGGCCTCCGTCTGTTATTGGTTGAAACAGGAGGAGTTGTTTTGCCAGCAGCTATGCCTGGAAAAATTAAAACCTTCTCACAAATGTTTGCCATTATTTTCCTTCTCTTCCATTGGGACTTATTGGGTCAAATTACGCTTTATGTTGCGCTAATCTTTACAGTCTACTCTGGATACGAATACTTTAAAGGCAGTGCCTACCTCTTTAAAGATACCTTTAGATAAATGAATAATATTATAGAAGTTCGAAATCTTACATTTAAATATCAAAAAACAGATGAGAACCATCAGTTAAATGATATATCGTTTCACGTGAAACATGGTGAATGGTTATCCATTATTGGACATAACGGAAGTGGTAAATCAACGGTGGTCCGCTTGATTGATGGCTTGTTGGAACCGGAATCTGGTCAAATCTATATTTCCGGAGATTTGTTAACTCCTGAAAATGTTTGGGATAAACGTAGTGAGATTGGCATGGTTTTCCAGAATCCAGATAACCAGTTTGTTGGGGCTACAGTTGAAGATGATGTGGCGTTTGGGTTGGAGAACCAAGGAATTCCAAGAGATGAAATGGTGCAACGAGTAGATGAAGCTTTGAAGATGGTCCGCATGGATGAGTTCAAAGATCGAGAACCCGCTAGGTTATCCGGTGGACAAAAGCAACGAGTGGCCATTGCTGGGATTATTGCTTTACGACCTAAAATCATCATTTTAGATGAAGCAACCAGTATGTTGGATCCGGAAGGGCGTCTAGAACTGATTCGGACAGTTCGAGAAGTCAAAGAACGATATGGGTTAACGGTTATTTCTATTACCCATGATTTAGAGGAAGTTTCCCTAAGTGATCGGGTTATTCTTTTTGAAAAAGGAAAAGCGACCTTGGATCTGACTCCAAGAGAACTCTTTTCTCGAGATGATTTAGATGAAATTGGACTAGAAGAACCTTTCGCCAATCGATTGCGCAGCATGTTACATCAAAAAGGTTTTCCAGTTGGAGAAACCTATCAGACTGAAGGAGAGCTAGAGAAACTATTATGGGAATTGCTTTAAAACAGCTTAGTTATACCTATCAAGAAGGTACTCCTTTTGAAGGAGCGGCTCTTTTTGATGTGAATATAGAAATCCCAAGCGGTTCTTATACAGCTCTAATTGGGCATACTGGAAGTGGAAAATCAACCATCCTCCAATTATTAAATGGTTTGCTTTTGCCCAGTCGAGGGGAAGTGCAAATGAATGATATGCGCATTAGTTCTGAGTCTTCTCAAAAAGAGCTAAAGGATCTTCGGAAAAAAGTGGGTCTCGTCTTTCAATTTCCAGAAAGTCAACTCTTTGCTGAGACTGTTGTAAAAGATGTCGCATTTGGGCCTCAAAATTTTGGAGTAGACCAAGAGTCAGCTGAGAGTATTGCTAAGGAAAAATTACGCTTAGTCGGTCTTTCTGAAGAGTTGTTTGAACGGAGTCCCTTTGAATTGTCTGGAGGGCAAATGAGACGGGTCGCTATTGCAGGCATTTTAGCGATGGAACCTGAAATTTTGGTCTTGGATGAGCCAACAGCTGGTTTGGATCCGTCAGGTAGACGGGAATTAATGAAGCTATTTGCGTCACTTCATCAAGCTGGGATGACCATCGTTCTTGTTAGTCATTCTATGGAAGATGTGGCAGAATACGCAAATCTTGTTTATGTTTTGGAAAAAGGACGAATGGTGAGGTCTGGGCATCCAAGGGATGTATTTCAGGATGTAGAAGGATTAGAAAACATACAATTAGGTGTACCGAAAGTGACGAAATTTGCTTGGCGCTTACGTCAAAAAGGACTATCTTTGCCAACTTTACCAATCACTTTACAGGAGTTTAAGGAGTTAATTGGACATGAATAGTATGATTTTAGGGCGATATGTACCAGGTAATTCCATTCTCCATCGTATGGATCCAAGAGCAAAGTTACTGGGACTTTTCTTGTTAATTGTTATTTTGTTTTGGGCCAATAATGTGTTGACGAATGTCCTGTTATTCTTATTGGCCTTTGCGTTGATTTTGAGTGCCAAGATCCCCTTCCGTTTTTTTATTAATGGCCTGAAATCGATGGTCTTTATCATTGCTTTCACCACACTCTTTCAGTTGTTTGCGACGACTGGCGGTAAGACATTATTTCAATTTTATTTTTTGACTGTAACGGATAAAGGACTTGCTCAAGCTGGTGTGATCTTTTGTCGTTTTATTCTCATTGTTGTATTTTCAACGATTTTAACACTGACAACAACGCCCTTAAGCTTAGCAGATGCCGTAGAAAAGTTGTTAACTCCATTTAAAATCATCAAAGTTCCTGCTCATGAAATTGGACTCATGTTGTCTATGAGCCTTCGTTTCGTTCCCACTCTAATGGATGATACGATTCGCATTATGAATGCACAGAGAGCCCGAGGGGTTGATTTTGGAGAAGGGAATCTCCTTCAGAAGATCCGCTCTTTTATACCGATTTTAATTCCCTTGTTTGCATCAAGTTTTAAACGTGCAGATGCTCTTGCAATTGCCATGGAGGCAAGAGGTTATAAAAGTGGAGAGGGAAGAAGCCGATATAGGCAGTTAAAATGGCAAGCCCTAGATAGTATAGCTATTCTGTCTGTAGTAGCAGTTGGTGCTATCATTTTTTGGTTGAAATATTAGAATACCACCACTACATGTAGGGGAATTTTTCTAAAAAAATGAAGAAAAACGCTATTTATAGCGTTTTTTGCATGAAAAATACATGATTTTGTAACCTTTGTAACATAAATTATAACTAACTGTAACATTTAATGTGTAAGATAGTATTATGTTCGAAAGGAGAATGTATTGATGAACACAAAAAAAGTCCAATGGACATTAACTTCTATTATCTCAGCTCTTTCACTTTTTGTTTCTGGTGTGGTAGTGAATGCTGAAACATACGAAGTGAAAAATGGTGATACTTTATCAGAAATCGCGATTAAGAATAACACTACTATCGAAAAGCTTGTTGAATTGAATCAAATCAGCAATCAAGATTTAATCCACGCAGGTCAAATTATTGAGTTGGGTGAACGTTCAAACTCATTGATCAACAAAGTGAATACTGCTACAGCAAGTCAGGAACCAGGAGTTGAAGCTTCTACAAATCAAGTAGCGGCTGAAACATCAACAACTACTGCTAATGCTACTTATAATGCAGCACCAGTTGTTACAAATTCAGGAAATGGGATTGTACTTGCTAATGGGAATACTGCTGGAGAAACTGGATCCTATGCAGCGGCTCGAATGGCTGAAATGACAGGTGTTCCTGCATCAACTTGGGAAGCCATTATTGCCCGCGAATCAAATGGTCAAGTGAACGCAGCAAATCCATCTGGAGCTAGTGGTCTTTTCCAAACAATGTCAGGTTGGGGTTCAACTGCTACAGTTGATGATCAAATCCAATCAGCTTATAATGCCTATTCAAACCAAGGACTTTCAGCTTGGGGATACTAAAAAAGAGGGGAAACCCTCTTTTTATTTTGTTTCTTACCTTGATAAGGATTGTAAAGACTTGTAAAGAAAAATGACTGTGTCAGTCAACCTTGGTGAACCATGGATACTCTTACCCATGAGTGATTTCATACATAAAAGAGGTTTACAAAATTGTAAACCTCTTTTATGAATTTAAATAAGCGATTAACTCTAGAGGAGAGTCTAGGATGGTATCAGGCAATTGTTCTTTTAATTGGTCTAAAGGTGCAAATCCCCAACTGACTGCAATTGTGTGAATACCAATGGTTTTTCCCCAAATGATATCAAATTTAGTATCCCCAACGATGCAAGCTTCCTCTTTTGGAATTTGATGGTCCACTAGTACACGCTGAATGATATCAGCTTTGTGCATAGATCCTGGGATAGAACCATAAATCCCTTCAAAGCAATCACTTATTCCTAGTGAATGGGCTATTTCGAGACTCACTTCCTGATTCTTAGAGGTGGTGATGAATAAGTGATAACCCAATTCCTTCAATTGTTGAAGGAGTTCTTTGATACCTGGGTAGAGATAGGTTTGTTGTTGGCCAGTTTCTTTGTAATAAGTGCGATAGATTTCTACAGCTTTTGTGACAAGTTCTTTTGGAAGATGGTTTGTAAATGTAACTTCGAGTGGTGGGCCCATAAAGGTTCGAATAGTCTCTTTATCAGGAGCAGGAACTCCTAGCACCTTGAAAGTGTGTAGAAAGGTGGTTTCAATTCCTTCGGAACTATCGACTAAAGTCCCATCCAAGTCGAAAAATATGTACTTCATAGGTTAGTCTCCAAATATTTCTTGCTGTAGTCGTTTTCCAGTTGGAGTCGCTGCTAGACCACCTTCAGCCGTTTCTCTAAAGGCAGTTGGTAGGCTAGATCCAACTTGATACATGGCGTCAATGACCTCATCGACAGGGATTTTGGATTCAATTCCTGCTAGAGCCATATCCGCTGCAATATAGGCATAGCTTGCACCAATAGCATTTCGTTTGACACATGGGACCTCTACCAGTCCTGCAACGGGATCACAAATTAAGCCTAACATATTTTTGATGACGAAACAAATGGCTTGGCTAGCTTGGTAAGGACTTCCCCCAGCAGCCAACGTCAAGGCAGCTGCACTCATGGCTGCCGCGGAACCCACCTCGGCTTGACAGCCTCCCTCAGCTCCTGAAATCGATGCATTGTTGGCAATAACCAGGCCAAAGGCTCCTGCGGCCAATAAGAACTCCAATTGTTGGTGCTCATCTAAATGGAGTTTCTCGATGGCTGAAGTAAGAACAGCAGGTAAGCAACCAGCCGATCCAGCAGTGGGAGTAGCACAGACTAAGCCCATTTTTGCATTGTGTTCGTTGACAGCGATAGCATTTTTGGCTGCGGTTAGGACAGTATAGTCGGAGAGGGCTTTTCCAGATCGAATATAGCGATCCAATTTTGCAGCATCTCCTCCGGTCAAGCCACTTCTAGAAAGTTGGTCATTGAGTCCAAGATGAACGGATTCTTTCATGACCTCAAGGTTTCGTGTCATAAGAGTCAGAACTTCTTCGCGCTCGCGACCAGTTAGTTCAAACTCAGTTGCAATCATTAATTCTGCGACATTTCCTTCATAGTGGAGGGTCGCTTGTTCAACTAGTTCGGTAATGGAATAAAACATGGGGTCTCCTTATTGAAAGAAATTCACATTGTGTAAATGGGGAATTTGACGGATTAACTCAATAGCTTCGTCACAATTACGAGAATCCACTTCAATAATCATAATAGCCTTTTCACCGGCTTTTTCACGGGTTACGTTCATTTGGGCGATATTGATATCATACCGGGAAAGGGCTTCTGTCACATGGGCAATCATCCCAGGAACGTCTTGGTGAACAATAATAATAGTTGGGGTGTTCATGTTTAGAGAAATTGCAAAGCCATTTAACTCGGTAACTTGTATGTTTCCCCCACCAATGGAAATTCCTGTGACGGAGATGGTTTTGTGATCATTTTTCACCGTGATGGTCGTCGTATTTGGATGAGGAGCATTGCTCTCCTTTTGAATAGACCAGACGATTCGAATTCCTCTTTCATGGGCAATTTCAAGACTATTGGGGATTCTTGGATCATCTGTGTCCATACCCAAAATACCAGCTACAAGGGCCAAGTCTGTCCCGTGACCGCGATAGGTTTTGGCAAAGGAATTAAACAACTGAAATTCAACTTCTGTCGGATCCTCTCCAAAAATAGAAGAGACAATTTTTCCAATACGAACAGCTCCAGCAGTATGGCTACTAGAAGGTCCAATCATAACCGGTCCAATAATATCAAATACAGATTGGAATTTAAGCGAATTCATCAGTCAGCTCCTTAGGGTTTCTTTTCTTTCATTATAACAAATCTAGGGCATGTTTTCTTCTATTTAAGAGGGAAATTTTGTTTTAACCTTAAAAGATACTTAAAACAAGTTTATTTGAGGTGTTTTTTATTCTTGCTAACATATTATTGAAACATTTGACGTGATTTCATAAAGTTTCTGAAACATTTCTTCTGTAAGATAAAGAACATATAGAAAAGGAGTGTAAAACCATGAATAAAAAAATCTTTGTAAAACGTGTAATCGGATTGAGCTTATTATCAGGAATGTTTATTCCCGTCCTTGCCAGTGCAGAATCTTACACTGTAAAGTCGGGTGATACCTTATCAGCTATTGCTAAAGAGAAGAATACAACGGTTGATTCGATTGCTAAGAAAAATAAGATTAGCAATGTCAACCTCATTACAGTCGGTCAAGTTTTAGAGATTGAAGATGAGAAGTCAACAACTAATACAACAGAGCAAGCTACCACTACACAAGCAACAACTACTGTCTCTGCTTCAGATGGCTTGAGTGCGGAAGATGCAGCTGCTAAGGAATGGATTGCCCAGAAAGAGTCAAGTGGTAGTTATACAGCACAAAATGGCCAATATTATGGTCGTTACCAATTGACTATCACTTATTTGAATGGTGATTTATCACCTGCAAACCAAGAAAAAGTAGCCAATCAATATGTTGTCAACCGATATGGATCATGGTCGGCAGCTAAAAACTTCTGGCTGGCCAATGGCTGGTATTAAAGTAGATGAAAGAGTTCAGCAATTGGACTCTTTTTTGATTTACAGACTTGTAAACATATAGATACAATAGCCAATAAATAGGATAGCAAGATGCTTGTTTTCTACTATAAAGCGTGTTACAATTGATAATGCTCAAAACGACCTTCAATCGTTGAAGCAAACCACGACCTTCAATCGTGAGAAACGAAAAGATGGGAGAAATCTATGAGTGATAACTCGAAAACACGTGTTGTTGTTGGTATGAGTGGCGGTGTCGATTCATCTGTAACGGCTTTGTTGTTAAAACAACAGGGTTACGATGTCATTGGCATCTTCATGAAAAACTGGGACGACACAGACGAAAATGGCGTCTGTACAGCTACGGAAGATTACAAGGATGTAGCAGCGGTTGCTGACCAAATTGGCATACCTTACTATTCTGTCAACTTTGAGAAAGAATACTGGGATCGCGTCTTTGAATACTTCCTTGCAGAATACCGTGCAGGCCGCACACCAAATCCGGATGTCATGTGTAATAAGGAAATCAAATTTAAGGCCTTCTTAGATTATGCCATGACACTCGGTGCCGATTATGTAGCCACGGGTCACTATGCACGTGTGGCGCGTGATGAGGATGGTATTGTCCATATGCTACGCGGAGTTGACAATGGGAAGGATCAAACTTATTTCCTAAGCCAGTTGTCACAAGAACAACTTCAGAAAACCATGTTCCCGTTGGGGCATTTGGAAAAGCCTGAGGTTCGCCGGTTGGCAGAAGAGGCTGGATTGGCAACGGCTAAAAAGAAAGACTCCACTGGGATCTGCTTTATCGGAGAAAAGAACTTCAAAGAGTTTCTAGGGAACTACCTTCCTGCCCAACCAGGCCGAATGATGACCGTAGATGGACGGGATATGGGTGAGCATGCCGGTTTGATGTATTACACAATCGGTCAGCGAGGTGGTCTTGGAATTGGTGGCCAACAAGGTGGAGACAATGCTCCTTGGTTTGTCGTTGGTAAAGATCTGAGTCAAAATATTCTGTATGTCGGTCAAGGATTCTATCATGAAGCACTCATGTCAACAAGTTTACAAGCTAGTCAAGTTCACTTTACACGGGATATGCCGGAAGAGTTTACACTAGAGTGTACAGCTAAGTTCCGCTATCGCCAGCCAGATTCCAAAGTGACGGTTCATGTCAAGGGTGACAAGGCTGAGGTAATTTTTGCAGAACCTCAACGTGCTATTACGCCAGGTCAGGCTGTTGTCTTTTACGATGGTGAAGAGTGTCTCGGTGGCGGCTTAATTGACAATGCTTACCGAGATGGTAAAGTTTGTCAGTATATTTAAATTGACAAATTTTCTCAATTTGCTACAATAATAAAAGCAATAGAAGTGATGGTCAAAGCTCATGGATGTTGCAGGCTTTTTTGTCCTGCACTTCTCAGAGTTTTGACTATTTTTGTGTCGTTTCGAAAGGAAGTTACATGCAAGAACAGGATTTTCGGACCAAGTCAAACCAAACGGTTTTTGGTGTGAGAGCGACTGCTTTGATTGTAAAAGACAATCGCTTGTTAGTCGTAGAAGATGAGGATGGTTTTTATACAATCGGAGGTGCTATTCAAGTGGATGAAGCTACTGAAGATGCCGTAGTTCGAGAAGTAAAAGAGGAACTTGGGGTCGCATCTAGAGCGGTTCAGTTAGCTTTCATTGTTGAAAATCGCTTTGAACAAGCTGAGGTCCACTATCATAATATCGAGTTCCATTATTTAGTAGACTTACTAGAAGATGCACCGTTAACCATGCAAGAAGATGCGAAGCCATTACCTTGCCGGTGGCTTGCTTTAGATGAACTACATACTGTAAATCTGAAGCCGGCATTTTTAAAAACCGCCTTACCAGATTGGGACGGACAGTTACGACACATCCATCTTAAAGAATAGGAGAAAAAATGACTTATAATTTTATAGAAGAATACGATATTATTGTAATTGGAGCGGGGCATGCAGGTGTAGAAGCCTCCCTTGCTGCGAGCCGAATGGGTTGTAAAGTTTTACTTGCAACCATCAATATAGAAATGTTGGCGTTTTTGCCATGTAATCCTTCGATTGGTGGTTCTGCAAAAGGGATTGTGGTTCGTGAGGTAGATGCTCTCGGTGGAGAGATGGCCAAGAATATTGACAAATCCTATATTCAGATGAAGATGTTGAATACAGGAAAGGGACCAGCGGTTCGTGCGCTTCGTGCTCAAGCAGATAAAGAGCTCTACTCTAAGGAAATGCGTAAGACAGTTGAGAACCAAGAAAACTTGACCCTTCGCCAAACCATGATCGATGAAATTTTGGTAGAAGATGGGAAGGTTATTGGTGTTCGAACTGCAACTCACCAAGAATATGGGGCCAAGGCTGTTATTGTCACGACTGGAACAGCTTTACGTGGAGAAATCATCATTGGGGATCTCAAGTATTCATCAGGCCCTAACCATAGCCTTGCTTCCATCAATTTGGCTGATAATCTCAAAAAATTAGGACTAGAAATTGGACGGTTCAAAACAGGTACGCCACCACGTGTAAAGGCATCGTCAATCAATTATGAAGAAACGGAAATTCAACCAGGTGATGAGAATCCAAATCACTTTTCTTACAATTCGCGTGACGAGGATTATTTAAAGGATCAAATCCCTTGTTGGTTAACCTATACAAATAGTCAAAGCCACGAAATCATCAACAGCAATTTACACCGGGCCCCTATGTTTACAGGTGTTGTAAAGGGAGTTGGACCTCGCTATTGTCCATCTATTGAAGATAAGATTGTGCGCTTTGCGGACAAGGAACGCCACCAGCTCTTCCTAGAACCAGAAGGACGCAATACAGAAGAAGTCTATGTCCAAGGCTTGTCAACCAGTTTACCAGAGGATGTGCAACGAGATCTTGTTCATTCTATTAAGGGATTGGAGAATGCTGAGATGATGCGAACGGGTTATGCAATTGAGTATGATATGGTCCTTCCACATCAATTGCGGGCAACTTTAGAAACCAAGAAAATCTCAGGTCTCTTTACCGCAGGCCAAACCAACGGAACATCTGGTTATGAAGAAGCTGCTGGCCAAGGAATTGTTGCAGGGATTAATGCGACGCTGAAAATCCAAGGAAAACCAGAGCTCATCTTGAAGCGGAGTGATGGTTATATTGGGGTCATGATCGATGACTTGGTAACCAAAGGGACAGTTGAACCCTATCGTCTGTTGACTAGTCGTGCTGAGTATCGTTTGATTCTTCGTCATGATAATGCAGATATGCGCTTGACAGAAATCGGGCGTAAAGTGGGTCTAGTGGATGACGAACGTTGGGCACGTTTTGAAACCAAGAAGTATCAGTTTGAAAATGAAATGAAGCGCCTTGACAGTATCAAGCTAAAACCTGTAAAGGAAACGAACGAGAAGGTGGCAGCGCTAGGCTTTAAACCATTGACAGATGCTGTCACAGCCAAAGAATTCTTGAGAAGACCAGAAGTATCTTATCAAGATGTTGTCAACTTTATCGGACCAGCTGCTGAAGAACTAGATGATAAGATTATCGAGCTGATTGAAACGGAAATTAAGTACGAGGGTTATATCTCAAAAGCTTTAGATCAGGTTGAAAAAATGAAGCGAATGGAAGAAAAACGAATTCCTGCCAATATTGACTGGGATGATATTGACTCCATCGCAACAGAAGCTCGTCAAAAATTCAAATTGATTAATCCAGAAACGATTGGTCAAGCTAGCCGGATTTCAGGTGTCAACCCAGCTGACATTTCTATCTTGATGGTGTATCTTGAAGGCAAGAGTCGGAGCATTTCTAAGAATCAAGAAAAAGAATCCTAACTTATTAGGATGTAAATATGTGGAAGAAGTAGCCAAATAGCTACTTCTTTTCTTGTTTTACTGTATATTTACAATAGTGTAAATATACTTTACGCCGTTTGACAAATGAGCGACCGGACCTTTATCCCTGTCAGCTTTTTCTTTGGTGGAAAGGCTTGACGGACCTCGCTTTTTCTTATGTTTTATGGTATAATGGCCCAACAGAGGTTTATGATGAAAAAATTTCGTATGACTCCTATCCATTATTGTATGGTAGGTTTGTTAGCATTTATTATATTAGCCATCAGTTCCAGATTATTGGGTGGCACAATTGCAAATTTATTTGTGATTCTGTTGATTCTTTCCGGTGTCATCTATCTCTTTCTTCATCAATTAAAGCAAGTAGAATTGGATGAGCTAGAACAAATTCAATATGTCAATCATCAGGCTGAAAATGGATTGGCCTCGCTACTGGATAAAATGCCAGTTGGTGTAATCAAGGTAAACGGTGAAACCAATGAAGTTGAATGGTTCAATCCTTATGCGGAGTTGATTTTCTCTACTGAGGATGGGCAATTCGATGTGGAATACCTCCAACAAGTGTTGGCGATTCCTTTTGAAGGGAAAGGCCATTATGCAACCATTGGAGATAAGAAATATTCTGTTTATCTAGATTCCCAGGCCAGTGTCGTTTATTTTTTTGATGCGTCTAGTGAGTATGAGGCCAACGTTGGTCTTGTAACGACTAGGCCAGTCATCGGGATTATGTCCGTAGACAACTATGATGATTTAGAAGATGTTGTATCTGATTCAGATATCAGTAGCATCAATGGCTTTATTGCAAACTTTGTTGAAGAATTCTCGGAAAAATACCATATGTTTTACCGAAGAGTTGGGATGGATCGCTTTTATCTTTTTACCGACTATACCGTTCTTGAACAATTAATCGAATCTAAATTTTCTATTATTGACCAATTCCGTGAGGAAGCGAAAAATCGTGAATTACCCATTACGGTAAGTATGGGATTCTCATACGGAGATGGCAATCATGATGAAATTGGTAGAGTTGCTTTATCGAATCTAAACTTAGCTGAAGTCCGAGGGGGCGACCAAGCGGTTGTAAAAGAAAAAGATGAAGGCAAGGATCCTATTTTCTTTGGAGGTGGGACTGCTTCTGCTATTAAGCGCACCCGTACACGAACGCGTGCGATGATGACAGCTATTTCCGAAAAAATTAAATCGGTTGATCAGGTATTTGTTGTTGGCCACAAAAAATTAGACATGGATGCTTTGGGGGCATCGATTGGGATGCAATTATTTGCAAACAATATCAACGAACGCTCTTATGCAGTTTATGATGATACGTCTATGGCTCAGGATATCGAACGAGCGGTTGAAAAAATTCAATCAGATGGAGCGACTAAACTCGTAACGGTTTCAGATGCTCTACGGATGGTAACCGATCAATCCCTTTTGATTATGGTAGACCATTCGAAGACAGCTCTCACGCTTTCAAATGATTTGTATGAGAAGTTTCACCAAGTCATTGTCATTGATCACCATAGACGGGATGAAGACTTTCCTGAAAATGCCATGATCACTTATATTGAAAGTGGCGCAAGTAGTGCAAGTGAGTTGGTTACGGAATTGCTTCAGTTCCAGAATTCTAAGAAGAACCGCTTGAATAAGATACAAGCCAGTGTTTTGATGGCTGGAATTATGTTGGACACCAAAAATTTCTCTGTTCGCGTAACAAGCCGTACATTTGATGTAGCTAGTTATTTACGAAGCCGAGGTAGTGATAGTGTCCTCATCCAGGAAATTTCAGCTATTAACTTCGATGAGTACCGAGAAGTTAATGAGTTGATCCTAAATGGTCAAATGGTATTCCCACATATTATTGTGGCAACAGGAGCACCAGATGTCCCTTATGGAACGGTTACTATTAGTAAAGCAGCCGATAGTATGTTGGCTATGTCTAAAATTGAAGCGACCTTTGTTATTGCTCTAAATGAACAAGGAAGCATTTCCATTTCAGCTCGAAGCAGAAGCAAAGTCAACGTGCAAAAAATTATGGAGCAAATGGGAGGCGGAGGCCACTTTAATTCGGCGGCTTCTCAATTGACAGATGTAACCATCGATCAGGTTCGTACCCAGTTGATTGACTGTATTCAAGAAGAGGTCCAAAAGGATAAGGAGGAAAAAGAATGAAAGTTATCTTTTTAGCAGATGTAAAAGGAAAAGGAAAAAAAGGGGAAATTAAAGAAGTCCCAACAGGTTATGCTCAAAACTTTTTGATTAAAAAGAATTTAGCCAAAGAAGCCAATGCCCAAGCGATTGGGGAGCTTCGCGGTAAGCAAAAATCTGAAGAAAAAGCCCATGCGGAACTAGTTGCAGAAGCGAAAAACATTCAAGCAAAATTAGCAGAAGAAACAACTGTTGTCCAATTTACAGAAAAAATTGGCCCTGATGGACGCACATTTGGTTCTATTACCAATAAAAAAATTGCAGAAGAACTACAAAAGCAATTTGGGATCAAAATCGACAAGCGTCACATTCAAGTGGCTTCTCCAATTCGCTCTGTCGGCCTGATTGATGTGCCTGTTAAAATTTATCAGGATATTACAGGTATTATCCAAATTCGGGTAAACGAAGGTTAAGTAAATCGTTAGAAAGGAATGACTATGGCTGAGATAGAAGAATTAAGAACCCAGCCTCAAGATATCCAAGCAGAGCAATCTGTCTTAGGAGCCATCTTTATTGATGAGGGAAAACTGGTTTTTGTTCGTGAGTTTATTGAGCCAGCAGATTTCTTTAAATATGCCCATCGGTTAATTTTTAAGGCGATGATTGACCTTGCAGATAGGGGAGATGCTATCGATGCGACGACCGTTCGCAATATTTTAGATAGCCAAGGGGACTTGCAAAATATCGGTGGTCTCTCTTATCTAGCTGAAGTTATCAACTCTGTTCCGACCTCAGCCAATGCGGAATATTACGCAAAGATTGTTTCCGAAAAAGCGGTTCTAAGACGCTTGATTGCCCGTTTAACGGAGAGTATCAATCAAGCATATGATGGAGCAAGTCCGTCGGATGAGATTATTGCAGGTGCAGAAAAAGCCCTGATTGATGTCAGTGAAAATGCCAATCGAAGTGGTTTCAAGAATATCAAGGATGTCCTAAATATCAACTTTGGAAGTCTTGAAACTCGGTCATTACAGACAACGGATATTACGGGGATTGCAACAGGTTATCGAGATCTTGACCATATGACAACAGGTCTTCATGAAGAAGAGTTGATTATTCTTGCGGCTCGTCCAGCGGTTGGTAAGACTGCCTTCGCTCTAAACATTGCCCAAAATATCGGAACCAAGTTGGATAAAACAGTCGCTATTTTCTCACTGGAAATGGGGGCTGAAAGTTTGGTGGACCGGATGTTGGCAGCAGAGGGCTTGATTGAGTCTCATTCTATTCGTACCGGTCAGTTGACAGATGATGAATGGCGGAAGTATGCTATTGCCCAAGGAAATCTAGCCAATGCCAGCATTTATATAGATGATACTCCTGGTATTCGGATTACGGAAATTCGATCTCGTTCTAGAAAGTTAGCACAAGAAACAGGTAATCTTGGCTTGATCCTTATCGACTACTTGCAGTTGATTACAGGGACTGGACGTGAAAACCGGCAACAGGAGGTCTCAGAAATCTCTCGTCAATTAAAAATTTTGGCGAAAGAATTGAAGGTTCCTGTGATTGCCCTTAGTCAGCTATCTCGGGGAGTCGAACAACGACAAGATAAGCGTCCGGTTCTATCTGATATCCGTGAATCAGGATCCATCGAGCAGGATGCAGATATTGTTGCCTTTCTATACCGTGATGACTATTATGAACGTGCAGGTGAGGAAGAAGAAGGCTTGCCGAATAACAAGGTTGAAGTCATTATTGAAAAAAACCGTTCAGGAGCGCGTGGAACAGTGGAGTTAATCTTCCAGAAAGAATATAATAAGTTCTCCAGCATATCAAAGAGAGTAGAGGAATAATGGATGAGTGATGCATTTACAGATGTAGCAAAAATGAAAAAAATCAAAGAAGAAATCAAGGCTCATGAAGGCCAAATCGTGGAAATGACCTTGGAAAATGGTCGTAAACGTCAAAAAAATAAGTTTGGTCGATTAATTGAAGTCTATCCTTCTTTGTTTATTATTGAATACACTAATGAAAACAGTTTACCTGGTGAACCAGCAACAACTTATGTCGAATCATATACTTACTCAGATATTTTAACTGAGAAAAATCTGATTCATTACTTAGACTAATCTAGCTAGGGTGAGCTAGAACTTCCAACCGTCTCTTCTTGGAGATGGTTTTTTTGATATCCTGAACATATTATAAAGATTTGTTGTGTAAATTAATTGACAAAGATGTCAATTTAACAATCATATCTGTCAATATTAGACAGGGGGATCTTTTGAAGAGAAGTCTCATCATTCTTTATATCACTAAAATAGAGGGGAACTTAGGAGGTTTTTAAAACAATCATGATTGACAAGTTGTAAAAAATGTGTAAATATTCCTGTAAATAGATAGGATAGGGAAGTGAATACATGTATATCTAAGTCAAAATATGTGATTTAGAAAGTTCTTAGCTAGAAAACCTCATTTTGCTTTTCATTTATAGAAAGAAATCAAAAAAATGAGAAAGCAACTTTACAAGGGCTAGTATTAGTGGTATAATAGAATTTGTGCGAAATGACAGCAGGACAAAATGAAGCTCGTCAACAGGAAGCCGGCTAGAAAAGTAACCTTTGCTGTTTGGGCGAAGGCTTTCTGAACGAATCAGGTTTGTCTAAAACGTTATTTCCTACAAAAAATTATTTTTATAGGAGGACATTTCAAATGTCACGTTATACAGGACCATCTTGGAAACAATCTCGCCGTCTTGGCTTGTCACTTACAGGTACAGGTAAAGAATTGGCACGTCGTAACTACGTACCAGGTCAACACGGACCAAACAACCGTTCAAAATTGTCAGAATACGGTTTGCAATTAGCTGAAAAACAAAAACTTCGTTTCTCTTACGGACTTGGTGAAAAACAATTCCGTAACTTGTTCGTACAAGCTACTAAGATCAAAGAAGGAACTGTCGGTTTCAACTTCATGCTTCTTTTGGAACGTCGTTTGGATAACGTTGTTTACCGTCTTGGACTTGCGACTACTCGTCGTCAAGCTCGTCAATTCGTTAACCACGGTCATATCCTTGTTGACGGAAAACGCGTTGATATCCCTTCATACCGCGTAACTCCAGGTCAAGTGATCTCAGTTCGTGAAAAATCAGCTAAAGTTCCAGCTATCCTTGAAGCTGTTGAAGCAACTCTTGGACGTCCAGCATTCGTATCATTCGATGCTGAAAAATTGGAAGGTTCATTGACTCGCTTGCCAGAACGCGATGAAATCAACCCAGAAATCAACGAAGCACTTGTCGTTGAATTCTACAACAAAATGCTTTAATTTCAAGAAAAAACTTGCAGAAAGCCTACAACAGTGGGCTTTTTGTTTTGTCTTCAATCCTCGATTTCTGGGTTTGTTCCCTTATTTGCTCCCTAAGTTTACTTCATAGAAAGAAATGTCCGCCTGTAAAAATAGGCGGTTTTTCTTTTACAAAATAAATAACAACTCTCCTAATTTGGAGATTTTTGTGACCAAATACCTAAAATAATAAACCAAATAGCGATTTTTTCTTCTCAGATAGTCCTTTTTGTTAAGATGAAACAAACGATTGGAAAGGGTTCTTATGGGATTTAAGAAAAAACATTATCGCCAACAAGTTGATATGAGAGACTGCGGTGTTGCAGCTTTGGCCATGGTCTTTGGCTACTATGGCTCATACTATTCTTTAGCTAGTCTGCGGGAGAAGGCAAAAACGACTGCAGATGGAACGACCGCCTTAGGTCTGGTCAAGGTGGCTGAGGAGTTGGGTTTTGAGACACGCGCCTTCCGAGCAGATCGCACACTTTTTGACTTGGAAGGAGTGAGCTATCCCTTGATTGTTCACGTGATCAAGGATGGGCGTCTCCCTCATTATTACGTAGTCTATAAGAAAGATAAAAAGCATCTTTACATAGCCGATCCAGATCCAAAGGTAAAGATGACCAAATTGACGATCGAGGAGTTTGAAAAGGAATGGACAGGGATTGTCATCGCCTTGGCTCCGACTCCAGCCTATCAACCGAGTAAAGAAAAGAAAAATGGACTCCTAGATTTTGTCCCTCTTTTGTTTAAACAGCGGCAATTGGTTCTGCATATTGTTCTTGCAACGTTATTGGTAACCCTCATCAATATTGTGGGTTCTTACTACTTACAATCGATTATTGATACCTATGTGCCTGATCAGATGAAGCAGACGCTGAGTGTGATTTCACTAGGGTTGATTGTAGTTTACATCTTACAGCAGGTCCTGACCTATGCGCAAGATTACTTGCTTCTTGTTTTAGGCCAACGCTTGTCTATTGATGTCATTCTGTCCTATATTAAGCATGTTTTTCAGTTGCCTATGAGTTTCTTTGCGACTCGACGGACAGGAGAAGTTGTGTCACGTTTTACAGATGCCAACCGCATTATCGATGCTCTGGCTAGTACACTGCTTTCAATCTTTTTGGATCTGTCTATTGTTTTGATTTTATCAGTAGTCCTGTTTAGCCAAAACGCTCACCTCTTTTTCTTGACCATTCTCTTGCTACCGATTTATGCGGTCATTATTTTTGCCTTTATGAAGCCTTTTGAGCGCTTAAATAATGAAACCATGGAAGCCAATAGTGTCTTGTCTTCTTCTATCATCGAAGATATCAACGGGATTGAAACTATCAAGTCTCTTACCAGTGAGCGGAGTCGCTATCAAAAGATTGACTCAGAATTTGTAGACTATCTCAAGAAGTCCTTTGCCATGAGCAAGGCGGAGAGTCTACAAAAGGGGCTCAAACACTTGGCCCAATTGATTTTGAATGTCTTGGTCTTGTGGTTGGGAGCTCATTTGGTCATGAAGCAAGAATTGAGCTTGGGGCAGTTGATCACCTACAATACTCTCCTTGTTTATTTCACAGGCCCTTTAGAGAACTTGATCAACCTCCAAACCAAACTTCAAGCAGCCCGAGTGGCCAATACCCGTCTGAATGAAGTCTATTTGATAGACTCTGAGTTCGCAGAGAAGAAGCCTCTTCAAGATCGTGATGCTCTCGATGGTGATCTGGTTTTTGAAGGAGTAGACTACAAATACGGTTTTGGGGCTAACGTTCTTACTGATATCAGTCTCACAATCAAAAAAGGGAGCAAGGTAAGTTTTGTTGGTATTTCAGGTTCTGGAAAAACCACGCTAGCAAAGATGATGGTGAATTTCTACCAACCCAATAAAGGGACGATTCGCCTGGGAGGAACGGATATCCAGCAAGTGGATAAGACCTTGCTCCGCCAGCAAATCAATTATTTACCCCAGCAGCCCTATGTCTTTAATGGTACGATTTTAGAGAACTTGTTACTGGGAGCGCGGGAAGGAACTAGTCAGGAAGATATCTTGCGCGCTGTTGAAATCGCAGGAATTCGAGAAGACATTGAGCGTATGCCCCTCAATTACCAAACAGAATTGACTACGGATGGCATGGGAATCTCTGGTGGTCAACGGCAGCGGATTGCCTTGGCGCGTGCCTTATTAACGGACGCTCCGATTCTGATCTTGGATGAAGCGACCAGCAGCCTGGATATCTTGACGGAGAAGAAAATTGTGGACCGCTTGATGGCCTTAGACAAAACGATTATCTTTATCGCCCATCGGTTAACGATTGCAGAACGGTCTGAAAAAGTCTTCCTCATGGACCAAGGTCGTCTGAAGGAAGAAGGAAGCCATGAAGAATTACTGAAAAAGAATGGCTATTACAGCCATTTGGTTACTTGTTAAGAGAGGACTAGGAGAAAAAAAGAAAGTATGATGAACGAAAAATATTTTGAAAGTGCAGAATTCTATCAGAAACGTTTCCACAATTTTGCTAGTTTATGGGTGGTCCCTTGTTTTCTTTTACTACTATTTGTTGTCGGTTTCTCTGTATTTGCCAAGAAGGAAGTGACCTTGTCTAGTCGTGGGACGATTGAAGCTACACGCGTGGTGGACCAAATCCAGTCAACGAGTAATTCTCCCATTCAAGTCAACCATTTGAAGGAAAATAAAGAGATTAAGAAGGGAGAAATCTTGGTAGAATACCAAGAGGATCAGGAAAAACAACAAGGAATGAGCTTAACGCAACAGCTCGACCTCTTAAAGAAACAGGAGGAACAATTAAAATTGTTGAAAACGAGCATTGAGACCGGGGAGAGCCAGTTTACAGGAACTGAGCATTTTGGGTATGACCAGCTGTTTAAGGATTATCAGCAACAAATAGCGATTCTCCAAGCGCAAGCCCATCAACAAAATGCAACCATTGCTTCTCAAAATGCCAGTGCAAGTTCCAGTCAAGCGGAAATTGGCCAAGCAATCCAAGACCAAGAGAAGCGATTAGCTGATTACCATAGTCTAAAATCAGCTCTACTAGAAGGAAGAAGTTTGGATGCGACTCATCCACTTTATTCTCTCTACCAGAGTTATGCTCAGCAACCACATGGAGAAGAAAACGCTCAAGCACAAGCTTCTTTTATCAGTCAGCTAGATAGTCAAATCCAGCAGTTAGAGGCGAGTATTTCTAATTATCGCATCCAATATGCGGGATCTGGAAGCCAACAAGCTTTTTCGACCAGCTTAGATAGTCAAATAGCCTCCCTGAAAGCTCAACAGCTAAGTAAGGTTGGACAAGATTTACTGCTTCTTTCTCAGCAAATTGCAGATTTAGACAGTAAGTTAAAAACACAAGAAAATCTTCTTCAGAAGACTCGGATTCTAGCCAAGGATGAAGGGGTGATTCATTTGAATGATGAAACAAAAGGAGCGAGTATTGTAGCGGAAGGTACTCCTTTGGCTCAAGTTTATCCACTCATTCAGAAAGAAAAAGAAGTCAAGATTGTCACCTATATTCCTTCAAAAGATATAGCAACGATTCATGTAGGCGATCGGATTCGCTTTAGCACACAGGGAAGTAAACAAAAACCAATTACGCTAGAGGCCCGTATTAGCTCAATTGCTTCGAGTGCCACTCGGACAGAACAGGGGAACTTTTTCAAAATAGAGGGAGTTCTTCGTCTCAAGGATCAGGAGGCCAAACTCCTACGATACGGTTTGGAAGGGAAGTGTGTCCTAATCACAGGAGAAAAATCATACTTCAGTTTCTTTGTGGATCAATTTTTAGGAGCAGGGAACTAAAGAAACATAACATAAAAGAGGCTGGGACAAAAGTCCTAGCCTCTCAATTATTTTGGGATTGTTGAGCAAGACGCAGTGGTTGAGTGGGCTCTACCACGCTGATTTCATCAGCTTTTACAGCCCTACTCAACTGTGCGGAGGTGGGACGACGAAATCGAATTCTAACGAATTACCGATTTCTGTCCCACTCTCTTTTATTCCAGCATTTTTAATAGGAAGTCCGCCATTTGTTGGGGGCTTTCTTTTTGCCCACGGGCCACCCACATTTGACAGACTCCAAAGAAGGCATTGGTGAGGTAGACGGAACTATAGTCTCTTTCGATTTCGGTCAAAGATCGATGGCCGTAACGCTCTTGCAAGCTATCGACTAGTAGAACTTGTAGCTTGTGCCGCAAGAAGGATTGAATTTCTTTTGTCCCATTCTCGGTTAGAAGGACAGCAAAGAGGGGCTCCTTGGTGAGAAATTCGAAAACTTCGGTAACAGCTTGGTGTTTATCATCTTGTTGTTTGTCGAAGATGTATTCGACTTTGTGGAAAAATTCCTGTTGGTAGCGCTCGATCATATCGTACTTATCACGGTAGTGGGTATAGAAGCTACTCCGGCTGATACCAGCCTCTTTTGCCAACTGAACAGTTGAAATCTCATCAAAGGACTCCCTATGAAGCAGGTCAACCATAGCTTCCTGGATGATCCGTTTTGTTTTTATTCGCTTGTTGCTTTCGGTAACCATTCTAGTCTCCCTCTTTTATATACAAAATTATACACAGTGTCCAAAAATGATTTTTTTAACTTGCGGTTTTTAAAAAGAACTGTATAATCAATTATATCAAAAAATTAGACAATGTGTATAAAAAGGAGACAAAAAATGTTTAAGGAATGGAAAGCGATTTTTAGGAAACCGACCTTTATCGTTGTGATGATCGGGGTTGCCTTGATACCAGCTCTCTACAATGTGATCTTTCTATCCTCTATGTGGGATCCTTATGGCAAGGTTTCCGACCTGCCAGTAGCAGTTGTCAATCAAGACCAGCCAGCTCGTTATCAGGAAGAAGAATTGACAATCGGAAAAGACATGGTGTCCAATTTTGAGAAAAGTGACGCCCTAGATTTTCATATTGTCGATGAAAAAGCAGCTAAAGAGGGGTTGGAAAAGGGTGATTACTATATGGTGGTGACCTTGCCTAAGGATCTATCTGCTAAAGCTGCTTCTATCTTAACCAATCACCCAGAACAGATGACCATTGCCTACCAAACATCTAGTGGACATAGCTTTATTGCTGGTAAGATGAGTGATTCAGCCATGATAAAAATCCAGCAAACCGTTGCTAGTAATGTCACTCAAACCTATACCAGCGCTCTTTTCGAAAAGATGGGAAGTTTGAAGACAGGGATGGGAACAGCAGCGGAAGGAAGCCAGAAATTAGCGACCGGTGCTGGTCAGCTAAAAGAGGGTGGACAGACCCTGACAGACCATTTGACCACCTTGTCCAATTCGAGTCTGACTTTTTCAAATGGGGCACAGACTCTTAGCACTGGTCTCTTGGCCTACACCAATGGAGTTGGCCAATTAGGAACTGGTCTTCATCAAATGCAGGAAAAAGTTCCGACTCTCGTGTCGGGAGTTGGGCGACTTCATGATGGCTTTACAACCTTTAGTAGTGGTTTGACGACCTATACGTCGGGAGTTGGACAACTGGGAAATGGTTTAAACCAAATGGCTAGTCAAACGCCTCAGTTGGCCTCTGGAATTGGCCAATTGCATACAGGGATGACGACTCTCTCAACGGGACTTACTACCTATACAAAGGGAGTCGGTCAGTTGAATGTTGGCGCTAGTAATTTGACAGCTGGCCTCACCAGCTATAGCTCAGGGCTTGCTACTCTCAGTGGTGGAGCTAGTCAATTAAGCGGCCAATCGGAAGCATTAAGAAATGGAGTGTCTCAGTTAGAGACAGGCATTCAAACCTTATCCACACAACTCACTCCGCAACCAAATCAGCAAGAGCAACTTGCCCAATTAACAGCAGGCCTCACCCAATTAAATGAAGCTATTCAGAACACGAGCGGAGATACCAGTCAACTCAGCACAGCTTTGGCAACCATCGCCACCTCTGCTCAAGGGATTTCAGCAGCAGCACAGGCTGACCGCAATTCGGTGCTAGCAAATCTTCAAGCTACTGCTGCCTATCAATCGATGACAGCTGAGCAACAGGCAGAAATGACGGCTGCTGTCTCTGCTACTTCAAGTACTACGGAGACTGCTGCTCAAGCGATTTTGACTACTGTTCAAGGCTTGCAAGAAGGCTTAACAACCGAGAGTCCCTTGGCCACAGTAAAAGAAAGTGCCAACCAGATCTTGCCAACAGCTTCGTCTACCTTGAATACTCTTTCAACTAGCTTGAGCTCCGTTCAGACAGCAGTAACAGAGCAACTTCTCCCAGCTAGCCAAACCCTTAGCCAGGGAGTTCAACTCTATACAACAGGGGTGGATCAGTTAGCCGGTGGAGCTAGTCAGCTTACGGGCAATAGCAATAGCTTGATTGCAGGAGCTACTCAATTGAGTGCGGGGACAAATCAGCTGGAGCAGAAATCTGGTGACTTGGTAACGGGAAGTAATCAACTAGCAGTAGGATTGGGAGACCTAAATGGGAAAATGCCAACTCTGACTGCTGGAATGAATCAATTAGCTTCAGGAGCCAACCAATTGACTAGTAAGTCTAGTGAATTAACAACAGGCGCTGGATTGCTAGCTAGCGGGATCGGTCAATTAAATGGTCAAACACCGGTTTTGGCTAGCGGTGTTGATCAACTGGTATCAGGAGTCGATCAGTTATCGGATAAATCAGGTCAGTTACTATCAGGTTCTCAGAAATTGGCGGATGGTGCAGCTAAGATAGCTGATGGCTCTGGTCAATTAGCGGCAGGAGGTCAGGTTCTTGTCGGAGGCTTGGGTAATCTCCAAACAGGTAGTCAGAATCTTAGTCAAGGCTTGAGTTCAGCTAAGGACCAACTAAATAGCGCTAGCACTGAAAAAGAAAATGCAAGCGTATTGTCAGATCCAATCACTCTTTCGAAGGCAGACCATGACAATGTTTCAGTGAATGGAGTGGGTATGGCGCCTTATATGATATCCGTTGCCCTTTTCGTCGCGGCTCTTTCTACCAATATGATTTTCGCAAAATTGCCATCTGGGCGTCATCCAGAAAGTCGTTGGGCTTGGTTTAAAGCGAGATTGGAAGTGAACGGGATGATTGCGGCCTTGGCTGGTGTTCTGGTCTATGGAGCAGTTCACTTGCTAGGACTGGCAGCAAATCATGAAGGCTTGACCCTCTTCCTCTGTGTGCTAGGAAGTGTGACCTTCATGTCCGTGGTAACCGCCTTAACGACATGGAACAACAAGGTCGGAGCATTTATATCTTTGATTCTCTTGCTCCTTCAACTGGCTTCTAGTGCAGGGACTTATCCGCTTGCCCTCACCAATCGTTTCTTCCAAACTATTCATCCACTGTTGCCAATGAGTTATACCGTATCGGGATTAAGGGAAACCATTTCCTTATCTGGTCAGATAGGTGGGCAAGTCACCTTCCTTACCCTAGTTTTGGGCTTGTGTATTGGTCTAGGAATGATGGCCTATCAACCTCAAAAGATGGAAGAAGACTAAGCTTCCTCTATCTAAAGTTTCATGTGAAACAAAGCCCTCTTCTCAATAGAGAAGAGGGCTTTTTCTTAGTTAAAATAAAGCACTTCTGGATTTGGAGTGATGTAGATAAGGTTATCTTCTTTGAAGACCAGCTGTACTTGGCCCTGTTTGTAGATATAAACCGTATAGGTTTGACCGAACTTAGTGGCTTGAGCGATATCGATCGCACCAGCCCAAAAAGCACGAAGCTGTTCATCTGTTAAGTGTCCCTCTTGATAGAGTTTCACGAGGTTTTCCCGTTCCTTTTCTGAGAAGGTTTCGACCAGATACTTTGGGTCGTTAAGGACATTTTCAGGTTCCCCAAGAATTTTTTGCACAAAATTTTTGGTATAGCCTTCGTAATCCGGTGTTGCTGCTTCTAATGTATCACCATCTTTTCTATAGTAAACGACAGAATCGCCTGTTGCATAGATCTTGTCTGTTGGGGCTTCGCTAGCATTGGCAGGGAGATCCTCCATTTTTTTGCTAGAGCTGGTTTCCGTCTTAGACTCTTTCTTTTCTTTGTTCGAAGAGCTAGTTTTAGATGATTTTTTAGACGATGAGCCTTCTTTTTCACTTTTCTCTTGTTTTTTAGAAGAGGCACGAGAGCTCGTTTCTTCCGGTTTGAAATGTGATTGAAAATCAGACATACAGGCTGTCAAGAAGAAAAGGCTCAAAAGGAGCGTTGCAAGGAGAGTGATTTTTTTAGACATCATATAAATCCCTTTCTAATCATAGAGCGCTATTTCTTCTATTGTACACTATAAAAGCTTGGAAAGCACGAAAAAACAGGAGAGAGCTTGTACGAAGTAGGTATTCATACAAATTTTCTCTCCTGTAAGGGTCAGCTCCTTGTGATCTCATTTGAAGCGAGGGAGTCGTCTTTTAATAACTCTGGTGTGCTTCAGTTAGTGGCCTTGGAAGAAGGGTTTAGCGTCCACCAGGCCCACCAGGTCCACCGCCTTGAGGTCCGCCACCTCCGGGAGCACCACCGCCTCCAGGCATGGAGTTGACAATTTCTGTTTGTTTTTCACCGTTGATATAGATGTCTCCGCTAGTGTAGGTAGCTGTTCCATCAAAGTCGAATCCAGATTGACCCGTTAATTTAATGGTTCCTCCAGTAATAGTGATATTTCCATTCGAATCAATTGGATCGGTATCACCTTGGCCGACTTCAACGTTTAGGGTTCCGCCATTCATGGTGAAGAAAATTTCATCTTGGTTGGCATTGGCGTTGGCAGCATTGACACCGTCATCGGTTGCATAGATGGTGATATCCCCTCCGTTGATGGTGATCGATTTTCCTTCAAGCCCTTCGACAGACTCGGTTACCTCATAGGTTCCGCTATCGATGACCAGATCACCAGAAGCATGGATGCCATCATCCCCAGCTGAAATGGTCATGGTATTGTCAGACAGATACATGGTTCCGACAGAAGTATCTTCATCATTGTCCACCTTGACTGCATCTTCATCTGCATCGATAGTCATGATCGTGCCAGTGATATTGAGTTCATCATTGACGTTGAAGGCATCTCCAACAGCCGTGATCTTATAGGTTCCACCTGTGATGTGGAGGGTATCATTGGCCTTAATCCCGTTGTTCTTCTTGGCATCAATGTTGAGTGTACCTGAACCATTGATGGTAAGGTCGCCTTTAGAGAAAATGACCGCATCGGCATCTTCATCATTGTTTGAACTTGAATCAGATAGGGTATTGGTCGTGCCCTCCGCTAGAGTCAGGTAAACATGTCCTGCTTTCGTAGCAGAGATTGGGGCGTTGGTGTTGGTCATGGTAACGCCTTTCAAGATGATGTGGACATCATCTGAGTCACCTGCTTCAACCTTGATTTGAACCCCATCGGATTCACCAGAGATGACATAGGTTCCGCCCTTCGAGATGGTCACGGTGGATCCAGAAACGGCTACGCCGTCACCTGATACAGTTGCAGAAGATCCAGACAGTTTTACAGTAGAGGCTGTACTTTCATCATAAGAAGTGTCCTTGTCCTTATCTGTAAAATAGTTGGCGTTGGTTGCTTTATTAGTAGTAGCGGTTGTTTGGGCGGTATTGTTTGTTGTAGCTGATTGAGATGACGCTTGGGTACAAGCTGTCAGTAAGGTGAGGGTCGCGGCCCCCGTTAATAAGAATTTCCATTTGTTTGATTTCATGAGCTTTTCCTCTCGTTCCATTGATATGCTCCTAGTCTAAAGTTGCTAGCTGAAAGTTTCCTAAAGTTTTTCTGAAAGGAACCTTAACTTTAGTTTTCTTTAAGTTTGGCTTAATGAAAGCTTAAGAAAAGGCCACTAAACTAAGGAACAAGTAAAGCGACTCGTGGCTTTGCAACAAAAACGATAAAGAAAATGACCGACTTTTTATAGAACAAAAGGAGAAAAACATGAAAAAAACGGTAGAGACAAGCTTCAAGCGGATTGAAACCAAATATGTGGTGAATAAAGAAGACTTGGATGATTTATTGAAAGATTTGAAGAAATATGTGGTTGAAGACGATTATCCAGTCTCCACGATTTCGAATGTCTATTTTGATACCGAAGACTTCGATGTGATCCAAGATGCCCTTGCTAAACAGAACCGTCGTGAAAAGATCCGGATGCGGACCTATGTAGAGCATCCAACAGTGGAGAGTACGGCCTTTCTAGAAGTAAAATCAAAGGATGAAGAAGGTATTGGTCACAAGTTCCGCCTGGTCTCGAACCCCTCCTCCATTACCCGCCTCATGACAGATGGATTAGTGGATCAGACCATTCAGGATCTGGACTTGGTTCAAGAAATCCAAGCTTTACGCCAGCGCTATGATAACCGACTACAGCCCCAGATGTACATCTATTATGATCGTTTGTCCTTAAAAGAAAAGAAGAGCATCCAAGGCTATCCTTACAATAAGATTCGGGTCACCCTGGATCAAAATCTAGTCTATCGTGATCAGCAGGTCAGTCTCCTCCGTGGGAAAGCTGGAGAGCCTTTATTAGAAGAAAATACCATCGTTATGGAAATCAAGGCCCCAGGTGAAGAACCTCAGTGGCTGAAGGACATTCTGGATAAGTACGGACTGGTCAAACAGAAATTTTCGAAATACAGTTGTGCCTACCATAAGTCACAAGGCTTAGACTACGCACCAACGCCAATTCAAGAAAGGACAGGTGCTGCTTATGTCTAATCTATTTGATTCTATTTTTAATAACGCTACGGCAACCGTAGATCCAGTGCGCCTGATGCTAGCCTTGCTGGTCAGCCTCTTTCTAGGTATGGCCCTGTCTTGGACCTACAAATACCGTACTCTCTATACGCGTGAATTTATCGTCAGTCTCACCTTGCTTCCCTGCATGATGACCCTGGTGATTTTCCTGGTGAACGGGAGTCTGGGGACCTCGATTGCAGTAGCAGGAACCTTTAGCTTGATTCGTTTTCGGTCTGCTACCAGTGGCTCGAGAGAATTGATCGCGATTTTCCTAGCCATGATTATTGGTTTAGCAGCGGGGTCGGGCTACCTCTTATTGGCAGTTTTGTTTACAGCCTTTCTGTTAGCTATCTGGCTCTTGCTCGAAACCAAGCAAAGTAAGACCGACCACCAACGGCGCCGTCACCTGATGATTGAGCTAGAAAATCAGGCTAGGATTGCAGATAAGATCAGCCGTTTGCTGGATCGCAATTGTACAGAAGTCGACTTGATTTCGGTTAATACAAGCCAAAATGGGGAAAAGATTACCTTGGATTATGAAGTGGATCTGAGACCAGAAGTTGACGATTTTGCAATGACGACCCTTCTAACAGAAGAAATTTATCGTTGCGATGTATCCTTGACCAAGAAGGCCAAGAAAAGAAAGAATTTATAGACGCTATCCTCCTTTAGGATAGCTTCAGATTGAAGATAAAGTCTTTGAAAAACTTTCCTTAGGTGAGTACGGACGTCAGCGAACTTCTTCAAAGTTCCATGACTAATTATTGAGCCTAAGGTCTCAATAATTCCGAGTGCCTGAAACACAAATGTTTCAGGCACTTTTCTCACAGCGGAAAGTTTTTGATCTTCTTAAATAGCTAAAAAATAAAAGTCATTTTTTGGTAATCATCTAACTGTTTTATGTAAAACAATAGTTTGTTTCCATTCTAACACTATCCTCCTTTAGGATAGCTTTTTAGGCTTTTAAGAACTTTTTAAGGAAAAGTGGTATACTGTTTCTAAAAAATTGAAGGGATCCTTTATGAAAAAGACTGCTATTTTTGAAGATGTCGTCTCTATTATGACTCACGATTCATCTACCATCAAAGATAGAAAAGGATGCGATCCAGAGCCTTTTCGAGAAAAAATTACAGATGATATGACGGATGATGCCTTTCTTTATCAAGTCAGGTCCTACCTAGCTAGTTTTGGAGTGATCGGCCATGTTTCTTTTGGAAAGAAAAAGGCCCCTAACAAAGGTTTTTTATTGCGCTCGACAGACGGCGGTCTCTTTGTAGAAGGGGCAAATGAAGATACGGGACTTCAAGTAGGAGATCAGATCTTAGCTTTGGATGGAAGTGACTTGGAGCAGGTAGCGTCTCTTCAAAAGGACTATTTTATCAGTAAGACCCCTGAAAGACACTACCGAGAATGGGCGGATTTGGTCTCTCAGTCCACAAGGGTCACCCTGCTTCGAAAAGGGGTAGAAAAGACCATTGAAGTAGCACCCAGTCGAGAACCAATCCAAGATCAGATTTTTTGGAAACGATTAGACGATGAGATTCTTTATCTTCGTCTGGATAATTTTATGGATGAAGGAGCCATTAGTCGGGTATATGAAAAGTGTTTACCCATGATGACGGAGGTCAAGTTTCTTCTCATTGATGTCCGACAGAACGGCGGAGGGACAGATTCTTTATATCTTCCTCTGTTACATCTAGGCTTAGAGAAGGATCAGGGTTATGATTCGCTTGACTGGGACGATGATGGCATGGAAATTCTCTACACGGAACGTAATGTTGATCTGCGCTTGAAAGACTTTGAGGACTGGATGCAACAGGAAGAAATTAGTCCTGAAACAGTTAAGCTACTTGAAGATATGAAAGAGGAGTTGATCCACCATCGGGGGAAAGGCTATGTACCGTATCAGCAAGAAAGCGAGGAATTCTTCCCAGAGGTTAGAGGTGGCCAATATCCCGAACAGATCTATATCTTATCAGATATTTATTGTGGATCATCTGGTGATAATTTTGTCCAGATGATGAAGCAGTTTAAGAAGGTAACGGTGGTAGGTAGACCAACTCTAGGAATTTTAGACTATTCCAATTGTTGTACTGTTGATTATGGCGATTATCAATTGATGTTTCCTACCTCTCGCTGTCTAAGCTTGGATCAAGGAAAAGGAATGACGGATCAAGGTGTGGAGCCGGATATAGAGGTTCCCTGGAGTCCCGACCATTTTGAAAGAGATGTAGATCTAGACAAGTGTTTGGAGTTGATTCGTCAGAGTTGCGAAACGGCAAGATAAGGCTTAGATAGCGGTTGGCTTAAATCAGGAGAGTAATCGTCTCTTGTGGTAACGTTTTCTAGTATTTTTTCCTTGTGTTTGGATTGCTATGACTGAACAAAAAATGGTAAAATAGTCAGTGAAAATCAAAATGAAGAGTGAAAAAGATGAAACATAAAACACTTTATAAATTTATCGGGCAGACGGTCTTGTATTTCGCCATTTTCCTAGCCCTACTTTATTTCTTTAGTTACCTTGGTCAAGGTCAGGGTGGCTTTATCTACAATGAATTTTAAAGGAGATCCCTACCGTGTCAAACCAACCAATTACTGATATGATCGAAGCGATTGAGCGCTTCGCGCAACTACAACCAGACTATCCTGTCTACAATGTCCTTGGTGAGGAGCATACCTATGGCCAATTGAAGGCTGATTCAGATAGCTTGGCTGCCCACATCGACCAAATGGGACTTCCTGAAAAGTCACCTGTAGTGGTCTTTGGTGGTCAAGAATATGAAATGTTAGCAACCTTTGTGGCCTTGACAAAATCTGGCCATGCCTATATCCCAATTGATAGCCACTCTGCCTTGGAGCGCGTGTCTGCCATTGTTGAAGTAGCAGAGCCAAGTCTAATCATCGCCATCAATAAGTTCCCAATTGAAAACCCAGCTGCTCCAATCATGTCCTTGGAGCAAGTGCGTGAAGCCTATGCGGCGCAGAATGCGTATGACTTGCAACATCCGGTCAAAGGGGATGATAACTACTACATCATCTTTACCTCTGGAACAACTGGAAAACCAAAAGGGGTGCAAATTTCGCATGATAACTTGCTCAGCTTTACCAACTGGATGATTACGGACAAGGAATTTGCAACGCCAGAGCGTCCGCAAATGTTGGCGCAACCGCCCTATTCTTTTGACTTGTCTGTCATGTATTGGGCACCGACCTTGGCTCTTGGTGGAACCCTTTTTGCCCTTCCATCAGCCATCACTCAAGACTTCAAACAACTCTTTGCAACCATCTTTTCTCTTCCGATTGCGATCTGGACTTCAACACCATCTTTCGCAGATATGGCTATGCTGTCTGAAGATTTCAATGCTGAAAAGATGCCAGGCATCACCCATTTCTACTTTGATGGGGAAGAGTTGACCGTGAAAACAGCTCAGAAATTGCGCGAGCGTTTCCCAAATGCACGCATCATCAATGCTTATGGGCCAACGGAAGCAACTGTTGCTTTGTCGGCAGTCGCTATTACAGACGAGATGTTAGCGACTCTTAAACGCTTGCCAATTGGTTACACAAAAGAAGATTCTCCAACCTTCATCATTGATGAGGCAGGCAATAAATTGCCAAATGGAGAGCAAGGGGAGATCATCGTGTCTGGACCAGCCGTTTCAAAAGGTTATATGAATAATCCAGAGAAAACAGCAGAAGCCTTCTTCGAATTTGAAGGACTTCCAGCCTACCATACGGGAGATGTTGGTACCATGACAGATGAAGGTCTTCTTCTCTATGGTGGTCGAATGGACTTCCAGATCAAGTTTAACGGCTATCGTATTGAGCTAGAAGATGTTTCTCAAAACTTGAACAAATCTCAGTACATCGACTCGGCTGTTGCAGTGCCACGCTACAACAAAGATCATAAGGTTCAAAATCTCTTGGCCTATGTCATCTTAAAAGATGGCGTCAAAGAGCAATTTGAACGCGAGATTGATATTACGAAAGCCATCAAGGAAGATTTGGAGCACATCATGATGTCTTATATGATGCCTTCAAAATTCCTTTACCGTGATAGTTTACCGCTAACTCCAAACGGGAAGATCGACATCAAAGGGTTGATTAGTGAGGTTAACAACCGATGATCGAGTTTTTGAAACAGCTCCCTCATTTAGAACCCTATGGGACCCCGGTCTACTTTATTTATCTGATTGGGGCCTTATTGCCCATCTTTGTTGGCCTCTTCTTTAAAAAGCGATTCCCAGTCTATGAAGCCTTGGTCAGTCTCACCTTTATTGTTCTAATGCTGACAGGGACGGATTTGAAACAAATCTATGCGGTTCTTTTCTACCTCTTTTGGCAAATCCTTTGGGTCTACTCCTATAAATTCTATCGAAGCCAGCGTGATAACAAGTGGGTTTTTTACCTCCACTCTTTCTTGGTCGTTTTGCCCTTGGTTTTTGTGAAGGTGCAACCAGCCATTGATGGCACCCAGTCTTGGATGGGCTTCCTTGGGATCTCTTATCTGACCTTCCGAGCAGTGGGTATGATTATCGAGATGCGAGACGGAACCCTCAAAGACTTTAGTCTCTGGGAATTCTTGCGTTTCTTGCTTTTTATGCCGACTTTTTCAAGTGGGCCGATCGACCGCTTCAAACGCTTCAATGAAGATTATCTGACGATTCCGGATCGAGATGAGCTTCTAGATATGTTGGAGCAGAGCGTCAAGTATATCATGCTTGGCTTCCTCTATAAGTTTATTCTAGCTCATATCTTTGGCCATCTCTTACTAGGACACGTCAAGACCTATGCCCTTCTTCAAGGGGGAATCTTTAACCTAGGCACCTTAGGGGTCATGTATGTCTTTGGTTTGGATCTCTTCTTTGACTTTGCAGGCTATTCTATGTTTGCCCTTGCGGCATCTAATTTGATGGGAATTAAGAGCCCGATCAATTTTAATCTCCCTTTCAAATCACGTGATTTAAAGGAATTTTGGAATCGCTGGCACATGAGTTTGTCCTTCTGGTTTCGTGACTTTGTCTTTATGCGTCTAGTCATGGTTTTGATGCGCAACAAGGTCTTTCAGAGCCGGATTACAACGTCAAACGTTGCCTATATTATTAACATGTTGGTCATGGGCTTCTGGCATGGAGTGACCTGGTATTATGTAGCCTATGGTCTCTTCCACGGACTTGGTCTTGTGATCAATGATGCCTGGTTGCGGAAGAAAAAGACCATCAATAAAGAACGCAAAGCAAAAGGACTAGAGCCCCTACCAGACAACCGCTGGACCCAGGCTCTTGGAATCTTTATTACCTTCAATACCGTTATGCTGTCCTTCCTGATTTTCTCAGGTTTCTTGGATCAGCAATGGTTTCCAAAAATGAAATAAGAAAAGGAAAAATGAAAAATGGATGTAAAATCACAAGTAATTGAAATTATTGACGAATTGTTTATGGAAGATGTCTCAGATATGATGGATGAGGATCTCTTTGATGCGGGTGTTCTTGATAGCATGGGAACCGTTGAATTGATTGTTGAATTGGAAAACCGCTTCGATATTCGGGTTCCAGTATCTGAATTTGGTCGTGATGACTGGAACACAGCCAACAAAATCGTAGAAGGTGTTATGGAGCTTCAGAATGCTTAAACGATTGTGGCTGATTCTGGGTCCTGTCTTTTGCGCTATGGCTCTGGTCGCTACCCTTCTCTTTTTCTATCCGATTAACCACAAACATGATTTGACAGAAGAGAAAAAGGCCGCAGTGAGCTTGACAGCAGAAGGTTTTAAAAGTCGTGCCCGCAAAGAAGAAGCGCTCGGGGATCCTAACTATCGTTTTGTACCCTTCTTTGGTTCCAGCGAATGGTTGCGGTTTGATATCGTCCACCCAGCAGTACTAGCTGAGAAGTATGATCGCTCTTATCGTCCGTATTTTCTAGGGCAACGAGGAGCAGCGTCCTTGAACCAATATTTTGGGATGCAGCAAATTCTTCCTCAACTAGAAGGGAAAACAGCTGTCTATGTGGTATCACCCCAGTGGTTTACTAAGGATGGCTATGATTCATCAGCCTTTCAGCAATACTTTAACAGCGATCAATTAACTAGCTTTTTGGCCAACCATGAAGCTGGACCAGCAAGCCAATATGCGGCGTCTCGTCTTTTGCAACAATACCCTAATGTTGCTATGCAGGGAGAAGTTCAGAAGTTGGCCAAGGGTCAGAATCTATCTGGTTTTGAAAAAGGACTCAATCAGACCCTCATGCGCTTTGTTCGTCGGGAGGCTGCCTTCTTTAGCAACTTTACGGCAATGAACAATAGCAACTATGAGAAAAAAGTACTCTCTCGCTTAGATGACTTGCCAGATACATTTTCTTACGAAGCTTTGGAAGAGGTAGCGACTGCGGAAGCCAAAAAGAAAACCAATAATAACAAACTAGGCATTAGTAATAGCTTTTACAACCATCGACTTGCAAGTAAGTTAAAGAAACTCAAAGGATTCCAAAAGAATGAATCCTATGAGCAATCTCCAGAATACAATGATTTACAACTGGTCTTGGATCAGTTTGCTCAATCGAAAACCAATGTGATATTTGTCATCCCTCCAGTTAACTCTAAATGGATGGCCTATACAGGTTTGAGTAAAGAAATGTATCAACGGACAGTTGAAAAAATCCGTTACCAATTAGAAAGTCAAGGCTTTACCCATATTGCTGATTTTTCTAAAGATGGTGATAAACCCTACTTTATGCAAGATACCATTCATATGGGCTGGAATGGATGGTTGGCATTTGATAAAGCAGTTGATCCTTTTGTCTCCAACCCTCAACCTGCCCCTGAATACAAGATTAACAATCGTTTCTTAAGTCAGGACTGGGCTAACTATAAAGGTCAGCCGGATCAATTTAAGTAAGATGCAAAGAGGTTGAGAATACCCAGTCTCAACCTTTTTTCCTATGGTTTTGAATGAACTTATCCCCATATTCACAGACTTATCCACAAGCTTGTGGATAAGTCTGTCTAATACAAAGAGAGGAACTGGTACAAGATGAAAACAATGAAGAAAATAGCTTTTTATGCGATTCTTCAAGGAATAGTGATCTTTCTCATTACGGGTTTCATCACCCAATTCGTCAGAGGAGATTTCTTTTTCCGTGGCTTGGCTCCAATATTTGGGGTCTTGGCAGCTGTCATGCGTTTTGGAACAGCTAGTCTGATGAAAATGTTAGCCCCAACGTTATACGATGAAGAGGAAAAACAAGAGAAAGCTCCTACCAGGAAAGAAGCTGAATAAAAGAACTGTTTTTTCTGGAAAAATCTCTGGAAAAGCACTTATCTGACAGGCTTTATGGTAAAATAGAAGGAAGAATATTAGTTTGGAGAGTAAAAATACAATGAAACGTTCCATGTATGCTGGGCGTGTTCGCGAGGAACACATTGGACAAGAACTAACCCTCAAAGGATGGGTGAGTCGACGCCGTGATTTGGGTGGCTTGATCTTTATTGATTTGCGGGACCGTGAAGGGATTATGCAATTGGTCATCAATCCAGAAACTGTTCGTTCGGAAGTCATGGCAACGGCCGAGAGTCTTCGTAGCGAATATGTTATCGAAGTGACAGGTCAAGTTGCTGCCAGACAGCAAGCGAATGATAAAATTGCAACAGGTCAGGTTGAAATGCATGTTTCTTCCTTGACTGTCCTCAATACTGCAAAAACCACGCCATTTGAGATCAAGGACGGCATTGAAGCAAACGATGATACTCGTCTACGCTATCGATATTTGGACTTGCGTCGTCCAGAAATGTTGGAAAACTTAAAATTGCGTGCCAAGGTAACCCATTCTATCCGTAATTATTTGGATGAGTTGGAATTTATTGATGTGGAAACACCATTCCTTTCTAAATCAACTCCAGAAGGGGCGCGTGACTACCTCGTACCATCTCGCGTCAACAAGGGTCACTTTTATGCCTTACCTCAAAGCCCTCAAATTACCAAACAATTGTTGATGAATGCTGGCTTTGACCGCTATTATCAAATCGTCAAATGTTTCCGTGATGAAGATTTACGTGGCGACCGTCAACCGGAGTTTACACAGGTCGATTTAGAAACTTCCTTCCTGACAGAGCAAGAAATTCAAGATATTACGGAAGGTTTAATCGCACGTGTTATGAAAGAAACTAAGGGAATCGAAGTGACACTTCCTTTCCCACGGATGAAGTACGACGATGCTATGGCTCTTTATGGTTCTGACAAACCAGATACTCGTTTTGAGATGCTCTTGACAGACTTGACAGAAGTTGTAAAGGGTGTAGACTTCAAGGTCTTCTCAGAAGCACCTGCCGTTAAAGCCATCGTTGTTAAAGGCGCAGCAGACAACTACTCTCGTAAAGATATCGATAAGATGACTGAAGTAGCCAAGCAATATGGGGCAAAAGGTCTAGCGTGGGTCAAGGTAGTTGATGGTGCTTTAAATGGGCCAGTAGCTAAGTTCTTGACAGGTGTGACAACAGAGTTGACAAGTGCTTTACAGTTGGAAGAAAAGGATTTGGTTCTCTTTGTAGCTGATACACTAGAAGTGGCCAATGCAACTCTAGGTGCCCTTCGTTGTAGAATTGCCAAGGAATTGGACCTCATTGACAATAGTCAATTCAACTTCCTATGGGTGGTCGATTGGCCAATGTTTGAGTGGTCTGAAGAAGAAGGTCGTTACATGAGTGCCCACCATCCATTTACACTTCCGCAAGCAGATACAGCTCATGAATTAGAGGGCGATCTTGCCAAGGTACGGGCCATTGCCTATGATATTGTGCTCAATGGTTACGAGCTTGGTGGTGGTAGTCTTCGGATCAACCAAAAAGAATTGCAAGAACGGATGTTTACCGCTCTCGGTTTCTCAAAAGAAGACGCGACAGAGCAATTTGGTTTCTTGCTAGAAGCCATGGATTATGGTTTCCCTCCACATGGTGGATTAGCTCTTGGTTTGGACCGTTTTGTCATGCTGTTAGCTGGTGAGGAGAATATCCGTGAAGTGATTGCCTTTCCTAAGAACAATAAGGTAACGGATCCAATGACCCAAGCCCCTTCTACAGTAGCTACCAAACAACTGGAAGAGTTGAGCCTACAAGTAGAAGTAAAAACTGAGGAATAAGAAAAGTAAAAGCGGAAAATTACCATAAGCAACTTGTGGGATTTTCCCTTTATTTATAAATTGAGAGATAATCATGAAAAAAACTCGCTTAGGCAAGATCTTGCGTTATTATATACGAAGATTGGCCTATAACTTTAAATTACTACGGGTCTTAAAAAGTATTTCCCGAGAGAAGTACGATGAAAAGATTTCGGCTTCTTTGGTCTATGGCTTCCTATCTGCCGTTGCTGTGAACTTCTTTTTCCAGCCGGGACGTGTGTATTCCAGTGGTGCGACAGGATTGGCCCAGATTATATCCGCCCTTAGTGATCGATTTTTAGGCTTTACCATTCCGGTCTCTTTGTCATTCTATGCCATCAATCTGCCATTAATGATCATCGCTTGGTATCAAATTGGTCATAAGTTTACTATTTTCACCTTTATCACGGTGTCTATGAGTTCCTTCTTTATCCAATTTATGCCAGTGGTTACCCTGACCAATGATCCTATTATGAATGCTCTCTTTGGGGGAGTTGTAATGGGGACAGGGATTGGATTTGCGCTTCGCAACAATATCTCCAGTGGGGGAACCGATATTGTTAGCTTGACCATTCGAAAGCGAACGGGCAAGAACATCGGAAAAATTTCTCTCATCGTCAATGGGACCATCATGTTGATAGCAGGGATGACCTTTGGTTGGAAATATGCCCTCTATTCGATGATTACCATTTTTGTGTCCAGTCGAGTGACAGATGCAGTCTTTACCAAGCAGAAGCGGATGCAAGCCATGATTGTCACTAGCCAACCGGATAAGATTATTGAGAAAATCCATAAACGATTGCACCGTGGGGCAACCATTATCCATAATGCCGAAGGGACCTATAATCATCAGGAAAAAGCCGTCTTACTCACGGTTATTACCCGAGCAGAGTTTAATGAGTTTAAATTTTTAATGAAAAAAGCAGACCCTCAAGCTTTTATAACAATTTCAGACAATGTTCATATTATTGGACGTTTTGTCGAAGTAGAAGATTAAAAATTCCTGCAAGAAATTCTTGCAGGAATTTTTTTATGCTTGTTCTACCAAGATCCAACCATAGCCTGGAACGGTAAATTCTTCTTGAGAAAGCTCTTGCTCTCTCCCAAACACATGAGGGTAGGCAATTACTAATCTTGCTGATTGTTTGAGTCGATAAGTCCATTCTTGATCCCCAAGGTTGACCAAGATAAGCAACTTACGACCGTCTTTCTCAATACTGTAAGAGAAGGTCTTCTCTGAGATCCAAGTGACTTGGCAGTAATCCCGTATATCTTGAGCCTTGTCAAAGCGAAGGAGCTCTTCCTCTTTTCGATAGGCAATCAATTCACGCAGGAACTGAATATCTGTTTCATAAGCTGTAGAAGAAAGCCAGTCTAGTTGATTTAGAGCATCTGGAAGATTGTAAGTATTCTCTTCTAAGCCCTTGCTGCGATAGAACTCTTGACCAGCATGTAGGAAGGGAACTCCTTGAGCCAAGAGGACGAGATGCAAGCCAAGTCGAGCTTTAGCCTGACGCACCTCCTCTGAAATGTTTGGATTTTCAACCTTGAGGTAGTCAAAGAAGGTTGCGTTATCATGGCATTCCACATAGTTAATTGCCTGTTGAGGACGCACAAAGTGGGGGGCTCCTTTGAGTCCGACGTTACCAGTCAAAATATTAGCCAGGTCATTGGCCTGATAGTGACTGTCTACACGTCCTTCGTTCAGGATGCTTCGTTTAATGGTATCACGGAAGTTGTCACTAAAGAAGCCATACGGACGAAGTTGACTGGCATTGTATTGATGGGCCAGGAGTTCAGGATCCAGTCCAGTATCCATCTTCCAGCCTTCTCCATAAAGGTAAATGTTGGGGTAAATGGCTGCTAATTCTTCTTGAATTTCCATCATGGTTTGGCGGTCAAGAATACCCATCAGGTCAAAGCGGAAACCATCAAAGCCGTAGAGTTGAACCCACTGCTTGACTGACTGCTTGATGTAGTTGCGCACCATGGCTCTCTCGCTGGCTACATCGTTTCCACAGAAGGTTCCGTTGGTTCGTTGGCGGTCTTGGTCATAGCGATAGAAATAGCCTGGGACAATCCGCTCAAAAGCAAATTCATCAGAGAGGTAAACATGGTTATAGACAACGTCCATGATGAGGCTGAGATCTGCCTTATGATAGGCATCAATCACCTGCTGTAGCTCGAGAATCCGTTGGTATGGATCATTTGGCTGGCTACTAAAACTTCCTTCAGGAACATTGTATTGCACAGGGTCATAGCCCCAATTATAACCAGCAGTAGGATTTGTTTCATCCACGCTTCCGAAATCATAGAGGGGCAAAAGCTGAATATGAGTAATGCCCAGGGATTTCAAATAGTCAAAGCCAAAGGTCTGTTCTCCATGCTTAGGAGATTCTAAGAGGGCTGGGAAGGTTCCAGGATGATGGAAACCAGCTTCTTTTTGCATAGAGAAGTCCCGGACGCTCAATTCATAAATAATGGCCTGAGTCGGATCTAGTTGGGTTGTTGCTCTCTGAATAGGGCGTTCGATCTTGTGTCGGTCGACGACATAGCTAGCTCCTGAATTGGCTTCAGAAGAAAGAGCATAAGGATCATGGACGATATGGGTTACACCGTTGACTTGATGCTGGTAGTAATAAGAGGCTTTTTCCCAGTCTCCTTCGAGTTCTATACGCCATACACCTTTTTCTGTCCGCTCCATCGGGTAGACAGTTTGGTTGATCAAGAGTTGAACCTCTTGAGAAATAGGAGCCCAGAAGGCAAAGGTTGTTTTTTCTCTTGAGTAGTGAGCCCCTAAATCCTCTCCATCATATGCATATAGCTGATCAAAGATGGGTTGGCGGACGATGTCGCGATAGTGTAGGAGGCAGGTTTCTCCTTTAGCGTTGGAGAGGGTATAGCTTTGACTTAAGTCGATGGGAAGAGGGCTTCGAAGAGTTTTTTCTTCCTCAGTTGGCAGAAGTTCAATCGTTTTCGAACCAGACATCAATGTAAAAGGAAGAGAGGCCATTACGCTCTCTCCTCCTTCCATGCGAATCAAGTCTTGGTCGTCTAAATAAGCTGCAAAGTTGGTGGTCATAGGTTCTCCTAAAGTTCAATAATCGAGTGTTCAATGAGCTGTCTGTAGCAAACAGTTTTGTTTTCCTTGTTGTCCTTAATAATTTGGAGTAAGGTTCTGACAGATTCGCGTCCCAATTCGACTGTATTGATATCAATATAGGCATCAATAGGGATTCGTGGTTGAATGGAGTCGAAGGAAATAATTGGAAGATCGACTTCTTTGTCTCTCAGGTATCTCCGAACCCCTTCAGCAACCAAAATATCCGTTGTCATGAGTGCTTCGAGTTCATCAAAAGGCAGGGTATCCATAATTTGGTAAGAATTTTCTTCTAGCATGAAACCAAAGGAGAACTTGACCATTTCCTCACGGAGAGGAATCTGGTGACTGGCAAGAGCTTCTTGGTAGCCCTTGTAGCGGTCTTGAGAAACGGCCAATTCCTTATTTCCTCCAACAAAGGCGATGTGTTGGTATCCTTTCTTGATGAAATATTCGGTCGCATCAAAGGCGGCCTTAACATTGTCGTTATCGACTAAGGATATAAAAGGAGAAGTTGCTTTTCCTAAAATCAAGAAAGGAAATTTATCTTGAATACAGAAGTCAACCAAAGGATCATTCAATTTGGAATAGAGGAAGATGAGTCCATCTACCCGCTTACCATAAATCATTTGTTTGAGTTGATCGAGGCGGTGGGTTTCATTAGCCCCTGTACAAATCTGAATGGCATAGCCATAAACAGAAGCAACCTGACTAATCCCACGGAGGACCGTAGGGAAGAAGGGATTTTGGAAGAACACATCACTCTCATCAGGCAAGACAAGGGCAATCACCTGACTGGACTGGCTCACTAAGCTACGAGCATTGAGGTTTGGATGGTAATCTAGTTCTTTCATGGCAGAACGAACCCGTTCTTTAGTGGCTTCACTGATGGTAGATTTATTTTGAATCACTCGTGTAACGGTAGATGGTGCAACGCCAGCAAGTTTGGCTACATCTTTGATGGTGACACGCATAAAGGACCTCCCTAAGGTTTGTAATCTGGATCCCGGAAATGAGTCTTATAGAAAGCAAGTGCGAGGAACAAGACAAATAGGATATTTTGGATCAAGATGGTTGTCGTAAAGACTTGGTGGAATACTAAACTGATTAGGACGCTCACAAGAATAGGCAATCCTAGACAGTTGAGGGTGAAATTGAAGCATTCTTTGAAGGTCTTGAGAGAGAAGAGACGTGACTTCCGTGTCAAGAAAAGGAAGAAGGAAGCTCCAAATACTAAAATGGCAAAATTCACAGCAGATAAGAAACCTGAGAAGAGGACGAGAAAGAGGCTGACAGCCAATCGATTGGCCTGGAACCAATCTTTGGAAATGGCCTTAGTGAGTTCCTTTTTGTCCTGAATGCTCTCTTGATTGATGGCTTGGTAAGGAATCGTAGCTAGTTCTTTCTTTTCTTTGAGAATGATTAAGGCTTTCTTATCAAAGTGAAGCGTCAGTGCTGCTCCGTATTCAGCATCCTCGTGTTGGCCAAGAATGACTTGACCAGATTTGTTTTCAAATACTTTTGAATTGTTTTGATAGGTGAATTCTCCTTGAGAGAAGGCCCCGTTTTCCTTCAAGTCCACCATGACTTCATCTGACAGGGGATCAAAGACATCACTGACGAAGGTGGTTAAGGGGTAGGTCTGTAATTCCGCATTTTGAACGGCAACAGGGATCAGGGTCAAGGATAGAAGAAAGAGTGAGGTAAAGATCATTTGGAACCAATTGAGTTGTTTGCGGTTGGCAAATGCTTTTCTTACCTGAAAAAGGCTGGAAAAATAATTAAATGGATAGGGCATGAAGTGACCTTTCTAATCTCCGGGATGGATTTCCCCTGTATGGAGAGCATAACATGATTTTATCCTTAACCAAAGATGGGAGAGAGACTGGTAGCAAATCAATCAACTTGCTACCCTTGTCCCACTCCCATCCTTTCCTTAAAGATAAAATTTATGTGACTGGGAGAAAAGCACGAGAGAAGATCTCATCCTTTTCATCATTGCTGGAAGGTTATAGAAAAGTTTATTTTATCCTTTATCCCCACCAGCTGTCAAGCCTGAAACAAAGTTCTTTTGGAGGAAGAAGAACAGAACACAGATTGGGACTGCAATCAGAATCGCACCTGCCGCAAAGAAGGCAATCTTTTGATTTTTTTGGTCGCTGATAAAGGTTTGAAGACCAACAGCTACCGTGTAATTGATTTCATCGCGAAGCAAGAATTTAGATAAGATGTAGTCTCCAAAAGGTCCCATGAAGGCCCAAAGTGCTTGGACCGCAATCATTGGGCGAACCAATGGAAGGACGATTTGCCAGAAGCGACGGAAGTGTCCAGCACCATCCAATTTTGCAGATTCATCAAGTGAAATTGGGACTGTATCGAAGTAACCCTTCATCAACCAAGCGTTCATCGGGATTCCCCCGCCGACATAGAGGAAGATGAGGAACCAGCTGTGGTTCAAGGCGTTCAACATCAAGGCCATAACGAAGAAGGCAGTCAAAGCAGCCATGGTAGGGACCATTTGGATAATCAAGAAGAAGACCAAACTTTGCTTACGAGCCAAGAAGTTATAGCGGCTGTAGGCATATCCTGCCAAGGTAATGATGGATGTTTGAGCAACCATGGTAATAATGGCGATAATCAAGGTGTTGAGATACCAGGTACCATATAAGGTGTCCGTAAAGAGTTTTTGGAAGTTATCAAAGCTGAGACTGCCACTGAAATCAAGTGTAAAGGCACTGACGTTACCCGTTTTGAAGGCTGAAAGAACCGTGATCAACAATGGATAGATGATGATGATGGAAAGGACAACCAAGTAGAGGTAAGTCAAGAAATGATTAAGGCGGCGTTTAAATTGAACTGAATTTTTCATTTTACACATCCTCCATATCAAATGCGTGCAGTTTCTTGAAGGCAATCATCGAGATCGAGATGACAATCAGAGAGATGATCAACGTAACCGCAGCAGCCATTGAGTATTGAGGTGATGAGTTCGTTGTCAATTTATAGATCCAAGAAATCAAGATATCTGTCGAACCAGCATTACCACCAACAGATCCAGGTCCACCATCGTTAAAGAGGTAGATAATGGAGAAATTGTTAAAGTTGAAGGTGTATTGGCTGATGAGCGTTGGTGCCGCAACCGCCAAAATCATTGGGAAGGTAATGTTGCGGAATTTTTGCCAAGCGTTGGCCCCATCAATATAGGCTGCTTCGTAAAGGTCGTTTGGAATAGATTGCAAGATTCCGAGTGTCAAGACGTAAATGTAAGGGAAGCCGAGCCAACCTTGCATCATAATCAAAGCAATTTTTGTCCAAGTAGGATCCGTTTTCCAAGGAATGAGAACCCCATCCAAGAATGGGAAAATCTTCGCAAAGAGCGGAAGGACTTGCGCATTGATGGCCCCGATACTATCGTTGAACATGTTTGAGAATGTCAAGATCGTAATGAAGGCAGGAACCGCCCAAGGAAGAAGGAAGATAACACCGAAGATGCGTTTTCCTTTAATGAATGGTTGGTTGGCAATAATAGCCGTTAGGATACCAAGAACGATTTGAAGTGTTGAAGCTGCCAAGGCCCAGATCAAGGTCCAGCCCAATACAGATGTAAAGGCAGAACGGAAGGTACTCAAAGTCCACATGTTGGTGAAGTTTTGAAGTCCGATCCAATCAAGGAGCGTAAAACGAGCTGTATGCTTAAAGTCGTAGTTGGTAAAGGCAATCATCAAGGTAACCAAAACAGGGAAGATGATTGCAAAGGTCATGGCAATATAAGAAGGGATGATCAAGAGATATGGGAAGCCATTTTCATAGATAGCATTCACCATTTCTTTTAGGGTCTTCGGCACTCGAATACCGTTATTAATCCGCTTAGCTACAGTACCCGCATCTTTGATATTCAAGGCGTAGAACATCAAATAAACGACGGTGATAATTAAGTGGAAGGCACCACGAATCAAGATAAAAAGAGAATTATCTTTTCCACGGACAGTACCTAGGGTAATTAGTTTAGACAATTCCTCCAAACCAATACCGAAAAAGTATGCGAGAAAGACAAGTGTTACACCGAGGAAGATGTATCCTTTTGCTTTCTGTTTGTTATAGATTTGTCCCAAGCCAGGAATGAGGGATAGCCACATTGCTTTTTTGGGATTTTGTTGTGTTTCCATATCGACTCCTTATAAGTGAGCGACCAAAGGCCACATCACAGCGAAAGGCTGGGAAACATTCCCAGCCCCTTGGGAACTGTATTACTTGCCACCGAATTTTTGTTCGATAGTTTCTTTGATTAATTTAACAGCATCGTCAGCAGCATCTTTAGAAGATTTCTTACCACTTACAGCGTCGAAGAGCATAGTTGCAGCTGGATCCCAAACAGTACTCATTTCAGAGATGTTTGGCATTGGTTGTGCATTTTCAAACTGTTTAACAACGGCAGTTGTCAACTCATCTTTTTTACCAACAGCGTACTCACGAGCTTCTGTGTTAGCTGGCACTTCGTTTGTCTTATCGTAGAAAGCTTTTTGTTGATCAGTTGAAGTCAAGAAGTCTACGAATTTTTGAGCTGCTTCAGGGTGGTTAGCACCTGCAGGGATAACCCAAGCTTTACCACCACCGAAGGCAGAGTATGCTTTTCCATTTGGAAGAGTAGGGATTGTTGCTACACCGTAGTTTACTTTTGCTTCTTTCAATGAAGATGCTTTCCATGGACCATCGATGATGGCAGCTGTCTTACCTTCTTGGAATTGAGTTTGGATGAAGTTTGCAGCACCTTTAGTGTCTTGCAATCCTTTAGGCCATTTAGCGTACCAAGTTTTCGCGTATTCGATACCGTCGATTGCACCTTGGTTGTTCAAACCAACGTCTTTTGGATCTGTACCATCTTTGCCGAAGACATAGCCACCGTTACCTGAAAGGAGTCCGTATGCATAGTAGAAGTTTGTCCAGTCAGCAAGGAAGGCAGTGTTTTTACCAGCTTCGCCAGCGAAGTCGTACTTGCTATCTTTTGACAATTCTTCAAGTTCACCAAATGTTTTTGGAGCTTCTTGCAAGAGGTCTTTGTTGTAGTAAAGAACCAATGTTTCGATAACTGCTGGTGCACCGTATACTTTACCACCGTTTGTTACAAGTGATTCAGTTGTTTTGTCAGTCTTGCTGTCTTTGTTCAATGTCACTTCAGCTAATTGACCGTCGTTACCAAGACCACCAACGCGGTCGTATGGTGCCATCATAACGTCTGGAGCTTTACCAGATTGGTTGTCAAGAGACAATTTGTCCAATCCACCAAGAGCGTCACCTGTCTTGATCGTTACTTTTGTTCCACTTTCTTTTTCAAAAGCTTTCGCAGCTTCTTCCATGTAGGCTTTGTAGCCATTGTCAACGTATACTGTCAACTCGTTTTCAGAAGCAGCAGAGTCATCTTTTTTGCCTCCACAAGCTACCAAAAGAAGTGATGCGAACCCAACTGTACCAAGTACAGCAGCGCTTCGAAGAATTGTGCGTTTCATGATTTATTCCTCCTAAAGAATAAAAATAAGATTATTAGTTGAAAACGTTTTAGACAAACGTTTTCCTTAACACGAATAGTATATCACAGGGAGAAAACGTTTGCAAGCTCTTTGTGCAAAATTTTTTAAAAAATTTTTATCTTCTATTAAATACACACAAATAGTTGACATGAAAATGAGAAAGGGATAAACTAGGCGTGGGGTGAACCTGCAGAAAAAATCATAAAAGTTTAGGAAACCTCTTGCATAAACCACAAGAATATTTTATAATGGACACGTAACGCAAACGTTTTCCTTGAACGTTGCATAAAGATGATCTAGGGTCATTTATAAATAGGTTAAATTTTTTCTATGTCTGACAATTAGTCTTCTTCTATTCTATCTAAGAGTCGGAGTGAAAACGGGAACAGAATAGAAAGTTGGTCTATTTTTCTTTGAAACAAAAAATATTAAACTAAAGGTGGTACCCTCAATGAAAAAACGCCAAAGTGGTGTCTTGATGCACATTTCATCCTTGCCTGGGAAGTATGGAATCGGTTCGTTTGGTCAAGCAGCTTACGATTTTGTAGATTTCCTCGTTCGGACCAAGCAACGGTATTGGCAAATTTTGCCTCTTGGAACAACCAGTTATGGAGATTCTCCATATCAATCCTTCTCAGCTTTTGCAGGGAATACCCACTTTATTGACTTCGATCTCTTGATCGAGCAAGGGCTCTTGGATGAATCTGATGTCGAGGGTGTTGATTTTGGTCAAGACCCAACAGAAGTAGACTATGCGAAGATCTTCGAACAACGTCGTCCTCTTCTAGAAAAAGCAGTTAAAGCTTTTATCGAAAACGGTGATTGGAATGACTTCAGCCGTTTTGCTGAAGAAAATGCAGCTTGGTTGGAATTATTTGCTGAATACATGGCTATTAAAGAGCACTTTGAATTAAAAGCATGGACAGAATGGCCAGACGCTGCGATTCGTGCACGTCAACCGGAGGCCCTTGCTTCATACCGCGCTCAATTGGAAGACAAATTGACTTACCATCGAGTAACACAGTATTTCTTCTTCAAACAATGGTTGAAATTGAAAGCATACGCTAACGACAACCATATTGAGATCGTAGGTGATATGCCAATCTACGTAGCAGAAGATTCAAGCGACATGTGGGCTAATCCTCATCTCTTCAAAACAGATGAAAATGGAAAAGCAACCTGCATCGCAGGATGCCCGCCAGATGAGTTCTCAGCAACTGGTCAGCTTTGGGGCAACCCAATCTATGATTGGGAAGCAATGGACAAAGATGGTTACAAATGGTGGATTGAACGCTTGCGTGAGAGCTTCAAAATCTACGACATCGTGCGGATTGACCACTTCCGTGGCTTCGAGTCTTACTGGGAAATCCCAGCTGGTTCTGATACAGCGGCACCAGGTAAATGGGTCAAAGGACCTGGCTACAAACTCTTTGCAGCAGTGAAAGAAGAGCTGGGTGACTTGAACATCATCGCAGAAGACCTTGGCTTCATGACGGACGAAGTCATTGAGCTTCGTGAGCGCACAGGCTTCCCAGGCATGAAGATTCTTCAATTTGCCTTCAATCCTGACGATGAAAGTATCGACAGCCCTCACTTAGCACCAAATAACTCTGTTATGTACACTGGAACACATGATAACAACACGGTTCTTGGTTGGTACCGCAATGAAATCGACGATCCAACTCGCGAGTACCTTGCTCGTTACACAAACCGTAAAGAATACGAATCTGTTCCACATGCGATGCTTCGTACCGTCTTTGCTTCAGTCAGCTTTATGGCCATCGCTACCATGCAAGATTTGTTAGAGTTGGATGGCTCAGCTCGTATGAACTTCCCATCTACCCTTGGTGGCAACTGGGCATGGCGGATGACAGCGGATCAATTGACTCCTGCTGTCGAGCAAGAATTGCTTGATTTCACAACGATCTATCGTCGTGAAAATACTGACTTGGTGAAAGAAGAAAAAGCGAAAAAAGCAGAAAAATAATCTTTCCCCCTATCTAATCAAAACACAAGGAGACACTTAATCATGGAATCATTACAAAAATATGTGATTGATCATTATCAAAAAACAATTGCAGAATGTTCAAACGAAGAATTGTACATTGCTTTGCTTAATTACACCAAGCAAGCAAGTGCCCAAAAGAAATTAAATACTGGTAAGAAAAAAGTTTACTATATCTCAGCTGAGTTCTTGATTGGTAAACTCTTGTCAAACAACTTGATCAACTTGGGTCTGTACGATGATGTCAAAAAAGAATTGGCTGATGCTGGCAAAGACTTGATCGAAGTTGAAGAAGTGGAATTGGAACCATCACTTGGTAACGGTGGTTTGGGACGCTTGGCAGCCTGCTTTATCGACTCCATCTCTACTCTTGGATTAAACGGAGACGGGATCGGTTTGAACTACCACTTTGGTTTGTTCCAACAAGTCCTTAAAAACAACCAACAAGAAACCATTCCAAATGCATGGTTGACTGATCAAAGCTGGCTCGTTCGTTCAAGTCGTAGCTACCAAGTGCCTTTCGCACACTTTACATTGACTTCAACACTTTATGATATCGACGTACCTGGTTACAAGATCGATACCAAGAACCGTTTGCGCTTGTTTGACTTGGAATCAGTTGATTCATCTATCATTGAAGAGGGTATCAACTTTGACAAGACAGATATCGCTCGCAACTTGACTCTTTTCCTTTACCCAGACGATAGTGACAAACAAGGTGAATTGCTCCGTATCTTCCAACAATACTTCATGGTTTCAAACGGTGCGCAATTGATCATCGACGAAGCGATCGAAAAAGGAAGTAACTTGCATGACCTTGCTGACTACGCAGTTGTACAAATCAACGATACTCACCCATCAATGGTGATTCCTGAGTTGATCCGTCTCTTGACAGCGCGTGGTATCGAACTTGATGAAGCTATCTCTATCGTTCGTAGCATGACTGCTTACACTAACCACACAATCCTTGCAGAAGCCCTTGAAAAATGGCCACTTGAATTCTTGCAAGAAGTGGTTCCTCACTTAGTACCAATCATTGAAGAATTGGACCGTCGTGTTCGTGCTGAACACAAAGATCCAGCTGTTCAAATCATTGATGAACACGATCGTGTCCACATGGCGCACATGGATATCCACTACGGATACAGTGTAAACGGGGTTGCAGCTCTCCATACAGAAATCTTGAAAAACTCTGAGTTGAAGGCCTTCTACGACCTTTACCCAGAAAAATTCAACAACAAAACAAACGGGATTACCTTCCGTCGTTGGCTCATGCATGCCAACCCAAGCTTGTCTCACTACTTAGATGAGATCCTTGGACGTGACTGGCACCATGATGCTTCTAAGTTGGAAGACCTTCTCTCATACGAAGATAAAGCTGCTGTCAAAGAAAAATTGGAAAACATCAAAGCCCACAACAAACGTAAATTGGCTCGTCACTTGAAAGATCACCAAGGTGTGGAAATCAATCCAAATTCTATCTTTGATATCCAAATCAAACGTCTTCACGAGTACAAACGTCAACAAATGAACGCTTTGTATGTGATCCACAAATATCTTGACATCAAGGCTGGAAACATCCCTGCTCGTCCAATCACAGTATTCTTTGGTGGTAAAGCAGCTCCTGCCTACACAATCGCTCAAGACATCATCCACTTGATTCTTTGCTTGTCAGAAGTCATCGCAAACGACCCAGCAGTGGCTCCACACTTGCAAGTAGTGATGGTTGAAAACTACAACGTAACAGCCGCAAGCTTCTTGATCCCAGCATGTGATATCTCAGAACAAATCTCATTGGCTTCTAAAGAAGCTTCAGGTACTGGTAACATGAAATTCATGTTGAACGGAGCTTTGACTCTTGGTACGATGGACGGGGCTAACGTGGAAATCGCTGAGTTGGTTGGCGACGAAAACATCTACATCTTCGGTGAAGATTCAGAAACTGTTATCGACCTTTATGCAAAATCTGCTTACAAATCAAGTGAATTCTACGCACGTGAAGCTATCAAACCATTGGTTGACTTCATCGTCAGCGACGCTGTTCTTGCAGTTGGTAACCAAGAACGTTTGGAACGCCTTCACAATGAGTTGATCAACAAAGACTGGTTCATGACTCTTCTTGACTTGGAAGACTACATTAAAGTCAAAGAGCAAATGTTGGCTGACTACGAAGATCGTGATGCATGGTTGGATAAAGTCATCGTCAACATTGCCAAAGCAGGATTCTTCTCATCTGACCGTACCATCGCTCAGTACAACGAAGATATCTGGCACTTGAACTAATTTGTTTTCAACATTCTAGAAGCAATATACTTAGAAAGAAGAGCTCCTTTTGAATCATTTCCTGATTTAGAGGGAGCTTTTTTAGCACAGGATCTCTGGGAAAATCTAAACTTGCGCTTCCCTAAGGTTCACGTTATAATAAATACTATGGATATTAGAAATGAGGAAATACAATGAAGAAAAATCCAATTTATATGTATGTCTTGCTAGCTCTGTCAGCGATGGGAACTCTACTAACTGCTCAGTCCTTCTTTGGATTGGCTAAAGTGGAGCTCACAGATGAAATGGCAGCTTCTTTGAACTTAGCCACTGCTCTTGAACGGGAAGAATACAAAGCCTTCCTTGAGAAATTAATCGTAGCCTTACGCGGACCGATTGCTTGGTTGTTGCTATCTCTTTTAATTGGGGGCTTGATTGCAGTTGGCTATTTCTTCCTGTCTAAAAAGGATATTGTCAAGGCAACCTATGCCTATATGGGTCAAATTGGTGCTTTTGTCTTAATGAGCTTGCATAATTTCTTGTCTTATCGTTCTTCCATGTCTGTAATCACGTCAGACAAATTGCGGACCTTGTTACAGGCTTCTAGCTTATATGCACTTGTCTTGAGTGTGGTTGTAGCCCTTGTTTACTTGGGAATCCTCCTCTACAAATTGAAAAATAGACCAGCTAGCGACCTTCAAGCTTAGATTATAGCATTAAAAAACTCCTCAAGTCTTGGACAAAGAAGAGGAACTGGTCTGATTGGAGAAGAAAATGAAAGTATGTTTTGTCTATATCAGTTTAAGTGGCAATACTGAAAGTTTTGTTCGTCGCCTCAGTGATTATCTATGGGAGCAGTACCCTGACTTGGACATTGAAAAAATCCATGTCAAAGACCTAGTCAAAGAAGGGAAGCCCTTCTTTGAAGTCGAAACACCTTTTATCGCCTTTTTGCCGACCTACCTAGAAGGAGGAAATGGTGTTGATAATGGGGATGTGGAGATTTTAACGACCGATGTAGCAGACTTTATTGCCTATGGAGACAATGCCTCTAAATGTTTAGGAGTTGTAGGATCAGGAAATCGCAACTTCAACAATCAATATTGCCTAACGGCCAAGCAGTACAGCCAACGCTTTGGTTTCCCTATGCTAGCAGACTTTGAGATGCGAGGAATGCTAGGGGATATCAAAAAAGTAGCGGCCATTGTAGAAGATTTGTATCACTTTTAAAATAAAAGAACCAAGCAAAGGCTTGGTTCTTTTATTACGGTTGAAGAGAGAGGGGGCATACTTTGTATGACTCCTCCTTTTTGTTGCTTATTTTAATTGATCTGTGATTTCTTTCGAGAGCAAGAGGCCGAGGCGATAGTCCTTATTGATGGCGTGGATGACATCGTTGATGTTTTCCGTCGTTTGGATTTGTTCCTTGATGCTTGCTTTGAATGCTTCATCTTTTAAGAGTTGCTCTTGTAAAATCTTTTGCAGTTTTTCTCTCTCGTATTTATTGATTAAAAAGAGAATAAGCAGACTAACTAAAATAAGAATATAAACAGTTTGATTCATAGGGTTCTCCAGAAGATAAGATAATGGATAAAGGGAAGCGATAATCCCTAAAAATATAGGTGTATTTAGCATGAGAAAAGGAGTGAGATGGAACTAAATAAGGTTTATTTAGCGATTCCTCTCACCCCTAAAAGAGATGGTTTCCTATCAAAAAGTAAGGAAGATATTACATTTTATCAGGTGCTTCAACACCCAATAGACGAAGCGCTTCTTTCAAGACTACTGCTGTTGAGTAGCTAAGTGCAAGACGACTATCACGTTCTGGGCTTTCATCCAAGATACGTGTGTGAGCATAGTACTTGTTGAAGGCTTGAGCCAAGTTGATGGCATATTTAGCGATCAAAGATGGGTCATAGTTTTCAGCAGCACGTTTCACGACACGAGCAAAGTCTTGGAGAAGTTTGATGATTTCCCAGCTTTCTGGGTCGTTCAAGCTGTATGTTGCATCTGCAGATGGAGTGAAGTTGGCTTTGCGAAGGATGGATTGGATACGTGCGTATGCGTATTGAACGTACGGTCCAGTTTCTCCTTCGAAGGATACCATGGCTTCAAGGTCAAAGTCATACCCGTTGCGACGGTCTGTCTTCAAGTCGTAGAACTTAACGGCACCAACACCGACTGCATGTGCCACTTCTTCCTTGTTTTCCAATTCAGGATTCTTTTCTTCGATCTGAGCTTTGGCACGAGAGATGGCTTCTTGAAGAGTTGGTTCGAGCAGGATGATATTTCCTTTACGAGTTGACAATTTTTGGCGGTTCTTTGTAACCAAACCAAAGTCAACGTGGATCATATCGTCGCTCCAGTCAAATCCCATTTTCTTCAAAACAGCTTTCAACTGACGGAAGTGGTTGGATTGTTCTTGACCTACAGCATAGATGTTTTTCACAAAGTTGTAAGTCCGTGCACGATAGATAGCAGTGGCGATATCACGCGTGATATAAAGAGTGGCACCGTCTGATTTCTTAATCATAGCTGGTGGAAGGTTGACGTCATCCAACTCAACGATGCTAGCTCCCTTAGACTCTTTCAACAAGCCTTTTTCTTCAAGGATTTGGACAGCTTCATCCATCTTGTCATTGTAGAAAGCTTCTCCGTTTAAGCTATCAAATTCAACACCGAGGAGTTTGTAGATACGGTTGAATTCAACCAAGCTTTCGTCACGGAACCATTGCCACAATTCAGTCGCTTCTGGATCTCCATCTTCCAATTTCTTGAACCAGAGACGTCCTTCCTCATCCAAAGCAGGATCATTTTCGATTTCGGCATTGATGCGGACATAGAGTTTCAACAATTCATCGATTGGATTGGCTTCGACGGCTTCCTTGCTACCCCATTTTTTGTAAGCGACCATCAAGAGACCGAACTGTTTGCCCCAGTCTCCCAAGTGGTTGATTTTAATGGTATTGTAGCCCATTTTTTTATAGATGTTTGAAATAGCATCCCCGATAACGGTTGAACGTAGGTGACCAACTGAGAAAGGTTTTGCGATGTTTGGACTAGAAAGGTCGATAGTCACGTTCGCTCCTTGACCTTCTACTTGTTGTCCATAGGCTGCACCCGCTTGGATAACCGCTTTGATGACTTGATCAGAGATTTGTGATTTATCTAAGAAGAAATTTACGTAAGGACCAGTAGCAACGACTTTTTCAAAGTGAGAGGCATCGATTTTTTCCGCAATATCAGCAGCAATCGCTTGAGGAGCTTTGCGTTCGATTTTAGCCAAAGAAAAGGCAGGAAAGGCGATATCTCCGAGGTCTGAAGATTTTGGTTGCTCTAGTAAATTTAAGATAGTTTCTTGGTCTAAGCCTTCAATGACTTTTGCCAATTCACTTGCAATAAGTTCTTTATGATTCATAGTAGCTCCTTTGGTCTTTTGTTACTATTCTATCACAAAATTCGGCCTTTCTTCAAACTTTTTGGTATAATCAAAGTATAATTATTCAAAAGTGGAGCAAAAATGAAAAAAGATGAACGTCAGCTTTTGATTCGAGAAATTATTCAACATGAGAAGTTATCGACGCAAAAAGACATTCAAGACCGCCTAGATCAAAGAGGGGCGGGAGTGACCCAGACCACCTTATCCAGGGACCTACGAGAAATCGGTCTGATCAAGGTAAAAGAAAAGGGTGGCCTCTATTATAAATTAGCAGACGAACCAGATCGAACAGATATTTTTAGACTGATTGCTCAATATGCACAAGTGGTCTCGAGAGCGGAGTTTACATTGGTTGTTCGGACGGAGCTGGGAGAAGCGGCTATTTTAGCCAACGCAGTCGATGAGATTTTGGATGATCAAATCCTTGGTACCGTAGCAGGTGCCAATACCCTCTTAATTGTTTGCAAGGACCAAGAAGTAGCACAAACAGTCCAGCAGACCATTCTCCAACATTCTAGTCACTAGTCAAGTGCGAGGGACCAGTCCAGAAAGGGATCGGCCCTCCTTTTATGTCAGTTTAGAGTTGGAGTAAGCACTCAGAATAAATGCAATGATATAGAAAAGGAACGATATGGCAGCAGAAAAAATATCACCTGGCATGCAGCAATACCTAGATATCAAAAAAGACTATCCGGATGCTTTTTTGCTCTTTCGGATGGGGGATTTTTACGAGCTCTTTTATGAAGATGCCGTCAATGCAGCACAGATTTTAGAGATTTCTTTGACCTCTCGGAATAAAAATGCAGAAAATCCAATTCCCATGGCTGGAGTTCCCTATCATTCGGCCCAGCAGTACATCGATGTCTTGATCGAAAAAGGCTACAAGGTAGCTATTGCAGAGCAGATGGAAGATCCCAAGCAAGCCGTCGGTGTGGTCAAACGGGAAGTGGTCCAAGTCATTACTCCGGGGACCGTTGTCGATTCGACCAAGCCAGACAGCGCCAACAACTTCCTGGTAGCCTTGTCTCATGATGAGACGGCCTATGGCCTTGCCTATATGGACCTAGTGACCGGAGAGTTTCAGGTAACCAGTCTGAATGATTTTGCCATGGTCTGTGGGGAGATCCGCAACCTGCGGGCACGGGAGATTGTCCTGACCTACTCCTTGTCAGAAATGGAAGAAAGAGTCCTTCTTGGCCAAATGAACCTCTTGCTCTCCCCTATTTCAGAAGTGGCGGAGGATGTCCAACTTTTAGGGGCTGAATTGACTCATTTGGAGAGAATAGCGGCAGGAGGCCTGCTCCAATACGTCCAGGAAACCCAGAAGCGGGAACTCCACCATATCAAGCCTGCCCATCACTATGAAGTCCGCGATTTCTTGCAGATGGATTATGCGACCAAGGCGAGTTTGGACTTGACAGAAAATGCTCGGACTGGCAAAAAACATGGTAGCCTCTACTGGCTCCTAGATGAAAGCAAGACAGCTATGGGAGGGCGTCTCTTGCGGGCTTGGATCCAGAAGCCTTTGATGGACCGCCATCGGATCGAGGAGCGCCAAGAGATTATCCAGGTCTTCTTGGACCATTTCTTTGAGCGAAGCGATCTGGCAGATCGTCTCAAGGGTGTCTATGACATCGAGCGCTTGGCCAGTCGGGTTTCCTTTGGTAAGACCACTCCCAAGGACCTCTTGCAGTTGGGCGAAACCCTGCGTCATGTTCCCTTGATCAAATCGCTCTTGGTCGAGATGGGCGAGCCGGTGCTAGACCTTCTCATTGATCAGTTAGATGAGCTACCAGAGCTTTGCCGTCTCATCGAAGCTGCCATTGATCCGGATGCCCCGATTGTTCTAACAGAAGGCAATATCATCCGTACCGGCTTTGACCCAACTCTGGACCAGTACCGTGTCGTCCTTCGAGAAGGGACTGGCTGGATTGCAGAGATTGAAGCTAAAGAACGGGAGGCCAGTGGCATTACTGGACTTAAAATTGACTACAATAAAAAAGATGGCTACTATTTCCATGTGACCAATTCCCAATTATCCCGTGTGCCAGCTCATTTCTTCCGCAAGGCAACCTTAAAAAATTCTGAGCGCTTTGGGACAGAAGAACTGGCTCGGATCGAAGGAGAGATGCTAGAAGCTCGGGAACAGTCGACTAGTCTAGAGTATGCGATTTTCCTACGGATCAGAGAGGAAGTTGGCAAGTACATTCAACGCTTGCAGTCCCTAGCCCAAGCTCTAGCAACGGTGGACGTCTTGCAAGGCTTGGCCTGTGTGGCTGAAAGACAACAACTGACCCGGCCGGTCTTCCAAGAGGCGCGTGATATCCGGATTGAGAAGGGTCGTCATCCAGTTGTTGAAAAGGTGATGGGAGCTCAAAGCTACATCCCCAACAGCATTTCCATGGATGAGACCTGTGATATCCAGTTGATTACGGGACCTAATATGAGCGGGAAGTCCACCTATATGCGCCAGTTGGCCATCATTGTCATTATGGCTCAGATTGGTTCATTTGTACCGGCTCAAGCGGCGACCCTCCCTCTCTTTGATGCCATTTACACCCGGATTGGGGCTGCAGATGACTTGGTGTCCGGCCAATCGACCTTTATGGTTGAGATGATGGAGGCTAACAATGCCATTCGCCAAGCGACTCCGGCTTCTCTCATCTTGTTTGATGAGTTGGGACGGGGGACGGCGACCTATGATGGGATGGCCTTGGCTCAAGCCATCATCGAATACATCCATGACCGGACAGGGGCCAAGACGCTCTTTGCCACCCACTATCATGAGTTGACCGACTTGGAGCAGACCCTATCTCGCTTGCGCAATGTCCACGTCGCCACCTTGGAGAAGGATGGCCAAGTGACCTTCTTACACCGGATCGAAGAGGGTCCAGCGGATAAATCCTATGGGATCCATGTGGCCAAGATTGCAGGTCTGCCAAGCGATCTCTTGAAGCGAGCGGATGCAATCTTGAGTCAACTAGAAGGCCAAAGCCAAGAAGTGCCAATGGCGACTCCAACACAGCAATCCTCTCCAGAGCTTGGAGAACAGCTATCTCTGTTTGCAGCAGATGCTACTCACCCAGTACTAGAAGAATTGAAGAATCTTGATATCTACAACATGACCCCGATGGAAGTCATGATGGCAGTTGCTGAGATGAAAAAGATAATTTAAAAAACAGTTCATTTGAACTGTTTTTTTATTCCTCAGGCTTTCCCTTGTAATTGACGGTTGATCTCGTCTACTTTCTTTTTGTTGAGGTAGTAAGAGACAGCCCAGACGATGAGATAAACCAGGCTAAACTCTATAATGACGGAGATGTAGAAGCTGATTTGGAATGGGAACCAGCCTCCCAAGGTTGCTAAGGGTAGGAAGCCAAAGAGCATCAAGAGGTAGTGGCTGACGGTTGCACGAAGCAAGCTCCAATCCTTGGTGAACAGGCTGCTTCCCAAGCTAAAGAGCAGGCCGATACCAGCCCAAATGAAGAGGCAATAGAGCATGACTAAAGATCCATGCACTTCATGGGCTTGCATCCATTGGCCAACAGCTGAGCTAGGACTGAGGGGCATATAAGTGGAAGGTGAGTATAGGAAAGAAAAGAGGATGGAGAGGATGAGACCGATTAAGATCCCTTTTAGAGCGTTGGTAAAATGGTTTTTCATCATGAGAGTTTCTCCTTAATAGCTTTTAAATAGCGACGAGATGAGTAAGTCATCTGTCCGTTTTTGAGATAGATTTGAACCGATCCGCTGCTGGTAAAATGCAGGTGATCGATTTCTTTGGTATTGATAATTTCAGATTGGGAAATTTTTAAAAAGTAGATGGGCAAGTCTTGAGAGAGTTGGTAGAGGGGACCGGTGAGGATGAAGTGGTCATCCTTTGTTTCCCCAACGACTTGACGGCTTTCAATATAGAACCGATGAAACAAGTGAGTCTCTACAAGATAGGTTTCGCCCTCCTTTTTCGCTCGCAAGCGTTCCTTTTGGTCCAATTCCTCAATGAACTGTTGGACTTTCTGGATGCGTTCGCTAGTTTTTGCCCTGTGATGGCTACGCCTTCTTCTTGAAAATGGGGGTCAATGGTAACTGTTACTTTCATACATATCCCTTCTAACATATTGACGTCAGGTAAGCGATCCGCTAGCAGGACTTCTTGCTTACAAGTCTATTAAACACTTTTTCAGGTCTCAAGACAAGGCTTTTCGCATATTCGGTCAGTTTGTCTGTTTATCTGGTCAAAGGGTAGTGTCTCTAGTGGAGCTAGGGCACAAGGTTTTATAAAGGGAGGCCTTCCTTGGAGATATGGTATAATAGTTCTACCTATGCGCGTATAAAACATAAGAGGGGAAGCTATGTCACAGATTATTGAATTACCAGAAATTCTAGCCAATCAGATTGCTGCCGGTGAAGTCATCGAGCGCCCTGCTAGTGTGGTCAAGGAACTGGTTGAAAACTCCATCGATGCGGGGGCCAGTCAGATTGTCGTAGAGATCGAAGAAGCCGGCTTAAAGACCATTCAAATCACGGATAATGGACAAGGGATTGCCCATGAGGAAGTGGAATTAGCTCTTCGTCGCCATGCGACTAGTAAGATCAAGAGTCAAGCCGACCTCTTTCGTATTCGGACCCTAGGCTTCCGTGGCGAGGCCTTGCCGTCTATTGCCTCTGTCAGTGTCATGACCATCCTGACAGCTCAGGAAGGAGCTAGTCATGGGACCAAGCTAGAGGCTAAAGGGGGCGAAATTACTTCTCTTGAGCCGGCGACTAGCCCTGTGGGGACTAAAATTACAGTTGAGGACCTCTTTTTCAATACACCAGCTCGCCTCAAATATATGAAGAGCCAACAGGCAGAGTTGTCCCATATCGTCGACATTCTCAACCGCTTGAGTCTGGCCCATCCAGAGATTGCCTTTACCTTGATCAATGACGGCCATGAAATGACACGGACAGCAGGGACGGGGAATCTCCGCCAAGCCATCGCAGGAGTCTACGGGCTCGCTACCGCTAAGAAAATGGTTGCCATCGAGACAGGTGATTTGGACTTTGAAGTGTCGGGGTTCGTCTCTTTGCCAGAATTGACCCGGGCCAATCGCAATTACATTAGTCTCTTTATCAACGGCCGTTACATCAAGAATTTCTTGCTCAATCGGGCCATCTTGGACGGCTACGGCAGTAAACTCATGGTCGGACGCTTCCCGATAGCGGTCCTCAATATTCAGATTGACCCCTATCTAGCGGATGTCAATGTCCACCCGACCAAGCAAGAGGTGCGCATTTCCAAAGAACGAGAACTAATGGCCTTGATCTCCCAGGCCATTGTCTCCGCTTTGAAAGAGCAGGATCTGATTCCAGATGCCCTAGAAAATCTAGCCAAGTCAACGCTTCGTCGAACAGAAAAGCCAGTCCAGACCAGCCTCCCTCTAAAAGAAAATAGCCTCTATTACGACCGAGACAAAGGAGACTTCTTTGTCCGTCCAGAGGTTGCAGAATCCCAACCAAGTGGTGAATTGACCCCAGAGCAAACGGTTCTCTTTGCCCCAGAAGAGGAAAAGCAGGAGGCCAAATCACCAGCCATCAAATTCGCGGAGCGAAAGGCGCCTCAGTATGATCAACTGGACCACCCAGAGTTGGATCTAGCTAGTCTAGATAAGGCTTATGACAAGTTGGAAGGGGAAGAACATTCGACCTTCCCAGAGTTGGAATATTTTGGTCAGATGCATGGCACCTATCTCTTTGCCCAAGGCAATGGGGGCCTCTACATCATTGACCAGCATGCGGCCCAAGAGCGGGTCAAATACGAAGAATACCGGGAGAGCATCGGGGACGTGGACGGCAGTCAGCAACAGCTGCTGGTACCTTATATCTTTGAGTTCCCTGCAGATGATCTGATCCGCCTGCAACAGCGCAAGCACCTCCTAGAAGAAGTGGGTGTCTACTTAGAAGAATACGGAGTCAACCAGTTGATCTTACGGGAGCATCCGATCTGGATGAAGGAAGAAGAGATCGAGTCGGGTATCTACGAAATGTGTGACATGCTCCTCTTGACCAAAGAAGTGTCCATCAAGAAATACCGGGCTGAGTTGGCCATCATGATGTCCTGCAAACGCTCCATCAAGGCCAACCATACACTGGACGATTACTCTGCACGCGATCTGATCTACCAACTGTCCCAATGTGACAACCCTTATAACTGCCCTCATGGCCGTCCGGTTTTGGTTAACTTTACCAAGTCAGATATGGAAAAGATGTTCCGACGCATTCAGGAAAATCACACCAGTTTACGGGAATTGGGCAAATATTAAACAAACAATAAAGGAATCTTATGTACGAATACATTAAAGGAATTTTAACGAAAATCACCGCTAAATACATCGTGGTGGAAACGGCTGGGATCGGCTATCTCTTGCATGTGGCCAACCCCTATGCCTACTCTGGTAAAATGAACCAAGAGGTGCAAGTTTATCTGCACCAAGTGGTCCGTGAAGATGCTCACCTTCTCTATGGCTTTGCGACTGAAGAAGAGAAACAGCTCTTTTTAAACTTGATCTCAGTCTCTGGGATTGGACCTGTCTCAGCTCTGGCTATCATTGCTGCAGATGACAATGCAGGCCTTGTCCAAGCCATCGAAAGCAAGAACATCACCTACTTGACCAAGTTTCCAAAGATCGGCAAGAAAACAGCCCAACAGATGGTGCTGGACTTGGAAGGTAAGATCAATCTCGATCTAGAAGATGCACCGGCTCAGACAAAAGCTAAGGCGACAGAAGAGAACCAAGCCTTGGAAGAAGCCATGGAAGCCATGTTGGCATTGGGCTACAAGGCTACGGAACTAAAGAAAATCAAGAAATTCTTTGAAGGAACTTCAGATACTGCTGAAAACTACATCAAATCTGCCCTGAAGATGTTGGTCAAATAGGAGATTTCTATGCCAAAACGCTGTGGTTGGGTCAAAATGACCAATCCATTATATATAGCTTACCATGATGAAGAATGGGGGCGGCCCCTACATGATGACCAGGCCCTTTTTGAGTTGCTCTGTATGGAGACCTATCAGGCTGGACTATCTTGGGAAACGGTACTCAATAAACGGCAGGCTTTCCGTGAAGCTTTTCATGGTTACTGCATTCATCGTGTCGCAGATATGACGGATGAAGAACTGGAATCCTTGTTAGACAATCCAGCCATCATCCGCAATCGTGCCAAGATTTTTGCGACACGAGCTAATGCCCAGGCCTTTTTGCAAGTCCAGGCTGAATTCGGCTCTTTTGATGCCTATCTCTGGTCTTTTGTTGAGGGGAAAACCATCAACAATGATGTTCCGGATTACCGGCTGGCTCCTGCGAAGACAGCTCTTTCCGAGAAGCTTGCTAAAGATCTCAAAAAGCGGGGTTTCAAGTTCACTGGACCTGTCGCTGTCTTGTCCTATCTACAGGCTGCAGGCCTGATCAATGATCATGAGAATGATTGTGACTGGAAGGGAAAGTGAAATGAAGTCTAATAAAAATAAGGAAGTTCTGATTTTTTCGATTCTCTATACAGTCCTCTTTGTCTTTGATGGTATACGAGTATTTGATGCTCCATTGCCTTCTTCTTCAGGGACTTATTTGGTCTATACCATCATGTTTGTGTATGGTTGCTTCTTATTTAAGTCCCTATTGCTCCAAAAGTGGGAAGAGGTTAGAAATTCTAAAAGGAAATTTATCTTTGGCGTCTTAACAGGATGGCTCTTTCTTATTCTGATGACTGTTGTCTTTGGCTTTGTATCAGAGATGTTGAAGCAGTTCTTTGGGCTAGACGGACAAGGTCTAAACCAGTCGAATATTCAAAGCAGCTTTCAAGAGCAACCAATACTGATAGCGGTTTTCGCCTGTATCATTGGACCTTTGGTGGAAGAGCTCTTTTTCCGTCAAATTTTATTGAGATATTTAAGGAAAAGTCTACCAACTTGGCTGAGTATCTTAATAGTCGGATTTGCCTTCGCTTTAACCCATATGCACAGTTTGTCTTTGTCAGAGTGGGTCGGTGCAGTCGGATACCTAGGTGGTGGCCTTGCCTTTTCTATTATTTATGTGAAAGAAAAGGAGAATATTTACTATCCCCTACTTGTTCACATGTTAGGCAATAGCCTATCCTTTATTATTTTAGCTATCGGTAGTATGTGATGAAAATGCTAGTAACGATACTGAAAAAAGCTGAGAATTCTATCTCAGCTTTCTTTGTTATAGTCAAAGCGAATGACTTGCTCTGTTGCATCTACATGGGCGTGGACTCCAAAGGGAACAATCGCTCTTGGAGTTGCATGACCAACATTTAGATTATAGACAATCGGGATATTGCTATCAATGAAATCCAATAGTGCCTCTTTATAGTCGTTATAGAAAGTTTCATCCATAGGTTTTCCGACTAATAGTCCATTGATGACCTCGAATATACCAGTTTCCTTTAAAGTCCGCAACATCTTTTTGAAGTCTTCAGGATTAGGCTTTTCTTCGCTGGTTTCTAGCAGTAGGATCTTTCCTTCCCAGTCGGATAAGTCAGGGAAAAGATTGTATTTTTGGCAGAGGTCTGTGCTATCTGCGTGTAGAGAGTTGTCAAAAATATCATAGAGAGACTCAAGACAACCACCGAGGATTTCTCCCTCAAACTGAGCATTGCCTTGTAACAAGTCAAAACCTGTATTTGCATGGCTGACACGAGGTGTTCCCAAGGCTTTGGGACTAAAATCAGTCCGTTCCTCGTACCAAACGTTACTAGGGCGAATTTCTGAGATTTTTCCAGTCTCAATCAATTCTTTAAAGTAGTGGCGGCTATATGGCAACATTTCTTTGTCTAACTCACAAATGTCTGCTAGAAATGATTGGCCGTAAAAAGTCTTGATTCCTAGTTTATGCAACATGAGATGGTTCATGGTCGTATCCGAGAAACCGAGAAAAATCTTTGGTTTGATAACCTTTTGTAGTTGGTCATTTTCAAAAAGATAAGGTAGCAAGCGATAGGTATCGTTTCCACCAATGGCGCATAGGATCATGTCGATGCTATCATCAGAAAAGGCCTGAATCAAATCCTCTGCACGAGCTTCAGGATGTTCTTTGATAAAATCTAAGCCTTTTAGCGAATGAGGTAGAAAGATAGGATTGAGTCCGAGGTCCTTGAGACGTTGAATACCCAAGTCCACTTCGTGCTTGACAAAGTCTTCACCCATAGTCCCACTAGATAAACTTATAATACCAATAGTAGAAGTCATATATTATCCTCCTAAAAATAAATTGATGCTATTGTATCATAAAAAATGATAGGAAAATATAAGGAATAGCGTTAGAGATACGATTTTATGTCAATAAAGCAATATAAAAATGACCGCTCGATGTGCTTACTTCAGAATATAGGCAAGCCCTTTTAGAAGTTGGTTACCACGTAGTTAAATCTCTTAGGAATATTGATGTAACGGAATTTATAAGAGTTTTTTTACTTTATAATACTCTAAAAGAAACAGATTGAAGAAAGTTACCTAAAATGAACTTTTTCTTCAATCTGTTTTTAAAATAATTTAGGAAATTGTGTTACAATGAAGAAAAATTACGAATAGTATAAGTGGAGGCGTTATGAAAGCAGAGATCATTGCAGTGGGAACCGAAATTCTCACAGGACAGATTGTCAATACCAATGCGCAATTCTTATCAGAAAAGTTGGCCGGTCTAGGGATCGACGTTTATTTCCAAACTGCAGTTGGGGATAATGCCGATCGTCTCTTATCTGTTCTTGCGATTGCGCGTGATCGAAGTGATCTCGTCATCCTCACGGGAGGCCTCGGACCGACCGAAGACGATCTGACCAAGCAGACTCTAGCCCAGTTTTTGGGTAAAGATCTGACATTTGATCCAGAAGCAATGGCCAAGTTGGACCGTTTCTTTGCCAGTCGGCCAGACCATGTTCGAACTCCCAACAATCTGAGACAAGCTCAAATAGTAACAGGCTCAACACCGCTCCAAAATCTGACCGGTTTGGCAGTGGGAGGACTAATCGAAGTAGAGGGCGTTAGCTACGTGGTCTTGCCTGGTCCCCCTAGTGAATTGAAACCTATGGTCAATGATGAGTTAGTGCCTCTTCTAGCAACAGGAGAAAAGCTCTACTCACGCGTCTTGCGCTTCTTTGGGATTGGGGAAAGCCAGCTGGTAACCGTTCTAGCCGATGTGATTGATGGCCAGACTGATCCGACGGTGGCTCCTTATGCCAAGACCGGAGAAGTGACCTTGCGCTTGTCGACCAAGGCCGTGTCACAAGAGCAGGCTGATCAGAAATTGGATCGGTTGGAGCAAGTGATCCTCCGTCATGAGACTTTGGATGGTCAAGCCTTGAGCCAGCTCTTCTATGGCTATGGAGATGACAATTCCCTAGCCAAGGTTGCTTTTGAACTCTTGCGCGAGAGAGGTTTGACCCTAACCGCAGCAGAGAGCTTGACGGCCGGGATGTTCCAGTCGACTCTGGCTAATTTTTCAGGAGCCTCGGCAGTCCTACCAGGAGGTTTCGTCACTTACAGCATAGAGGAAAAGAGCAAAATGCTCCAAATCCCCCTAGCTGAGTTGCAAGAACATGGAGTGGTCTCTGCCCATACAGCTGAGCGGATGGCAGCGCAAGCCCGTCTCTTAACAGGGGCCGACTATGGAGTCAGTCTGACAGGTGTTGCTGGTCCAGACAGTCTAGAAGGCCACCCAGCAGGGACCGTTTTTATTGGAATTGCAGGTCCTAAAGGAGTCCAATCGATCAAGGTCAATATCGCTGGCCGGAGTCGTATGGATGTTCGTAAAGTTGCAGTCCTTCATGCCTTTAATCTGGTACGCCGGACTGTATTATTAGATGAAAATTTGCTATAATGATAAGAAGCTTGTATAGCATTACGCTTTGAATATAGGAGAAAAGAATGGCGAAAAAACAGAAAAAATTAGATGATATCTCTAAGAAATTTGGAGATGAGCGTGAAAAAGCGCTCAATGATGCCCTAAAGTTGATTGAAAAAGACTTTGGTAAAGGATCCATCATGCGTCTGGGCGAACGCGCAGAGCAAAAAGTTCAAGTCATGAGCTCAGGTTCCTTGGCTCTTGATATTGCCTTGGGTGCTGGTGGTTATCCAAAAGGTCGGATCATCGAAATCTATGGTCCAGAATCATCTGGTAAAACAACCGTTGCCCTCCATGCAGTAGCGCAAGCACAGAAAGAAGGAGGCATTGCTGCCTTTATCGATGCCGAGCACGCTTTGGACCCATCTTATGCTGCAGCTCTTGGGGTTAATATTGATGAACTCCTCTTGTCTCAACCAGACTCAGGAGAACAAGGACTTGAAATTGCTGGTAAATTGATTGACTCTGGTGCCGTTGACTTGGTCGTTATCGACTCTGTTGCTGCCTTGGTCCCACGCGCAGAAATCGATGGTGATATCGGTGATAGCCACGTTGGTTTGCAAGCTCGGATGATGAGCCAGGCTATGCGTAAGCTCGGAGCTTCGATCAACAAGACCAAGACCATTGCTATCTTTATCAACCAATTGCGTGAAAAAGTTGGGGTCATGTTTGGGAATCCAGAAACCACACCTGGTGGTCGTGCCCTTAAATTCTACGCTTCTGTTCGTCTAGATGTTCGTGGAAATACTCAAATCAAAGGGACTGGGGACCAAAAAGATACCAACGTTGGTAAGGAAACCAAGATCAAGGTTGTGAAGAACAAGGTGGCTCCACCGTTCAAAGAAGCCATGGTTGAAATCATGTACGGGGAAGGAATTTCACGTACAGGTGAATTGCTAAAAATTGCGACAGATCTTGATTTGATCCAAAAAGCTGGTGCTTGGTATTCTTATAACGGTGAGAAGATTGGCCAAGGTTCTGAAAATGCTAAGAAGTACTTGGCAGACCATCCAGAAATTTTTGATGAGATTGACCACCAAGTGCGCGTGCGCTTCGGCTTGATCGATGATGACACTGCTGTAGTTGCACAAGATGAAGTAGCTGAAAGCCCACTTCTTGAAGAAGTAACACTAGATCTCGATGATGCTATTGAGATTGAAGAGTAATTTTTTTCAAAATAGGTCGAAAGACTGATGGTTTTTATGGTATAATATACTACAATGTTATTATCGTGTGGCGAAAGGAGTGCATGCATGATTAAAATTTACACAGTTTCAAGTTGCACGAGTTGTAAAAAAGCCAAAACTTGGCTAAATGCTCATCAGTTGATCTATAAAGAACAAAACCTTGGTAAAGAAGGGATTACAAAAGAAGAATTACTCGATATTTTGACCAAAACAGAAAATGGCATTGCAAGTATCGTTTCTTCAAAAAACCGATATGCTAAGAATCTAGGTGTCGATATTGAAGATCTCAGCATGAATGAAGTCATCGATATCATCTTAGAAACACCACGAATCTTGAAAAGTCCTATCCTAGTGGATAACAAGCGACTTCAAGTTGGTTATAAGGAAGATGATATTCGCGCCTTTTTACCACGTTCTGTACGAAATGTTGAAAATGCGGAGGCTCGCTTAAGAGCAGCCCTATAAGAAAAGTAGCCAATCATTGAGCTACTGAGAAGAGTCGAGATGTCAAGGTCTCGACTTTTTCTTTTGTATCTGGCCAAAGAATCCACGAAAAAATGGTTGTAAGAATGTTTTTGCGGGGCATTCTATGGTACAATACTTCTGTGGGGAAAATCCCTTTCTAGAAGCTTATCAAAGGAGAAAACATGAAAAAGAAGCTTATTTGTCTAGGAGTCTTGCTCCTGACGCTGACAGCTTGTGGACAGAAGAAACATGGGAAAACCGATTCTTCCAGTGTTCAAAAATCCAACAGTGCTAAAATTGAATCGTTCAATAAAGAAAATCGAAATCTGTTAGAGAAGGCAGAAGAGCAGCAAGTCTTTACCAAACATTTTGTTCTTCCAACAGATGAGAAAGGTATTCGTCAAGAGCAGGCCATCACCTATCAAGGGGAACAATTACAAAAATTGGTCATGACCAATACCACTCCTGCTAGTGATGAATTAAAAAATGCCATTCAAGAAGTTGGCCTCGAAGAAGCCCAACGATTGATGGTGGAGTCGATGGACAAGGACGAACAACTCCAACAAGCACGGACTCTTCCAGGCTTTACCATTGAACTGACCGTCCCAAATGAAAATGAATACAAAACGGTCATCACCTATGATTTTACCCAGTTGGATACTAAAAAAGCGGTTGAGTTAGAGTACTTCAAATCGGCTAATATTGCAGATTTGTTGAAATTGACACCAACAGAATATATGAATAATCTACTCCGTAATGGAGCAAAAGAAGAATAAGGAGAAAAAACATGAAAAAATTTCTATTACTAGTCGTTGCTGGATTGCTTATCTTGGCAGGTTGTGGGAACTCTCAATCAAAAGGGGGCAAGTCCTTATCGAAAGATAGCGTCGTTACTCGGACCTTTAAGATTAACAGAGATGTCAATGAGGCTGACGAGGTAGCCAAACAGGAAATTACAGTAACCGTATCCTACCAAGGTAAGAAATACAAAAAAGTTTCCATCAAACTAGCGACTCATGTGTCGGATGAATTCAAAGATGAAGTCAAGAAATTGATCGATGCTGAGGATGATAAAGAAGGTGCCAAACAAGCCTTGATCGAAGGATACGAAGGTGAAGGTGGCATTGATGAATTGAGAGACTACGATGGAATCACTGTGACATCAGATTGGACAGGTGAAGCAATGATCTCTGAGATTGAGATTGATCCTGATAAAGTAGACTTCGATGACATTAAAAACAGCGAAGACTTGGGAGAAATTTGCAAAATGATCAAGACCTACTCTCCAACGCTCTTCATCAAAAACTTGGAAAAGAATGGCTTTAAAGAAGTAAAATAAAGTCATTGAAAAAATGTAGCAGATTGCTTTCGAAAATAAGTGATGAAAAGTCCAAGAAAGCCCGTAAAATCAATAATTTTCGTTTGAGAAAGTATGGAAATTATGATATAATAGTATGAATATAAAGAAAGAGGGTGGTATTGTGGGATTTACAGACGAAACAGTACGTTTTAATCTTGACGATTCAAACCGTAAAGAAATTAGTGATACATTAAAGGATGTCTACTTATCTTTGGATGAGAAGGGCTACAATCCAATCAATCAAATCGTTGGTTATGTACTCAGTGGTGATCCTGCTTATGTACCTCGTTATAACAACGCTCGCAACCAAATTCGTAAGTACGAACGAGATGAAATTGTTGAAGAATTGGTTCGTTACTACTTGAAAGGGCAAGGGATCGATCTCTAATGAGAATTATGGGACTAGACGTTGGCTCGAAGACAGTCGGAGTAGCCATCAGTGATCCATTAGGTTTTACCGCTCAAGGTCTGGAGATTATTCAGATTGATGAGGAGAAAGGAGAGTTTGGTTTTGACCGTCTCTCTGAACTGGTGAAGGAATACCGGGTTGATCGCTTTGTCGTTGGTTTGCCGAAAAACATGAACAACACAAGCGGTCCTCGAGTGGAAGCGAGTCAAGCTTATGGAAAGCGCCTTGAAGAGTTATTCAACTTGCCGGTTGAGTATCAGGACGAGCGTTTGACGACCGTTGCCGCAGAGCGGATGTTGATTGAGCAAGCGGATATCAGCCGAAATAAGCGAAAAAAAGTAATTGATAAATTAGCTGCCCAGTTGATTTTGCAAAATTATTTAGATCGAAAATTTTAGAAAAAGAGGAAATAAGATGGCACACAATCATGACCACAACCATGACGAACGCGAATTGATTACATTGGTAGATGAGCAAGGGAACGAAACTTTGTTTGAAATCCTTTTGACCATTGATGGAAAAGAAGAATTTGGTAAAAACTATGTTCTTTTGATTCCTGCAAATGCAGAAGAAGATGAAAACGGTGAAGTAGAAATCCAAGCCTACTCATTTACTGAAAACGAAGACGGAACAGAAGGCGACCTTCAACCAATCCCAGAAGATTCAGATGATGAATGGAACATGATTGAAGAAGTCTTCAACAGCTTTATGGAGGAGTAAAAATGTTCAGTGAACATTTTTACCCCAACTCCTAGAATCTAGAAAGAGTTGGAACATCCAGTGGATGTTTTTAGCCCAGCTTCTAAAAATACTGGAAGTGAAATAAGAAACCAAAGAAATAGGGGAGCGTGAGCCAGCAAAAAGGCTTGATCGCTCTTTTCTTTTAGGAGAAAGAAATGAATCAAATTGAAGAATGGATGAATAGTCGAATTGGACTCAATTTTCGTTCAGGCTTGGGGCGGATGCAACAGGCTGTAAAGCTCTTAGGGGACCCTCATAACGCTGTTCCGATGATTCATGTGACGGGGACTAACGGGAAGGGATCAACCATTGCTTTTATGCGCCAACTATTCCAACAGCATGGCCTAAAAGTCGGGACCTTTACTTCTCCGCATATCGTTAGTATGCATGATCGGATCTGTATCAATGGGCAACCAATTTCGGATCAGGACCTGATTCGCTTGGGTCAGAGCATTCAAGCAATGGAGTCTCAGCTTCTCGAGACCCACGACCAACTCTCTTACTTTGAGATCATCACCCTCTTGGCCTTTTTGTATTTCCATGAGCAAGAAGTCGACTTGGCCTTGATCGAGGTTGGGATCGGAGGCCTCCTTGATACGACCAATGTCATCACAGGAGAGGTAGCAGTGATCACCTCGGTAGGGCTGGATCACCAGGAGACCTTGGGAGGAAGTCTAGAGGCCATTGCTACGCAAAAAGCTGGGATCTTTAAAGCCGGGAAGCCGGCTGTTATCGGTCCACTTGCTGAAGAGGCCGAGCGAGTCTGCATAGAAAAGGCCCAGGCAATCGGCTGTTCGCTAGCTCGCTATGGAGAAGATTTCCAACTGGTGAAAGGCGTCTTCCAAGATGGGCAACATCGGTTTGACTCACTAAAAATTGGGCTCAATGGAGCTTATCAGGAAGAGAATGCGGCGGTGGCTCTCGAAGCCTTTCTCCTTTTTATGGAGCAGAGAGGTCTGGCGGTCGATGAAAACGGTGTTCGGGAGGCTTTGCAAGCGACTAGCTGGCCGGGTCGTCTGGAGAACTTTGACCAAGGCGTCTATCTAGATGGCGCCCATAATCCCCATGCCATCCATCGCTTGGTCGAATATGCCCGTACCTTTTCAGATAAGCGCGTGAAGATCCTCTTTGGTGCTTTAAAACGCAAGGATTACCAAGGGATGTTGGAGATCTTTGCAAGCGACTTGCCGGAGGCGGACTTGACGGTGACGACCTTTGCTTATGGGGAAGTGGTCCAAGAGGCGGATGGCTTAGGCTATCCTTATGTAGCAGATTTCAGAGATTATTTGCAAGACTTTTATAGCCGACAAGATGGTCAAGAGGTGCTCTTTGTCACTGGCTCTCTCTACTTTATTTCCGAAGTTCGCGCATATCTATTAGAGCAGGGAAAGAATCCTTTATAGGCAACAACTCTCATCGGCCAGTCATAAAGATTGACCCAAAACAGGCTCTATCGTATACTAAAGGTGAGCCACAAATGAACGGGGAAGTCCGTTGAAAAGTTGGCGCGAAAGGAGACCATTCATGGCAAAGAAAGTAACTGCTTTATTAGCAATAGCTACAGTCCTCCTACTTGGAGCTTGTTCGAATCAGCAAACACCATCGCAACCGAACACGTCATCAAGTGCGACGACCACAACGGCAACTTCTTCTCAACAGACAACGACTAGTCCGCAGGTAAACCAAGCAGGTCTTGACGGAACCTATATGGGAATGGATGAAAGCGATCAAGTGACGCTCGTCATCGCTGGTGATTCAGGTACTTGGACGGCTGTAGAGGCAGATGGAGAGCAAGAGCTGAAACAAGTCAAGCTAGATGCTGCCAACCAGATCCTCTTTATCGGAGATGATGGCTACCGCTATCAACTGGAGGGGCAACAACTGACCCTGAAAGAAGCGGATCAAGACTTGAATGATCAGGATACAATCGTTCTGACCAAGCAATAAATTAGTAGAAGTGAGAGTGGGACAGAAATCGGTAATTCGTTAGAATTCGATTTCGTCGTCCCACCTCCGCACAGTTGAGTAGGGCTGTAAAAGCTGATGAAATCAGCGTAGTAGAGCCCACTCAACCACTGCGTCTTGCTCGATAATCCAAAGACAATTGAGAGGCTAGGACTTTTGTCCCACTCTCTTTTTCATTTTATCGGGTTTGCGCTCACTTCGTAGAACTGGTATACTAGTAGGGATTATAAAAGAAGGAGAATGAGGGTGAGTTTTCGAAAGATTCGATTGTTAATGTCCAAATATGGGTTCAGTATCCTCTTTATGGGGTTTGAACTCTGGCTGTCCTTTGCGGCCTTCTTTTGGTTAAATGAATGGTTCCCCAACTGGATGTCTGTCACCATCATGGTCCTCTTGTATATCTCGACCATTTTGGCGATCGTCAACCGAAATATGCCTCCAGAGAGCAAGGTGACCTGGCTCTTAATCGCCGTCATCCCCGTCTTTGGTTTCCTTCTATACCTCATGTTTGGGGAGCGTCGTCTGTCCAAGAAAGAATTGGTCCAGTTGGAAAATATGGAGTCCATGAATTTCCGTGAGGACAACAGCCGTGAGCTTCGCCTCCAGTTAAAGGAAGAGAGCAAGACCGTCTATGGGATGGTCAAGTCTATTCTATCCATGGACCATACTGCAGACCTCTACAACGGAACAGCTTCGACCTTTTTCCCACTAGGGGATCAGATGTTTCCCCAATTGTTGGAGGATTTGCGCTCAGCCAAGAAATTTATCTTTCTCGAATTCTATATCATTGAGGAAGGTCTCATGTGGAACAGCATCCTAGATATCCTACTTGAGAAAGTCAAAGAAGGGGTCGAAGTGAAGCTACTCTACGATGATATCGGCTGTATGGCGACCCTGAAGGGGAACTACACCAGACGTTTGCGCAAGTTAGGCATCGATGCCCACAAGTTTAATAAGGTGGTCCCGCGTCTGACGGTGGCTTACAACAATCGAGATCACCGCAAGATCTTGGTCATTGATGGCCAGATTGGCTATACAGGTGGGGTCAACCTAGCGGATGAGTATATCAATCATATAGAACGGTTTGGTCATTGGAAGGATAGCGCTGTACGTTTGGATGGTCGAGCGGTCAAGGCCTTGACGCGACTTTTTCTCATGAACTGGTACATTAACCAGGGAGAAATTGAAGATTTTGATAAATACCATATGGAAAACAATGCAGTAGATGGCGAAGGTTTCTATATCCCCTTTGGTAGTGGACCGAAACCGATCTATAAGTCCCAGGTGGGGAAGGCTGTGTATCAGAATATCATCAATCAGGCGACAGACTATGTCTACATTACGACCCCTTATTTAATCATTGATTATGATTTGACAGAAGATATTCGAAATGCGGCTCTCCGTGGTGTTGATGTACGTATCTTAACTCCCTCTATTCCAGATAAAAAATTGATCCAAATCGTTACGCGAGGGGCTTATCCAGACCTGATGGAAGCAGGGGTGAAAATCTATGAATACACCCCAGGCTTTATCCATAGCAAGCAAGTATTGGCCGACGATGAAGTCGCAGTAGTCGGGACCATCAACTTTGACTATCGGAGCCTAGTCCATCACTATGAGAATGCTGTCTGGATGTATCGCAGCCCAGAATTGACCAAGATTCGAGCTGATTTTGAAGAGATCTTTTCCGTGTCTCAGCAAATCAAGTTGGACACTTTCCGGATCACCTGGTACCAGCATTTGGTCAAAGAAATTATGCAGTTATTTGCGCCCATGCTATAGGCGATTGAGAGTGGGACAGAAATCGGTAATTCGTTAGAATTCGATTTCGTCGTCCCACCTCCGCACAGTTGAGTAGGGCTGTAAAAGCTAATGAAATCAGCGTAGTAGAGCCCACTCAACCACTGCGTCTTTCTCGACAATCCAAAGACAATTGAGAGGCTAGGACTTTTGTCCCAGCCTCTTTTTTATTACGAAGTAGAGACAAAATATTACAATTTCTTTACATACGCTTGTCTAAGAATGTTCAAGGAGTCTATTTTTGGTATAATGAACTTAATCTATAAAAAATAAGGAGAACTTATGAAAAAGCTCGTAAAATATGGTGTCTTACCAGCCTGCTTGTTGTTGTTGGCAGCTTGTTCGTCAAAACCAGCTACTGAGAAAAAACCAGCCAAAGAGGACAAGGTAGAACAATCTAGCGAATCAAAAGAAGAAAAAACAAAAAAAACAAATTGAGAAAGATGGAGACATCATTCTTCGTGCCATCTTCACGGACCATTCTTCTGGTTTCACAACTTTGATGGGAACATCAGTTGATAAGTGGAAAAAACAAATTACCCAAAAATTTGTTGATGAAAATGCATCAAAATATCTACCTGCAGAAAACTTCACACTTGAATTGACAACTGAAACATTCACTCCAGAAAAAATCTTGGAATTGTTTGACCAAGCTCGTTTCAAAGTGTTAGCAACAATTGGTGATGACTATGAAATCACTAAAGTTGAAGACGAAGGAGATACGGCAACAGTTACCTTCAAATCTCGTGCGATTGCAACACGTGACTTGGCTAACTTGATCAACCGTGCAAAATCTAGTCTGTTTGAAAACGGAATTGAAGATGTTAAAAAATTAGAAGACAACACAGATCCAGATCTAGAAAAACGCTTGTCTCTATTGAACAACTTCTTGTTCTACTATGCCTTTGATCGTTTGAACGAAGACTTCGGTTACATTGAACCACGCGAGTACACTTTGGAATTGACTAAAACCAAAGAAGGACGTTACATCCTTAGCGATGAAAGCTTCCTTGAATTGCGTAAGGAAATCTTTGTAAACGAATATTCTGCTGATGGAGCTGAGACTCGTAAAGGAAGCAATTCTTCACAGAGTGATTCTTCAACTAGCAAGGATTCAGATACAAGTTCAACCTCAAAAGATAAAGTATAAATCTATACAAAAGGTGAGTTTTCTCACCTTTTTTATTTGCTCATCTCTTTTTCCCATATTGCTGTACAGAGAGCTCAGAATAGTATAAAATTAATAGTGGAGAATTGGGCATAGATTCCGATTTTTAGGATGATTTTATGTTATAATATTTAAGAAAATAGTATGGGGGATAAAATGAATCGAAGCAGAAAAAACAAACGTTCAACCAGAACTAGCAGTTGGGATCAGCTACGGATTGTCAATAGCGGTCTCTGGGTCTTAACGCTACTTGTGGCTGGGCTCTTTCTTTATAATGTCTTTAGCTACAATATCCTAGCTTTCCGTTATTTGAATATCCTTGTGACGGCCTTGCTAGTCGGCGGACTTTTTTTAACCTTGGGTTTGATCCTTGCAGGCAAGGCTAAAAAGACGACGCTATTTTTATTGATTTTAGGCTTGCTAGGAACTTCCGTGGGGACCTATGTGACCCAGCAATTGGTCGATGTCGCTGGGAATGTGAACCGGAATGCCAACTATACAGAATTTGAAATGGCTGTCTATGTCAAAGCGGATAGTCCAATCCAAGATATTAAAGAAATTAGTAGTGTAGCGGCACCTACGGGAAATAACAATGCAGATGATCTTCAAGCCTTGGTAGAAGAAGTGAAGAAAACGCGCCAGCATGACTTGACGATTGAAGATGTGGAATCTTATGCGGCAGCCTACCAGGCCCTACAAGAAGACAAGACACAAGCCATTGTCTTGAATAGCACCTTTGAAGATACCATTGCCAGTGTGGATGCTGACTATGCGAAAAAATTAAAGAAAATTTACTCTTACAAGATTCGCCGTCAAGTTGAAACCAAAGCTAAGGCAGATGCTAATGCGGACACCTTTAACATCTATGTCAGTGGGATTGATACTTATGGTCCAGTTACTTCAGTTTCTCGATCTGATGTCAATATTATCATGACGGTCAACAGAAAGACCAAGCAAGTCTTGCTGACGACGACTCCGCGTGATGCCTATGTACCGATCGCTGATGGTGGGAACAACCAAGGGGATAAGTTGACCCACGCTGGGATTTACGGAGTAGATGCGTCTATTCATACCTTAGAAAATCTGTACGGCATCAAGATTGACTACTATGTCCGCTTGAACTTCACATCCTTCTTGAAGCTTGTCGACTTAGTCGGAGGGATTGATGTAGAAAATGATCAAGAATTTACAAGTTTACACGGGAACTACCACTTCCCTGTAGGAAAAGTCCACTTGGATTCGGAACAGGCCCTTGGCTTTGTCCGTGAACGCTACTCTCTTGAAGGTGGAGACAACGATCGTGGGAAGAACCAAGAAAAAGTAATCGCAGCCATTATCCATAAATTAACATCGACCAAAGCGTTGAGCAACTATAATGAAATCGTTTCTGGTTTACAGGATTCCTTGCAAACCAATATGCCACTGCCAACGATTATGAATTTGGTGAATACACAGTTGGAGACTGGCGGAAGCTACAAGGTGACTTCACAAGCTGTCACTGGACAAGGACGAAATGACTTGCCTTCATATGCGATGCCAGGATCTGCTCTTTACATGATGGAGTTGAATCCTGATAGCGTGGCCCAAGCTAAAGAAAAGATAAACCAAACCATGGAAGGAAAAAACAATGATTGATATTCATTCACACATTGTCTTTGATGTGGATGATGGACCAAAGACGATTGAGGATAGCAAGCTCCTCATCGAGGAAAGCTACCGTCAAGGGGTTCGTACCATTGTTTCGACGTCCCATCGTCGAAAAGGGATGTTTGAAACCCCGGAAGAAAAGATCTATCAAAATTACTTGGCAGTAAAAGAGATGGTAGAGACCTATCTGCCTGAAATGAAACTGCATTTCGGAGCAGAAATCTACTATACGCGAGATATCCTAGAAAAGCTAGAGGCTGGGACTATTCCAACACTGGCTGAGACCAGCTTTGCCTTGATTGAATTTAGTATGGCAACGCCCTACAAGGAGATTCACCAAGCCTTAAGTGCGGTCTTGCGTTTAGGAGTGACTCCGGTGGTTGCCCATATTGAACGGTACCACTGTTTGGAAAAGAATGAAAAACGGGTGCGGGAATTGATCCGAATGGGATGCTATACCCAGATCAATAGTTCTAGCGTTCTCAAGCCCAAACTATTTGGTGATCGCTACAAGTTCATGAAACATCGTGCCCAATATTTCTTGGACAAGGACTTGGTCCATTTCGTTGCAAGCGATATGCACAATGTCGATCAGCGCCCTCCATACATGGAAAAAGCTTATCAGTTGATTGAAAAACGCTACGGCAGTGATCGGGCGCGTGCCCTCTTTGTTGAAAATCAACAAACATTATTGGATAACGAATTATTTTAATCATCAAGGTCCATCCCGGGGATTGAAAAGGAGAAAGTGAATATGAAAAACCAAGAGAGCAAAGAGATCGAGTTGGATGTGGTCTCCCTCTTTAAAACCTTATGGCGTCGTAAATTCTCAATTATTATTACGGCCTTGCTGTTTGCGATTGGAGCCCTAGGCTACAGCGCTTTTGTAGCGAAAAAGATCTACCAAAGCACCAGCCGTATTTATGTGGTCAGTCGTCAGAACCAAGAAAACAATGCCTTGACCAACCAAGATCTTCAAGCGGGATCCTATTTGGTTAAAGACTATCGCGAGATTATTCTTTCTCAAAATGTCTTGAACCAGGCTATTGAAGAGTTGAAGTTGGATATGACTCCAGCAGAGCTTGCTAAGAAAGTCTCAGTGGCAGTACCAGCGGATACTCGGATTTTGTCCATCACAGCATCCGACTCAGATCCACAAGAGGCAGCTCGCATCGCAAATGGCTTGAAAGATGTAGCGGCAGAAAAAATTATTGCTGTGACTAAGGTATCTGACGTAACAACTTTGGATGAGGCAGTTGTCCCGCAAAATCCTTCTTCACCAAATATCAAACGAAATGTTGTCATTGGCTTTGTCCTTGGTGGTGTCTTGATTTCCATTCTGGTGATCTTGTCAGAAGTATTGGATGACCGTGTGAAGAAACCAGAAGATATCGAAGAAGTGATGGGCATTACACTATTAGGTGTGATCCCTAGTGTGAAGAAACTGTAAGAGGGAGAATTCATGGCAACCTTAGAAATTGTAAAAAGCAAATTAGCAGCGATGACTCAGGCTGAAGAGTATTTTAATGCCTTGAGTACCAATATTCAGTTGAGTGGGACCAATATTAAGGTCGTTGCCATCTCATCTGTGCAACCAAACGAAGGAAAATCAACCATTTCTACGAATTTGGCGACAGCCTTTGCGCGTGCGGGCTATCGTACCTTGTTGATTGATGCGGATATCCGTAATTCGGTCATGACAGGTGTCTTCAAGAGCCAAGGTCGTGTCGCTGGATTGACTGAAGTACTTTCTGGGAAGAGTGAGATTTCCCAAGCGATTGCGACAACAGACTATCCAAAATTGGACTTTCTCTTGTCAGGGCAGATTTCTCCAAACCCGACAGGTCTCTTGCAAAGTAAAAACTTCGAGGTCATCATTGAGGCGCTTCGCAATCACTACGACTACATTATCGTTGATACTCCTCCGATCGGGATGGTGATTGATGCGGCAATTATCGCTCAACGGTGTGATGGAAGTTTTGTTGTGACGGCGGCAGGAGCTGTGAGTCGCAAGGCTGTGCAGAAGGCCAAAGAGCAACTGGAGCAGACGGGGACACCATTCCTAGGAGTGGTCCTCAATAAATTTGATGTTCAATTAGAAAAATATGGTTCCTATGGTAATTACGGGAACTATGGTAATTATGGGAAAAAAAGATAAGGAATAGGATAGGGATATTATGACAGAAGGAAGGGGATTTCACAAATTTGCTTTGGCCTTTGTCCAAAGCTTACCAGTCTTAGTTGTGGCTTATGTGTTTAGTTTTGTGACAGAGACAGAAATCCACTCTAATACAATTTTCTATCTGTATTTGTTGCATTACGTAGCCTTTTACGTCAGCGATTACAATCAAGATTATTTCAAGCGGGGCCATCTAGTTGATTTCTTACAAACCTTGAAATACAGCTTGTGTTTCGCGCTTGCCATCAGTTTTTCGAGCTTCTTTTTGGAGGAGAAGTTTTCCCTCTCCCGTCGGGGGATGATTTATTTTCTATTTCTTCTAACACTTGTCCTTTATTTGATGAACTACCTCATCAAACGCTATTGGCGACGCTTCTATTACAGCCTCAAAGGAAGTCACAAGATTCTCTTGATTACGGCCAATTCTCGTCTAGATAAAGTGCTTGATCGCCTTCTTTCGTCAAATGATAGCGGTGGTGAAGTGGTTGCAGTGACGGTATTGGACCGCCCAAATTTTCAACACCCAACTGTTCGGGTTGTTCCGAAGGAAGACCTGTTGGCTTATGCGACCTATGAAGTGGTAGACGAAGTCTTTCTCAATCTTCCAAGTGAAGAGTATGACATTGGTGAATATGTCTCACAATTTGAGACTATGGGGATCGACGTCACCGTTAACCTCAATGCTTTTGATTTGAACTTTGCTGGCAACAAACGGATTCGAGAAGTGGCTGGGCTCAATGTCGTCACTTTCTCGACCAACTTCTACAAACCTAGCCACGTGACCGCGAAACGTGTGATCGATATCTGTGGTTCCTTGGTGGGCTTGGTTATCTGTGGCTTGGTAGCGATCGTATTGGTACCTTTGATTCGCAAGGATGGAGGTCCTGCTATTTTTGCCCAGAAGAGGGTTGGGAAAAATGGTCGCTATTTCAAATTTTATAAATTCCGTTCCATGTACGTCGATGCAGAGGAGCGGAAAAAAGAATTGATGGATCAAAATACCATGACCGGTGGGATGTTCAAAATGGACAATGACCCCCGGATTACGCCGATCGGGCGCTTTATCCGCAAGACCAGTCTGGATGAGCTGCCCCAATTCTTCAATGTTCTAAAGGGAGATATGAGTTTAGTTGGAACTCGTCCACCAACAGTGGATGAGTATGAGAAATACACTCCAGAACAAAAACGCCGCTTAAGCTTTAAGCCTGGTATTACAGGGCTTTGGCAGGTGAGTGGCCGCAGTGAGATTACAGACTTTGACGAAGTGGTTCGCTTAGATGTATCTTATATTGATGATTGGACCATTTGGTCAGATATTAAAATCTTGCTGAAAACGATCAAAGTGGTATTTAAACGAGATGGAGCGAAGTAGGAAATTCCTGCTTCGTCCTTTCCATGTAAGGAGAAAAATGAAACAGTCAGTTTATATCGTGGGTTCTAAGGGAATTCCAGCGAAATATGGTGGTTTTGAAACCTTTGTCGAAAAGCTGACAGAGTGCCAACAAGACCGAGAGATTCAATACTATGTAGCTTGTATGCGGGAGAATTCTGCAAAATCAGGGATTACTTCAGATACCTTCGAGCATAATGGAGCAATCTGCTACAACATTGATGTCCCTAATATCGGTCCTGCGCGTGCCATTGCTTATGATATCGCAGCTCTCAATAAGGCCATTGAAATGGCTAAAGAAAACAAGGATCAAGCTCCTATCTTTTATGTCCTAGCGTGCCGTATCGGACCTTTCATTGCTGGGATTAAGAAGAAGATCAAGGCGATTGGAGGGACTTTGATGGTCAATCCAGACGGTCATGAATGGCTTCGTGCGAAATGGAGTCTTCCAGTCCGTAAGTACTGGAAGTTTTCTGAGCAACTCATGGTTAAACATGCTGATCATTTGATCTGTGATAGCAAGAATATCGAAGCTTATATTCAGAAGGACTATGCTAAGTATCAGCCACAGACGATCTATATTGCTTATGGAACCGATACAAGCAAGTCTATCCTGAGTAAAGAAGACGATAAAGTAGGGACTTGGTTTGCGGACAAGCAAGTCTCCGAAGGAAACTACTATCTTGTCGTGGGACGTTTTGTACCTGAAAACAACTATGAGGCTATGATTCGTGGCTTTATGCAGTCAAACTCCCAAAAAGATTTTGTTCTGATTACCAATGTGGAACAAAACAAGTTCTATGAACAGTTGCGTAAAGATACTGGATTTGATAAGGATCCTCGAGTGAAGTTTGTAGGAACTGTCTATGATCAAGAATTACTCAAATACATCCGTGAGAATGCCTTTGCATACTTCCATGGTCATGAGGTAGGCGGGACCAATCCATCCCTTCTTGAGGCGCTCGAGTCTACTAAACTCAACCTCTTGTTAGATGTTGGTTTCAACCGAGAAGTTGGTGAAGAGGGGGCTCTTTATTGGAAGAAAGATCAATTGGCACATGTCATTGATCAGGCTGAACAATTGGACGCTCAATCCATCGCAGACCTCAATGAGAAATCAAGCCGACGGATCGCAGAAGCCTTCACTTGGGAAAAGATTGTCACAGACTACGAGAAAGTATTTAAAGGTTAGAAATGCAGAAAATATTATATCTCCATGCTGGTGCCGAAATGTATGGTGCTGACAAGGTTTTGTTGGAGCTTATTAAAGGATTGGATAAAGATTCTTTTGAAGCACACGTTATTTTACCCAACGACGGTGTCTTAGTTGGTGCTTTAGAAGATGTCGGTGCTAAGGTTAAAGTCATTGATTACCCAATCTTGCGTCGTAAATATTTTAATCCAAAAGGCATTCTTGAGTACTTTGGCTCCTATAACCGATACTCCAAACAAATTGCTCAGTATGCTAAGGAGAATGGTATAACCCTCATTCACAATAATACGACTGCGGTGCTGGAGGGAATTTATCTCAAACGGAAGTTAAAACTTCCTTTGATTTGGCATGTCCATGAGATTATTGTCAAACCAAAAGCCATTTCAGATTTTATTAACTTTTTAATGGGGCGCTATGCGGATACGATTGTGACAGTTTCAAATGCGGTAGCCAATCATGTCAAGCAGTCTCGTTATGTCAAAGATGACCAGGTTCAAGTCATCTATAATGGTGTTGACAATGCTGTCTATCAGGTGATGGATGCTAGCGCTGTTCGTGACCAGTTTGGAATTGCGCAGGATGCCTTGGTGATCGGTATGGTTGGTCGTGTGAATGCCTGGAAAGGGCAAGGCGACTTCCTAGAAGCTGTGACGCCAATCTTAAAAGCCAATCCAAAGGCGGTTGCTTTCCTTGCAGGTAGTGCATTTGAAGGTGAAGAGTGGCGCGTAGATGAATTGGAAAAAGTCATTTCAGACTCACCAGTAGCTAGCCAAATCAAGCGGATTGACTATTATAGCAAGACGACAGAACTCTATAATATGTTTGATATCTTTGTCTTGCCAAGTACCAATCCAGATCCACTACCAACAGTCGTCCTCGAAGCCATGGCTTGTGGCAAACCTGTAGTGGGTTACCGACATGGTGGTGTCTGTGAGATGGTCAGGGAAGGTGAAAACGGTCTTCTTGCTATACCGAATCAGCCTGGAGAATTGTCTAAGGCTATTCAAGAATTGGCTAACAATACCGAGAAGAGAGAGCAATTTGGTAAGGCCTCTGTCCAACGTCAAAAAGAACTCTTCTCATTACAAAGTTATATTCGGAATTTTTCGGACTTGTATAAAAAATATTAAATAATCAAATTCGCTGAAAAAAGGATTATATCCAAGCTGATTTAAAGATTTACCATATATTATTGAATGTTGTAAGTCAGTTAGATCAGAGAGGAGAAGATTTAGAGTAGAATAAAATTTAGGTAAAGAATCTATGAAGCCACTATTAACTGTCGTTATTCCAGTATATAATGTTGAAAGATATATAAAACGTTGCATTGAAAGTATTCTTGTCCAAGAATGGAAGGACTATGAGATTCTACTAGTTGATGACGGAAGTACTGATCATTCTCCTCAAATCTGTGATGAATATGCTAAAGATTATGACTTTATCTCAGTGATTCATAAAGAAAATGGAGGGCTTTCTGAAGCTCGCAATACTGGTATTTTACATGCTAAGGGTGAATATGTTTATTTTCCTGATTCTGATGACTGGCTTGAACCAGATACCTTTATAGCCTTGGCAGAAGCGTTAGAATCTCAAGAGTTTGATATTATTTCTTTTAATCGTGAGTTTGTAAAGAGTGAAGAAGATGCTATAGTTTCGGAACCAGAAGTGACTCAAGTGTTTGAAGGTAAAGATGCTTTTGTGCAAATGCTGAAGCATAGTTATATTACTGGTTTCGCTAACGACAAACTCTATCGGAAATCCTTATTCTCTGATCATAACATCCAGTTTCCAATTGGTAAATACTATGAGGATCTTGGAACCAATTACAAACTGTTTCTTTCAGCTAAGAAGGTCTATGCAACTAACCAAAAGTATTATCATTACTTGATCGATAACCCAGATTCTATTACACAGTCTTGGAATGAGAAAAAGTTTCGAGATATGTTTGGGTTTTATAAAGAGATATTTTATTCAGATTTTGTACGTTCGCACTTAAATCGAGAAGAGTTGTATGTCTCGCAACTTTATTATGTAAATGGATTGATTCATTTGTTAGCTAGTTTGTATAAATCTAAATTAGATCGTCAATATGCTGAAATAAGAAATGATGTCAATCAGGAATTAAGAAAAAATAAAATAATGTATAGTGAAATAAAATACCTGCCAAATAGGATGAAATATTTGTTATACCGTTTGAACTTGTTGAAGATGGCTTTTACTATACAAGGAATGAAGTAAGAGATTTAGGGGATTATTTTGAAGTACTCAGTCATTATACCGGTTTACAATGTAGAGAACTATCTTCATCGTTGCATCAATAGTATACTTACTCAAGAATATATTGATTTAGAAATTTTATTGATCGACAATGGATCAGAGGATAGTAGTGGGATACTATGCGATAATTATGCAGAACGATTTTCAAATGTTACAACCTACCATATACCCAATCATGGTGTTAGTGCGGCTCGAAATTTTGGTTTAGCAAAAGCTCAAGGTGAATTTATTTGTTTTGTAGACGCAGATGATTATTTAGTAGGAAACCTATTTTCCGATATGGAAAATAAGCTGGATTCTGAATTGGATATGTTGGTATTTAGCTACTATAACTCTATTGAAAAGAATTTTTTTGAAACAGCTAGATCAGCAAAAATTCTTCCTATTGAAGGAAAAAAAGACAGGAATCAGTTCATTGCTCTTTTTACAGAATTATTTTTATCAGACATGATGTATACTGTTTGGAATAAAATTTATCGTAGAGAGTTCTTGGAAGAGCATCGAATAATGTTTGAGCAGTATGAATTAGGGGAAGATGTTCGATTCAATTTAAAAGTATACGAGCGTGTTAATAGCATTTCCTTTTCACAAACTTGTTATTATGTTTATATCTCGGGTAGAGTAGGCTCTGCGATGGGACAGTACAATCCCAAACGAATGAGCTGTCAATTGGAAGAACTAGGTAAAATTGATCAGCTGATGATGAGATGGAATATTCATAATGATCAATTTATTGATCAAATAAAAGCTCGTATTTTGATGAGTAACATACAGAATATTTCGATTCAAAACATATCGTTGTTTTTGAAACGGAGATATGTTGAGACATTGTGCAAAAATTCAGAGATGACTGCTTTATTAAATCAAGTGGATTCTTTCCTTAATCCGCTTGTTAGATTTTTATTGTATTGGAGAATGTACATTGCAGTGATTTTTCTCAAAAGGTTGCAAATGTTGTTGAAGTGGAGGCACCCATCATTTCATAATGGTGTGCCATATAAATATTAATCTTATTCTAATGAATGAAAGGTTTGGAAGACTATAGTGGTGAACAATCGTTTTATCTCTGAAAAAATTTATTTATTTACCTTATTTATATGGGTTGTTGTCGCATCATTAGTCACAACTACCTATTTTATTCGATTAGAAGGTTTTCTATCCCTGTATAGGATGCTCCTCTATTTTACAATTGTCATGATTTTAATAAAAGAGTTCATCACTCTTCCCAAGACCTTGTATTACTTTAGATTTCATTGGAAATCGCTGTTGATAGCACTTGCATTCCTCTTTTCGATGTTGATAGTTTCAAAAAATCGTGATGGTTTACTTGACATAAACGTGTTATTATTAGTTTTTTCTGCTAGAGATATAGATTTTAGGAAGTTATTGGGAACTTTCTCTTTTGCCACATTTCTAGTCCTTGTTTTGACAATTTTTGCTAGCAACAAGGGCGTGATTTCCAATATGTTTATGAGGGCAGATGGTGGCTATCGTTTTAGTCTAGGGTTTAACTATGTTTCATTTGCTTCACAGAGATTGTTTTTTGCATTGTGTAGCTATCTGATGTTTCGTGGTAAAAAAATTTCTTATATGGAATTGCTAGCCTTACTTTCGGCTACGATATATTTGTATCAACAAACTTCGACAACTAGTCCATTTTACTTAAGTCTTTTGCTACTTTCCTATACTTTGTTTAGTGTCAAAATCTTTAAGAAAGATTTTATTATAGAAAACTTCGGGATGAAGATAATCGCAAATTATGGTTTTATAATTGCTTTAATTATCTTATTATATTTTTGTTTTTATTCATCTGGAAATCTCTTCCACCTCGTGGATAAATTCACTCACAATCGACTACGGCTTAGTGTAGAAGGTTTTCAAAATTTTGGAGTCCTTTTGTTTGGGCAAAGAATATCTTTTTCTACATTAGATTTATTTGGGAATTTTACAAGTAATTATAATTTCATTGATAGCTCATTTGTTCAGTTGTTGGTTATTGATGGTTTAATCGTCAGTGCCTTTATGTTGTTTGCTCTTACAAAAGTTATGAAATATTTTGTATCCATTCGAAAAGATATCGTACTTGCCTGTTTAGGAATTATGATTATCCATGGTATGTTTGATCCTCAGATGTTGGTTCTTCGCTACTCCCCATTAATTTTGTTTATAAGTCGATTATTTATTATGAATCCAGATAATAAAATTGAATAAAATGAGTTAAGTCCAGTTAAAAAGAAAGATTAAGACGAGTTACATCCTTATGAAAGTTCTTAAAAATTACGCCTATAATCTCTCCTACCAGTTACTGGTGATTATCTTGCCGATTATCACCACCCCTTATGTGACGAGGGTCTTTAGTTCAAATGACTTGGGGACCTATGGCTATTTCAACTCCGTTGTTACCTATTTTATCCTTTTGGCGACCTTGGGAGTGGCCAATTATGGAACTAAAGAGATTTCGGGACACCGAAAAGATATCCAAAAGAATTTCTGGGGGATTTATACCCTCCAATTGGGGGCTACGATTTTATCCCTTACCCTCTATGTTCTTTTATGTGTGGCCCTACCTTCCATGCAAAATCCTGTCGCCTATATTTTAGGTCTTAGTTTGGTTTCAAAAGGTCTTGATATTTCTTGGCTATTTCAGGGGTTAGAGGACTTCCGCAAGATTACGATTCGGAATATCACGGTTAAACTGGTTGGAGTCATCTCCATCTTCTTGTTTGTTAGAACTGCCAATGATCTGTATCTCTATGTATTCTTACTAACCATCTTTGAGCTCTTAGGTCAGCTGAGCATGTGGCTACCCGCTCGTGAATTTATTGGGAAAGCCCATTTTGATATGGCTTATGCACGGGTACATTTAAAGCCAGTCATTCTGCTCTTTTTACCGCAGATTGCTATTTCCCTCTATGTCACCTTGGATCGGACCATGCTGGGAGCTCTTGCCTCTACAAAGGATGTGGGGATTTATGACCAGGCCTTAAAACTCGTCAATATCTTGTTGACCTTGGTGACCTCACTGGGCAGCGTCATGTTGCCTCGGGTATCGAGCCTCTTATCCTCAGGGGACCATAAGGCGGTTAATAAGATGCACCAAATGTCCTTTTTGATTTATAATTTGGTCATTTTTCCCATCATTGCCGGTATGTTAATCGTCAATGATGACTTTGTTCAATTCTTCCTAGGGAAGGACTTCCAGGATGCGCGTTATGCCATTGCCATCATGATTTTTAGAATGTTCTTTATCGGATGGACCAATATCATGGGGATTCAAATTCTAATCCCTCATAATAAAAATAAAGAATTTATGATTTCGACCACTGTACCTGCCATTGTCAGTGTCGGATTGAACCTCATCTTCCTACCAAAAATGGGCTTTATTGGAGCAGCGATTGTATCAGTGTTGACAGAAGCCTTGGTATGGGGGATTCAACTCTACTTCACACGAACTTATCTTAAAGAAGTGCCGATTCTGGGTCCAATGATGAAGATTTTTTTGGCTTCAGCTGTTATGTATGCTTTATTATTACTTATAAAACCGATATTACATTTGACACCAACTTTAAATGTTTTAGTCTATGGGGTGCTTGGCGGATTGATTTATCTTATCACAGTAATATGTCTTAGAGTAGTAAATATGGGTGAAATAAAACAAATAATAGGGAAACAATCGAAATGAAGAAAATACGGAATACAAACCTAGATTTCCTTAAAATTGTGGCTTGTATAGGAGTTATAATACTCCATACTACAATGCCAGGATTTAAAGAAGCCGAATCTTGGAATTATTTAACATATTTATATTACTTAGGTACCTATTCAATTCCACTATTTTTTATGGTAAATGGCTATTTATTATTGGGAAAAAATGAAATAAGCTATTCATACATCCTACAAAAAATAAAATGGATTCTTGTAACAGTATCAGTATGGACATTAATCATTTGGATTTATAAGAGGGATTTTTCACAAAACCCAATAAAAAAAGTTTTGGGTTCTTTATTACAAAGAGGTTATTTTTTCCAGTTTTGGTTTTTTGGTGCTTTAGTTCTTATTTACTTGTGTCTACCAATTTTGAAAAAATTTTTAAAATCAAAAAATCGGTATTTGTTGGCTCTATCTCTCTTAGTAATTATTGGTTTTGTACTTGAGCTGACAAATTATTTACTTCAAAAGCCAGTGCAAGTTTATGTTATACAGACATTTAGATTATGGACCTGGTTTTTCTACTATATTTTAGGTGGTTTTATAGCGCAATTTAACTTAGCAACTCTAAGAAATTGCTTTAAGAATTGGATGAAAGTAGTAACTTTAGTTTTACTATTTATTTCACCATTTATCTTATATGTGCTAGCGAAGGGTATTCACCATAATCTTTATGCTGAATATTTTTATGATAGTATTTTTGTGAAAATTGTAAGTTTAGGAATTTTTTTGACCGTACTAACAATTGATTTAAATACAGATAAGAATAGATGGATAATTTATCTTTCTAATCAAATTATGGGTGTTTTTATTATACATACATATGTTATGAAAGTATGGGAGAAATTAGTAGGATTTAGTTTTGTAGGAGCATATTTGCTTTTTCTCATCTTCACATTAAGTGTCAGTTTCATTGTGGTTGGAATACTAATAAAAATTCCTTATTTCAATCGAATTGTTAAATTATAAATAGGAGCTCAAAATGTACGATTATCTGATTGTTGGTGCTGGTTTGTCTGGAGCAATCTTCGCACACGAAGCAACTAAACGCGGTAAAAAAGTAAAAGTGATTGACAAGCGTGATCACATCGGTGGTAATATCTACTGTGAAGATGTTGAAGGTATTAACGTTCACAAATATGGTGCCCACATTTTCCATACCTCAAACAAAAAAGTTTGGGATTATGTCAATCAGTTCGCTGAATTCAACAACTATATCAACTCACCAATTGCTAACTACAAGGGCAGTCTTTACAATCTTCCATTTAACATGAACACTTTCTATGCTATGTGGGGCACTAAGACTCCTCAAGAAGTTAAGGACAAGATTGCTGAGCAAACGGCTGATATGAAAGATGTTGAGCCTAAAAACCTTGAAGAACAAGCCATCAAGTTGATCGGTCCAGATATCTATGAAAAGTTAATTAAGGGATACACTGAAAAACAATGGGGACGCTCTGCCACAGACCTTCCACCATTCATCATCAAACGCCTTCCAGTGCGTTTGACCTTTGATAACAACTACTTTAACGACCGTTACCAAGGAATTCCAATCGGTGGTTACAACGTCATCATTGAAAACATGCTTGGTGATGTAGAAGTAGAACTTGGGGTTGACTTCTTTGCCAATCGTGAAGAGCTTGAAGCTTCAGCTGATAAAGTTGTCTTTACAGGAATGATTGACCAGTACTTTGACTACAAACATGGGGAATTGGAATATCGTAGCTTGCGCTTCGAACACGAAGTCTTGGATGAGGAAAACCGTCAAGGGAATGCCGTGGTTAACTATACCGAGCGTGAGATTCCTTACACTCGGATCATCGAGCATAAGCACTTTGAGTATGGAACTCAACCAAAGACAGTCATCACCCGTGAGTACCCAGCTGATTGGAAACGTGGAGATGAACCTTACTACCCAATCAATGATGAAAAGAACAACGCCATGTTTGCCAAGTATCAAGAAGAAGCAGTCAAAAACGATAAAGTTATCTTCTGTGGACGTCTAGCAGACTATAAATACTACGACATGCACGTGGTCATTGAGCGTGCTCTAGAAGTCGTTGAGAAAGAATTTACTAAATGACACAAGAAAAAATTGATATCGTGGTTCTTTGGGTTGATGGTAGTGACCCGGAGTTTATCCGCGAGAAACAAGCCGTGACAGGTCAAATAGCAGAAATAGACCAAGAAATCGATGGTGAGCAACGCTATCGTGATTACGGCATTTTTAATTATTGGTTTCGAATGATTGAAAAACATGCTCCTTGGGTAAATCATATTTATTTAGTCACAAATGTGCAAAAACCTGAATGGTTGAACTTGGAGCATCCAAAACTCAAGTTGGTTACTCATAAGGAATTTATCCCTAAAGAGTATCTACCTACTTATAATTCAGCGGCTATTGAGCTTAACCTCCATCGGATTGAAGGCTTGTCGGAAAACTATCTCTATTTCAATGATGATATGTACTTAATCAGAGATAGTCAACCTTCAGATTTTTATAAGAATGGGCAACCGAAGCTTTTAGCGGTTTATGATGCTTTGGTTCCTTGGTCACCATTTACCAATACTTATCACAATAATGTTGAATTAATTTATCGTCATTTTCCTAATAAAAAAGCCTTAAAATCTTCACCTTGGAAATTCTTTAATTACCGCTATGGTTCCTTGGTTTTGAAAAACTTGTTACTTTTGCCATGGGGACCAACAGGCTATGTGAACCAGCATGTACCTGTTCCAATGAAAAAGAGTACCTTGGCACATTTATGGGAAATTGAGGGTGAAACCTTAGATAAAACGTCACGAAATCAATTGCGAGACTATGGAGTAGATGTTAATCAATACATCTGTCAGCATTGGCAAATTGAAAGTAATCAATTTTATCCTATGCCAAAGAATGTTGGAGAGTCGATAGACCTGAATCAAGTGGATCTATTAGAGAGTATCTTTAAAGATAAACATAAAAAACTTCTTTGTGTGAATGATGATGTTGACTTTAAAGAGGAGAATGTCATTCGTTTTAAGGAAATCTTGAAAGAACGCTATCCTGAAAAATCAGCTTTTGAAAAATGAGAAATAAGAGATGAAATACTATTTAAAAGAAGAGTTTTTACACGATAACAATGTAAAAAATGCCGGTAATAAGGCACGTAATGATATTGAAGAAATTGTAAAGAGAGAGGGCTATCAAGCCTTGATTCTTTCGGTTGATAATTGGTACGAGATGAGTACCCTTAAAGCACAACTTCATAAATCAAAGGCTTTTGGACAAGCCTTGGATCAACTAAAGCAAGGTGATGAGTTACTGATTCAGTTTCCAATGCTTCATCATAGCTTTTTCACAACGCATCATGTAAGAAAAGCGCAGAAAAAAGGCGTAAAAGTTCATTTTATTATCCACGATTTAGAAGCTCTTCGTTATGTCAATGTTGAGAATTTCCCTTTGAAACATAAGATTCGAGTTCAGGTTCAAGAATCAGGTCTTCTAGGTGCAGCTGATGGGATCATCGCTCACAACCCAATTATGAAATCTGTTCTGGTAGATAAAGGGATTGCGGAAGATAAGATTGTTAGCCTCGGTATTTTCGACTATTTGATTCCAAATTTCCAAGAGAAGACAGGTCTAACTAAGAATCAGCCAATTATTGTGGCTGGTAATTTGGCACAAGAAAAAGCTGGTTATCTATACTCTCTCCCTGGGGAACCAGCTTATAACCTCTATGGTGTTGGTTTTGATGAGAGCAGAGCTCTTACCAATGAGACTTACTATGGTTCTTTCCTTCCTGACGAGCTACCTGCAGCCCTTGAAGGTGGTTTTGGTCTTGTCTGGGACGGGGATAGCGCTGAGACCTGTAGTGGTGTCTTTGGTGAATACCTTCGTTATAACAACTCTCACAAGGCTTCGCTTTACCTAGCATCGGGTTTCCCACTTGTAGTATGGAAACAGTCAGCTCTGTCTCACTTTGTGCTTGAGAAGAGCTGTGGGATTGCAGTAGAGTCGCTACACGATTTGAAGGTGACAATCGACAAACTCTCTGATGCTGATTACCAAAACTTGGTGGATAATGCCAAGCGTGTTGGAAAAGGGATTAGAGGGGGACAATATTTAATAGATGCCTTGAATAAAATTGTAAAATAGAAGCCTGAAAAGGCTTCCTTTTTATATTCCGTAGAAAAAACGCCTAGAAACCTTTTCGAATCCCTCTCGGTATGCTAAAATAGGAAAAGTATAAAATATGATTAAAGGAATGGAAATGAGAAAAAAGGATTTCATTTATTTTGCCAGTGCAGCTGTATTGCTAGCTGCCTCTGTCCAAGTTGCCCATGCCGATGAAGTGGGAGTGAAAGAATCGGCAGTCACTGAAAGTGAAGCAGTTACGACACAAGCTAGCCCAGCACCGGTTGTTGAGGCTAAACAAGAAGTAGGGGCTCATCAATATGTGGCGCCAGCCCCAGTAACAGAGCTTCCAGTCACTAGCTCAGAAGTTACGAAGGCAGACGAACCAAAGGAAGAAACAAAGCCTATCTCAGAAGGACAAACTGCACCATCTTCTGAGTCAGCTACGAAATCTGTAACTGGAACTACTACTTTCTATAGTGCGGGTTCCAAGGCCCCATCTGGCCGGACAGTTAGTACTCTAAATCGTCCTCAAGGAGATTTAAGTATAGAAAATAACAACGAAGTCACAGGAACTTTTGATGCAGTTGTTCGTAATGTAGTATCACCTTCTGGCTTAAAGGAAGTCTTGATTCCGTCTTGGAGTGTAGCAGGGTGGCAGGATGATTTAATCTGGCATAAAGCAAGTCTTCAGTCAGATGGTTCCTACCGAGCAACAATCAAGGCAAGTGATCATAAGAACTCAGTTGGTCAGTACCAAGTTCATGTTCATTACCTTGATCAGGAAAATAGACGCCGTTATGTTACAGAAACGGTTGTAGAAGTGCGTCAATCTAAGCCAAGTGGAACGCTCTCGATTGAAAATAATAATTCAAGTACAGGAACCTTTGACGCTGTTATTCGTGATGTTGTGGCTCCAAATGGTTTGAAAGAAGTTTTAGTTCCAACATGGTCTGATAAGAACTGGCAAGATGATTTAATTTGGCATAAGGCTGCCCGTCAAAGTGATGGAAGCTACCGTGCGACAATTAAAGCAAGTGATCATAAGAACGACATAGGTAAATACCATGTTCACGTATATTTTATAGATGCTAAAAATCATCGAAATTATGTGACAGAAACAATTACAGAAGTACGTCAGGTTAAACCAAGTGGAACACTCTCGATCGAGAATAATAATTCAAGTACAGGAACCTTTGACGCGGTTGTCCGTAATGTAGTTGCGCCAACAGGTCTCAAGGAAGTACTAATTCCATCATGGAGTGTAGAAGGAGGTCAAGATGATTTGATCTGGCATAAGGCTGTCCGTCAAAGTGATGGTTCCTACCGAGCGACTATAAAGGCAAGTGATCATAAGAATACTTTAGGTCAGTACCAAGTACACGTTCATTATCTGGATCAAAATAATAGACGTCGTTATGCTACAGAGACTGTTGTGGAAGTTCAGAAAACAACTCCAACTGGTACAATCACTATCCAAAACAATAACAAGGATAATGGGACTTTCGATGTCATTATCAGTAATGTATATAGTCCAAAAGGTGTTCGTGCCGTTCAGGTTCCTACCTGGTCTGATGTGAATGGTCAAGATGATTTGGCTTGGTATGAAGCGATTCGTCAATCGGATGGGACTTACAAGTTAAGCGTGAAGGCTTCTGACCACAAGTTCTCGATAGGTACATACCATGTTCATCTGTACTATATCCAGGGGGATGATAGTCGTGTTGGTATTGGAGCAACAACTGTACAGGTAGAGAACAAGAGCTTTGTAACTAGAAATCAACTTTATCTGAAGCATATTTCTGCAAGAGAGGCTGACAGTCAGTTAGGCCGGGTTCTAAAAGCTGCAACAAACCTGATTGGTGTTGAGACTGGAACTCCTGAGCATCTTAAGTTGGTTAAAGATTACAATAGCGTTTATCCGTTGCCAGTTGGATATCCGGTGAAGAGTACAGATGATTGGTGCGATGTGTTTGTCACAACTGTCTTCCAACGCGAAGGGCTTAGCCATTTGATTGGTCGTGAGTGTGGAGTAGAACGCCATATCCAAATCTTTAAAAACCTTGGTATTTGGAATGAAGACGGGGCTTCTACACCGAAGTCAGGTGATATCATTACCTTTAACTGGGACCAAGACTATCAACAAAATGATGGTTGGGCGGATCATATTGGGATTGTTGAATATGTTGAAAATGGACTGATTCATACAATCGAAGGAAATTCAGGTGAAGCTGGAACTGTAAAACGCAATGTTTACCGTATCGGACACGGCAATATCCGCGGATTTGCAACGCCACGTTATAAATAACATTCATGCTTTTCAGCATTTTTGCCTAAGAACTTTTCTATAATAGAAAGACAACCAGCTCTATGAAGGGGCTGGTTTTTTGCATCCCTTTGATGAAAGGAGAAGTCATTAGAAAAGGTCCTTATGTTAAAAATCTCAGAAATAGCCTAAGGATATCCATGCAAGGTCTTTAGAGGTGTTGTAGAAGTGTATAAAAAAGCTATGAAAAACAAGGGATGGAGGTATCAAATAGATCCAAAAAAACAGCTTGCAATCATATTTTTGGAGGACTTAACCTAAATTGGCTAGTTGATGCAGAAATTAAGAAAACTTATTTGAAAAAAACACTTAGTAATCTGTTTGTCTATTTAGCGACACTTTTTATAAAATCGTTGGCTTAATTGACTTATGTATGATAAAAATGGAGTGAGGAACTTTTTTGGTTCAAAATGATAAAAGGAGATGAAAGAATGAAAAAGAGACCGTCCTTATGGAAAACCTTTTTGAAAAAAGGGTTTGCCCTCTTCACCATTTTGATGATGCTGGGTCAATTGGGTCAAGGTGCTGTAACAGCCCTGGCGCAAGAACTAGCAGTCGGAGATAGTGGTGCTTTAGATGTTAGCCTCTTGTATGGAGATAAACAAGATCACCCTGGTGGCATGGCCTACAGAACGGGTGACACGATGTCTGGATACATCCAGATTACACCTAAGAATCTGACGACAGATCTCGATGATGTGGCTGTTAATCTAGTGCTTCCAGGGAAATACTTGGATGAGGTTAATATTCCCGATTTCAATAGTAGCTCACAACATGATGCACCAGTTGTGACCAAGGTAGGAGATGATTACCATGTCAGCCTACATTTTACTGGCTACCAAAAATCTGAGGTCTTAACCCTACCATTCATCGCCAAGTTTAAGTTAGGATTTCCTCCGACCAACTACTCGATGAATATTACAGGGACGCTCAATATCAACGGTGCTGAGACTGCTTTAAATAGTATCACTTGGAAACCTGAATACAAGGATTATATCTTAACCAAGTTTGTCAATCAGAACTATGATGCGACCATGTCCAGAGACTATGCGGAAGCATCTCCAGGGATTGTAACTGGAGCAGATGGCAAAAAGTACATCGAAAAAACTACTTCGGTTCCGTTTGCCTTCTTGTTAGATGGGATGCGTGGACAGTACAATGGTGCCTATCGTCAGTTGGAATCCGCAACGATCACAGACAAATTGCCAACTTATACTGACAAAGATGGAAAAACTCGTACAGCCGTTCTAGATACAGAAAAATCAGAAGGCTGGGTTGATAACGGAGACGGAACTGTATCAAAAACTTTTGTAGCTGATGAAAATAAAAATGTTCAAAGTTACCACTCAGATTTGATGCAAAAGATTCAAGACAAGAGTTTCTTGTACTTGAAATTCCCTGATTTGGTCATGGAAAAAGACCAAACCCTAGAAGATGTCTTAGTCAAAGACTTGACCAACACCGCAACTGTAGTGGGAATTCCTGCAGAACGTGGTGAGGGAGAACCGGATGTAACGGCTGAAGATTCTCTCATCTTCCGACTCACTTCTCGTGACTTAGAAGGAAAAGGAGCTTTTGCTAAGCAAGCAGAAGGAAATGTTTACGACTCAACCGACTACAAGTCAGCCAACTATAAGTGGCTCTTGAAATACAATAACATTACACCATTTGCTCAAAAGAATGTTGTCTTTTATGATGAGCAAGTAGACTCTCGCTTGAAGTTTACTAAGATTGAATATGCTCGTATGATGATTGGGAACTATGGAAACGGGCCTCTAATCAATCAATATGTAAAACGCATCATCCTTACAATGGAAGATGGTTCGACCAAAGAAATCCAACCAGAGATAGACAAGGATGGATATGGAAGCACTGATTTGACCAAATATGGAACGGTCGTCGGCTGGAGACTAGAGATGAAGGACGACTTTGAACTTCCATCTGGTCAAGGGATTTATATTTCTACCTATACAGCCTTCAAGGATCCAGAAAAGACTCATATTGATCAGAATGATGATACCAAGAATGCTTATGAAAATACTGGACGGATTACTTACAAAACTCAGTCAGGGGCAGACAGAGACCAATCTGCTAAATGGCAGTTCAAACTTCTTCCATTGACAGAAAATGTTAATCTGACCAAGAATACAGATTATAACAATGTCCAATTCACAGATGGAAGAACCATTCGTTTTGCCCTATCTGCTGATAATGTTCGCTTGGATCCAGGTAAGGACTACAAAGACTTACGTGTCATCGATCTCTTTGATCCAAATACCTTAGATATTGACTTCAATTACCTAGATCAATATTTTGATAAGAATAACACTCGTCTTTATGCCCCTTGGTACAAATCCTATGAGGTCATCGAAAACTACCACAACTCTGGACGTTCTGCTTTGATTATCCATTTGGATCAAAAGGAATTTATCAAACGCTCCCTAGAAACGGGTGGTCAAGTTCGTTTGCCATTTATCTATACCAAACTAAAAGGGAAGGCAGATGGGGGAACCTTTACCAACCATATGTATATGGCAGGAGAAGGTCTCTGGGATCTAGAAACTGCTAACCCCAATAAGGTTGCAGTTGATAGCTACGATTTGAATAACAATGGTTCGACAACGGATAAAATCCCACATGCAGAATCCAACTATACTATTGTTGCAGCTGAAGGAGTTTATTCTCGTAAGTTCATCGCCAAGAATGACGACTTATCTGATGCCTCAACAGTAACTCGTACCTTTAAACCAGGGGAAACCTTTAATTATAAATTAACAATCAAAAATAATACAGATACTCCTGTCGAAAATACGGTTATCTATGACGTCCTCCCTAAAGTTGGGGATGTCAATACACTTGATGCTTCAGCCCGTAAGACAGAATACACTGTAAGTCTTCGCGGTCCTATCACTGCTCCAGAAGGATGGACAGCATATTACACAACAGATACTACAGTTACAGCTAGTACCATGGCACAAGCTGCAGATAAAGATATTTGGTCAGCAGATGTCACAGACTTTAGTAAAGTAACAGGAATTAAGGTCGTTGCAAATGAGGGAACCACTATCGGTGCACGTAGCCAAGTAGATGTTGCGGTGCCAGTGGTCAACCCAAGCGAATTGACAGACCAAGTCAAGCAGTTGATGCTAGAACGGACAGAAGATAACAAGGATAATGGTGGCCGTTCAGGTGTCGTCCAAGCTCATAACCAATTTGGTTACAAGGCTAAAGGCCATGAAGGAAACCGTGAGTCCAATACCGTAACGTCTCAAATCTTCGCAGCAAGCTTCCATGTGAAGAAAGTAGATAAAGACGATACAAGCAAAGGCTTAGCAGGTGCTGAGTTCAATTTATTGGATGCTAGTGGTGCAGTCCTTGCGACCCAAGTTTCTGATAAGGATGGCGACCTTTCCTTCACCACCCTAACAGAAGGAACTTACACACTTAAAGAGACGAAAGCTCCAAACAACTACAAGTTGGATGAGACTGAACATGCAGTCGTGGTGACCTACGATGCAGATCAACAGCTCTACCATGTCACGATTGATGGCGAAGCGATTGGTTCAAAGGCTTCACCAAAAGTGATTGCAAATGAGAAAGATATCCATTATATTGATTTGGAAGCTTCAAAAGTCTGGGATGACCAAGACAACGTCGAAGGTCTTCGCCCAGAAAAGATTGAATTCCAATTGTACAAGAATGGAAAAGCAGAAGGTAAGCCAGTAGCTCTTTCAGCAGGAAATGATTGGAAAGTAACCTTTAGTGCTCTTCCAGACAAAGACAATGATGGTAATATGATTACCTATACTGTAAAAGAAGTCAACGTACCGACTCATTATACAGCTGAAAGTCAAGAAGCTCAGTTCGTCGATGGAAAAGCAACGATTACCAACAAGCGTACTCCTGAAACTACAGAAGTAACCGTGAAAAAAGTTTGGGACGATGCTCAAAATCAAGACGGTCTCCGTCCATCAACCATCACGGTCCATCTCCTAGCCAACGGAGAGGAAGTACAGACTGCTACTCTATCTGGTGAGGGAGATACATGGAGCCATAGCTTCACAGACCTACCAGTCTACAAGAATGGTCAAAAACTAGTCTATACGGTAACGGAAGATACAGTTGCCAACTACTCAACAGCTATCGAAGGTTCGACGATTACCAATACCTACAAACCAGGTAAAACTAGCTTGACAGTAACCAAGAAGTGGGCTGATGCAGAAAACCAAGATGGCCTTCGTCCGAAGAGCATCAAGGTTCAACTCTATGCGAATGATCAAAAATCAGGCAAAGAGGTAGAACTTTCTGCAGACAACGACTGGACCTACACCTTCTCTGATTTGGATGAGAAAAAAGCTGGTCAAGCTGTTCAGTATACCGTGAAAGAAACAGAAGTTCCAGAAGGCTATACTCAAACTGTAGAAGCTACGAACCCAGGTCAAGTGGTGATTAGCAATACGCATGCTCCTTCTAAGACGAAAGTTCAAGTAACCAAGAAATGGGAAGATGCCAATAACCAAGATGGCCTTCGCCCAGCGACGATTACGGTCAAACTTTATAAAGATGGAGTCGCTACAGATCAGACCCTTGAATTGTCAGAAGCGAATCAGTGGCAAGGAACGTTTGAAAACCTTGATGAAAAAGCAGCCGGCAAGGCTATTCACTACACTGTGAAAGAAGAAAATGTCCCAGAAGGCTACACCCTTTCAATTGATGACAAGGATCCAACACATCCTGTCTTGACCAATAAGCATGAACCAGCTGTCACTCAGGTCAAGGTCACTAAGAAATGGGATGATGCTAATAACCAAGATGGCCTACGTCCAAAAGAAATTCGCGTCCAATTGTATGCGGGTGATGAAAAGCTAGGCAAGGAAGTTGCCTTGTCAGCTGACAATAAATGGACTCATACCTTTGAGAAACTTGCTGAAAAAGCAAACGGACAAGAGATTCACTATTCTGTGAAAGAAGTGGCAGTCCCTGAAGGTTACACCGTAACAGAAGAGAGCAAGGAAAAAGGCGATATCGTCTTGACCAACACGCACACTCCAAGTACGGTAGATATTCCAGTCACTAAGATCTGGGTGGACAATGACAACCAAGATGGTCTTCGTCCGGCTAAGATTACTGTGAATCTTTATGCCAACGGTGAGAAGGTGGCCCACAAAGATATCACAAGCGAGACAGATTGGAGAGAAACCTTTACTGGACTTCCTGAATTTAAGGATGGTAAGAAAATCGTCTACACCCTTCAAGAAGAACGAGTTGAGAATTATTCACCAAGTATTGACCAAGAAAGCTACACTATTACCAATACGCACACTCCAGGTAAGACCACCCTCTCTGTAACCAAACAGTGGGATGACCAAGAGGACAAAGATGGCCTTCGTCCGAAGAGTGTGAAAGTGCAACTTTATGCGGATGGTAAGAAATCTGGTGACGTCATTGAATTGTCAGCTGAGAACAAGTGGACTCACACCTTTGCGGATCTAGACAAGAATGTCAAGGGCAAAGCTGTCACCTATACGGTGGAAGAAGTCGATGTTTCAACCGGTTACCAAGTGACGAAAACAGATGACGGTCAAGGTAATGTTGTTCTGACCAATAAACATGAACCAACAGAGCCAGTGATACCAGAACCTAAGAAACCAGGTAAGAAGGTTGGTATCTTGCCAAGCACTGGAACCACCATCTCCTTGATTAGCTTGGTATTAGCCTTTGTAGTCGCAAGCGGTGCAGCTTATCTCCTTAAAAAGAAGAAAAAATAAGCGCATGGTTTGATTCATCTTGTCTAACTAATCAAGAGAATAGAAGAGGCCCCTAGGGGCCTCTTTTTTCTGTGTGATGAAAAATACAAAAAAATTCTTGACAAACTAAAAAATTAGCGCTATTATTAACTAGTTAATTAACTGTTTAATAAACCAATTAAGAAAAAGAAGGGATTTATACATGTTTGGGAGGAAACTAAGGGCCTTAGGAATAGGATTCATCTGCCTTTTGTTGCTAGTGGCTTGTGGGAGCCAGAGGAGTTCGGGAGCTGGCTCTACTAAAAAGGGGCTTAAAATTGTGACGAGTTTTTATCCTGTCTATTCCCTGGTGAAGGAAATTTCAGGCGATCGAAACGAAGTCTGGATGGTTCAGTCAGGTGCTGGGATTCATGATTACGAACCTTCGGCCAAGGAGACAGCCCAGATCTATGATGCGGATGTCTTCGTCTACCATTCTCAAACACTCGAATCTTGGGCTGGACGTCTAGATCCTAGCTTGCAAGACTCGAAACTGCGGGTCATCGAAGCCAGCAAAGGAATGGAATTGGATAAGGTCTCTGGCTTAGAGGATATTGAGGATACGGAAGGGAAGGATGCAAAGCACTTGTATGACCCTCATACTTGGATGGATCCACTAAAAGTTGCCGAGGAAGGAAAGATCATCGCCAAAGAGTTGGGAGACATCGATCCAGAGAACAGAAGTTATTATGAGGCCAATGCCCAAAAGCTTGAAAAACGCTGTGAGGCCTTGGTGGCTAAATACCAGCCTCTCTTTGAAAAAGCAACACAAAAGACCTTCGTAACTCAGCATACAGCCTTCTCTTATCTAGCCAAGCGCTTTGGCTTGAAACAATTAGGAATCGCAGGGATCTCGCCTGAGCAGGAACCAACAGCCCGTCAATTGGCTGAGATTCAGCAGTTTGTCAAGGACTATCAAGTTCAAACTATCTTTGTTGAGAAGCATACCTCGTCTAAGGTGGCCGATAGCATTGCCAAGGCGACAGGGGCAAAAGTGAAGGTCTTGGATCCTCTCGAAGCAGATCCAGAAAATAACAAAGATTTCTTGGAGAACCTAGAAGAAAATATGGCGAGTTTAGCGAAAGAATTACAGGAGTAAGTAGAAGAATGAAGAAAAAAGGAACAATTGGATTAGTAGCAACCCTAGGTTTGGGTTTATGTGCCTATGCCTTAAGTCAACAAGCACCAGTCAAGGAAGACAAAAAGAGTCAGAATCAGGTGCAGTATTTACAAGGAGACAAGAAAAAGTCAGCTAGCCACTCAAACAAACAGGAAGAAAGCATTGAATCCGTCAACTCGAAGGAAAAGACTCAGGCAGAGCAGATTGTGGTCAAGATTTCTGACGAGGGCTTTGTGACTTCCCACGGAGATCATTTCCATTACTACAATGGCAAGGTCCCTTATGATGCGATTTTTAGTGAGGAGCTGATTTTACGGGATCCTTCTTACCAACTGCAACAATCGGACATAGTCACACAGGTGCGAGATGGCTATATTATCAAGAAAGATGGGGCCTACTACCTTTACCTAACTGATCCGCAACATACGCTGAATGTTCGTTCAGTGGAGGACATTGCCAAACAGAAAAAAGGAGAGCTGGTTTCAGGTTCGAAAGAGGGTGCCCAAAAAGCTGGGCAAACTCGTGACTTCAGTCAGCCGAGTCAGGCCCTACGAGAAGGGAAAACAGTCGCTAGTCTAACAGCCGGAGTCAAGCCAAGTCAAGCTGGCTACCGGACAGATGACGGCTATGTCTTCCATCCTGGGGATGTGATTTCTGATACCGGGGATGGCTTTATCGTGCCTCATGGTGGGCATTACCACTTTATTCCGAAGAGCGCCTTATCAGCTGGAGAATTAGCGGCTGCCTTATCTATCTTAAATGGTAGAGGTGGAAAAAATGAGGTGAAACCTGTATTGCCTCCTTCTATCCAGCTGACTGCACCGGTTAATCCGAATCAGCCAATTCCAGCGCCTGTCACTCCAGCGCTCTCCACTCCTCTTCCCCACCCAACAGTGACGACAGACGGACGAAGTCTGGAAAGTCTTCAGGAAGAGTTACAGCATACACCGCTTTCAGAGCGCCACGTTGAGTCGGATGGTTCTGTCTTTGACCCAAGTAAGATTAGCAAATGGACAGAGCAAGGAGTGGTGTATCCGCATGGAGATCACTTCCATTTCATCCCTTATAGTGTGCTTTCGCCTTTAGAGCGGGAATTGGCACGGCAGTACCAAATCCTCCGTTCTCAAACTGGGGCTAGCGCAACTGAAGAAAAGCCAACTCAACCTTCAAGTCCAGATACAAAACCAGTCGATCAGGACCACGACCATGAGAAGGAAGATCCTCATCACAAGCATGACCATGAGGACCATGAAGCCGATCATGACCATCATCATGAAGGCGAACATGATCATGGTTTCCATGCAGATCAGGTCATCAGCAAGGATGACGAGGGCTATATGGTCGCTCACGGAGACCATGCCCATTACTTCTACAAGAAGGATCTTTCTCCTCAAGAAATCGCTGCTGCAGAGGCGGTGTTGGCTGGTAAGAAGGAAGAGGACAAGGGTCAACCACTGACAGATGATGTGGCGACCTATTCGCGCGATGCTTCGGATGAAGAAAAAATCCAGTACATTAGCCAGACTTACGGCGTCCCTCGGGAAGCCATCAAGATTTCCAATGGTTTCTTTGTCTTTAACAATCCAGACCAAGAATACGATCCAACCCATATCCACCCTTATGCAGTTCGTAAGGAACATGTCCGGATTCCACTTGAAACAGGAAATCCTGAGCTAGACTTTATCAACGAGCTTTATGCAACAGCGCTTCGTTCTGGTATTTCACCATATACGATGCAAATCGAGAATGGTCAGTTTGTTATTCCACATGGGGACCATAACCACTATATCAAGGTGCGCTCAGCAGGCTTGGCGGACTACCTGGCTCATCGTCTACCGACCATCCAATCAGCTTACCAGAAAGGTGACTTGGACCAGAAAGCTGTAGAGGATAAGGTCAATCAACTTCTAGCAGAAAGTCGGACTTTATACGCTTCAGACCCTCTGCAACAAAGACGGATTGAGTTGAACTTGGGTCAATTCTTAGAAACTGTTAAAAACTTCCCAAGCAATTCGACAGCAGGATACTTGGCTAGTCTTGACCAAGTTGACAAGGAATATATCCACGCTACCCAGGAAGTCAAACCAAAAGAAGAGACGGCCTTGGACCGTCGCTACCAGGAATTGTTGGAGCAGGTTCGCTTGCTAGATACCGAAGCCTTCCAACTCAAGAAAGAAAGCCTCGTTGCTCAGTTGCAGGAAGCTTATACGGCCAAGGATAGTCAACGATTGGAGCAAGAAGGAAAATTGCTCCAAGCCATTCAGGAGATGCAAGATCGGACCGGTGTGACTTCGGTGGACTACCTCAAGTATTTCTACCAAAGTTTAAGCGATGCGCGCTTGACACCAGAATTGCGGGCGACAGCAGCAGACCTTGCTTTGAAGCTTTACCGGGCTCAGGCCTTTGAAGAAGCTTGGGACTCAAAAGCCCATTTCATGGAGCTTTACCAAGCCAAGCAAGCCATTGACCAACTAGTGTCTCAGGAAAATGCTCCAACCTATCCAATTGAAAAAACAGTTCTGGATCAAAAGGGAGCAGATGCTCCGTCCTATAACCTAGCTGTTTACGACTTCCTCAAGGGAGTCTATGGGGACCTGGATGAAAAGACAGAGTCTCGTCAACGCTCTAATCTCTTAACAGCCCTTTTCGATCAAATCTCCTCTCTTTTGCCACAAGTAGAAGAAAGCAAACGTCCTGCTTTTGAAGAACGTTTGGAACAGGTGCGCCAAGAGCCAGATACTGATAAGGCTTTGACAACTGGGAAAACTCTTTTGCGTGAAGTTGGTGAAACGATTGAACAACAAAAGCAAAAGAAAACAGATGAACCTCAACTGAGAGACGTAGCCCTCTATCAAGAGATTTATAACCAGTTGATTGCTCTCCACCAACAATTGGTCGAAAAAGGAGCCAGTGATGCTCAGTTTGAACGCTTGGAAGCCCTCTTTGATCAACTAGCTGATCCGAAGAGCGACAAGAAAGTCTTGCTACAAGCAATCCAAGCTCTTCGAGATGATTTGCTAGCGGCGCCATCGACAGCAGTGGCGGAAGCAGACAAAGCAGCCCCAGCCCCTCAAAGTCCTGCCACAAGCGATCCTAGTCTGAATAAGGAAGAAGCTTCGGACCCTTCACAGACTCCATCTCCAGAGTCAGAAAACACAGAAACCAGTCCAGTCGCAAGTGAAGAAACGACGAACTAGGAAGCCTGCAGAAATAACAGAAAACACAGAATCTATTTGATTCTGTGTTTTTAGATGTAGACAATCTTTCTTTTTACATAAAACAGCTAGATGATTTTCTAAAATGACTTTATCTTCAATCTGAAAGCTTCTTCTAGTCCACTAGATTAGAAACATCAGTCGCTTGTCCCTATGGAGATGTCTGCTCTTTTAATCCCTTTTCAAAACTTGGTGAGAAGGCTTCGACTTGAATTTTTTCTAAGGTGAAGGGATGGGTGAGCCGCAAGCGATGGGCGTGGAGCATGAGGCGAGGAGCTCTTTCGGGGTTATAGAGCGGATCTCCCACAATCGGATGGCCATGGTGAGAGAGGTGGACGCGGATCTGGTGGGTGCGACCTGTCTGGAGCTGGCAGTTGACCAAGCTGGTGCGTTTGAAAGTCTTTAAGCTGGTCACATGGGTTTCTGCATAGAGACCCTTTCGAGGATCGACAATACGCTTGCGTCGATCGTGGCGATCTCGTCCCAATTTGTCCTTATAAACTAACTGCTTTTTGGGTAAGTTGCCTAGGATTAAGGCCCAATAGTCTCGTTGGATTTTCTTGTCTTCTAAAAGTCGATTCAGGACGGGTAAAACAAAAGGATTCTTGGCAAATACAAGAGCCCCACTGGTTTCCTTGTCTAAGCGATGGACCACATAACAGGTCTTCCCGACATAAGTGGAGACATGATTCAGAAGGGCGATTTCATCTGGTTGATTGGCGTGCGTTTTCATGCCTTCCGGTTTGTTCACGATGATGAGGTGCTCATCTTCATAGAGGGCTTGGACCAGGCTAGCATCTCCTGCTAGGAGCTCCTTTTCTTCATAATCTTCCGGATCAAAGGTGAGGGTGAGTTGGTCACCAGCCTCAAGCATCGATTTCCAATGGACAGTCTCCCCATTGACTTGGACATGTTTTTTGGTTCGCAAAAAATGACGAATCTTTCGTGGGATGAGAAAGTAATCTTCAAGGGCCTCTTTGACCGTCATGGCGGGCAAGGAGCTTGGTATCGTAATTATATAGTGCATAGTGTTATTGTATCAGAAAGCGGGGGGAAAGAAAAGGCGAGAAGGAGGAAGAGGGAGGGAGGAACAAGACGCTGAACCCCTATATAGAGTGGACTTGACGGTAACCTTAAAGAAAGCTAAAAGCATCCTTTCTTGCGAAGGTCTTTCTTGTCTAGACGTTAGGAAGGTGATAAAATAGGGACTATGAACAAATTAAAAGAATTAATGGAGGGAATGATTCGTCATTTCCAACGAGAAAAAAAACCAACGAAAATTGCGGAAGAGGTTGAGTTATCAACAGACGGGGAGGAGCAAGCTCCAACCTATAGCCGCTCTGAGAAGTCACGGAGAAAATCTCACTCCCAACATCCGATCAGACGTTTTTGGCGCAAGTATCACTTGACCAAGATCTTCCTACTGATTGGCTTGACCTTTAGTCTCGTCGTCGGAGGTTATCTTTTCTACATAGCCAAGACCACCAATGTAGCAGATCTGCAAAATGCCCTCAAGGCAACCACGATCATCTATGATAAAGATGGGAACCAAGCAGGAAGCCTAACAGGACAAAAAGGGACTTACGTTGAGTTAGATGCCATTAGCGAAAATTTACAAAATGCGGTTGTTGCGACGGAAGACCGGAGTTTCTACAAAAATAGTGGGATTAACTATGGTCGTTTCTTCCTGGCGATTTTGACTGCTGGTCGCTCAGGTGGGGGATCGACGATCACCCAACAGTTGGCTAAAAATGCCTATCTTTCTCAGGATCAGACGGTTGAGCGGAAGGCTAAGGAGTTCTTCCTAGCCCTTGAGATTAACAAAAAGTATAGTAAGAAAGAAATCCTGACCATGTACCTCAATAATGCCTATTTTGGAAATGGGGTTTGGGGGATTGAAGATGCTTCTAAGAAGTATTTTGGTGTATCCGCTAGTGAGTTGACTTTGGATCAGTCGGCTGTCCTCGCTGGTATGCTCAAGGGGCCAGAAATTTATAACCCCCTTTATTCAGTCGAGAACGCAACCAATCGTCGCAATACGGTCCTACAAAATATGGTCGCAGCTGGCTATATCGACCAAGCCACAGCAGATCAATCCGCTGCAGTCGATATTCATGGCCAACTGGTGGATGCCTATGAAGGCAAGTCAGAAGATTATCGCTACCCGTCCTATTTCGATGCGGTTATCAACGAGGCTGTCAACGAATATGGTCTAACAGAAGAAGATATCATTAAGAATGGGTACCGGATCTACACAGAGATGGACCAGAATTACCAAGCCAGCATGCAGGTCATCTACGACAATGTAGATCTCTTCCCTGTAGCCGAAGATGGTACACGGGCAGAATCTGGTAGTGTGGCCTTGGATCCTAAGACTGGAGGAGTGCGGGCGATCGTTGGACGCGTGGCTAGTGACCAAGATGCTGGCTTCCGAAGCTATAACTATGCGACTCAATCTGCTAGAAGTCCTGGTTCTACCATTAAACCTCTCGTCGTGTATAGTCCAGCTGTTGCCAACGGCTGGTCGACCAACAAAGAATTGGACAATACGACTAAAGTCTACGGCAGTTATACAGTCGATAACTACGGTGGCATTCAAGGTAGCCCGACCGTTCCTATGTACCAAGCCTTGGCAGAATCTCTCAACCTTCCAGCTGTAGCGACAGCCAATGAGTTAGGGCTCAATACTGTCTTTGATTATGGGAAAAAATTTGGTCTCAACATGGACAATGTGGACAAATCTCTCGGAGTAGCCTTGGGATCAGGCGTGACGACCAACCCTCTTCAAATGGCTCAGGCTTATGGAACCTTTGCCAATGACGGAGTGATGAACGATGCCCATCTCATTACCAAGATTGAAAATGCCAGTGGTCAGGTCGTGAAGAGTCACAGTCAAAAATCAAAACGGGTGCTCAGTAGATCGGCCAATAAGAAGATGACCAATATGATGCTGGGAACCTTTACCAATGGAACGGGTGTCAATGCAGCACCATATGGCTATACCATGGCTGGTAAAACAGGTACGACTGAAACGGACTTCAACCCCGATCTCTCTGGTGACCAGTGGGTCATCGGCTATACGCCAGATGTGGTCATTAGTCAGTGGCTAGGCTTCCCTAAGACGGATGAAACCCACTATCTGACAGGAACCAGTGCAGAGACGGCCTCAGTGATCTTCCGAAATGTAGCCAACAGCGTCCTTCCATATACAGAAGGAACCAGCTTTGACAATGAGGAAAATTCTTACCAGGAAAATGGCATTGCCCCTGTCGGTCAAGAAACAGAAACAGAGACTCCAGAAGAGGACAAGGGCTTCTTTGATACGGTCAAAGAACGCGCTGCAGGTATCGTAGACGATGCCAAGAAAGCCATCGATGAAGCAGATATTCCTGGAAAAGCAAAAAATGCCTGGGATACTTTCAAAGGTTGGTTTGGTTTTTAAAAAATAGACGTTTAAAAGATGGTAAGGTTCCTTGCCATTCACAGTCATCTTAGAAACTTTCCTTAGATTCAAAACTCCCGAGTGAGAGTGGGACAAAAGTCTTATCCTATTAGTTGTTTTTGGATTGTCGAGCAAGACGCAGTGGTTGAGTGGGCTCTACTACGCTGATTTCATCAGCTTTTACAGCCCTACTCAACTGCGCGGAGGTGGGACGACGAAATCGAATTCTAACGAATTACCGATTTCTGTCCCACTCTCACTTTTCTCACGGTGGAAAGTTTCAAGATAGAGTTGAACAACTCCATAAAAAAGAAAACAATTTATTGAATACCTCCAGCCATTATAAAGCTTAGATCACTGTAGATAGGATGCTAAAAAAGCCTTCAGATGATGATCTGAAAGGCTTTTGTTTTTAGTTTCATTACAAGTCTTCGTCGGAGACGCTGAAGGTATCTCCGTGTTCAAAGTCACCGTATTGGTAACCACGTTTGAACCAGCGCATGCGTTGTTCAGACGTCCCGTGGGTGAAGCTGTCAGGGACGGAGTAGCCATAGGCTTGTTCTTGAAGGGTATCATCTCCCACGGCATGGGCTGCATTGAGCGCTTCTTCGATATCTCCTGTCTCCATGAGGCCTTGCTCTTCAATGTAGCGAGCCCACATACCCGCATAGTAGTCAGCTTGAAGTTCCAAACGGACATTGAGGGCATTTTTTTCTGTCTCGCTTTTCCCTCGGATGGCTTTTTGGTAACTCTGAAGAGTCCCCAATTCGTTTTGGATATGGTGGCCGACTTCGTGAGCGATGACATAAGCCATGGCAAAATCTCCGCTAGCCTTGTATTTGGTGGTCAGTTCTTTGTAGAAGCTGATGTCTAAATAGATCTTTTGGTCTGTCGGGCAGTAGAAGGGACCAGCAGATGCTTGCCCCACACCACAGCCAGTTCGAGTTTGACCCGTATAGAAAACCAAGGTTGGCTTGTGATAGGTCCAGCCTTCATTTTGGAAGGTTTGCCCCCAGAAATCCTCAGTAGTTCCAAGGACTTGACTGACAAATTTACTATCTCCGTCACTTACCTGGGTATTGCTTTGGCGTGTGACTTGGCCTGAGTTATAGTTCTGCGTGGTCTGCCCCTGGTCAAAGAACCCGCTTAGTCCAGCGCCCCCGCTCAAAAAGATGAGGACCAGGATCAAGATGAGTTTGCTCTTAAAACTTCCAGGCGAGAGGAGGATCTGTAAAAGACCACCCCCTAAATTCCCACCAGACCGGCCTGATGAGTAGCTTCCGCCGCTTTGTCCGCGACGGTCTTCAATATTTTTACTTTCTTTCAGATGATCGCTTTTCATAATTTCTCCTTTATCCTCTATATTGTACCAAATCGTAGAGAAAAGCCAAACAAAATGCGCTCCCAGAGAGTAGAAGAACTTGTCAAAAAGTGGAAAACTTGCTATAATGGTGTGAATGGAGGCGTTATGGCATTAAAAAAAGCAAGTCTAGCGTGTACGGTTTGTGGGTCACGCAACTACTCAATCAAGTTGAGTGCGACGCCAAAACCAAAACGTCTAGAAGTTAACAAGTTTTGTAAACATTGTAGCAAATATACAATTCATAAAGAAACCAGATAGGAGATTGTTGTGAAATTTTTTAAAGATATTTTTGTCTTGCTGAAAAACACGACTTGGCCTACTCGTAAAGAAAGATGGAAAAACTTTATCTCTGTGATTGAGTACACAGCTTTCTTCGTGGTCTTGATTTATTTGTTTGACCAAGTAGTGGCTAAAGGTATTTTGAAGCTGATCGATATGTTCTAAAAAGAAACAAATCTGCGTCCCATGTGGATGCTTTTTTTTCTTGCCTTAAGGAAGAAAAAATGATAGAAACTTCTTTGCTTTCTCCGGTTTTATGTTATAATGGAGCTAGGAAAACAAGAGCCAGAAGGCTTTTTTTAGTATCGTGATGAAACGATTACCTTCTGGTAGATAAGAAAGGAAACAAAAATGGATAGTTTTGACAAAGGCTGGTTTGTCCTACAGACCTACTCAGGATATGAAAACAAAGTGAAGGAAAACCTTCTTCAACGCGCACAAACATATAACATGTTGGAAAACATCTTGCGTGTGGAAATCCCTACTCAAACTGTGCAAATCGAGAAGAACGGGAAAACAAAAGAAATCGAAGAAAATCGCTTCCCGGGTTATGTCTTGGTAGAAATGGTCATGACCGATGAAGCTTGGTTTGTCGTTCGGAATACACCAAACGTTACTGGATTTGTTGGTTCACACGGGAATCGTTCAAAACCAACTCCACTTTTGGAAGACGAGATTCGCAACATCTTGATTTCGATGGGACAAACAGTTCAAGATTTCAATATTGATGTGAAGGTGGGAGATACTGTACGCATCATCGATGGAGCTTTTGCAGATTACACTGGTAAGATCACAGAAATCGATAACAACAAGGTGAAAATGATTATCACCATGTTTGGAAATGACACTGTGGCAGAAGTCAACCTCAATCAAATCGCAGAATTGTAAGAAATGAAAAAAGGGTCTTCCCCTTGAATAGAAAGAAATCCTCCAAGACGCTGGTCTTGGAGGATTTGTGTTTGCTGAGAAGGGATTTTTATGCAGGCTCAGAGACTTGGAAGACTTTTTCTTTGTCAAAACCGACAGAGTAGTCCTTCCCGTCTTCACCTTTCCAAGTAAAGATAGTCGCGTAGCCAAAGACGAAAACAGTTTCTGGACGGCCGTGTTTTTCAATGACTTCTTTAGCGGTCATTCCAGGTTGAATATCCTTGAGATTCGTAACCTTTTTAGAGTTAGGCAAGGTGGCAATTTTGTTAGTAGCTTGGCCTTTTTCATTAAAACTAATCATGATACCACTGCCCTCCCCATGCCAGTAACCACTATTATCAGAAGTGGAATCAGTAGGACCTAACTTGCTGATGGCTTCATCTTTTGTGGTAGGGGCAAGGGCTTCATTCCCAACGAGAATTTCCACTTTAATCTCTTTGAAGGCAGCCCATTTTGGCATTTCAGGGATATCCCCGATAGCCTCAAGCGATTCCCCTTGGTCCATCAAGCTCATTGTATAGTTAGGATCCTCGCGGGTATTAGAGTCTGAAGAGCTATAAGAATCATCCTTATCTAAGCCTGATGAAAAATCCTTTTTGCTACTTGATTTTTTAGAATAAGAACTTTTAGAACTCTTAGAAGATTTTTTAGAACTGCTCACAAGAGGTTTTCTTTGGTGAGTCTCTGGTGCGGCCGGTTGGCAAGCAGCCAGCACAGCCAAAGAGAGGATGCTAAGCGCATATAAGGTAACTTTTTTCATTATCATCTTTTCCTTTCATGAATGGAGAACAGGATCGCTCGCAAAGGAGCGCAGATGCAGTCCAATCAAGTGATGGTATCAAAAAAGCCCATTGCTGGGCTCATTGATACTGGTTTGTGAAGGCGGTAGACGGATTTGAACCGACGATCAAGCTTTTGCAGAGCCGTGCCTTACCACTTGGCTATACCGCCACAACATATTCTATTTTATCTTAAAAATCAGATAAGGTCAAGAAAAAATTTCGGACAAAAGGCTTATAAAAGGGAAAGAATGAGAATCGTGCAGAAAAAAAGAAAAGAAGGAGGGAGAGCTCTGAAGAAAAGCAGGAAAGTCTAGGAATTTCTCTCAAATAGCTTGCAAAAAGCTTCTAAATCTGCTATACTGATAAAGTTGCGTAAAGCAATAAATACTCATCCCGGAACCATTGTGGCACCGTTGCCCTTGTGGTCGTGTTGCAAGCTGACGTCTGGGAGAGGAGAAAAAAACAAAAAGGAGAATTTACTCATGGCAGTAATTTCAATGAAACAACTTCTTGAGGCTGGTGTACACTTCGGTCACCAAACTCGTCGCTGGAACCCTAAGATGGCTAAGTACATCTTCACTGAACGTAACGGAATCCACGTTATCGACTTGCAACAAACTGTAAAATACGCTGACCAAGCATATGACTTCATGCGTGAAGCAGCTGCAAACGACGCAGTTGTATTGTTTGTTGGTACTAAGAAACAAGCTGCTGAAGCTGTTGCTGAAGAAGCTGTTCGTTCAGGTCAATACTACATCAACCACCGTTGGTTGGGTGGTACCCTTACTAACTGGGGAACAATCCAAAAACGTATCGCTCGTTTGAAAGAAATCAAACGTATGGAAGAAGAAGGAATCTTCGACGTTCTTCCTAAGAAAGAAGTTGCACTTCTTAACAAACAACGCGCTCGTCTTGAAAAATTCTTGGGTGGTATCGAAGATATGCCTCGTATCCCAGACGTAATGTACGTTGTTGACCCACACAAAGAGCAAATCGCTGTTAAAGAAGCTAAGAAATTGGGTATCCCAGTTGTAGCGATGGTCGACACAAACACTGACCCGGACGATATCGATGTAATCATCCCAGCTAACGATGATGCGATCCGCGCTGTTAAATTGATCACTGCGAAAATGGCTGACGCTGTTATCGAAGGACGTCAAGGTGAAGATGCAGTTGCATCAGTTGAAGCTGAATTGGCAGCAACTGAAACTCAAGCAGATTCAATCGAAGAAATCGTTGAAGTTGTAGAAGGCGACAACGCTTAATTATCACAATCGTAATTACCTAGGAGGGCGGGGCTTAGCCCGGCTCTCCTATTTTTAAAAAAATATAGGAGAATCAAAATGGCAGAAATTACAGCTAAACTTGTTAAAGAGTTGCGTGAAAAATCTGGTGCTGGTGTCATGGACGCTAAGAAAGCCTTGGTTGAGGTTGAAGGTGACATCGAAAAAGCAATCGAATTGCTTCGCGAAAAAGGTATGGCTAAGGCAGCTAAGAAAGCTGACCGTGTTGCCGCTGAAGGTTTGACTGGTGTTTATGTGAACGGTAACGTTGCAGCAGTAGTTGAAGTAAATGCTGAAACTGACTTCGTTGCGAAAAACGCTCAATTCGTTGAGTTGGTAAACGCAACAGCGAAAGTCATCGCTGAAGGTAAACCAGCTAACAACGAAGAAGCTCTTGCTTTGACAATGCCTTCAGGTGAAACTCTTGAAGCAGCATACGTATCTGCAACTGCTACAATCGGAGAAAAAATCTCATTCCGTCGTTTTGCTTTGCTTGAAAAAACAGATGCACAACACTTCGGTGCATACCAACACAACGGTGGACGTATCGGTGTTATCTCTGTTGTCGAAGGTGGAGACGAAGCACTTGCTAAACAAATTTCAATGCACATCGCTGCAATGAAACCAACTGTGCTTTCATACAAAGAATTGGATGAGCAATTCGTGAAAGATGAGTTGGCACAATTGAACCACGTGATTGACCAAGACAACGAAAGTCGTGCAATGGTTGGTAAACCAGCTCTTCCACACTTGAAGTATGGTTCTAAAGCTCAATTGACTGACGAAGTGGTTGCTCAAGCTGAAGAAGATATCAAAGCTGAATTGGCAGCTGAAGGTAAACCAGAAAAAATCTGGGATAAAATCATCCCAGGTAAAATGGACCGCTTCTTCTTGGACAACACGAAAGTTGACCAAGCCTACACTCTTCTTGCACAAGTTTACATCATGGATGACAGCAAGACAGTGGAAGCTTACCTTGAATCAGTAAATGCTTCAGTTGTTGAATTCGTTCGCTTTGAAGTTGGTGAAGGTATTGAAAAAGCTTCAAATGACTTTGAAGCAGAAGTTGCAGCTACAATGGCAGCAGCTCTTAACAACTAAGAATAAAAAATAAGAGGTTTCGATGGGAACCTCTTTTTTTGCAAGATAAAGTCATCTAAATAACTTTCCTTAGGTGAGAACGGACGTCAGCGACCTTCAAAGAAGTTCCATGACTTAGTTTTGAACCTAAAGTTTCAAAACTCCCGAGTGCCTGAAATACAATTGTTTCAGGCACTTTTCTCACGGCGGAAAGTTTTAGTAGATGACTGAATAATTCTACTAAATAATTTTTTTGTTTTATAGAATTTATTAGATTTGTAAAAAAACAGTTTGTCTACATACTAAAAAGGACTGAAACAGATGTTTCAGTCCTTTTGTGATTAATGCGCAAAGGTATCTAGTCCAAAGAGGAGTGAGAGAAATCCCATAATGAGGCCTGCTAGGACAACCCCCAGCATGACAGCAAGGACGCTCCGTTTGAAGTCCCAATCTAGAATAGAGGCGGCGAGGGTTCCAGTCCAAGCTCCAGTTCCTGGCAAGGGAATGCCGACGAATAGGAGTAGGGCCCAAAAGATTCCCTTATCCCCTGCAGCTTCTTCTAGTTTTTGTCCTCCTCGATGGCCCTTGTTGAGACACCAAGTAAAGAAATTCCCGATAACAGGCTTTTCTTTCCCCCACTCCAGGATATGGCGAGCGAAAAAGAAAATAATAGGAACAGGAAGCATATTGCCAATGACCCCGATTAGGAGGGCTTGCCAAAGAGGAATTCCGCTAGAGATGGCGTAGGGAACGGCTCCACGAAGTTCTACCAGAGGAATCATGGAGATTAAAAAAGTAATAATGTAGTTCATGTGTCATCCTTTCAATTCATCCTTTTCATTCTACCTTATCTCTGCTAGAATGACAACTATTTCAAACAGGAGAATTCCTTTTGAAGGCATGGAAATAGAGGGAGCTCGAATCCTTTATATTAAATGGGGATCATCCTCACGATTTCTTTCTCAAGTTCTCGTATATGAAAGGACTGTTAGTATAGATTAATTCTCCAGATAAGGCTATTTTTGCTAATAAAAATCAGTTCGACAAAGTATAGTTCTTTCAGTACAAACTATATATTCTTAGCTAGCTCTCTTGTTTAAGCCTCAACTTTTGGTATAGTTAAAATGTAGAGTTTCTTTTTTTGCAAACGCATTTTAGAAAGCGCTTACATTATTAAAAATCCCAAGAGGAGGTTAAATATGGGAAAGTCTTTTTTTGAAAAGCGCAGTGTATTTAGTATTCGCAAGCTCGCGGTTGGAGCTTGTTCTGTATTAATCGGTGTATCTTTTTTTGGAGCTCCATCTGTCTTAGCTGAAGAAGAAGGAAGAGCTGTAACAGAAGAGGAGATGACAGCTACAAGGGAAGCGTCAGAGGTGACGAATGGAGAAGTTGGGACAAGTGATAAAGCTTCAACAACTTTAGAGGCGCCTGCTGTGATTACTCCTGAAAGAAATGAGAGCGAAATCGAAAAGCCACAGGTGGAACCTCAAACAAGTGAACGTTCTGCTGGGGCTACTGAAGAGGCTACCAAGGATCAAAAACAAGTAGCGGAGGACATGGTGCAAGATCGCGAACGAGACTTTAACAAGGACTGGTATTTCAAGTTAAACGCAGCTCCTGGTGCAGAAGGTCGCCAGGTGGATGTCAAAAACTGGAAAAAATTAGATTTGCCACACGATTGGTCAATCTTCTTTGACTTCGATCACAACTCTCCTGCTCAAAATGAAGGGGGGCAATTAAACGGTGGGGATGCTTGGTATCGCAAGACCTTCCGTTTGGATGATAAAGATCTAGATAAGAAAGTCCGCTTGGAATTTGGTGGAGTTTACATGGATTCCAAAGTCTATGTAAACGGACAATTTGTGGGTCATTATCCAAATGGCTACAATGCCTTTTCTTATGATATTACCCCTTATTTGAATGCGGATGGAAGTGAAAACACCATCGCGGTTCATGTGGTCAACCAACAACCAAGTAGTCGTTGGTATTCTGGAAGTGGGATTTATCGTGATGTCAAACTCAGTGTGACGGATAAGGTCCATGTAGCTAAGTATGGGACTACCATCACGAGTCCAAAATTAGAAGAACAACAGAATGGGGCAGTCGATACTCTTGTGAAGAGTCGTATTGTCAACCAAGATGATCAAGCCCACAGTATTTATGCGGAATACGAAATCGTCGATCAAAATGGTCAAGTGGTCAGTGAAAAGGTGCGCAGTGAAGTGCAATCTGTTTTAGCTGGTCAAGAGATCAACCTGTCTCATACCCTTCATGTTGAAAAACCAACCCTCTGGGATGTCAAAACCAATAACCCAGCCCTTTATACTCTGTATACACGGGTCTATCGGGATTCGCAATTGGTCGATGTGCAAAAGGAACGCTTTGGTTATCGCTTTCTCAACTGGACACCAGAAGGTGGCTTCTTCCTTAACGGAGCGGCTACGAAATTCCATGGTGTTTCCCTTCACCATGATCATGGAGCCCTCGGAGCTGAGGAAAATTACAAGGCTGAATACCGCCGTCTCAAACAGATGAAGGACATGGGGGTCAATGCCATCCGGACGACCCACAACCCAGCGAGTGAACAAACCCTGCAAATTGCGGCTGAGTTGGGCTTGATGGTCCAAGAAGAAGCCTTTGATACCTGGTATGGTGGCAAGAAACAATACGATTACGGTCGATTCTTTGAAAAGGATGCAACACATCCAGAAGCTCGTAAAGGGGATAAGTGGTCTGACTATGACCTTCGGACCATGGTAGAGCGAGGCAAGAACAATCCTTCTATTGTGATGTGGTCAATCGGTAACGAAGTCGGTGAAGCAGATGGATCTGATAAGTCTGTCGCAACCGTTCGTCGTCTCGTCAAGACCATCAAGGAAGTGGATGCAACCCGCTATGTCACCATGGGAGCTGATAAATTCCGCTTTGGTGATGGTTCAGGAGGCCATGAAAAGGTAGCCGCAGAGCTCGATGCGGTTGGTTTCAACTATTCAGAAGCCAACTATGAAAGCTTACGGGCCAAACATCCAAACTGGCTCATTTATGGTTCGGAAACCTCTTCTGCAACGCGGACACGGGGCTCTTACTACCATCCTGAAAGAGAATGGGTCGGAAGCAACCAAGAAGACCGCCACTATGAACAATCAGATTACGGCAATGACCGGGTTGGTTGGGGTCGGACAGCAACAGCCTCTTGGACCTTTGACCGTGATCATGCCGGCTATGCAGGGCAATTTATCTGGACAGGTACCGATTATATCGGTGAGCCAACACCATGGCACAACCAAAATGACACACCTGTAAAAAGTTCTTATTTCGGTATTGTCGATACTGCCGGCCTTCCAAAGAATGATTTTTATCTCTACCAAAGTCAATGGTTGTCAGCTGAGAAACATCCAATGGTCCATCTCTTACCACATTGGAACTGGGACAATCCAGAATTAGCCAATCGTGTCATGGATGAAGAAGGTCGGATTCCTGTTCGTGCCTTCTCCAATGCCCACAGTGTGGAATTGATTGTCAATGGGGAATCACAAGGAGTCAAGACCTTTACCAAGAAGACCACAGCAGATGGCCGGACTTACCAAGAAGGGGCAAATCCGGATGAACTCTATCTAGAGTGGTTGGTTCCTTATGTGCCAGGTAAGGTGGAAGCTATTGCCCGCAACGAAGCAGGAGAAGTGATTGCCCGCGATCAGATTGAAACAGCTGGGAAGCCAGCCGGTGTCCGTTTGTTGAAAGAAGAACACGCGATTGCAGCGGACGGCAAAGATTTGACCTATATTACCTACGAAATCGTCGATGAAGCAGGCCGTGTGGTTCCAACTGCCAATAACTTGGTGCATTTCCATCTGCATGGGCAAGGCCAAATTGTCGGTGTCGACAACGGGGAACAAGCCAGCCGTGAACGCTACAAAGCACAGGAAGATGGCTCATGGCAACGTCGGGCCTTTAACGGCAAAGGGGTTGTCATTGTCAAATCGACTGAGCAAGCAGGTGCCTTTACCCTGTACGCAGCCTCAGACCGCTTGCAGTCAGACCAAGTCAGCCTCTTTACTGGGAAGAAGGACCAGGAAGAACGCTCTGTCTTGGGAGTCGAACCGGTTCGGACTCAAGTGTACTTGGGACAAAATCCTGAACTTCCAAGTCACGTATCTGTTGTTTATAGCGATGGCAAGGCTCAAGAAGAAGCCGTTGAATGGGATGTGGCAGACTATAGTCGTGCTGGCCAAGTCCGTGTGACCGGTCATATTCAAGGACGGACGGTCGAAGCTCTGGTCGATGTGATCGGTGTGGAGCAAGTTCTTCCAGTCATCAAACAAATCCCACAGGGAGCAGATCTAGCGACAGTGGATAAGACTGTGCAATTGGTCTTCACAGATGGCCGGACAGTTAGCTATGAAGTTGATCAATGGACCTTGGAAGCTGGTCAAGAAGATCAGTTGTCCACACCAGGAGCACGCTTGAAAGCGACAGGACTCCTAGGCAATGGGGAAGCCGTCCAAGCGACTCTAGTGGTTGCAGGAGGAGATGTAGCCAAGGCTAAGAAACCAACCGTGCAACTAGATGGAGTAGCTCTTCCAAAATTTGGTAGTGGCAACCATACTATTTTCCGCCCATTGGCTTATGGGCAAGAGCCTGGTCAAGTCACAGCAAGTGCAGAAAATGCCCAAGTGACAGTCTTACAAGCTAGCCGTGAAAATGGTTTGAAAGCTCAAATCTTTGTAACTGCTAAGGATACGGGAGCAGTACAGACCTATGTGGTACAATTCCAAGAAGAAAGTCCACAGATCCAGCGCCTAGAATTGCGTCTGCCAGAAGGGCAAGAACTCAAGGAAGATCAAACGGTGCCACTTGAAGTCATTGCTCATTACCAAGATGGCAGTGTGGCTAGCCTCCAAGCAGATCAAATCGATGTGGCAACAACAGCTGGTAGCCAAGGAAAAGCAGTCGCAAGCAAGAAAGGATTGGAACTAAGGGAAGCAGGATTGGTTCATTTAGAAGCCAACTTCCAAGGACAAACGGGAGAAGTCAGCTTTACTATCACGCCAAATCCAGAAGAAAAGACAGTTGTGAAGGTGCGTCCTGTACGGATTAGTACAGATCGAAACGTGTTGCCAGCTCTTCCAGAGACAGTCTTGGTTGAGTATGACAAGGGATTTCCGAAAGAAAAACGCGTGACCTGGGATGCCGTAACAGCAGATCAAGTTAAGGATTACCATAGCTTTACTGTCACAGGTCAGGTAGAGGGTGTGGAAAAAGAAGCCCAAGCCCAAGTCACAGTTGAAGGCATTATCGCTGTAGAAGAAGTCAGCACCACAACTCCAGTCGGTGAAAAACCGGCACTTCCAGAAAGCGTGCGGACTTATCACTCCAATGGTAAGACCTATGCTGCTAAGGTAGCCTGGGATGCGGTCGATCCGCAACTCTTGGCCCAAGAAGGAGAAGTTGTTATCTCCGGTCGTGTAGAAGGAACCAACCTTCCAACCCGTCTCCATATCCGTGTTTCCGCAAACACAGTCAAGGGAGCAAACGTAGCAGAACAATGGACAGGCTCAGTCTTGCCACTTGCTTTTGCAAGTGACTCTAATGATGCAGATCCAGTTGCTAAGGTCAATGATAAGGTCATCTCCTTTACCGATGCTCCAGCTAACCGTTGGACCAACTGGGGCCGTGACAATGCGGAAGATTCTGTCGGTATCTTGTTTGGAGATTCTGGTATCTTGACCAAGCGAGCAGTGGACAATCTCCATGTTGGTTTCCATGAAGACCACGGCGTTGGAGCTCCAAGTGAATACGTGATTGAGTACTATGTAGGGGAGCAAATCCCAACAGTACCAAGCAATCCAAATCGCGTCAAAGACGAAACAGACCATCCATTTAACAACCCAGCCAACTGGAAAGAAGTCAGCAACCTAAGTGTTCAAGAAGCAGTGACAGCTGGCAAGATGAATCATTTCAGTTTTGATAAAGTCGACACCTATGCCGTTCGTATCCGCATGAAGACACCGGAAGGTAAACGTGGAAGCTCTATTTCAGAGATTCAGGTATTTGCCAATAAGGTTGCGGCAGAAGAAAAGAGCCAGGTGACCATTCGTGTCAATGGTGAGGTTTTGCCAGGGGTCAATCCAAGTGTGACCGATTACTATATCGATGCGCGTGATCGGGCTTATCCTCAGGTGGAAGCGACAGCTAGTCATCACGGTCTTGCAACAGTTGTGCCAAGCGTCCATGAAGGTGAGCCAATCCGTGTCATCCATAAAGCAGAAGATGGTACTATCTTACAAGAATACCGCCTCCATCTCACAAGTGATGCTAAAAAACTGAAACAAGCTGCTCCAGTAGCAGTAGAAGCAGGTAGACGTTTTGTCAAAGTCGGTCAAGATCTGGCTCTACCATCTACAGTAGGTGTCTACTTCAAAGGGAATACAGGTTACGAACGCAAGGAACTTACGGTGGAATGGCAGGCTATCCCAGCTGATGCACTTTCTCATGAAGGCAGCTTCACGTTAGAAGGAAAAGTCCTCGGCTATGATCTGATCGCTCATCTGACCGTCCGGGTGTCCGAAAAAACCGGAGAAATCCTCTCTGTGAACCGTGACTACAATGCAGAGGATACCAGAGCATTTGCCAGTGAAACCAACGATCTCGATCCAAATCAAATCGACTATATCGATTACATCAATGATGGTGGCTACAACGAGTACTACCGTTGGACCAACTGGAAGAGAGAACCGGATCAAACCGAAGTGTTTGCTGGTCTCATCTTCAAGAAAAATGGTCAAGTAACAGAGCGTTTGGTTAATAAAGTAGCGGTCGACTTCTTTGCAGATCAGGAAACCGGTCTGCCAACTAAGACGGTTCTTGAACGCTACATTGGTCCAGACTTTGATGTCCCAGATGATTATGGCAATCTGAAGAATCTTCCAGATCATCCATTTAACCAGGCCTCTAACTGGGAAGAAATTCCTTACAGCTTGGATTATGCCTTTGAGCCTGGTTATATCTCTAACCTCAGCTTCAACGAAACCAGAACGAAAGCCATCCGTTTAAGAATGGTCCGTGATGAAAATCTAAAAGGAATTGGAATCGTTGAATTGAGTGCCTATGCTCCAACTGAAGAACCTAATGCAACGACGGATGTCTCAATCCAAGTAAATGGCAAAGAGTTGGAAGGGTTCAATCCGGATGTGACGGATTATCATCTAGAGTATGAGGGAGAACGTCCAATCGTTTCAGTACAAGGCAAGAATGGAACAGTCGTTACGGTCGTGGATGCTAAAAGTGCCAATGCTCCGGTTCTTGTCAAGGTTGTCTCAGAAGATGGCAAGCTCGAAAAAGTTTATCAACTTTCTCTATCCGCAAAAGCACGTACAGGAACAGCTATTCCTGAAGATGATGTGAAGAATTTGGTCCATACGAAGCCAGAACTCATCATTGAGGCAGAGGAACTTGATTTTGCGCGTGAAGAACGTCCAAATGATAGCTTGCCGAAAGGTGAGAAGAAGCTGGTGCAAGAAGGCCAAGTAGGACGCAAGCTCCATCTTGTAGAAGTATCACAAGAAAATGGAGTGGAATCTCGTAAGGAAGTTGATGCTTTTGTCGAGGTAGAACCAGTAGTAGAGATCACAGAAGTCGGCACCAAGGAAGTTCCAGCGGAAAATCCTAGTGACAAGCCAACGCCAACTCCAGAAGATCCAACCAACAAGCCAATCCTTCCAGCTACAGCCGTTCCTGAAGAAGGCGTGAAGAACTTGGTTCACAATAAACCAGAACTTGTCATTGAGGCAGAAGAGCTTGCATTTGCCCGCCAAGAGCGACCAAATGATCAGTTGCCGAAGGGTGAACAGAGAGTGGTTCAAGCAGGACGCAAAGGTCGTCAGCTTCATTTTGTACAAGTTTCTCAAGAAAATGGAGTTGAGACTCGTACGGTGATTGACAGTCTGGTCGAGTCAGAAGCTCTAGCAGAAATCATCGAAGTCGGTACCAAGGAGTCTCTTGCAAATCCTCAAGCACCATCATCCTCAGTAGTCTCAGACTCACATGGGGAAGGGGTAAAAGTAGCTACGACTTCTGAGCAAGCTTCCTTGCCACATACAGGATCAGAAGAAAGCGTCGCAAGCCTTGTTGCAGGTCTCCTAGCAGCAGGACTTGCCGGTGCTGTGCTGGATGATCAGAAAAAAAGAGCCGATAAGGCCAAGTAAAAAGCTGGATAAGCCAGCAACTATACGGTGAAAAGTTCACAGGTAACAGAAAGAGGATGGGGGAGTCTCCACCCTCTTTACCTGATGACATAAAGGAATGGAATATGGGAAAAAGATTAGTTGATAAGAGAAATCGATTTGGCATTCGCAAACTCTCAGTAGGGGTTTGCTCTGTAGTCGTAGCGACTTGTTTTTTAGGAGTCACTACCAGTTATGCAGAGGAACAAGCTGAGAGGAATGAGACTCGTGAAGAACGGGTCGAAACCAGTGATGTCGAGCATCAAGGGGAGGAGGAAACAGCTGTGAAAGAACACCAAGAAGAATCAGAACCTTCCTCACCCGTAAGGAGTGAGAAAGAAAATCGAGCAGTCAGCCAAGGGACAGAAGCAACCCAACCAGCCACTTCTCTAGATGAGGAGCCTGAAATTGCAGACTACGGACCGCTTCCTAGCAAGGCCCAAATGCAATACCACCGCGAAGAACTGGCAGCCTTCATCCACTTTGGGATGAACACCTACTACGACCGTGAATGGGGAGATGGGCAAGAAGATCCTTATTATTTCTATCCAGAGCATCTGGATACCGATCAGTGGATCAAAACCCTGAAAGATGCTGGCTTTAAACGAACTATCATGGTCGTCAAGCACCACGATGGTTTCCTCCTGTACCCTTCTAAATACACCGACCATACCATTGCCAAAAGTGGTTGGAAGGAAGGGAAAGGCGATGTCCTAGCCGAGGTTTCAGCTTCTGCCAGCAAGTATGACATGGACATGGGGGTCTACCTCTCGCCTTGGGATGCTCACAGCCCACTCTACCATGTGGATACAGAGGACCAATACAATGAATACTATCTCAACCAGCTTAAGGAAATCCTTGAAGATCCAAAATATGGAAACAAGGGCAAGTTCGTAGAAGTCTGGATGGATGGAGCGCGCGGCGATGGGGCTCAAAAGGTTACCTATACCTTTGACAAGTGGTTTGAAGCCATTCGCAAGGCCCAAGGGGACATTGCCATTTTCTCAGCTGAGCCGACCAATGTTCGTTGGATTGGAAATGAAAAGGGGATTGCCGGAGATCCGGTTTGGCAAAAGGTCAATCCAGATAAGATCCGCAACAATCCATCCAATAGCTACCTCAATCACGGGGATCCAGAAGGGAAGCAATACTCAGTGGGAGAGGCTGATGTTTCTATTCGCTCCGGTTGGTTCTACCATGACAACCAAGAGCCTAAGTCCTTGCGCGAATTGATGGACATTTACTTCAAATCGGTCGGTCGTGGGACGCCACTCTTGCTCAATATTCCACCCAATCAAGATGGGAAATTTGCGGATGCCGATGTGGCCCGTTTGAAAGAATTCCGCCAGACCTTGGACCAACTCTACAGTGTGGACTATGCGGCAGGAGCTTTGGTCGAAGCTGACTCGACACGACGCAATGCTCATTACTCAGCCAGCCATTTGACGGATGGAGATGAAAAGACCAGTTGGGCACCTGCAGATGATGCCAAGACCGGCTCTTTTGTCCTGGATCTTGGAAAAGAGCAACATTTTGATGTGGTAGAGCTCAAAGAAACCATCGAGAAAGGCCAACGGATTTCTGGCTTCACTATTGATGTGGCAGTGAATGGGCAATGGGTTCCTTTTGGGGCTGGTTCAACCGTAGGATACCGCCGATTGATCAAAGGGCAACCAGTTGATAGTCGCTATATCCGGGTGTCCATCACCGATGCCCAAGCTACTCCAATCTTAAACGGTGTCTCTGTCTATAAGACCCCAGCTAGCATTGAAGAAACCGATGGCTATCCGCTTGGTTTGGCCTATCATTCTGACCGGATTGCTGACCGAGCCAATAGCCAATGGAATGAAGAGGGAGAAGGCGTTCGAGGCACCTCTATGTGGACCAAGGAAAAGGGAGCTTCCGTGACCTATCAGTTTGAAGGCACCAAAGCCTATGTCGTCGCAACTGTCGACCCTGGTCATGGAGAAATGGATGTCTATGTCGATGGCCAAAAGCTAGCGACGGTTAATACCCAAAGTCCAACTCGGAAACGTAGCCAAAAGGTTTATGAAACACCAGATTTGAAAGCAGGGGCTCATACCTTGACCTTGGTCAATAGCAAGGGAGATGCGATCGCAACGGAAGGGATTTATGCGCTCAATAACCAAGAAAAGGGTCTCTTTGAATTTGCTCAGCCAACCCTAGCCGTTAAGAAAGGCGACCCAGCGCAAGTCGTCGTCAAGAGAAAAGGTGGCTCTAAAGGAAGCGCTAGTCTTAAATTAATCACAGAACCGGGAACAGGGGTTCATGGCAAGGTCTACAAAGATACCAACGTCACTCTTGAGTTCGCAGATGGCGAGACGGAAAAAACAGTCCAAGTCCCAACCCTTGATTTTGCAGGAAAAGCGACCGATGTCTATGACTTTAAGGTCAAATTGTTGCATCCGGATCAAGGAAGTCTAGTCGGCTTTATTCCAGAACTGACAGTCCAAGTAATGAACGAGGACCTGCTTCCAGAAAATCGCAAAGAAGTAGATGACCAAGATCCAAAACTGCACTACAGTGAGGGCTGGCACCACGAGACAGACAATCCAAACTTCTCAAATGGAACAGAATCCTGGTCGAGCTTTAACCAAGTGACCGATGAGGAAGGCAAGAAACACATTGAAGTGACCATTACCTTTAAGGGCACAGGTGTGGAGGTTCGAGGAGTGGTTGATCCAAGTCATGGACTCTACAGCGTCACCCTGGATGGAAAAGAAATGGCCTTCGAGGAAGGTCGTGGCCATGATTATGAGATCGAAGGTGACCATTACTTCAGTGGCTATGGAGACCAACGCAAACTCGACCAGAGTTTGGTCAATCTACAAGGTCTAGCAAAAGGCTACCACCAGCTACGCTTGCACCTGGATCCAGCCCTCAATGACCCTCAGTCATCCAGAGCCATCCAGGTAGACCGATTTATCCTATCAGGGAAAGATAGCCAGTTGCTCAGTCAAGAAGAGCTGCAACAGATCATCAGAAAAGGAGTAGAAAAGATCAAGGCTACTTCTCTCGAACGCTTGAAAGCAGACCTCAAACCGACGGTTCAAGGACAATTGACGGATTTGACTCAGTTGTTGGATCAAGAGCGCCCAGATTTGGTTGCTGCAGCGAATCAAGTAGAAGCCCTTGCAACCATCTTAGAAGATGCTCGCAATTATGAACCGCTGATGCAGACACGCCCAGACGAAGGTGTTCGGGATTTGATTCTTGAAAAACCAGAACTGCTCATCGAAGCGGAGGAGATTCCATTTGAGAGTCAAACGCGTGAAAACAAGGATTTAGCCAAGGGCGAAAGCCGGATCCTTCAAGCAGGGAAGGTTGGACGCCGGCTGAAATTGATCGAGGTTCGACAAGAAGAAAGCAAAGAAATTCGGAAAGAAGTCGATGTCTTTGTCGAGGTGGAGGCCCGGGACCAGATCACAGAAGTCGGAACAAAGGAAGTGGAAGAAAGTCCTATTATTCCCGAAGTACCGCTACCAACAAGTCCAAGTGAAGACTCACAAGAAACGAAACCGCTCCTTCCACCAGAAGATAAAAAAGAAAGTGGAATTTCTCGGCTGTTGACACCGACGGCTTTGAAAGAAACTCCTCTTTCTCCTGTGGTAGAAGCTGTAACTCCGGACCCTGTGCCGTCCCAAGAAAAACTGCCACAGACAGGATCAGAGAAGGCAAGTTTCTTAGCCTGGATCGGACTACTCGGCTTAGGCTTCTTAGGCGGAAGAGTAAAATTCGCTCGTCGGAAATCCTAATGCCCCTTCTAGAAGAGGTTAGCAATGGCTAGCCTCTTTTTTGGCCTCCTTCTGGCTACCAACAAGGGGTCTTCAGATTCTATCTCGACGTAGTCTTTGCTTTATTTACAGGCGCAAAAATTGTATAATAGTCAGATAAGGTCAATAATGACATCATGGATGATGAGACCATTTTTGATCCTCTGAAAAGCAGAGGGCTCATCTAGAATGAAAAGGTTAGAAAGGAGCATCATGGCAAGTAAAAATACATCAGATAGCATTGAGGCCTATATCAAGTCGCTACTGGCTCAAGCAGGCATCGCAGAGCTCAAGAGAAGCGAATTAGCGGATGTTTTCCAAGTTGTTCCTAGTCAAATCAATTATGTGATCAAGACCCGCTTCACCGAAAGTCGAGGCTACATCGTAGAGAGCAAGCGTGGAGGCGGAGGGTACATCCGGATTGGCAAGGTCCAATTTTCAGACCAACACCAGATGCTAAAAGAGCTTGGCGCAAGTATCGGGGAACAAATCAGTCAGACTGTTTTTGGCGATATCCTTCAAATGCTATTTGAAGAAAAACTCCTTACAAAGAGAGAAGCAGAGCTTTTGTCAGTGACGACGACAGACGAGGTTCTGGGAAGTGAAGCCCATCGCTTACGAGCCAATATCCTACGAAAAATTATCCAACAAGTCGATAGAAAGGGAATGTAATCTCCTTATGAACTATTCAAAAGCCCTATTAGAAACGATTGAAGCCGCTCAAATCTTGGCGGGTCATTTTGAGTCTCAAACGCTAGATACCTGGCATATCCTAGTAGCCCTAGCCAATAATCCTTATAGTGTAGCTGGTTCCGTCTTAAGTGACTATCCTATGCAGATTGATGATTTTCAAGATGCGGCGGAGCACATCACGGGCCAAGTCTACCAACGGGATGGCCGCTATGAGGTATTTCCTTTTTCTTTCCGTGTCGAAGAAATCATGAACCGGTCCCAAGAGATTGCCCAGGCAGTCCATGCCAAAAGTCTTGGAACAGAGCATGTCCTCTTGGCGCTCTTACTAGAGCGAGGAACTTTGGCTTCTCAAGTATTGGAGTATGTCGGCTTCCGCTATGATGATCAGGAAGAGGGTATTAAAATCGTCGAGCTTCGTAAGAGCTTGGAACAAAGAGCAGGTTGGGACAAGGAAGCTGTGAAAGCTATTCGTTCGCTCTATCGGGCCCAGCAACCAAACCGTCAAACCATGGGAAATATGATGGGCATGCCGGCCTCTACCAGTGGTGGTTTGGAAGACTACACCCGAGATCTGACAGAAATGGCTCGCAATGGTAGTTTGGAACCGGTGATTGGCCGGGGCCAAGAAATCTCGCGGATGATTCAGATTTTGAGCCGCAAAACAAAAAACAATCCGGTCCTCGTTGGAGATGCGGGTGTCGGAAAGACTGCTCTGGCTTTGGGCTTGGCCCAACGGATTGCCAGCGGCGATGTTCCAACGGAGCTGGCTAAAATGCGGGTCTTAGAGTTGGACTTGATGAATGTTGTCGCAGGAACGCGGTTCCGTGGAGATTTTGAAGAGCGGATGAACAACATCATCAATGACATTGAAGAAGATGGCCATGTCATTCTCTTCATCGATGAGCTCCATACCATTATGGGATCTGGATCAGGGATTGACTCCACCTTGGATGCGGCCAATATCTTAAAGCCTGCCTTGGCCCGTGGAACCTTACGGACCGTAGGGGCTACTACGCAAGAAGAATACCAGAAACACATTGAAAAAGATGCCGCTTTGTCACGCCGCTTTGCTAAGGTCTTGATTGAGCAACCCTCTGTCGCAGATAGCATCGCGATTTTACAAGGGCTCAAGAAGACCTATGAGCGTCACCACCGTGTCCATATTACGGATGCAGCCATTGAGACAGCTGTTGTCTATGCCCATCGGTATTTGACCAGTCGCCTCTTGCCAGACTCAGCTATTGATCTTTTGGATGAGGCGGCAGCGACCGTGCAAAACGAGGGACCTCAAGCGGGTCTTCAGTCCGATTTGACAGCTGCCGATCAGGCCTTGCTCAAGGGACAGTGGAAAAAAGTTGCTCAGCTACTAAAAGAAGACGCCAGTCCGAAAGGTTACCAGCTAGAAGTCAAGGAAGAGGATATCCTGAAGACGCTCAGTCAGCTTTCTGGCATTCCTGTGGAAAAACTAACCCAAACAGCGGCTAAGAAATACCTGGAATTAGAAGCGGAACTTCATAAGCGCGTGATTGGTCAGGATCAGGCAGTCTCAAGTATCAGCCGAGCGATTCGTCGCAATCAGTCTGGAATCCGGTCTCACAAACGGCCAATTGGCTCTTTCCTCTTCCTTGGTCCGACTGGAGTCGGAAAAACCGAGCTCGCGAAGGCCCTTGCAGAAGTTCTCTTTGATGACGAGTCCGCTTTGATTCGCTTTGATATGAGTGAATACATGGAGAAATTTGCGGCCAGTCGTCTCAACGGAGCCCCTCCAGGCTATGTCGGTTATGAAGAAGGGGGTGAGTTGACGGAAAAAGTCCGCAACAAACCTTATTCAGTCCTCTTGTTTGATGAGGTGGAAAAAGCCCATCCAGATATCTTTAACGTTCTCTTGCAAGTATTGGATGACGGTGTCTTGACCGACAGCAAGGGACGCAAGGTAGATTTCTCCAATACGATTATTATCATGACCTCAAACTTGGGAGCTACCGCTTTACGAGATGATAAGACGGTTGGCTTTGGAGCTAAGGATATTTGCTTTGACCAAGCCAATATGGAGAAACGCATCTTTGAAGAGTTGAAGAAGACCTATCGACCAGAGTTTATCAACCGTATTGATGAGAAGGTTGTCTTCCATAGCTTGACCAGTGACCAAATGCATGAGATTGTCAAGATTATGGTGAAACCATTGGTTCAATCTCTAGCAGAGAAGGGCATTACTCTGAAATTCCAAGCGTCTGCCCTTAAATGGCTGGCGACTCACGGATATGATCCAGAGATGGGAGCACGTCCTTTGCGCCGAACCATTCAGACCCAGGTGGAAGACTACTTGGCAGAGATCCTCCTGAGAGGAGAAGTGGCTGAAGGGCAAACCCTCAAGGTAGGTGTCAAGTCTGGTCAGCTTAACTTCACGATTGACTAGGAGGATATGCAGTGCCTCTCAAACGCTTGACCCGAATCACCCTCTTAGCAGCCCTCTGTGTGGTGCTGAGACAAGTCTTTGCCTTCTTGCCCAATGTCCAACCCATTAGTGCCATTTTCTTTTTACTAGTGCTATTTGAAGACTGGCAATTTGCCTGTTTGGTGATGGCGGTCACCATGTTTACCTCGGCTTTTCTCTTGGGGATGAGTCCAGTGGTGCTCGCTCAGATACTGGCCTTTGCCTTTCTCTTGACTCTTTGGCGGGGGCTTTATCGCCACTTGTCTTTGGAAGTCCAAACCCTGGTGGCCGGCATTTTATCCTTTCTCTACGGGATGTTGATTGATAGTGTTTATGCTGTCCTCTATCACATGCCTTGGTGGACCTACGCACTGGTGAATGGCTTTAGCTTTAACCTAGCCCACGCCCTTTCCACCGCCTGTTTTTACCCTCTACTTTATGTAGTATTTAGGAGATTGTATCATGAAAAAAACACTTTATAGCTTCTTTGCTGTCCTAGCAGCTCTTGTATTGGTCAGTTGCGGACAAAGCACACCATCGACTACGGAAAGCTCAGCTTCTAGCTCACAAGTAGCCAAAGAAAAACAAATTACCATTACAGTCAGTATCGCCCCTGAAGGCCAAGAAGCCCAAAGCAAGACCTTGAAGGTTGCTGAAAAAGCCAACCTGATGGAAGTCCTGAAAGCTAACTACAAGATTGAGGAGAAGAGCGGCCTCATCACCTCGATCGATGGCGTCACCCAGGATGAAAGCAAGGGACTCTATTGGATGTACGAGATCAATGGAGAGATGGCACCAAAAGGGGCAGCAGAAACGACTGTCCAAGATGGAGATACCATCGAATTTTATCAAGAAGTTTATCAATAAGAAAAAGAGTGAATGCTTGGAGTAGGGCTCCATTTGTTCACTCTTTTTTTGAAACTAGTTTCTATTTTTATAAGACTTGTAAATCCTCTTGACTTCCCTATAGATGAATGTTACAATTACATTACAAAATGTAACAAATGTTACAAAAGAGAGGTATTGCCATGAAAACGAAAGGAACCTTATTTAGTCTATCTACCCTTGCTCTAACAGCTGCTCTTCTCTTAAGTGGCTGTGGATCAGAAAAGAAAAAGGAAACCAGTCCATCTTCAACTAGTAAAATTGCGCAAGTGAAACAAAGCTCTACTAGTAAAAAAGAAGAGAAAAAGACTGCAAGCAAAACCACACAAAGTCAACAAAGCGCTGATGTAGCACAAACTCCTGCCATCGCTTCGAGCGAAACACAAGCGAGACAAGAAACTCCGGTGACACCAAGACTTCCAGAAGCCAATCAAGGCCTGGCCCCAAGTCCTAGCAAAGAAATGAAACCAGCAGTGACCCCAGCACCAGAAAAACAAAAACGTCCTAGCTTGGAGGAAGGTCGCACAAGCGCCAAAGAGCAAGCCTCTAAGACAGAGAACCCACGCTATAAAGGTGTCTTGAGCTATGCCTCAGGAGATTATTCAGGAGCAGCAGGTAGTTGGACCGACGGTCGTGATACAGGCGTAAGCATCGGACAAGGTGGACAAGTAACCATTCAAACTCCGGGTGGCGATGCAGTGGGCTATACAATTGGAAGTTATGAATACAACTTGGATCAAGGCCATTACCATGCTGGCTTGATTTCCGCCCAAGATGGATCTGCGGCTAGCTTGGATATAGTTGTCGGTCAAGATGGTCAAGTGGCAAGTGTTCAAGTGACAGAAAATGGCCATGCGCATGCCTTGGTTCGGGAATAATGGCTCGCCAATGAGAAAATTAAAAAAATGATTGAAATCAGAGATTCAATTCTGTATAATAACATACAGAGTTGAATCTTTTTAATTTTTATTTTATAAAAATATATTTTTTTATAAAAAGGTATTGACAGATTGAAATTATAGTTTATAATAAAATCATAAGCAAAACATGTTTTGACATTATGATAAAGGAGCCAGTTAGATGAAAGAAAAAGTGGCAGTAGTATTTGGAACGTTTGCCCCCCTTCATCAAGGGCATATTGATTTAATTCAACGGGCAAAACGCCAATGCGACCGCGTTTGTGTGATAGTCTCTGGTTACAAAGGTGACCGAGGAGAAGAAGTTGGCCTTCCTTTGCAGAAACGTTTTCGTTATATTCGAGAAGGTTTTTCAAATGATGAACTTACCCAAATTTATAAATTAGACGAGACAGAACTTCCTCGCTATCCATTAGGATGGGAGCCTTGGTTGAAAACAGCCTTAGAAACCATTCAATATGATGCAGAGAGTGAAGAGCTTATTTTCTTCGTTGGAGAGAAAGCTTACCAAGAGGAGCTTGAAGCGCGAGGCTTTCAAGCGCACCTACAGGAGCGTCAGTTTGGGATCTCAGGGACCCTCATCCGGGAAAATCCCAGCAAGTATTGGAAATACATTGCGCAACCCTTCCGCCGTCAGTTTACCAAAAAGGTCCTCATCATGGGGAGTGCTAGTAATGGGAAGACGACCTTGGCAAAAGATTTGGCCCGCTTCTATGATGCACCAGTGAGCTTAGAATATGCTCGCGAGTACCAGATTAGAAACAATGTACGGGATGATGAGCTGACACCAAAAGATTACTATTACCTCTTGTTGGGGCAATACGATCAGACTTCTAAATTAATCGATAGTAGCGCCAATCGAGGGCTAGTGATTGCGGATACGAATTCGCTAGTGACCAAGGGCTATTACGACTACTATATGGAAGTAGAAGGCCCAGAGACCAGTATGACGGATACTTTTGACAACCTCTTTGTCAGTATCCTAGCTAAGGAAAAATGGGATCTGATTTTATTTGTTCAACCCATTGGATCCTATGTCAATGATGGCTTCCGTGATATGACCATGGCAGATGATGAAATTCGCAACAGTTTTTCAAATCACCTGGATCACCTCCGCCACCAATACCTCTCGGATATCCCTACAGCTTATCTCGGGCAAGACTACTTGGGGAATTACGAAGAAGCGAAGCGTGTCATCGATACGATTTATCAAGCTGATTAAAGGAGAAGCAACATGAAACGACTACAAGAAAAAATTCAAACATTTGGAGAGCATTTAAAAAATGTCCATCGGGAAGCTGGCAAACTTGGCTTCGTAGGGATTATGAAACTCCTTTGGAAAGACCTATTCGCTGGTCGCACTTTGACACAATGGCTCTATTTGCTTGCTTTATCTAGCGTGCCCTTTGTCTTAGAGTTTACCAATCAGGAAGCAAGTCACGATTGGTTAGGGCTCTTTGCCTCCTGGACAGGAATCGTTTGTGTTATACTAGTAGCAGAAGGTCGGGCTAGTAACTATCTCTTTGGAGCAGTTAACTCAGCGATTTACCTCATCCTAGCCTTGAACAAAAACTTCTATGGAGAAGTTCTGACAACCTTGTACTTCTTCGTGATGCAACCAATCGGTCTCTATGTCTGGTTGTCGAATCGGATCAATGACCAAGGAGGAGCAGAAGAGTCTCACTTTGAGGCCAAGAAATTAACCTTAATGGAATGGATCAAGTATTTGGTCCTAACTGCTCTCATTTGGATAGGGATGGGTTATGCTTATAAAAGCATCCACAGCGCTCGACCTTTCCGTGATAGTGTGACAGATGCGACCAATGGAGTCGGTCAACTTCTCATGACCGGTCTCTATCGCGAACAGTGGATTTTCTGGATTGCGACCAACCTCTTCAGTATCTACCTCTGGTGGGGAGAAAGTATCCATATTCAGGGAATGTATTGGGTCTACACCCTCAATAGTTTGGTTGGTTGGTACCAATGGAGTAAAGCAGTGAAAAAGGAGGTTGCTTAGATGGCAACAATCAGCATTCCGGAAGGGATGAATGAAAAGGAATACTACGAGACGGTCGTCAGCGAGGAAGAATTCCTTCGTTGGTATAAGGAGCAGGATCACCCCACCTATGAAAATCCAAGTGTGACAGCAGATATGGTGGCCTACTGCTTTGTGGAGGGGCGCCTAAAACTCTTAGTGATTCGTCGGAAAACGCATCCTTGTCAGCATCGGGTGGCCTTGGTTGGAGGATTCTTGCAAAAGCATGAAGATGCTATCCAGGCTTGTATCCGTGAAGTCCAGGAAGAAGTTGGACTAGAATTGACCCCTCAAAAGGTCGAGCAACTAATGACAGTTTCTACTCCTGGTCGGGACCCTCGGGGTTGGGTCATTACCATTGCTCACTTGGTTTATTTGCCAGCTGAAGCAGTAGATATGGTCCGAGCTGGAGATGATGCCAAAGAAGTTCTCTTTCTCGATGTGGACTTCAAACATGGGGAATGTTCTCTAGATGGCCGTGTCTTGACAGCTGAAGATTTCGCCTTTGACCACTATGAGATTGTCCAAGAATCCATCAAGCGGATCCAAGGGCGCTTGGCCTGGAATCCAACCTTCCTCCATCTTCTAGAAGAGCCTTTCACCGTATACGAAGCAACCGAGTTGGTGAATCTGATTCATCCAGATAAAGAAATTTTGACCAATAATTTCCTTGTGACCTATGGTTCTTACGTTGAAGAAGTGGGGGTTAAGCGGGTACCTAAGAAAAAACCGCGCAAGACCTATCGCTGGAAAGAAAGCGAATCTTAAGCGGATCAATAAGATACAAAAGAGGCTGGGACAAAAGTCCTAGCCTCTCAATTGTTTTTGGATTGTCGAGCAAGACGCAGTGGTTGAGTGGGCTCTACTACGCTGATTTCATCGCTTTTACAGCCCTACTCAACTGTGCGGAGGTGGGACGACGAAATCGAATTCTAACGAATTACCGATTTCTGTCCCACTCTCTTTTTGTCATTAAGCTTTTTCTAATTGAAGAAGTTCTTCAATCTCAGCCAGAGTGCTTGCTTGCGAGATGGCTCCGCGTAGTTTGGCTGCGCCTGAGGTACCACGGAGGTAGTGAGGGGCTAAGCCACGGAATTCGCGGACGGCAATGTGCTCGCCTTTCAGATTGATCAAGCGCTTCAAGTGCTCATAAGCAATCTTCATCTTGTCTTCGAAGGTCAAATCAGGCAGGATTTCTCCTGTTTCAAAGTAGTGATTGATTTGATGGAAAAGGTAAGGATTGCCCATAGCGGCACGGCCAATCATGACCGCATCTGCACCGACTTCTTCGATGCGTTGCTTGGCGTCTTGAACCGTCCGGATGTCTCCGTTTGCGATAAATGGAATCTTGGTCAGAGCTTGCGCAACCTTGTGAAGGGTCTCAAGGTCAGCGTGACCAGTGTACATTTGCTCCCGGGTCCGTCCGTGCATAGCAAGGGCAGAAACACCAGCCGCTTCAGCTGCTAGGGCATTCTCCACTGCTAGAGAAGGATCTGACCAACCTGTCCGCATTTTGACAGTGAGAGGGATATCAAGGACGGATTGGACCTTGTTGATAATGGAGTAGATCTTATCAGGGTCCTTGAGCCACATAGCACCCGCCTCGTTTTTCACGATTTTATTCACTGGGCAGCCCATGTTGATATCAACGATATCGGTCTTGGTATTTTCTTGGATAAATTCTGCTGCGCGTGCTAGGCTATCTTCGTCGCTCCCGAAAAGTTGGATCGATACAGGATTTTCTCCTTCATCGATATGGAGCATATGCAGGGTCTTTTCGTTATTGTATTGGATTCCTTTATCAGAGACCATTTCCATGACTACAAGCCCTGCTCCCAGTTCCTTAGCAATCGTCCGGAAAGCGGAGTTGGTCACACCGGCCATAGGTGCTAGGACCGTCCGGTTTGGGATCTCGACGTTCCCAATCATAAAAGGTGTATTAAGATTTGTCACGAATGAGTTCCTCCAAGTCGTTTTCGTCAAAGTGATAAGCTGTCTGACAGAATTGGCAAACAATTTCCGCTCCCTGGTCTTCGTCCTTCATTTCTTGAAGGTCTTTGGCTGGTAAGCTAGCCAAGGCATCCATGAAACGTTCCTTGCTACAGTCGCATTGGAAACGAAGTTCTTCTTCAGAGAGACGTTTGTAGGGATCTTCGCCATAGATGGCAGCAAGAAGAGCTTCAATATGGTCGTCAGACGCTAAAAGGGTAGAAATGGCCGGCATTTCTTGGATACGTTTTTCAAAGCGGGCAATTTCTTCTTCCTTGGCATTTGGCAAGACCTGCACCAAGAAACCACCAGCAACCTTGACCTTGTCTTCTTCGTCGAGTAGAACATTGAGCCCCACTGCAGATGGCGTTTGTTGGCTTTCAGTCAAATAATAAGCCAGGTCTTCACCGATTTCTCCAGTGACCAGGGGCGTCATGGAGTGGTAAGGATTGCCTGTGCCGTAGTCGGTAATCACTAGGAATTCCCCATTTCCGACGAATGGTCCGACCACAACTTCACCAGTCGCTGTTTTCTTGATATCCACACCAGGATTTTGAACGTAGCCTTTGACGTTTCCTTGAGTATCTGCCACAGTGATAATAGCCCCCAGTGAGCTAGTACCTAGGATTTTCACCGTAATCTTGGTATTTCCCTTTTCATTGGCCGCTAAAATTTGGCTAGCGATCAGGGTCCGACCGAGGGCCACTGTTGAGCTTGCTTGTGTCTGATGGTGTTCTTGGGCTGCTCGCACGGTCTCTGTACTGTCAAGTACAAAGGCACGGAAGGAGCCACTTTCTGAGATAGTTTTAATAATTTTGTCCATAGCTTCTATTTTAGCATAAAAAAAGAAAAGAGGTGAAGGGAGTAACTTGATTTATTTAGACTTGAAAGGGAAAAAATCTTTCTGAGGAGAACCTTGCTTAAAAACTGAAAAGAATAAGATCTAATTTAGGGAGAAAAGAAGGTAAAAGACGAACGATCATTGTATAAGCTGGGATATGAAGGCCAAAAGATGGATGTTTAGAAAATGAGAGACAACTTTTAAGGGTAAAAAACCAAGCAAAGAAATAGCTGACCTTGAAAAAAAAGAGGAAATTTCTTATAATAGGGTGTAAGACAAACTTGCAGGTGAGACTCCTGCCCCTAGTTTGAAGAAAGGCATAGATAGGGAACTATCTATGGTATATGAAAAAGAATTATGACATCAGTTGTTGTAGTAGGAACCCAATGGGGTGATGAAGGAAAAGGGAAGATTACAGACTTCCTATCAGCCAATGCAGAAGTCATTGCGCGTTACCAAGGTGGGGACAATGCCGGTCACACCATCGTGATCGACGGCAAAAAATTCAAGTTGCACTTGATTCCTTCAGGTATCTTCTTCCCTGAAAAGATTTCTGTCATTGGGAATGGGGTTGTGATCAATCCTAAATCATTGGTCAAAGAGTTGGCTTATCTTCATGAAGAAGGTGTGACAACAGACAGTTTGCGCATTTCAGACCGCGCCCATGTCATCCTCCCTTACCATATCGAATTGGACCGTCTCCAAGAAGAGTCAAAAGGGGACAACAAAATCGGAACGACCATCAAAGGGATTGGACCAGCTTACATGGACAAGGCTGCGCGTGTGGGAATCCGGATCGCGGATCTTTTGGACCGCGACGTCTTTGCAGAACGCCTGCGCATCAACTTGGAAGAAAAGAACCGTCAATTTACCAAACTCTATGAAGCAGAGGCTCTTTCCTTTGACGATATCTTCGAAGAATACTATGAATATGGTCAACAAATCAAACAATATGTAACCGATACTTCTGTCATCTTGAACGATGCTTTGGATAACGGCAAGCGCGTGCTCTTTGAAGGAGCCCAAGGGGTTATGTTGGATATCGACCAAGGAACTTATCCATTTGTTACTTCATCAAACCCAGTTGCTGGTGGGGTGACCATCGGATCAGGTGTCGGCCCAAGCAAGATCGACAAGGTTGTCGGTGTATGTAAAGCCTATACCAGCCGTGTCGGTGACGGACCATTCCCTACAGAACTCTTTGATGAAGTGGGGGACCGGATCCGTGAAGTGGGGCATGAGTATGGGACAACAACCGGTCGTCCTCGTCGTGTTGGTTGGTTTGACTCAGTTGTCATGCGCCATAGCCGCCGCGTGTCAGGAATTACCAACCTTAGCTTGAACTCGATCGACGTTCTGTCCGGCTTGGATACAGTGAAAATCTGTGTAGCCTACGACTTGGATGGGGAACGCATCGACCACTACCCAGCAAGCTTGGAGCAACTCAAACGTTGCAAACCAATCTATGAAGAATTACCAGGCTGGTCAGAAGACATCACAGGTGTCCGCCACTTGGATGAGCTTCCAGAAAATGCCCGCAACTATGTCCGCCGTGTCGGTGAATTAGTTGGTGTGCGCATTTCAACCTTCTCAGTCGGACCAGATCGTGACCAAACCAATATCCTTGAAAGTGTGTGGTCTAGTTTATAAGCAAATGAAGATAAGAGAGTGGGACAGAAATCGGTCATTCGTTAGAATTCGATTTCATCGTCCCACCTCCGCACAGTTGAGTAGGGCTGTAAAAGCTGATGAAATCAGCGTAGTAGAGCCCACTCAACCACTGCGTCTTGCTCGACAATCCAAAGACAATTGAGAGGCTAGGACTTTTGTCCCAGCCTCTTTTTGAAAGCAGAAAGAGGAAAAAATGTATCAAACGATTTTATTTGACCTAGACGGCACCTTGACCAATTCAGAACTAGGGATTACCAACTCGGTGGCCTATGCCTTAGGAAAATATGGGATTCAAGTGCCAGACAAGAAAGCATTGAGAGTTTTCATCGGTCCGCCCTTGCAGGAGTCTTTTGAGCGCTTTTATGGATTTTCTAAGGAAGAATGTTTAAAGGCCATTGACTACTATCATGAGTATTTTTCCGAAAAAGGCCTTTATGAAAATGAGGTCTATCTAGGCGTTCCTGACTTGCTGGCTTCTCTCAAGCAGGCTGGCAAACAGTTGATTGTAGCTACGTCAAAGCCTGAAGAATTTTCCATTCAAATTCTCAAACACTTTGGTTTGTATGATTATTTTGACTTTGTCGCTGGTGCGACCATGGATAGAAAACGTAGTAAAAAAAGCGATGTTATCCAGTATGCCTTGGAGCAAAATGGGATTACAGATTTGGCGCATACCATCATGATTGGAGACAGGGAGCACGATGTGCTTGGCGCTCAAGCGCAAAAGTTTGATTCTATCGGTGTCCTTTATGGCTTTGGAAGCAGGGAAGAATTGGAAGAAGCCGGCGCCACCTATATTGCTCAAGAAGTTGGCGAAATTGCAGCTTTTATAGGATAACCTTTTCCAAAATATTAAAAGTTGGAACTTTTCTAATCTGCTGAATATTGCTTTATTTAATATTTCTATCGGTGTATACTTACTGTAGGTTAAGTCACACAGATTAAGAGGTGATAATATGAATTTGTCACGATATATATTAAAATATAGTACTGATGATGGTACGTTGTATTTTAATACTAAAACCAATCATTCATTTTTTCTTACGAATGAATTGAATAGAGTAGTCGACAGCAATGATGTGATTAGGAAAGAGTTTCATGCTTATCTTGATAAAAATAAATATTTAAGTGAGGGTGAGTATGAGGTCGAAAAGTATCTATCTAAAATAAGCGATACAGATGCTGAATTATTGGAACTAACAATTTTGACACATGGAGATTGTAATTTTCGGTGAAGGTTAAAGTGAATAACAAATTCGATGACAAAATGAATGCTAAACCTAGAGTATTTAACTATAATTGTGATTGTAAATAATCACGATTTTAAATAAATTAGAGAAGAGGGTTGTGCTAGCCCTCTATTTTGATGGATGATAATTATGAGAAATATTTATAAGTACATTGATAAGAAGTATCTTTTTCCTATTTTTTTAGGGCGTATTGTGAATAGTGGTTTGGTGTTGGCGCAACCTCTGATTTTAACGAAGGCCTTGAAGTTAGATCAAGACGGCCTTTCTTATGGAAAAATTCTCAATTTTGTTTTATTTGGTTTGTCTGTCTATCTTGTTATTTATAGTCTGATGCTGTTTTCAAACCATTCGCACAATATATTCCGAAGAGAAATCAACAAAAGTGTCCGTGCCCTTTTATTTAAGAAAGTCATATTGAATCCTAAATTTTCCAATGATGAAAAAGTTAGTCTGCTAACTCAAGATATGGAATATGTGGGCGATAATTATTTGGAAAATATAAATGTTATGGTGAGTTGGGGATTTGTCGCCCTTGTTACAGCCATTTATATTGTTTCACAAAATTTTCTCTTAGGACTTATTTTTGTCATTTTTACGATTATGAGACCTATTCCTCAGTTCATCATGAATCGTCGTTTACAAGATTCGGGAGACAGCTGGTCCAAGCTTAGAACGAAATTACATGGGCTTGTCTCGGATAGTATGCAAGGCAGCCAAACCTTACGGATTAATCAGGCCATGAGGCTGAATGAAGAGCGCGTGAATGATTTAAACGGAGAATATCAAAAAGCCATCCAAAGATTTTGTTTCACACATAATATTATTTTTTTCTTTAATGGATTTATGGTCTTTTTTAGTCAGGTTGTTCCTCTTGCTTTAGGCTTTTATTTGAGTTTACAGGGAAATTCTATTTCTATTACAAGCCTCATCTCTATGTATGTTGCTGCGGGGATGCTGGTAGAACCGATCCAAACTCTGATGTACAGTGCAGCCAATCTCCAAGGTGCCTTGCCGACTGCGAACCGCCTGTTTAAGATTATCGAGGAAGAACCTGATTTCGAAGAGACAAAGGATCAATTTGTTGAAAATCTCGAATCGTTGCGCTTAAATCATATTTCAAAAAGTTTTGCTGAACGTCAGCTTTTTTCTGATTTGACGGCGACGATTTCAGTAGGTCAGAAGGTCTTAATCAAAGGACCGAGCGGGTCTGGAAAGACGACTCTTTTTCGCTTGATTTTAGGAGAAGAAGTATGTGATGAGGGTGACATTTTCGTTCAGTATGATGGAAATCAAATAACGAGTCATTTCCAAGGGAATATCGGTTTAATTAGCCAGCATCCCTTCCTGTTTAACGATACTATCCGCTATAATCTAACTTTTGGTCAGCCTTTTCAGGACCATGAATTATTGGAGGTATTGGACCGAGTTGGCTTAATAGATGAATTTCAGGATATTTTGAATGTAGAAATTCATAATAATGGTGAAAACATTTCAGGAGGTCAGCGTGTCAGATTAGAGTTGGCTCGTTTTCTCTTACGCGAGAAGGATATTTTATTAGCGGACGAAGTGACATCAGCTTTGGACGAAAAAAATAGTCGTCTGGTTAGAGACCTAATCTTTTCTTTGCCGATCACGGTACTAGAAATAGCCCATCATATTGATGAAGAAGAGCGCTATGACCAAATCCTTGAGTTACGTAAAGGATGAGCGATGCCACAATAGTTGGTTCTGCGACAAAGCGGATAGTAGTAAGCCAGCAATTTGTCAGATATTTTTGAGATTCTAAGTGGTGATATTTCCAAAATCATCAATACTCAGAGAACTTAAGCTTTATTTAAGATAGGCCAGCTATACTAGAAGCATAAACAAAGACCTCCTAACTTTGTTTAAACCTCCTAAACTTTTTCATAATAATCTCCCATAAGAGTCGCCCAATCGGCGGCTTTTTTTGTGAGTCGTAAGCTGCCTATGGTATAATGAACAAAGAAACTAAAAGGAAGAAGGAAGAGATGGACTACACGATAGAGGAAAAAGCGATGTTTATGAGGGAAGCCCTGAAGGAGGCGGAAATTGCCCTCGCCAATGATGAAATACCGATTGGCTGTGTCTTGGTCAAGGATGGTCAGATTATCGGGCGTGGACATAATGCGCGTGAGGAGCTGCAGCGGGCGGTCATGCATGCGGAAATCATGGCGATCGAGGAGGCCAATCAGCGTGAAAATAGCTGGCGCCTGCTGGATACGACGCTTTTTGTCACGATTGAGCCCTGTGTCATGTGTAGTGGTGCCATTGGTCTAGCTCGGATTCCCCAGGTGATTTACGGGGCGACCAATCAGAAGTTCGGTGGAGCAGGGAGTCTCTACGACATTTTGACAGATGAACGTCTCAATCACCGAGTCGAAGTAGAAACAGGAATCTTGGAAGCAGAATGTGCAGCCATCATGCAGACCTTTTTTCGCCAAGGTCGAGAACGAAAAAAACAAGCCAAACTCGCAGCCAAGGCCGAAACACAAGAATAAAAACCGGACCTTTGCAAATCGAACAAATTATGATATAATACCTATCGGAGCAACAGTTCTGCGTGAAGCGGGTCAGGGGAGGAATCCAGCAGCCCTAAGCGAAGTGAACTGTGTGCTCTTTTCTATTGCTCTTGATGAGTCAAGCCTAAAAGGTGCAGATGAATATTGGAGCAGCGAATCTAGTTTGAACGGACCTGAAATGAATTCAGCTGACATCCAATCTTAAGAAGCATATTTGTTTTCTTGTCAATCAAAATTGTTCTTCTCAATAGGCCTAAATAGGCCTAAAATTTGTTGACTCACGCAAACGATTGCTCTCGGTTATGTCCTAAGGTTAGCTTATTTAGAAAAATAGTATAGAATACAAATGTAAACGTTTTAAAATAGCGAAAGCACTTGCTTATTTTTTCTTAAAGCGTTATCATAAAAGAAAAGAACAATTGGAGGATAAACATGTCACATATTAAATTTGACTACTCAAAGGTGTTAGATAAATTTGTAGCACCACATGAACTAGATTATATGCAGCCTCAAGTGACTGCTGCAGATTCTGCTCTGCGAAATGGTACAGGTCCTGGGGCAGAAATGACTGGCTGGTTGAACTTGCCTGAAGAATATGACAAAGATGAATTTGCTCGTATTCAAAAGGCTGCTGCTAAAATCCAATCTGATAGTGAGGTATTGATCGTAATCGGTATTGGTGGTTCCTATTTAGGAGCTCGTGCAGCTATTGATTTCTTGAATAATTCTTTTGTAAATCTACAAAGCAAGGAAGAACGCAAGGCACCTCAAATCCTCTATGCTGGAAATTCTATTTCTTCAAGCTATTTGGCTGATTTGGTAGACTATGTATCAGACAAAGATTTCTCTGTCAACGTTATTTCTAAGTCAGGAACGACTACAGAGCCTGCTATTGCTTTCCGTGTCTTCAAAGAACTCTTGGTTAAGAAGTATGGTCAGGAAGAAGCAAATAAACGGATTTATGCAACTACAGACCGCGCTAAAGGTGCAGTTAAGGTTGAAGCAGATGCTAATGGCTGGGATACTTTTGTAGTGCCTGATAGTGTAGGTGGTCGTTTTACAGTATTGACAGCAGTGGGACTCTTGCCAATCGCAGCTGCAGGGGCTGATATCAGCAAGTTAATGGAAGGAGCAAATGCTGCTCGCAAGGCTTATGCTTCTGATAAGTTGGCTGAAAATGAAGCATATCAATATGCAGTTGTACGCAATATCTTGTACCGTAAAGGTTATCTGACAGAAGTTCTAGCTAACTATGAACCATCTCTACAATACTTCTCTGAGTGGTGGAAGCAACTGGCTGGTGAGTCAGAAGGGAAAGACCAAAAAGGGATTTACCCAACTTCAGCCAACTTCTCAACAGACTTGCACTCTCTGGGACAATTTATCCAGGAAGGTACCCGTATCCTCTTTGAAACAGTTGTACGTGTAGATAAACCTCGCAAAAATGTGCTGATTCCTGAATTGGCAGAAGACTTGGACGGTCTTGGCTACTTGCAAGGAAAAGATGTTGACTTTGTCAATAAAAAAGCTACAGATGGAGTGCTGTTAGCACACACTGATGGTGGAGTTCCAAATATGTTTGTGACACTGCCTGAGCAAGATGAGTTCACTTTGGGCTACACTATTTACTTCTTTGAGTTGGCTATTGCTCTTTCTGGCTACCTGAATGGTATCAATCCATTTGACCAGCCTGGAGTTGAGGCTTATAAGAAAAACATGTTTGCCCTTCTTGGAAAACCAGGCTTTGAAGAGCTGGGTGCTGAGTTGAATGCACGCCTTTGATTCTTATATGCCTTGAGTTCATTTAGAGTATAAAAAGAGATCCACAAGTTCATTTCTTGTGGATTTTTTAGTACAAGCCTCATAATTAGTTTATTATTTTTTTGAACAGTATAAAAAAGAGTGTCTTAATTCTTTTATGAAAGCGCTATATAATTGCCTTGTAAATAAAATTTGAGAGGTATCAAAATGAATGATTGGTTAAACATAAAAGGCAAAACAGTTCTTGTGACTGGCGCGTCATCTGGGATCGGTAAGGCAATTGTTGAAGAATTGCTGGAATTAGGTGTCAATGTAGCGAATTTCGATCTTAGCGACAACGATTTGCGTCATCCAAATCTATTATTTGTAAAAGTTGATGTAACTTCTCGCTCTGAAGTAGAAGAGGGTGTTGCCAAAATAGTTGAAAGATTTGGCAATATTGATGCAGTGGTCAATAATGCAGGGATTAATATCCCTAGATTATTAATCGATGCAGAAAATCCTAAAGGTCCTTACGAATTGGACGATGAGACGTTCGAAAAAGTAACGATGATTAATCAAAAAGGTTTGTATCTGGTTAGTCAGGCAGTGGGACGTATTTTAGTGAAAAATGGAAAAGGTGTAATTGTGAACATGGCTTCAGAAGCAGGCTTGGAAGGTTCTGAAGGACAAAGTGCCTATGCTGCCACAAAAGCAGCAGTCTATAGTTACACTCGTTCATGGGCAAAAGAGCTGGGTAAGCATGGTGTACGTGTGGTTGGAATTGCTCCAGGAATTATGGAAGCTACGGGACTTCGAACTCTTTCTTATGAGGAAGCTCTTGCTTATACCCGTGGAAAGACGGTAGAAGATATTCGAGCTGGTTATGCTTCAACTTCAACAACTCCTTTGGGACGAAGTGGTAAACTACGGGAAGTAGCTGACCTTGTAGCATTCTATATTTCAGACCGTTCTAGCTATATAACTGGAGTCACTACAAATATTGCCGGAGGGAAAACTCGCGGTTAAAAAAATGAAGGTGAGGAAGAGAGTTGACCATAGTAAATCGATGGTATAACATTTTAGAAAAAATGGTCTCACAGCCAACTTATTCCTTGGTAGATATGCGCTCAGAGCTGGATATTAGTATGCAAACCTTGCAAAAGAGTATCCAACAATTAAATGATGTTTTGGCTCCGAGTATCCAGATTATCTCACAAGATGATAAGTTAATGTTAGAGGTGTATGACTATACTGAGTTGGAAAGGATTTTATCTGGTAGTTTAAAACGGGAGAGTGACTTCAATTCTTCCAGTAAAAGAATTGCCTATTTACTAAAACGTTTAATTAAGTCAACCTCCCCTCTTCTTATTGACGACTTGGCTGAGGAAGCAGGTGTTAGTAGAAGTACCCTTAATAAGGATTTAAAACAAGTAAAATCTTTGGCAGAGAGTTACTCTATCACTATTTCAGGAAAGCCCAACCGTGGGCTGGAGGTCTTGGGGTCCGAGCTGAATTTGCGCTTGCTCTATATTCACCAAGTGGCCCCTTACTTTGAAGGAAAGACACTCACCGAGGCAACATCTTCTTTTCTGGAGACGCTAGTCCAGGAGTATAAAATCCCGAAAGAAACAAAGGAACTCCTTCGAAAGACAATTTCAATTATGGTGGAGCGTATTCATGCATCTAGGGTGTTGAGTTGCCCTATTCCTTACTATAGGAATGATTTAACAGAGACACCTTTGGTTGAAAAATTAATCTATCATATTGAGATGACTTATAAGATTTCCCTCAGTCAGTTTGAGATAGACTTTTTGTGTTTTCCGTTTAATATCCGTTTTATTGACACTTTAAGCAAGCCGTCTTATCAATCTGAACAGCTTGCAAACATTTTTCAAGGGATTGTCAAGAAAGTCAAAGAAACAATGTTGGTTAACTTTGATGATGAAGAATTATTTGAAGAAATCAAGTCTCATCTAGGCCCCTTAATCAATCGACTGATTTTCCATGTGCAAGCTAATGATATATTCCATGGCGAGGTTCAAACTCAATATCCTTTTGCTTTTGAAATGGCGAAAATTGCTGGAGAAGAACTATCTGCAATTTTTGGTTCTGAATTGGAATTATCTGAAATCGGATATCTGGCTTTGTATTTTGAAATGATTTTAAGAAAGCAAAACTCTGTTGTAAATGGTTCTCGCAAGCAGATAGCTGTAGTTTGCACAACAGGAAGAGGAACTGCTGCGATGATTATTCAGCAACTCAGACGAATACTTGGAAATGATGTAGACATTACTCAGTATTCTGAAGAGGATTTTAATCTGGATTTGAATCAGGACTATTTCGCGATTTTTACGACAGTTCCTCTAAAATATAAAGATTCTAAATCTCCAGTCATTCAAGTTAATCATCTTTTTGATGATCAATGGCTGCAGGAAGAATGGCAGAGGGTCAATGCTTTTCATCAAAAAAATCTAGAAACAGTCAGCTTACGTTTTCTTCGGTTGAGTCCCCAAAAAACCTATCAGCAATACTTGCTAAATATGGTTGCAGAGTTAGAGAAACTTCAGATGATTGATGAAGGTTTTAGAAATCGGATAATTGATAGGGATAAAAAACAATCAACCATTTTTGGTGGAGGAATTGCCTTCCCCCATACAATTAACCAGGGTTATGCAAAAACTATTTTAATGTTTGGAAAGCTAGAAGAGCCCTATCAAAAAGGAGATGATTGGATTGAATTTATCTTTCTAGTCGCCATTCCCTCAGAAATTGAAAGCAAAATGGAGAGTGAATTGCTGGAATTGTATGACGACATTTTTCGAATTGCAGGAGAGCCTTCTCTAAAAGAAGCATTGAGGGCTGTAGAAACAGAGACAGAGTTTCTATCATTTTCTAAGAGCAAAGGAGTATTTTAATGAATTCGCTAATAATTTTCGCTGTATTTATCATGGCAGCTTATATATTTCAAATGTTCCTCGGCTGGCAGCAACTCAAAGACTTCAATAAGACCTATACGATGCTCCGAAGACTGGGGCGCGTAGCGATTGGCAGGAAGTCCGGAAGAATCAAATCCGGTACGATTGTCATGTTCGCGGTTGATGAAAACGGTCGGGTTCTTAAAGCTAGCAAAATGCAAGGAGTCACAATCTTAGCACGTTTTCAAAATATGGACGATTATGTTGGAGAAGACATCCATTATTTTGACAAGTATAATCCTCTTGTGAGAAAAGAAAATAAGTTGATGCAATCAGCCATAGAAGATGCTAGAAAAGTCTATCTTTGGCATGAGGCAGGTATTGAGAAAGAGACAAGTTCATCTGATTCTTTTCTGGGATTCGGCTTTTATGCGAATTACTTACAATTATCTATTAAACAGTTATTAAAAAAAAATAAGAAAGGGAGTTCCTTATGAATCACATTACAAATTTTGCAGAGAGTTTTATGAAACTCTTCCAATTAGGTGGAGAAACCTTTATTAGCTGGATGACAAATATTGTACCGCTTGTCTTAATGCTATTGATTGCAATGAATACCCTTATCGCTTTCTTGGGAGAAGAGAAGGTCAATTCCCTGGCTAAGATTTCTGCCAAAAATCCTGTTAGCCGGTATATGATTTTACCTTTCATTTCAGCCTTTATGCTGGGGAATCCGATGGCAATCAGTATGGGACGTTTCTTACCAGAATATTATAAACCTAGTTTTGTAGCAGCTCAGATGCAGTTCTGCCATACTTCAAATGGTGTATTTCCGCATATCAATCCTGGGGAATTGTTTGTATGGATGGGAATTGCAACAGGAATTCAAACTTTAGGTTTAAGTCAAATGGACTTAGCCATTCGTTACATGCTTGTTGGGCTTGTCATGAACTTTGTAGGCGGTTGGGTGACCGATTTTACAACTGCTTATGTAGCAAAACAGCAAGGTGTTACCTTGAGTAAAACATTTGATTGATAGAAAGAGTGAAATTATGTCATATAAGAGTATAAAAGTTGTTAAAGGAAATGGCGGTTTCGGAGGACCTTTGGTCATTACACCTAGTGAAGCTAAGCATAAATTCATCTATATCACTGGCGGAGGAGAAAAGCCAGATATTGTAGATAAAATTGCTGATTTGACCGGTATGGAAGCTGTTAATGGGTTTAAAACTTCTATCCCAGATGAGGAAATTGCTTTAGCAATCGTGGATTGTGGCGGTACTCTTCGCTGTGGTATTTATCCTAAAAAGGGGATCCCTACAATAAATATTGTCGCTACAGGGAAAAGTGGGCCTCTAGCTCAATATATAACCGAGGAAATCTATGTGTCAGCAGTTGGTCTTAATCAAATTTCTGCTGCTAATGAAGACGAAAAAGCGACAACTGTGGTAACAGAAAAGCCAACTTACGATACTAGTAAAAAAATTACAGAGCAAAAAGCTGAAACAAGTATTGTAGCAAGAATTGGGATGGGTGCTGGGAAGGTCGTTGCGACTTTCAACCAGGCTGCTCGTGAAGCCATACAAACAATGCTCAATACGATCATTCCTTTCATGGCCTTTGTTTCCTTGCTGATTGGGGTTATTCAAGGTTCAGGTGTTGGAAATTGGCTGGCAAAATTAATGGTTCCCCTAGCTGGGAACATCTGGGGACTCATTTTGATTGGCTTTATCTGTTCCTTGCCATTCCTATCTCCTTTGTTAGGCCCCGGAGCTGTTATCAGTCAGATTATTGGAACCTTAATTGGAGTTGAAATCGGCAAAGGGAATATTCCGCCCCAAATGGCTCTGCCAGCTATATTTGCTATCAACACTCAAAACGGTTGTGATTTCATTCCTGTAGCACTCGGTCTATCTGAAGCCAAGGCTGAAACAGTTGAGGTTGGTGTCCCTTCTGTGCTTTATTCACGCTTTCTCAATGGTGTTCCGCGGGTGCTAGTAGCTTGGATAGCTAGTATTGGCCTTTATCAGTAGACCTTTGATAGATGCACGTAAATATAGCAACTATTATGTTAAACTTATCTACAAACATAAGTTTATGACAGATTTGAGAAAGGATGAATAGGAATTAGATGAAGAAAATTTTTGAAGCTAAAGTAATTCAAGTGGGGCCTGAAGCTCAGAATATGATTCAAGACGCTAATATGCTCATTTTATTTGGAGAAGAAGCTCCAGAAGACTTAGCAGAGTATTGTTTTAAAATCGATAACAAAAATCTTCTAGGTGCAATACTAGAAGGTGGAAAGCTGGTCGTAGATAGTCAGGAATATTCGATTACTGCAGTAGGAAATGTAGTAGAAAAAAATTTAACTGGACTGGGCCATATCACTATTTCTTTTGATGGTTCAAAAGAGGGCAGCCTGCCGGGCACTCTCCATGTTGCAGCAGACCAAGCAGTAGTAATTGAAAAGGACTCTACCATTCAGATTTTCGAAACTGCTTGACCATAACAAAATTTAAAATCAAGCAATTTAGAAAAATAAAAGTCTAAAAAATTGATTCAGAGCTTGGACAAAAAGTCCAGGCTTCTGGGTCTAAATTAGAAAAAATAGATGACGCAGTGGTTGATTGGCATCTTCCTTCGCTTTTTAAGCCCCAAAGATTGCCTGATCAACTGTGCGGGGGTGGGAAGATGAACTTTTTAACTTGTTTGAAGTTCTTTCCCACTCCCTTTTTGATAGGGAAAATAATTTATGTTTTAATATTGTAAAATTTGTCATTGTTTTTCAATGTTTTCGCAATATGACAAATCAACAAAATTTATAAGGATAAAAACATGCCAGAAAAAGACGGTCAGGGTCAAGCGCAAAGAGCTTGAAGTCAATCAAACTAGCCAGCCAGTGCAAGGGAATTTCCAGCAGATGCATCCATAAGGGGTGCCTGAACAGAAGGGAAAGACCAAAAAGGGATTTACCCAACTTCAGCTAACTTCTCAACAGACTTGCACTCATTGGGTCAATTTATCCAAGAAGGAACTCGTATCATGTTTGAAACAGTTGTCCGTGTGGATAAACCACGTAAGAACGTGATCATCCCTACATTGGAAGAAGACCTTGATGGACTTGGTTACCTCCAAGGAAAAGACGTTGACTTCGTAAACAAAAAAGCGACTGACGGTGTTCTTCTTGCCCACACTGACGGTGACGTACCAAACATGTACGTAACTCTTCCTGAGCAAGATGCCTTCACTCTTGGCTACACTATCTACTTCTTTGAGTTGGCTATCGCCCTTTCAGGTTACTTGAATGCCATCAACCCATTTGACCAACCAGGTGTTGAAGCATACAAACGCAACATGTTTGCCCTTCTTGGTAAACCAGGATTTGAAGAACTTGGAGCAGAACTCAACGCTCGCCTTTAATCGACAGACAAAACGATCTCAAAAGAGGTCGTTTTTTAATCGCTTTCAATATCTCAGAATGAGGTGGAAAAGTAGACGGTTTTATGATATAGTAGAACTACGATATTTATACTTTGCACGTCAAACTATGGCCACAAAAAGTGGGGAGGATGATGGGCGAAGGTTCTTAGTAAAGGAGAGATTATGACAACAGAAGACAAGACACCTTTTGGAACACAAGAGGGACAAACTGTCCAAGAACCTTTTGGAGCACAAGAGGGACAAACTGTTCAAGAACCTTTTGGAGCACAAGAGGGACAAACTGTTCAAGAACCTTTTGGAGCACAAAATGAACAAACCGTTCAACCACCTCTTGAAGCCCAAACTGGTCAAAGCGTTCAAGAACCTTTTGGAGCACAAGGAGGGCAGACTGTTCAAGAACCTTTTGGAGCACAAAATGGTCAAACAGCTTATGAGCCATTTGGCGCACCAGGAGCGCAAGCCTTTCAACAGTCTTCTCCAGTAGAAGGACCACAAGCTGGAGGGCAGGGACAATTTTTCCAAAACCAAGCTCCTCAGGTAGAAAACAATCCTTTCTACCAACAAGGGAACCCTCAAGCCTTCCAATCGCAATGGAATGTTCAGCCAAAACCGAAGCGTGGATGGACGAAAATTGTTGTCTTTTCCCTTCTTGCACTTGTTCTTGGTGGATTAATTGGTGGCGGTGCTGGCTATTTCTGGGGAAATTCATCTAAGCCTCAAGCAGATGCTAATCGAACAAAACGCTTAGAACTCGCTAATGAAGAAGCAAGGAAGGTAAAAAACAGCTTCATTACAGAAAAGAAGGAGACTGTTTTCACCTGGACTCTTAAAGACCTTGCTACCTTGAGTTATACCAACAAGGATGGTTATGGGTTGACTGCTGATCAGATTGTTGAAACCTATGGATTGGCTTCCAGTGTAGAGTATGATAAGAATAGCCTTACTCTTTATTGGGATCGCGCAAAGAATGCTGAACATCAGAATGTTTATTTCCGATTTGAAAAAGTTGATGGCAACTATTATTTGAAAACTGTGGAAGCTTTTGACTTAGAAGAATTCTATGCAGACGATGAAGATGAAGATACTTCTGCAGATCGTGAGTTAAGTACAAAAGAATTCAAAAATCTGAAAACAGGAGATAAGAAAACTGGTGAAGGTGGAACTTCCCTATCAGAAGTTTTGAAAAAGCATAAATCAAATGTTGTCCGAATTGGAACAGAAACAAAAATGACTGAGGACGGAGAAAAGTATGACTCTACTCGTGTTATTGCAACCGTTAACTTTAAGGTCGGTGACGATTATAAGACATTGCGCTTCTTAGCACAACCAGATGGAGATTTCTTATACATTGGTCCAGAACGTTATTAATATAGAGGAGATAGATGAAAGATGAATATGAATCAATCACAGGCACCATTTGGTGTGCCAGAAACTGGTAATCAAAAGAAGCCAGGGAAAGGTCTGTTAATCGCTTGTGTTAGTGTTTTTGCAGTCTTAGGAGTCATTGCAGGTCTATTTCTTGGTCGTTCTTTTGGTGCAGCAAATGCTAAAAGTAGCGAACCAGCCCTTCACCCAACAGCTAACGCAGGAGAATCAAAACGAGATCAGGCTGGTAAGTATATTGATCCGGAAGAAGCAGAATTTTCTTGGAACATTGATGATTTAGCTGATTTGGAGTTTGGTACATACGAAACTCCAGATTTAGGAACAAGCATTGAAGATGTTGTGGATGTACATGGCAAAGCTTTGAAAGGCACGTTTAGAAAAGATAAAATTGATTTAGAATGGGGCGAGTTACAAGAAGATCAGGATGATACGCTGACTAGTTATCGTACTGTTCGTGAAATGCGCCTTACGTTTCAGAAGAAAGGAGACAATTACTATTTAAAAAACCTCTATTATTTAGGGAATCATAAAGAAGCTGAGGACGATTTTATGACCTCATCTTACTATGATAAACTGAAAGTGGGAGATGCTAAAACTGGTAAGGATGGAGTATCCTACAAGGAAGTGATTAAGGATCATACTATTTCTAGTCTTTCAATGTCTGCAGATGAAGACTACAAAACTAAAGATATTGTTACTACAATGACAGTAAATATAAAATCCTCAAGTTCTTCTGAATATAGGTTGACTTTTGTGAGACAATCTGATGGAGATTTCCTTTTATCTGAAAAAAAATTATGATGAAGAAGGGGCTCTTCATTCATTCTCTTTGAAAGATGTGAAGGAAGAAAAATTCATTCACCTAAAAGCCAGAAAAGAGGCTGGGACAAAAGTCCTAGCCTCTTAATTGTCTTTGGATTGTCGAGCAAGACGCAGTGGTTGAGTGGGCTCTACTACGCTGATTTCATCAGCTTTTACAGCCCTACTCAACTGTCCCACTCTCTTCTCTGTTCTAGCGGGGACGGGCTATTTATGGTATAGTAGGATATGTTGCCAAAGGAAACAGGTGTGAACAGTTGGACGGAAAGGGATACAGATACGATCGCAGAATGGATAATGTAAAGGAAACAACAAGAAAACATCTGAAGACCCTCTTAGCTTTCATCCAAAAAAGAGGGATTATTTTAGGGTTCCTCGGAATGCTGGGAGTAGGATACGGGCTTGCTGCTTCTGGGAGTCCACAAGACCAGCTAAATCCAGACCAGCAAGTGACCTTTCGTAAGGAAGAAGCTTATCTGCAGGCCTTCCTGGCGAAATCAGATCGACCAGAAGTTGGGGTGCATTTGGAGGAATTGCTAGAATTTAAAATAGGAGATGGGACTGGTGAGCTAAGCACCAAGGGGACGACACCGGAGACCCTGGTCAAAAAATTAGGGGGAGCTAAGCAAGCTCGGCTGGAGTCAAAAGCTAGAACGCAGCTCCTTCGTCTCAGCTATGGAACGACACAAGATGGTCGAGATAGATACCAATTTGAATTTACCCATATGAAGGATGGCTACTATCTAACAGCTATTCAGGGCTATCAACCAAGCTCTAAGCACAATTTAGAAAGTAAACAGCTGAAAAAGGCAGCCTTGACCAGTCTTGCTAGTGGGAAAGAGAAAACTGGCATGAAACTAGAAGACATTTTACAAAAGGTTGGCTTGCCACAATCATTGCTTTTGAATCATAAGGATGGAAAGACAGTTTTGGTCCTAACCTACCGTGCACAAGAGGGGCTCGTCTTTCTCACTTTGCAAGCCCAAAAAGATGCTCACTATCATCTAGTTAAGGTCGAATAAGGAGGAGTAAATGGATACAGTCATCAAGAAGCTAAAAATTCCTGGTCTCCTGCTGCTAGCGTTCCTCTTAGGGATGGGTCTAGAGGTCCTTAGTCATCCACCCAAAAGTTCTACAGCGATAAGTGAAATAAAGAACTTATCAACTTTTAAAGCGAAAGAATTTCAAGGGGAGCGACTCTTAAAAGAAACGAATGAAAAAAAGGATTCGCCATGGACCTTGGAACAGATCGAGCGCTTCCCTCTATCGATAAAGAACCAAAACGGTAGTCTGAAGCAGACTGGAAGTCGCCTGGAGACCCTTCTGAAGGAGATGGGGCACCCCCAAGAGAAAGTTCTCTTTCAATCTACAGCAAGCAAGCAACCCAGTCTCTCCCTGCTCTATCGATGGGACGATAGGGGAAAGGGAGCCTCCATCCGTTTGCTTTTTAGCAAGGGGGCTGATGGGAGCTATCTGCTAGAAGAGATCGACGCCAGTCTAGCCAATCTAGACCGGGAGGGGAACAAAGCTTTTTCAGAAAAAGTTTACCAGAGCTTAGAACCTGGAGAAAAGATGGATCTTAAAGCACTTCTAGGTAGCTATCAGGGCCTACAATCCTTCGTCCGACGCCAAATCAGCCCTGATCAGGAAGGATTTCAACTATCCTTTCAGGATGAGAAGGGGAAATCTTATTTATTAGAGATTAAAATAATGGATGGTTCTTGCTATTTGTTGCGAAAGAGCCAGGTGGACTCTCAAGGGATTACAAGTCTTACCTGATAGAGGGGAGAAATTGAATGGAAAAAGGTAGAAAGATTCAGAGAGAATGGACTAAGGTCCCAGGTGGAAATAAAATCTCTTCAGAGCTCTCTTCAAAAAGTAATCTGCAGAATGATAGGATGGAACTACCAAGCAGGGTCAAAGAAGCAAAAACAGGGAAGCGAAATGGTGGAGAGAATCTTCAAAAAAGTGTGCTTAAGAAGTCTTACTTAGCTCATTTCTCTATTTTCTTCAAGCTAGTGCTAGGAGGTCTGTTCCTCTTGTTCCTTTTTAACATTGTGTCTCGATATGTGAAATCACCTGCGCATGATTCTCACTCTGTAAAATTAAGCAAGGGGACAGAGGCTCGTTTATCAGATAAGGAATTTAAAAATCTTTTTAATAAAAACTCTCGCTATACAGACCCAAATCATAAAATTGATATCAATATAGAGGAGGTTGTCGCATACATTAGAAAAATTAATGATGCCAACCTTACTATGGATGATATTTTCAACCAATTAGGAAAAGCAAGAGATGGATATGTGAGTATAGACTCTGATGGTAGTCGAGGAAGTGTATTGACGTATCTCCTTACCGATAATAAAGCAGCACTGGACTTTGATTTTAGTGAAAAGGAGAATCGCCTCCTTCTGCATTCGATTCAGTATTTTACCCTAGAAAGCCAGAGAGAATCAACTGAAAGAACAAGTGATGATTATAGTGCTCTTATTCCTCAGCCAGGTCAAGAGGGGGTGGAGTTGATGGAAGCTATCAAAGAATTGGGAGTACCAGATTGGCTCTATTCCAGTTTTTTACCTGGGACGGAGGCTCAAATTGCTATCTCCTATAAAGCAAGTGATGAGATGCGAGTTACCTTGTATTTTGATCAAGATGGAGATTTTTTCCGTTTGGGAAGTATGACGAAATTAAAGGATAAAAAAGAATAACTAAAGTGAGAAGGAGGAGTCTCATTCCGTTTTCTTCCATCCTGAGAAACGAGAATAAGGGAGAGTGAAATGCAAAAAGGTAGAAAAATTCAACGAGAATGGTCAAAAGTGCCAGGGGGGAATAAAAAAGTACCGGAGGTGTTTTCAGAAGGTCAACCACAAGGAGAGGTATTTGAATCCAAAGATCAATTTGAGGAAGACAAATATTCGAGATCAGATCGAGTATACGCATCCCAAATGGGCCAGTTCAAAGCATCCTGGTTTTCTCGTCGCAGTGGTCTCCTGAAGCTAGGGATAGGTCTTGTCGTCATTGTGTGTCTCTTTTGTGGGGCTCTCCACTATGTAAGATACCTTTCCCATCAAAGAGATTCCTATTCAACCACTAAAAAGACTGAGAAGCTCCCAACAGATTCATCCGTAAAAACTGAATTTACATTTTTTGGAGAAGATTCTCCTTATATTGACAAGGACCACAGAATTGAATTGTCCATAGAGGATTTCATTTCTTTAGTGAGAAAAGCGAATGAACCTAATGTAACGCCAGAGCAGATTGTCGATCAGATTGGGAAAGCGGTCTCTGGTCACCTGTCCTCTAGCTCCGACGGTAGCCAGAGAATCGGATTAGAATATGAGCTCGTCGGGGATACAGGGCGCTTGTCTCTTAATTTTCAGAAAGAACAAGATTCTATGGAACTCAGTAGTGTGACCTATTATACTAGGAAAAGTTTTAGAGGAGAAGTCACGAAAACAAGTAAAGACTATAAGGCTTTGCAAGCTTCATCTGAAGAAGGTCTAGAGTTGACAGAAGCTGTAAAAGAATTAGGAACTCCTGACTTTATGCATAATAATTATGCTATTGGGGGAGTCAAACGAATTACAATCGTCTATACTACAAGGGATAAGATGAGTGTCTTTATGTCTTTTGATGAAACTGGGGGAAGATTCCGTTTGAAGAGTATAAGGAGTGTTGAGGATAAATCATAATCGATAAGATCATCTGAGAATTCCTATTTAGGGGTTGTCAAAAAATTCTGGCCTCTCTACTTGTCTCTATTGGTCCAGAACGTGTTGCTTTGATGAAATTTTTAGATGAGAAAGAATTCTTGCAAATTATGCTATAATAGTAAAATCTAAGAGTTCAAAAGGAGTTTATCTTCCTAGAGGACTGACTACATAGAACAAGAGGTATCGCCATGACTGCACAAAAAATGACTGCACAAGAGATTATCGCCTTTATCGGAAATGCAGAAAAGAAAACCAATGTAAAAGTAACCTTCGAAGGGGAACTGGCAGGAGATCTTCCAGCATCCGTTGTGAAACTAGGCAATGTCCTATTTGGAGACTGGAAAGAGATTGAGCCCCTTCTTGTCAACTTAACAGAAAATAAAGATTATATCGTAGAGCAAGATGGGCGTAATTCGGCGGTGCCTTTGCTGGACAAGCGTTATTTGAATGCTCGGATTGAACCTGGTGCGATCATTCGAGACCAGGTGACCATTGAAGACAATGCGGTGATCATGATGGGAGCCGTCATCAATATCGGTGCTGAAATTGGTGCAGGGACCATGATCGATATGGGAGCTATTCTTGGTGGCCGTGCAACGGTTGGTAAAAACAGCCACATCGGGGCAGGAGCGGTTCTAGCTGGTGTCATTGAACCAGCCTCTGCAGAACCAGTCCGAATCGGGGATAACGTTTTGGTGGGAGCCAATGCCGTCGTCATTGAAGGGGTTCAAGTTGGAAATGGCTCTGTCGTAGCGGCAGGTGCGATTGTTACCCAGGATGTGCCTGAAAATGTAGTGGTAGCCGGTGTACCTGCGCGCGTTATCAAGACCATTGACGAGCAGACGCAACAAAAAACAGCACTTGAGGATGCCTTGCGTAACCTTTAAGAGTATAGAAGTAGGAAGCTGGGGGATACCTCGGCTTCTTCTCAAAAGAGAAAGACGAATATGATACTTGATTTAGTAAAGATTCGACGGGACCTGCATCAAATCCCAGAAATTGGACTAGAAGAATTTAAAACACAAGCCTATCTTTTGGAGCGCATTGCAGAAATCACCGAGGGAAAAGAGTTCGTTGAGCAACGGACCTGGCGGACGGGGATCCTGGTTTTTCTGAAGGGTTCCAATCCCGAAAAGACCATTGGCTGGCGGACGGATATTGATGGACTGCCCATTGTTGAGCAGACTGGTCTTGACTTTGCGTCCCGTCACGAAGGTCGGATGCATGCCTGTGGCCATGATGTTCATATGACCCTAGCCTTGGGCTTGTTGGAGCAACTGGTCCAAGAACAGCCTAAGAACAATCTCTTGTTCCTTTTTCAACCAGCCGAGGAAAATGAAGCCGGAGGCATGCTCATGTATGAAGATGGTGCCTTTGGAGACTGGCTGCCTGATCAATTCTACGGTCTCCATGTCCGACCAGACTTAAAGGTAGGTGAGATTGCGACCAATCGGGGGACCCTCTTTGCAGGGACCTGTGAAGTGAAGCTGACCTTTAAAGGAAAAGGTGGACACGCCGCTTTTCCGCATGAAGCTAAGGATGCCTTGGTTGCTGCCAGCTATTTTGTCACCCAGGTTCAAACCATTGTCAGCCGTAATGTCGATCCTATCGAGGGAGCAGTTGTGACCTTTGGTTCCATGCATGCGGGGACGACCAATAATGTCATTGCGGAGACGGCCTTTCTGCATGGGACGATTCGGACCCTGACCATGGAAATGAACCTCTTGACCCAGAAGCGACTCGAGACGATTGCGAGAGGAGCTGCAGCTGCTTTTGATATGGACATAGACTTGGAACTCAAGCAAGGGGGCTATTTGCCAGTGGAAAACAATCCAGACTTGGCAGATGAACTGATGACCTTCTTTGATCAAGCAGAAGATGTCACCTTGATTGATATCCTGCCCGCGATGACCGGAGAGGATTTTGGTTATCTCTTGTCAAAAGTGGATGGGGTCATGTTCTGGTTGGGAGTAGACAGTCCTTATGCCCTTCATCATCCTCAGATGAGTCCCAAGGAAGAGGCCTTGTCCTTCGGTGTAAAGGCCATTAGTCCTTTCTTACAAATGAAAGCTAATCAATAAAGAAAGATGGAAATGAAAGCAAGTATTCGAAAAAGTGTGTTGAAGAAGATGAAAGGTTTGGAGTCGGAGACCAAGCGAAGGGCCGATCAAGCCTTGATCCAGCGTTTACGCTCTTTGTCAGCTTACCAAGAAGCAAGTGTTATAGCGTCCTATTTGTCCTTCCCGCATGAGGTGGATACGAGTATTCTGATTGACGCAGCTCAAGCAGATGGCAAGCAGGTCGTCATTCCGAAAACCTATCCAAAAGGACGCCTGGAATTTGTGGCCTATGATCCTCAGAAGTTGAAACAAACATCCTTTGGCCTCATGGAACCAGAGGATGGGACTCAAGCAATAGATAAGTCGGAGATTGACCTAATCCATGTTCCCGGAGTAGCCTTTCAAAAGGATGGCTATCGGCTGGGTTATGGAGGAGGCTATTACGATCGCTATTTGGCAGATTTTGACGGAGCGACCGTCAGCACCATCTATGCTTGCCAAGAAGCAGACTTTTCACCTGCTCCCCATGATATCCCTGTTAAGGAGGTTCTAGTGGATGAATCAACTATTTGATAAGAAATACCCAGTGACCAGTAGCTTGCTTCTATTAACAACCGGCGTTTTTCTATCCATGTTGCTGGTTCGTGGCTTTAACTATGAATCTGTCCAGACTGTTTATGATTTTGGGGGTGTCCTAGGAGCTGAAATTCAGGTAGACCCGAGTCAGAGCTGGCGTTTGCTTGCTGCCATGTTTGTTCATATTGGCTTGCAGCATTTTGTTTTGAACATGATTACCCTCTATTTCCTCGGAAGGATCGCTGAAGATTTATTTGGCTCAAAGGCCTTCTTAGCCCTCTATCTGCTATCTGGCTTGATGGGGAATCTCTTTGTCTTGGCCTTTTCTCCAGAAGTCGTCGCAGCTGGGGCTTCTACCGCTTTGTTCGGTATCTTTGGGGCTATTGCCAGTTTGCGCTTCATTGCTCGGAGTCCCTACATTCAGTATCTGAGCCAAAGTTATACTTCATTGATCTTGGTCAATATCTTCTTTAGCTTTATGCCCGGGATTAGTCTAGCAGGTCACCTAGGAGGCTTGGTAGGAGGAGGGATTCTAGCCTTTGTCTTTCCCGTCTATGTTGAGCGAGATAGCGTGAAAAAAAGCTGGCGCTTGGGAGCTCTGCTCCTTTATACAGCTGTTGCAGGTCTTCTATATGCTTGGGCTCTTATATCTTAGTCTTTCCAAGGATTTGTAGCACATTTGTAAATTATCTGAAAACTGAGTGAAGTCTCAGTTTTTTTGTATATATCTCTTAAAAATGATAGAGAAAGCTAAAAATATCACAAATAAATGAATAAAAATGTAAAAAAGAAAGCGCTTGCAATGTTGATTGGAAAAGAGTAGACTGGTGGTATATAAAACCTTCTTGTGTCCAAAAAACGCTTGAGGACATAAAATAAGCAAAAAGGAGATTTGCGATGAAGAAATGGTTGTTTAAACTAGCTTTGGTAGCGATGACGTTCTTACTCCTACCAATTCAAGCCGTTCAGGCCTGCTGTGGGTTTATTATTGGTCGCCAGTTAACCAAGGATGGTACCACCCTTTTTGGTCGGACTGAGGACTATCCTTATTATCCAAATGGCGGAAAACACAACAAAAACTATGTTGTTGTCGATGCCAAGAACTATAATGAGGGAGATCAAATCGAGGATGAATCCAACGGATTCACCTACCCGCATGCTGCCAACGAAATGAAATACACAGCTGCTTATGACTCTGCTCGTGGTGACGGTAGCAATGGTGCTTTCGGGGAACACGGTTTTAATGAGGCCGGAGTATCCATGACTGCGACAGTGACAGCTATCCCAAATAAGAAGGTCTTGACAACGGATCCTTTGAAAGCTGACGGACTTCCAGAATCAGCTATGCTAGATGTTATCTTACCACGTGTTAAAACTGCCCGTGAAGGGGTTGAATTACTGGCTAAGGTTATCGAAGAAAAAGGTTCAGCTGAAGGAAACGTGGTGGTCTTTGCAGACCAAAATGAAACCTGGTATATGGAAATTCTTTCTGGTCACCAATATGTAGCGGTGAAGGTGCCAGAAGATAAGTACGCAGTCTTTGCAAATACCTACTACCTAGGTCATGTTGATTTGAATGATACTGAAAATGTCATTGCCTCTAAAGATGTTGAAAAAGTAGCCAAGGAATCTGGCAACTACAAGACTGATAAAGATGGCAACTTCCATATTGCTAAATCTTATGGCCCAGAGAAATATGCTGAAGGAGACCGCTCACGGACCTATGCAGGAATCACCTTGCTAGATCCAGACTCTAAAGTTACTTATGAGGATGATGAGTATGAGCTCTTCCGTTCGCCAACCGATCCAAACAAAAAATACACCTTAGAAGATGCTTTTGCATTACAACGGAATCGTTTTGAACACTTGAATGGACGCTTTGTACCAGATGATCAAATTGGTGTTAAGAAGCAAGGTGATGATGGTAGCAACGATACTGTTCGTAAAGACCAGTATAAATATGCTTTAGGAAACGAAAATGTTATCGATGCCCATGTCTATCAAATCAATCCAAACCTTCCAAAATCATTTGGTGGTACAGTTTGGCTAGGAATGGGTCCTTCACGGAATACCCCTTATGTTCCGTTCTATGGAAACGTAAAAGATACTTACGAAGCCTTTAAACCTCAAACAGCTACTTATGATCCAAATTCATGGTATTGGACAGTTTGGCACATCGACCAAATGGCCATCAATAACCAAGATCTCTTTGGAAAATCTATCCAAAATCACTGGAAAGCACTAGAAGAACAGCTCATTATTGAACAAAAAGTGAGTGATGCAAAATATGCTGCTTTGAAAGCTGATGAAGCAGCTGCAAAAGGGGCAGAGGATCAAGTGACTGCCGAAGCAATAGCGCGTTCTGAACGTCTGTTCAAACAATTTAAACAATATGAAGCTGAACTTTCAGCTACCTTGAAAGAAGCAGGTAGAACGGATGATCCATACCGGGCATCTCTTCCAGATGATTACAAGGATCCAACGGACGCAACCACGACAACAGCTCCAAGTACCGATCCAAGTAGGGATGAAACCACGACAAGTGAGCCAATTACCGATCCAAGTAAGGAAGAAACCACGACAAGTGAGCCAAGTACCGATCCAAGTAGGGATGAAACCACGACAAGTGAGCCAATTGCCGATCCAAGTAAGGAAGAAACCACGACAAGTGAGCCAATTACTGATCCAAGTAGGGATGAAACCACGACAAGTGAGCCAATTACCGATCCAAGTAAGGAAGAAACCACGACAAGTGAGCCAATTACCGATCCAAGTAAGGAAGAAACCACGACAAGTGAGCCAATTACCGATCTAAGTAAGGAAGAAACTACGACAAGTGAGCCAATTACCGATCCAAGTAAGGAAGAAACCACGACAACAACTACAACTACTAAACCAAGCAAGGACGAAACCAAGCCAACTCAACCAAGTACCGATCCAAACAAGAATGTAAACACATCAACTAAGATTGTCCCTGCTCCAACAACAAACAATCGTCCAGTTCTTCCGACGAATTCCTATATTTTAGTAGATCCTGTTACTGGAATCACCCTGCAAAACCCAGATTTTGCCCAAGGTGGCTTTAATTTGGCAGTTGCTGTTTTGAAGGATGTCCAAGCTCTTAAAGGTAAAGATTATAAGATTTATGACATTCAGTTGTCGAATCAAAATGGAGCCGTTCATCAATTCAGCCCAACTGTGGTGACCATGCCAGTTGATCCTACTAAAGAAGTAGAATCTGTTGTAGGCATTGGAGAAGATGGCAAGGTTGAGACTTACCAGTTCAGCTTGAATGAAGACAAGAGCAAGGTAACCTTCACAACCAATCACTTCTCATCTTATGGAGTTGTTTACAAAACAGCAGCCAAGGTAGAAGAAAAAACAGAAAGCAAGAAATTGCCATCTACTGGACAAACCATTTCAATGGTTGGTATCATCGGCGGTGTCTTGATTAGTGCACTTGGATTTGCCTTCTATGTAGAAAAACGCAAACAGAACAAGGCCTAAAAAGCAACTTTTTAAGAAATGAAAAGAGGCCGGACGTATTGTCCGGTCTTTCAAATTGAATATAAAGTGATCTTAGAAACTTTCCTTAGGTGAGTACGGACGTCAGCGAACTTCGAAGAAATTCCATGACTTAGTTTTGGATCTAAGGTTCCAAAACTCCCGAGTACTTGAAACACCAATGGTTCAAGTACTTTTCTCACTGCGGAAAGTTCCAGTTCCTTCTTCAATGACTCAAAAAATAGTAAATTATTTTTTTAAGAAGTAGCTGAGCTTTTTATGCACTACTAAAAAGAGGCCGGACGTTTAGTCCGGTCTCTTTACTTCATAGTCGAAAATTCGAGGGGAGCATTTTTTACTCCTCGGTCACTTTTCCTGTTTCTTCTAATTTTTTTCCAAGATCAATGATGTATTGTTTGAGATCATCTTTAACCTGTGGGTGTTTCAAGGCATAATCAATAGATGTTTTCATGAAACCAAACTTGTCCCCCACATCGTAACGTCTGCCCTTAAATTCACGGGCAAATACTCGTTGGGTCTTGTTCAAGGTGTCGATGGCATCAGTTAATTGGATTTCATTTCCAGCGCCTGGTTTTTGGTTTTCCAAAATCTGGAAGATTTCAGGAGTCAGTAAGTAGCGACCGATAATGGCAAGGTCGCTCGGTGCTTCCTCTGGTGTCGGTTTTTCGACAAAGGTTTCAACGCTATAGAGTCCGTTGATGCCTTCCCCTTGAGGAGCAATGACTCCGTAAGCAGAAACTTCTTCATGAGGAACTTTCATGACGGCAATGGTTGAAGCATGTGTCTCGTCGTAGTCATTCATCAATTGCTTGGTGAGAGTAGTGGCTGTATCATCTGTGATATCCATCAGGTCATCACCCAGCATCACGACGAAAGGCTCACTTCCGACGAAGGCCTTAGCCTGAAGGACAGCATCTCCAAGGCCACGCGGATGTTTTTGACGAATGAAGTGGAGGCGCATCCCGGTAGTTTCATCGACTAGTTTCAACAGGTCATTTTTTCCTTTTTCCTTGAGGTTGTACTCAAGTTCGAAGTTTGAGTCAAAGTGGTCTTCAATTGAACGTTTTGATTTACCAGTGACAACGAGAATATCCTCAATGCCAGCCTTAAGGGCTTCCTCAACGATGAATTGGATGGTTGGCTTATCCACGATTGGCAACATTTCTTTGGCCAGGGCCTTGGTTGCAGGTAGGAAACGCGTTCCAAGTCCAGCCGCAGGAATGACTGCTTTTCTAACTTTTATCATAATAATTCCTTTCTAACTAAAGAATGAAGGTTTCGTTGACTGAGTAGTAAGAAATAACCCTTAGTTCCACTCATTTTCTTCTTTAAATTCGTTGTTCATCATGAAGTTGATGGCTTCGCGGATGTCTTGCCCTTCATAAATCACTTGGTAGATGGCTTGTGTGATCGGCATATAGACGTCTAGCTCTTGGGCAAGTTCGTAGGCAGCCTTAGTGGTTGAAATTCCTTCGATGATCATACCCATGTTGGCTTCGATATCTTCTAGTTTTTCACCGCGACCGAGGGCATCTCCCGCTCGCCAGTTACGAGAGTGGATGGAAGTGCCTGTCACGATCAGATCCCCAACTCCGGATAGTCCACTATAGGTCAAGGGGCTAGCTCCAAGTTTCACTCCTAGACGGGTAATCTCAGCTAGTCCACGCGTGATAATAGCAGCCTTGGCATTGTCTCCGAATCCAAGTCCGTGGAGGGCTCCAGCACCAACAGCGATAATATTTTTCAGGGCACCGGCTGTCTCTACTCCGATCACATCTGTGTTAGTATAGAGGCGGAAGTAGTGGTTGCTGAAGAGCTCCTGAACGTAACGAGCTGTTTCTAAATCCTTAGAAGCTGCTGTGATCAGAGTGATGTCGCGAACGATGGTTTCTTCAGCGTGACTTGGACCAGACACGACCACAATCTCGCTACGTAGAGAAGCAGGGATTTCCTCTTCTAAGATTTGAGAAATCCGTTTGTGACTGTTTGGTTCTAACCCTTTGGACGCGTGCATGACCTTGACCGGATGGTCCAAGAGTTCAGCTACTTGCTTGGCAACGAGTCGTGTCACCTTGGTTGGGACGACAAAGAGGACCGCATCTGCTCCAGAAAGAGCTTCGTCCAAGTTGTGGTAAGCCTTGATCCCTGGATCTAGCAGGACATCCTTAAAGTAGCGTTTGTTGGTATGTTCTTGATTGATTTCGTCGATTTGTTCTGGGACGTTTCCCCAGATCCGCACTTCATGGCCATTGTCGTGGAGGACTTGAGAAAGGGCAGTTCCCCAAGAACCAGGACCGATGACCGCAACGGTTTGTTTATCCATAGTATTCTCCTTCGTGAAGATTTCATTTCTATTTTACCATACTATAGAGAAAAAAGCTTTGGAATCTAGCTGAATTTCATAGGAAAAGCAAATAATATGATAACTGAAAAAATGTTGGTAATTTTAGTAAATTATTCTTGTATTTATATGTTGAATATGATAAAATTCCTTTCATATATTACTCTAGCTAGTGATATATAGGAGAAACAAAAAGAAAAAGGAGTTTATGATGAAAAAGAGCTTAAAATTAATACTGACCTTAGTTTTAGCTAGTGTCTTTGGTTTGTCCGAAATTCGATCGGCCCATGCTGATGGCGCAACAGGAAAGATCCAAATTACAAGTAAAACGATCACACCTGCTAAGTCACCCGTGGACCAGTACACGGACATTAAGGTTGATCTAACTTTCAATGTTCCGCAGGAGGTCAAATCTGGGGATCAAGCGGTCATTACCCTCCCTCAGAATTTAAAATTTATCTCGGATCAGACATTTGATGTCATGAGTCCGGATGGTAAGTCTGTGGTTGCGAAAGCGGTCATTAATGCTACCAACAAAACCATCACCCTGACTTATGAAGATTATGTGGAAACGAAATCAGATATTTCAGGAAGCATGTTCTTTGCAGTTCGGGTAGATCCGGCAACTGAATCTCCAAGCAAGGTGCCAATCACCTTGAATGTGGACAACAATCCTGTCCCTGTAGGAGAAGTTGACTTCGTAGTTGACCCGGGGAATGCTGAAAAGACTTTGGATAAGGTTAGCTGGGGAACAGAAACCTTAGCAGATGGCAGCATCACACGTCAATATGAAGTGCGTGTCAATGCAGCGAATGCGGCTTTAACAGAAGCGATTGTAACTGACCAATTGCAAACAGAAGGAATGAGCTATGTAGAAGATTCCTTTGTGATTAAAAAAGGGAATTGGGTCGTTAACAGTTCGCATAAATTAGCCTTGAAAAACGGGCAAGTTGTTTCTTTGCCAGTTGAGTTTGGAGCAGACAAGAAGAGCTTCAATATCAGCCTGGGAAATGTAGCCAAAGGTGAAGGTTACTCGATTGCCTATAAGGTCAAGATTCCTTATACACCTGCAAATGGGGAAGAGTTCCTTAACAATGTAACCTTGAAGGCTCAAAAAGTTACTGAAACGAAGAGCAACCCGTTCGTTTATCAAACTGCTGGTGGGGAAGCCCAAGGTTATACCTACTCAATCAACCTCAAGAAAGTTGATAGCCAGGATGAAAACACTGCTTTAGCAGGTGCTGAATTTAACGTGATCCGTGTTGCAACAGGTGCCGTTGTCGGTAAGTTGACAACCAATGCAAAGGGAGAAGCAGGTATTGGTGGCTTGTTGAACACAGCTTACCAATTAGTTGAAACAAAAGCTCCAGAAGGATATGAATTGGATGCAACTCCAATTGAAGTCAAAGCAGAAGATTTTGGAACAACGAAAACAGCTCTTAAAAAAGTTACAAACAAGAAAATTGTTAAAGAACCGACACCAACCAGTGCGGTCATCGAATTAGATAAGGCCCTTACAGGTCGTGACTTGGTAGACGGTGAGTTTAGCTTTGAATTGTACGAAGGTACTAACAAACTTCAAACTGTTACCAACAAAGCTGGTAAAGTAACCTTTGAATCTGTTTCTTACACAGCAGAAGGTGAACACACTTACACTGTGAAGGAAGTCAAGGGGACTACCCCAGGTATCACATACGATACAGCCGAAAAACAAGTAACCGTTAAGGTAACAAAAGATGGAGACAATCTAAAAGCAACAGTTGTCTATCCAGAAAGCAAGGTCTTTGCAAATACTTACTCAGCTCCAAGTCCAGCAAAAGCTCAGATTTCAGCCAGCAAGATTTTAGAAGGCCGTGCCTTGAAGGATGGCGAATTCAGCTTTAGCTTGTTGGATGAAGCTGGAAAAGTTCTTCAAACAAAACAAAATGCTGCAGATGGTTCAGTAGCATTTGATGAAATTTCTTATTCACAAGAAGATGCAGGAAAAACTTTCCACTACACGATTAAGGAAGTGATCCCTACATCTCAAGAAAAAGGAATGACCTACGACCAAGCTAGCATCGAAGTGACAGTAACGGTTACGAAAGATGATGCAAGCAATACCATCAGCGCAACAGTGGCCTATGGTGCGAAGAAATCATTTATCAATACTTTTGTGACAAGTGAAATCCCACCAACACCACCAGTTGTTGAGAAGCCAGAAGTGAAACTCTATACCATCCAACTTCATAAGGTCAATGCAGAAAACCAAGCTCTAGCAGGAGCTGTCTTCGGCCTCTTTGAAGCAGATGGTGTGACAGCAGTTGCCAACCCTTACGGTGAAGGTCAAGCGACAGCAACCTCAGATGCCAATGGTCTTGTCAGCTTTGTAGGCTTTACAGCGAAGGACTATGTGGTGAAAGAGTTGACAGCACCAGAAGGTTACCAATTGTCAACGATTTCAATCACAGTTTCTGCGTCAGAATTGAATGCTGCTGCAGACTTGGTAGTTGATAAGGGTAGTGTGGTGAATAAACCATTTACTGCCATCCCACCAACACCACCAGTTAATGACATGCCAGAAGCTAAACTTTACACTATCCAACTTCACAAGGTTGATGGTGAAGGTAAAGCTTTGGAAGGTGCGGTCTTCGGCCTATTCGAAAAGGATGGTACAACTCCAGTTGCCAACCCTTACGGCGAAGGTCAAGCGACAGCAACTTCAGATGCTAATGGTCTTGTAAGCTTTGTAGGCTTTGAAGCTAAGGACTATGTAGTGAAAGAATTGACAGCACCGAAAGGTTACCAACTTTTAGAGGCTCCAATCAAGATCTCAGCAGCAGATTTTGAAGCAGCGAAGGATTTGGTTCTAGACAAAGGAAATGTTGTCAATGAGAAAACTCCAAACAACCCTCCTAAGGGAGAAGGTAAGAAATCTCTTCCTTCTACTGGTCAATCAATGAGTGAAGGACTAGTAGCTGCAGGACTTGCTTTGGCAGTAGCTGGAAGCGCCTTGGTTTATAAAAAGCGTGAAAATTAATCATTAAAACAGGTTTTGTTCTAGCCTCGCTAGACAAGCCTGTTTTTTTGTCTATAGGTGATAAAAAATATTTATCAAGCCCTTAAAAAATACATATTAGACGCTCTTGAAGTGGGATGATAAAATAGGGAATAGAAATATCAAAGGAGGGAAGGCCATGTGTAGAACGATTGTTGGAGTATCTGCCAATCTATGTGCAGTGGATCCAGATGGGAAAAATATCCATTCGTCTGTATCTTGTAAGTTTGCGGAAACCATTAAGCAAGTAGGTGGCCTTCCTATGGTTATCCCAGTGGGAGATCCGTCTTTTGCCAAAGATTACATCGAGACAGTGGACAAGCTTATCCTCAGTGGGGGGCAAAATGTCCATCCTAGCTTTTATGGAGAAGAGATCGCCATCGATAGTGATGACTACAATCTCGAGCGCGATCAGTTTGAATTGGCCTTGTTAAAAGAAGCAGTCCGTCAAAATAAGCCGGTCCTAGCCATCTGCCGAGGAGTTCAGCTCGTCAATGTGGCCTTCGGTGGGACTCTCCATCAAGAAGTGGAAGGGCACTGGCAAGGGCTTCCTTTTGGCACTTCTCATTCGATTGAGACCAAAAAAGGCAGTGTGGTGGAGCGTCTCTTTGGACAAGCCAGCCAGATCAATTCTGTTCATCGCCAAAGCATCAAGGACTTGGCGCCTAACTTTCGAGTGACAGCCATTGACCCACGCGACCAGACCATTGAAGCCATCGAAGCAGTGGATGGTCATCGCATCATCGGTTTGCAGTGGCATCCAGAGTTCCTAGTCAAAGAAGAAAAAGGCAATCTCGAACTCTTCCGCTATCTGTTAAAAGAATTGTAAAGTCTTTAGGATTTTTTAAGGAGAAAGAGGTAAACTAGTCTCATCAACAAAGACCTCCTAACTTTGTTTGATACAGTTTACTTTTTTTCATATAATCTCCTGCAAAAGTCTCCTCGGTTGAGGGGGCTTTTGTGTCTTTGTCAGAAAAAATACGAATAGTAGAATTGAGGAGACGGTTCGCTAAAGTGATGGTATAATAGAAGAGATAGAAACGTTTTAGAATGAAAGAGGAATCATGATGACTAAAATTCGTGGATTTGAACTTGTATCAAGCTATACCAATCAGGACTTACTGCCAAAACGGGAGACAGCCCATGCAGCTGGTTACGACTTAAAGGTGGCAGAGCGCACGGTGATTGCTCCTGGGGAAATCGTCCTCGTCCCAACTGGGGTCAAGGCCTATATGCAACCGACTGAAGTACTCTATCTTTATGACCGTTCCTCTAACCCTCGTAAAAAAGGTCTGGTCTTGATCAACTCTGTTGGGGTTATCGATGGAGACTACTACGGCAATCCAGGAAATGAAGGCCATATCTTTGCTCAGATGAAAAATATTACCGACCAGGAAGTTATCCTTGAAGTTGGGGAACGTGTGGTTCAGGCTGTCTTTGCTCCTTTCTTAATCGCGGATGGGGATGAAGCAGATGGCGTGCGGACTGGTGGATTTGGGTCAACAGGGCACTAAGATGAAGATTATCTTTGTCCGTCATGGGGAGCCAGATTATCGTGTGTTAGAGGAGCGTGCTTATTCCGGATTTGGAATGGATTTAGCTCCCTTATCTGAGAAGGGAAGGAAACAGGCTCAGGACCTTTGCCAAAACCCCTTGTTGCAATCAGCTGATCTACTAGTAGCTTCAGCAGTAACGCGAGCTTTAGAAACAGCTTCTTATCTGGCTTGTGCTACTGGACTTCCTTTGAGAGTAGAACCCTTATTGCACGAATGGCAGGTATACGAAAGTGGTATAGAGAATTTTGAAACAGCTCGGACTCTGTTTCTAGAAAATAATGGGAAGCTCCTTCCGGATAGCCCAATTCAATATGAAACCGCTGAGGATATGAGAGCTCGCTTTATTGAATCGTTGGCCAAGTACCGAGACTATCAAAAGCTTGTAGTGGTTACCCATCGTATGCTCATGCGCCAGTTTGTGCCAAATGAGAAGATTGATTTTTGCCAAGTGATTGAGTGTGAGATAGAGATTTAGAAAGAGGTTTATCATCGCAAAGAAAAAAACGACATTTATTTGTCAAAATTGTGCCTACAATTCACCCAAATACCTAGGGCGCTGTCCTAACTGTGGTTCTTGGTCTTCCTTTGTGGAGGAAGTCGAAGTTGCAGAAGTTAGGAATGCCCGGGTATCCTTGACGGGTGAAAAGACCAAACCCATGAAATTGGCGGACGTGACCTCTATCAATGTTCACCGGACCAAGACGGAGATGGAGGAATTCAACCGCGTCCTTGGAGGCGGTGTGGTACCAGGAAGTCTGGTCCTCATCGGGGGAGATCCAGGGATCGGGAAATCGACCTTGCTCCTTCAAGTATCGACCCAGTTGTCCCAAGTGGGAACGGTCCTCTACGTTAGTGGCGAGGAGTCGGCCCAGCAGATCAAGTTACGGGCAGAGCGCTTGGGGGATATCGACAGTGAGTTTTATCTCTATGCTGAGACCAATATGCAAAGCGTGCGAGCAGAAGTGGAACGCATCCAGCCTAACTTCCTCATCATCGATTCGATTCAGACCATTATGTCTCCTGAGATTTCAGGGGTGCAGGGGTCTGTTTCTCAGGTGCGTGAGGTGACAGCTGAGCTCATGCAGCTGGCCAAGACCAATAACATCGCTATCTTTATCGTAGGGCATGTGACCAAGGAAGGAACCTTGGCAGGTCCGCGGATGCTGGAACACATGGTGGATACGGTGCTTTACTTTGAAGGGGAACGCCATCACACCTTCCGGATCCTGAGAGCAGTCAAAAATCGTTTTGGTTCCACTAATGAAATCGGGATTTTCGAGATGCAATCAGGTGGACTGGTTGAGGTCCTCAATCCGAGCCAGGTCTTTCTGGAAGAACGCTTGGATGGGGCGACTGGCTCGTCCATCGTTGTGACAATGGAAGGGACGCGTCCGATTTTGGCGGAGGTGCAGGCTTTGGTGACACCAACCATGTTTGGAAATGCCAAGCGGACGACGACAGGGCTTGATTTCAATCGGGCTAGTCTCATTATGGCGGTGCTAGAAAAACGCGCAGGTTTACTCCTTCAAAATCAGGATGCCTACCTCAAGTCTGCAGGTGGTGTCAAGTTGGATGAGCCAGCTATCGACCTAGCGGTTGCAGTTGCCATTGCCTCGAGCTACAAGGACAAGCCAACCAACCCGCAAGAGTGTTTCGTTGGAGAGTTGGGCTTGACCGGAGAAGTCCGCCGAGTCAATCGGATCGAGCAACGGATCAATGAAGCTGCTAAGCTCGGTTTCACCAAGATTTATGTGCCTAAAAATTCTCTCCAAGGGATCGCGATTCCAGATGGCATTCAAGTGATAGCAGTTTCCACAGTAGGGGAAGTTTTGAAAAAAGTCTTTTCTTAACCAGGTCTTGGAATCGTTTGCAAAAAGGTTTTTCCTGTGCTATACTTTTTCTATACTTACTAAACATAGGGGGTTACTTATTTTGCAATTTTTTACAGATAACAATGTGCAGTTCCCTTTGGTCGAGCTATCTCTCAATCAAGGTGAAACTGTCTATATTCAACGGGGGAGTATGGTCTACCATACACCTAATGTGACCCTCAACACCAAATTGAATGCAAGTGGCTCTGGTGTGGGACGCTTTGTGAAAGCAGTTGGACGGTCAATGGTTTCGGGTGAAAGCACCTTTATTACCCAGGTATTTGCCCAGTCTAATAATGCATACCTAGCATTGGCGCCCGACTCACCAGGTCAGGTGGTGCCTCTCTACTTGGGTGAAAAGCAGTATCGATTGAATGATGGTGCCTTCCTTGCACTGGATGGTACAGCTTACTATACAATGGAAACCCAATCGATCGGTAAGGCTCTCTTTGGTGGCCAGGGAGGATTCTTCGTCATGACGACCCAAGGGCAAGGGACCCTCTTGGTGAATGCCTATGGCTCTATTAAAAAATCGAGTTAAACAATCAAGAAATCACCATCGATAATGCCCATGTCGTTGCTTGGAGCCAGTCTTTGGATTATAATATCCATTTGGAAAATGGTTTCTGGCAATCCATCGGAACAGGTGAGGGTGTTGTCAATACCTTTAGAGGGACTGGCGAGGTCTATGTTCAAAGTCTCAACCTTCAGACCTTTGCTGGCTTGCTGAATCGCTATTTACCAAGACGATCATAATGCATAAAAGAGGCTGGGACAAAAGTCCTAGCCTCTCAATTGTATTTGGATTATCGAGCAAGACGCAGTGGTTGAGTGTGCTCTACTACGCTGATTTCATCAGCTTTTACAGCCCTACTCAACTGTGCGGAGGTGGGACGACGAAATCGAATTCTAACGAATTACCGATTTCTGTCTCACTCTCTTTTTCATGTAGGCTGACAACTGACAATTTGGGAAAAAGATGGTAAGATAGAGTGTAAATAATTTGGCATTCAAACTATTTTACCAACCAGAAAGGAAGTTTCTAATGTCCTATTTTGAGAATTTTTTAAAAGCCAATCAAGCCTATGTTGAATTGCACGGAGACCTCCATCTTCCAATCAAACCGAAAACGCAAGTAGCCATTGTGACCTGTATGGACTCTCGCCTTCACGTCGCACCAGCACTGGGGCTTGCTCTGGGGGATGCCCATATTTTACGGAATGCAGGAGGGCGCGTGACAGAGGACATGATTCGTTCCTTGGTCATCTCACAGCAACAGATGGGGACTCGAGAAATCGTGGTCTTGCACCATACAGACTGTGGAGCGCAAACCTTTGAGAATGAAGGATTCCGTCAGCATCTGAAGAAGGAACTGGGAGTTGATGTTGGAGACCAAGACTTCCTACCCTTTCAAGATATTTACGAGAGCGTCCGGGAGGATGTCGCTCTCTTAAAAGCCTCACCGCTGATTCCAGACGATGTCATTATCTCAGGAGCTGTCTATGATGTCGATACAGGATTGATCACTGAGGTGACGGATTGACTTAAACTTATACCGTTAGCTTTTTGCCTAACGGTTTTTGTATGCAAAGACAAAACTATGAAACTAGATCAGACGGAGTGAAAATCGAAGGAACTAAATGGATGAATAGATTCCAAAAATATTAGTCCAAACTAGGTTTGAAGTATAAAATTATGATAAAATATCAGTTGGAGGAATTTTATGATGAAAAAAGTTTTTAGCGATTTGTTTGTGAAAACGGATTATGTTATCATGTGCGGTATCAGTGCCTATTTGACAATGCTATTGGTAGACTTGTTGAGCGCGACCTCACAAGATCTGTTTTTGACACTCGCCCCTTGTCCATATTAAAAGTAGGAAAAGTTCTTGTAGCTACTGTTGGCGAAATCGCTGATAAAGAGTTCAACAACCGTGTAACTCCTCCGGAAGAACCTAAGTTCCAACCAGAGAAATACGTTGTTTCTGAAGAAAAATTCGATATCACAGGCGACAAGCTCGTTGATGATGACAAAGAATTGGCAGACAAGTACGCAGATACAAATGCGAACCCATATGCGGACGATGCATCAAACAACGAAGCTCAAAACTTGAATACGAAGACTGTTAACCGTGGCGACAAGTTGGTTTACCAAGTATGGTTGGATACAACTAAATTTGACGCGGCTAACAAGGACAATATCCAATCAGTAGGAATCTCAGATGACTACGATGAAGCGAAATTGGAACTTGATGCTACTAAGATCAAAGCCTACGATTCAGTAACAGGTGCAGATGTAACAGATAAATTCGATATTACAGTTAATAACGGAGTCATCACTGCAACTCTTAAAGCTGGCTTCACTAAGTCACTTGGTGATGCAGAAAACACTCAAGTTATCGACACAACTAAATTCGAATTTGGACGTTACTACAAGTTCGACATCCCAACAACAGTGAAAGCTGATGTGGTGGCTGGTGTAGATATCGAAAATACTGCGGCTCAAGTTGTAAACTACTACAACCCAACTACTAAGAAGGTTGAAACTCCAAACAAACCTACTCAAAAACGTGTCAACAGCGTACCAGTACCAGTAGAGTTCAACTTCACTAAACGCTTGGAAGGCCGTGAGTTGAAAGCTAACGAATTCAGCTTCGTGCTTAAAGATTCAACAGGTAAAGTTGTTGAAACTGTAAGCAACGATGCGGCAGGAAACGTTAAGTTCTCAGCTATCGAATTCAAGAAAGAACAAGCAGGCGTTCACAACTACACTGTAGAAGAAGTAGCTGGAACAGACGCAACCGTTACATACGACACCATGAAAGCGAATGTAACAGTAACTGTTTCTCACGATGGAACAGCTAAAGTTCTTGTAGCTACTGTTGGTGATATCGCTGATAAAGAGTTCAACAACCGTGTAACTCCTCCGGAAGAACCTAAGTTCCAACCAGAGAAATACGTTGTTTCTGAAGAGAAATTCGATATCACAGGTGACAAACTCGTTGATGATGACAAAGAATTGGCAGACAAGGTCGCAGACACCAATGCGAACCCATATGCGGACGATGCATCTAACAACGAAAAACAAAACTTGAACACCAAGACTGTTAAACGTGGCGATAAGTTGGTTTACCAAGTATGGTTGGATACAACTAAATTCTCTGAAACTAACAAAGAAAACATCCAATCAGTAGGAATCTCAGATGACTATGATGAAGCGAAGTTGGATCTTGATTCTACTAAGATCAAAGCCTACGATTCAGTAACAGGTGCAGAAGTAACAGATAAATTCGATATTACAGTTAATAACGGAGTAATCACAGCAACCCTTAAAGATGGCTTCACGAAGTCACTTGGCGATGCAGAAAATACTCAAATCATCGATACAACTAAATTCGCCTTCGGACGTTACTACAAATTTGATATTCCAACAACAGTTAAACAAACAGTTAAAGCTGGTGTAGATATCGAAAATACTGCGGCTCAAGTTGTAAACTACTACAACCCAACCACTAAGAAAGTTGAAAAACCTGAAAAACCAACAGAAAAACGTGTCAACAACGTACCAGTTGAAGTGGAATTCAACTTCACTAAGAAATTAGAAGGTCGTGAGCTTAAAGCTAACGAATTCAGCTTCGTTCTTAAAGATTCAACAGGTAAGACTCTTGAAACTGTAAGCAATGATGCGGCTGGTAACGTTAAGTTCAAAGCTCTTGAATTCAAGAAGGGTCAAGAAGGCGTACACAACTACACAGTTGAAGAAGTGAAAGGTACTGACGGAACTGTCACTTATGATGCGATGAAAGCGAATGTAACAGTCACAGTTAAACACGATGGAACAGCTAAAGTTCTTGTAGCTACTGTAGGCGATATCGCTGATAAAGAGTTCAACAACAAGGTGACTCCACCAGAAACTCCAGAATTCAACCCAGAGAAGTATATCCTGAATGAATCTAAATTCGATATTACAGGTGACAAACTTGTTGACGATGATAAAGAGTTAGCAGACAAGGTAGCGGATACTAATAAAGATCCATATGCCGATAAGGATGATAACAACGAAGCTCAAAATATCAATACGAAGACACTTAAGAAGGGTGATAAAGTATACTACCAAGTATGGTTGGATACAACTAAGTTCACTGAAGCGCACAATATTCAATCTGTAGGTGTAACAGATAAATATGACAGCGAAAACTTAGACGTCAACGTAGCAGAAATTAAAGCATACGACTCTGTAACAGGAGAAGATGTGACAGCTAAATTTGATATCAAGGTTGAAAATGGTGTGATTACTGCAACTTCTAAGACAGACTTGACTAAGTCACTTGGAGACGCAGAAAACACTCCAGTAATCGACACTGCTAAATTGGCATTCGGACGTTACTACAAGTTTGAGATCCCTGCAACTATCAAAGCAACAGCTAAAGATGGTGTAGATATCGAAAACACTGCTTCACAAACTGTTCACCAATACGATCCAACTAAGAAATCTGTTGAGAAACCAGAAAAACCAACAGAAAAACGTGTCGTTAACATCTCAACTAAAGTTGAATTTAACTTCACTAAGAAACTTGAAGGACGTGAGCTAAAAGAAGGTGAATTTAGCTTCGTACTTAAAGATAAAGATGGAAAAGTTATCGAAACAGTTAAGAACGATGCATCAGGAAACATCAAGTTCTCTGCATTAGAGTTCAAACGTGGAGATGAAGAAGCTAAAACTTACACTTACACTGTGGAAGAGGTTAAAGGTACTGAAGCAGGAGTTGAATACGATAAGATGGTAGCTACAGTAACAGTAACAGTTACTAAAGAAGGCAAAGTCTTAACAGCAACTTCTCAATTACCGGAAGATACTGAGTTCAACAACAAGGTAATTCCACCAACACCACCGGTGACACCACCAACACCACCGGTAACACCACCAACACCACCGGTAACACCACCAACACCACCGGTAACACCACCAACACCACCGGTAACACCACCGGTAACACCACCGGTAACACCGCCAGCACCAGAACTTCCTTCTACTGGTGAAGAACAATCAGCTTCTGCTGCATTGTTAGGCGCTGCTCTTGGTTTGGTAGGACTTGCTGGTCTTGCAAGACGCAAGAAAAACGAAGACTAAACAAGTGGTAGACACTAACGATTCCCGTTAGGATCGTAAATGGTTTAGTTTTCCACAAGGAGGCCTCGCTCTAAGGAGTGGGGCCTTTTTGTTATTTCTTGAAAGCATTGAAATCACGTCTTGCAATATGATACAATAGAGGATATTTACAATAGTTAGGACAAAGATATGCTTATTTCGATTATTTCACAAGGCTTGATCTGGGCTATTTTGGGACTGGGGATTTTTATGACCTTTCGTATCTTGGATTTCCCAGATATGACTACAGAGGGCTCTTTCCCATTAGGGGGAGCCGTTGCGGTAACTCTGATCACCAAAGGGGTTCATCCTTTGCTAGCCACCCTAGCCGCCGTTGGTGCGGGTTGTTTGGCTGGATTAGCAACAGGTCTTCTTTATACCAAAGGGAAGATTCCGACGCTGTTATCAGGGATTTTGGTGATGACTTCCTGTAACTCAGTCATTCTCTTTGTGATGCAACGGGCTAACCTAGGCTTATTAGGATACTCAAAAATCCAAGATATGATTCCTATTGCCAGTGGCGTAAATGAGATTATCATTGGGATCATCTTTGTGACCCTAGTGATTGCCTCTATGCTCTTCTTCTTGGATACCAAATTGGGGCAGGCCTATATTGCGACAGGGGATAATCCTGAGATGGCTAAGAGCTTTGGGATTCATACCAGCTGGATGGAGTTGATGGGACTAGTGGTTTCTAATGGGATTATTGCCTTGTCAGGTGCCTTGATGGCCCAACAAGAAGGTTATGCAGATGCTTCTCGAGGAATCGGGGTCATCGTCGTTGGCTTGGCCAGCTTGATTATCGGAGAGGTCCTTTTCTCAAAACTAACCTTAGCAGAACGTTTGCTCAGTATCGTTATTGGATCAATCATTTATCAATTCTTGATTTGGGCTGTGATTGCCATCGGTGTCAATACTAGCTACATCCGTATCTTTAGTGCTATCATCTTGGCAATCTGTCTCATGATTCCAACCTTTAAAGAGAAACTGCTGAAAGGAGTCAAACTCAGCAAATGACTGCAATTGTAGAATTAAAAAATGCCACCATCGTGGTGAATAATGGCTTGAATGAAGAAAAAGTCATTTTGGATAATGTCTCTTTGGAGATTCATGAGCATGACTTTATCACCATTCTTGGGGGCAATGGTGCTGGGAAATCAACCCTCTTCAACACCTTGGCTGGGACCCTTCCTCTGACCAGTGGTCAAGTCTTGATTAAGGGAGAGGATGTGACTCACTATGGTCCAGAAAAACGGGCAAAATACCTATCCCGTGTCTTCCAAGATCCAAAGATGGGGACAGCCCCACGTATGACAGTGGCTGAGAATCTCCTGATTGCAAAATTCCGAGGAGAAAAGCGGGGCTTGGTTCCTCGTCGCCTTGCCCAGTACAAAGACGAATTTAAAGAGGTTTTGAGCCAGATTGGCAATGGTTTAGAAAGGCATGCCGATACGTCGGTAGAATTCTTATCTGGTGGACAACGTCAGGCTCTGAGCTTGTTGATGGCTACCCTGAAACGGCCAGAACTCTTGCTCTTGGATGAGCATACAGCCGCCCTCGATCCCAAGACGAGTCAATCCTTGATGGAGCTGACGGATCGTTTTGTCAAAACAGATCGCCTGACTGCCTTGATGATTACCCATCATATGGAGGATGCGCTCAAGTACGGAAATCGCTTGATTGTCATGAAGGATGGAAAGATTATCCAGGACTTGAATCAAGAGGAAAAGGCTAAGATGGCCTTGACTGATTACTACCGTTTCTTTGAGTAAATTTAGAAACTAGTTTCAGTGTGTAATCGCTTGCAATACTGATATTAAAGGAGTATACTATAGGTGAAGATAAGGGAGAAGGGGTTGATACCAATGCCTTATAGATTCATACATTAGGTTACTTCGTTTTAGGTTTGCCTTCGCTGACACTTGATCGTGCTTTTTATAGAAAAGCCAGAACGTCGGAAATGTTAAATCGGTTGAGCCGTCAAGTAAGTCTGCTTAACTTACTAAATGACATTGAAATACGTGGAAATAGTAGTGGAAGCTTTAGATGGTTTTCGAACTTCGGTATGCTCAACTGAGTGCTTTGTAACAAAACTGAAAGAGAACTTGCAAAGAAAACCACTGGTATGTGAATCGTACCATGAAAAGAAATGAAAATCATAACTGTTGTTTTCGTTAGCCTAAATGGTTAATCGCCTCTTGTCAGTGAAGCAGACCAGACCTCTAGTCCCGTAAGACTGGAGGTCTTTTTGTCTGTCGTGGTAGAAAGTCGAGGTGAGGGCTGTGGGATTGCCATATGCACATGAATATAGCTGTCGAGATCATTTTAAAGAAAGAGCAATGGAACGATTTGGAGTCGATAACGAGCAGTTGAGACTCTGGGTCAATCAACACGTACCCTCGCTTCATCATTTTGATAGCAGTTTTGATCAACGACCCGATACGGAAGCCTATGTAGCAGAGGACGGTGTCGTCTTTGTGTGTGATCTGAAGAATCGGGAGTTTATTACCTGCTTCCAAGCGGTCAATTTGAAGGTGGATGAAGAACAGAAGGAAGTCTGTCAAGACATTCATCGTGAGAATGTGCTCGCCTATAAACATAGTCAAAGCAAGCTCCTGAATCGCTACCGGTTGAAAGAAGCCAAAGAATTGCTGGCCAATATTGATGAGCATGTTGATCGGTTTTATAGCTTGTCTCAAACCCTTAAGAAAGGGGCTCTCAGCGATCGGAATTACCACCACCTAGAAGAACTGCTAAATGAGTTTCATGTCATCAAGGCAGCGATACGGGTGATTGAGAATAAGAAAAATGACTATCATACGGACTAGGGTCTCTTTTTGACAAAGTTGACAATCTAGGCTATCGTCTTTGGTCTTAGTAAAGGTTCCTCCATCAGATGGTGGAGGGCTTTTTGTTTGATCTGACTTTTGAAAAAATCGTGAAAAAATAGTATAATGTTCTAGATATGCAAGAAATTTGCAAAACTGTAATTCGACTTGGTGAGCCAAGGACCGTAAGTATGAACCATCACATAAAGGAGAAAACATGAGTAACATTAAGTTGATTACTTTAGGTGGAGTCCGTGAAAACGGGAAAAACCTCTACATAGCTGAAGTAAATGACTCTATTTTTGTTTTGGATGCTGGTCTCAAGTATCCAGAAAATGAACAACTAGGGGTCGATGTCGTTATTCCCAACATGGACTACCTCTTTGAGAATAGCGATCGTATCGCAGGAGTCTTTTTAACGCACGGGCATGCGGATGCCATTGGAGCCCTTCCCTATCTTTTAGCGGAGGCTAAAGTTCCCGTATTTGGGTCAGAGTTGACCATCGAGTTGGCCAAGCTCTTTGTCAAGAGCAATGATAGTGTCAAGAAGTTCAATGACTTCCATGTGATCGATGCCAACTCAGAGATTGATTTTGGAGGAACCGTTGTTTCCTTCTTCCAGACAACCCACTCTATTCCAGAAAGTTTAGGAATTGTCATCAAGACTTCTGAAGGAAATATCGTCTATACCGGAGATTTCAAGTTTGACCAGACAGCGAGTGAGTTTTATGCGACTGACTTTGCTCGTTTGGCAGAGATTGGACAAGAAGGCGTCCTCGCTCTCTTGAGTGACTCTGCCAATGCTGATAGTAAAATTCAAGTGGCTAGTGAGCAAGAGGTTGGGGATGAAATCCTAGATACCATTGCTGACTGGGATGGCCGTATCATTGTAGCCGCTGTTGCAAGTAACCTATCACGGATCCAGCAAGTCTTTGACGCAGCTGCAGAGACAGGGCGCCGGGTTGTTTTGACTGGATTTGACGTAGAAAATATTGTCCGGACAGGGATTCGTTTAAATAAACTGTCTTTGGCCAACGAAAAAATATTGATCAAGCCAAAAGAAATGTCTCGTTTTGAGGATCATGAATTGATTATTCTTGAAACGGGGCGGATGGGTGAACCAATCAACGGACTCCGTAAAATGTCCATTGGCCGTCACCGCTATGTTGAAATCAAGGATGGCGACTTGGTCTATATCGTAACAACTCCATCTATCGCCAAAGAAGCGGTTATGGCACGTGTCGAAAACATGGTCTATCAAGCAGGCGGAGTCGTTAAAGCGATTACTCAAAGCTTGCGTGTATCAGGACACGGAAATGCGCGTGATCTTCAATTGATGATCAACCTCCTTCGTCCCAACTATCTCTTCCCAATCCAAGGGGAATACCGCGAATTGGATGCCCATGCACGGCTTGCTATGGAAGTGGGGATTTTGCCTGAAAATATTTTCATTCCGAAAAAAGGCACCATCATGGAATATGACAATGGTGACTTCGTTCCTGCAGGTAGCGTCTCTGCTGGAGATGTCCTCATCGATGGGAATGCCATTGGGGATGTAGGAAATGTCGTGCTCCGTGACCGGAAAGTCCTTTCAGAAGATGGTATCTTTATTGTGGCTATTACGGTTAACCGTCGTGAAAAACGCATTATCTCAAAGGCAAAAGTTCACACCCGTGGCTTTATCTATGTGAAGAAGAGTCGCGATATCTTGCGCGAAAGTGCAGAGATCGTCAACCAAAGTGTGGAAGAATACTTAGCCCAGGACAGCTTCGATTGGGGCGAGCTCAAGGGTGCTGTTCGTGATAGTTTGGCCAAGTACCTCTTTGACCAGACCAAACGTCGACCAGCTATCTTGCCAGTCGTCATGGAAGTACGCTAGGATTAAGATAAGAGGAAAAGTCGATCGTCGGCTTTTTCTTGTCAAGGAAAAGAAGAAATAGTGAGGAAAGATAGATGGCAGTAATGCAAATTGAATACTATTCAGAAGCGCTCGCAATGGAATGGGGGATCAACGTCCTCTACCCAGATGCGTCTCGGGTGGAAAATCCAGATGATCAAGATATCCCGGTCCTCTATCTCCTTCATGGGATGAATGGCAATCAGTACTCTTGGTTGAAACGGACCAATGTCGAACGGATCCTACGCTCGACCAATCTGATTGTTGTCTTGCCTAATACCAATAATGGTTGGTATACGGATACCCAGTATGGTTATTCCTACTACACAGCCATCGCAGAGGAATTGCCTAAGACCTTGGCCCGCTTCTTCCCCAATATGACTAAGAAGCGGGAGAAGACCTTTATTGCTGGCCTATCGATGGGGGGCTATGGATCTTTTAAACTGGCCCTTCAAACCAATCGCTTCTCGCATGCTGCTAGTTTTTCTGGTGCTCTTAGCTTTGAGGGGCGTCAACTAGCAGATACCGATCTTGGCAGTAAGGCTTATTGGCAAGGGGTCTTTGGAGAGCTAGAAGATTGGACGACGAGTCCTTACTCCTTGGAAAGCATTGCGGAGAAGTACTCAGATAAAAAGACGGTCTTATGGGCGTGGTGTGGCGAGCAGGATGCTCTGTATGAGTCCAACAATACAGCTGTGGATCATCTGAAGGACCTCGGTTTTGATATCACCTACAACCATGGACCAGGAAAACATGAATGGTTTTATTGGGAGCGGGAGTTGGAGCATTTCTTAGCAACCCTGCCAATCGATTTTGAACTAGAAGAACGACTCGATTAGGAAGCTACTCCTTTGGAGATGTGCTATAATAGAGTGAAAAGTGCCTGGGCCAGTTAGACGAGAAGCCCAGAATCAATGAACAATTAGGAGAAACATACGTGACTAAAGATATTCGTGTGCGTTATGCACCAAGTCCAACCGGACTACTACACATCGGAAATGCCCGTACAGCATTGTTTAACTACTTGTATGCGCGCCATCATGGTGGAACTTTTATTATCCGTATCGAAGATACGGACCGTAAGCGCCACGTCGAAGATGGCGAACGTTCCCAGCTGGAAAACCTTCGTTGGTTGGGCATGGACTGGGATGAAAGTCCAGAGACTCATGAAAATTACCGCCAGTCTGAGCGTTTGGAACTCTACCAAAAATACATCGATCAACTCTTGGCTGAAGGAAAAGCCTACAAATCTTACGTTACAGAAGAAGAGTTGGCAGCGGAACGTGAACGCCAAGAAGCAGCTGGTGAAACACCTCGCTACATCAACGAATACCTCGGCATGAGCGAAGAAGAAAAAGCGGCTTACATCGCAGAACGCGAAGCGGCAGGTGTGATTCCAACGGTTCGTTTGGCAGTCAATGAGTCAGGTATCTACAAATGGCATGATATGGTCAAAGGTGATATCGAGTTTGAAGGTGGCAATATCGGCGGAGACTGGGTTATCCAAAAGAAAGATGGCTATCCAACTTACAACTTTGCCGTTGTGATTGATGACCACGATATGCAAATCTCTCACGTTATCCGTGGAGACGACCACATTGCCAATACACCAAAACAACTTATGGTTTATGAGGCTCTTGGATGGGAAGCACCAGAGTTTGGTCATATGACCTTGATTATCAACTCTGAAACTGGTAAGAAGTTGTCTAAACGCGATACCAACACTCTTCAATTTATCGAAGATTACCGTAAGAAAGGTTACCTTCCAGAAGCAGTCTTTAACTTCATCGCCCTTCTTGGTTGGAATCCTGGTGGGGAAGATGAAATCTTCTCTCGCGAAGAACTCATCAAACTCTTTGACGAAAACCGTCTCAGCAAGTCTCCAGCAGCCTTCGATCAGAAGAAACTTGACTGGATGAGCAATGACTACATCAAGAATGCAGACCTTGCGACCATCTTTGAAATGGCCAAACCATTCCTTGAAGCAGCAGGACGCTTGACAGACAAGGCTGAGAAATTGGTTGAACTCTACAAACCACAAATGAAGTCAGTGGATGAAATCGTTCCATTGACAGACCTTTTCTTCTCAGACTTCCCAGAATTGACAGAAGCTGAGCGAGAAGTCATGGCTGGTGAAACAGTGCCAACGGTACTTGAGGCCTTTAAAGCCAAACTCGAAGCCATGTCAGACGATGAGTTTGTGGTAGAAAATATCTTCCCACAAATCAAAGCGGTCCAAAAAGAAACTGGTATCAAAGGGAAAAATCTCTTCATGCCAATCCGTATCGCTGTTTCAGGTGAAATGCATGGTCCTGAATTGCCAGATACCATCTACTTGCTTGGACGTGAGAAATCCATCCAACACATTGAAAAAATGTTGGAAGAAATTGTAAAATAGGAACCAGCTTTTAAAAACATGCTGTTCATTTTTAAAAAGTCATCGATTCGATGGCTTTTTTTCTGAGATCGAGCATAGATCTAGCCAAAATGATTGAAAATAGGATTCAATCATGTATAATCAAGAGAGAATAATTTTTGAGGAGAGAGGGGCATCCTTACCTTGCTGAAAAAAACATGGAATAGAGTGACGAGATTTAAGTTAATAAAATCGGGGAAACATTGGATTCGAGTAGCCTGTTCGAATGCTTCTTTTTTGCGAGCTAAAAAAGAAATAGATGTTTCCAATCATTCTAGTATGGATGTTCCAAGCTCCATAGCCTTAAAAGGCTTGATTGCTGCTGGATCCATTATGGGTGCGACGTCAATTGCGCATCCAACGGATGCTGACGAGCTAGCAGGCCCAACTTTGCAGTCAGAAGTGGCTTCGGAAGTGGGCGTAGTAGGTAAGGATAGCTTGGTGTTGAGCAGTGTGGAACAGTCGTCCACGACAAGTCTGTCTACGAGCGAGTGGTCTCCATCAGAGTTACAGAGTGATTCGCTTTCTACTACATTATCTATGACGAGTTCAGCAGTTCCCTCTACTTCAATGGCGGAAACTAGCGTCCTTTCAAATGGGGATCAGGAGTCTGTAGCCGTCTCAGATCCTGCTCAGGATAAACAGCTTCAACGTATAGCTCAAGACCTTTATTCTTATATAGAGCAAGCGAAAGAATTGAAGGATGGAGAGGGACTTGTGTTGGAAGCGGAAGAAGCTCTGGAGGCTATCCGCAACCAATTAGCCAATCCAGGTCAAGAAGGAGAGGCGACGCTTCTTCAGGCCAAGTCTGTTCGGAATCGCTTGGTCAATTCTGTGTTAAGAGAACAATCAGGGGAGAGAGACCCGCGTACAGGTAGTGCCTTAGAAGTGGACAGTGCTTTTCGTGCTCCTTTTATCATGAGTGGTCCAGCAAATAATCATCTGATCACAGCTTATAATTCAGATCCGATTCGGTTGCAGTACATTGTGAGAGAGCAGAATGGTGGGGTCATTCTCACCTATATGGGTTATGCTCCCAACAGTGAACGGGTTGAGGGTGTTCTCGTTCCCAATGCAACCTTGAAATCACCTTTTGCTCCTATGTTAATCGAAGGAAAAGTTGGAGGCACAGAGGTTGTAGAACCAGGGAAGACGTATACGATAACCGTTCGTTTTACCAATGCTAGAAATCAGTTTCTCGATCGTTCTTTCCGCATTAAGGTCTTGCCTCAAAATGATGGTATCCGAAATCCGATTGCTCCAGTGACTTCTAATACTCAGGTGACTGATTTGACCAATCTGATTGAGTCTGAAAAAGCGCAGGTTTGGGAAAAGTTCAAAGCGGCAAACCCACGTCTGTTAGCGTCTAAAGACTTTAAGAGCTATTCAGTCTCTGCAACTGGAGAAATTACGGTTGTCTTCAAGGATTTGACGTCTAATACTGTGAAGGTACCTTTGACAGAGGATCCTCGTACGAAGTCGCTCTCAATCAGTTATTCCCAGAGTGTATCTGAAGCGCAAAGTACTTCTCAAATGCGGTCACAATCGGCTGAGCTATCAGAGTCTCTGTCTGAGAGCTATTCAGAATCGGAAAGTGCATCAACCTCAATCGTCGCTTCTCAAAGCAGCTCGCTCTCTACAAGTCTCTCGGTATCAACAGCGGCATCTCAATCTTTGAGTGTTCTAGAATCAGAGAGCCTTTCGGAATCTGCTTCGGTTTCTGTTAGTGAGTCTAAATCAGTCAGTGAGGTGGTATCGGAGAGTCAGTCTGCATCAGTCAGCGAGTCGGAGTCATTAAGAATCTCTGAATCGAACAGTCAGTCTACTTCAGAAAGTACCTCCGAGTCAATCTCAGGATCGTTAAGCACATCGGTTTCCGTAAGTGAGTCAGTTTCGAGGTCTCAATCCGAATCTGTCAGCCAGTCTGCCTCGGCAAGTGTTTCCGAGGCAGTTTCTGACTCCTTGAGTACTTCGGTTTCCGCCAGTGAGTCAGTTTCTAGGTCTCAATCCGAGTCTATTAGTCAGTCCGCATCAGAAAGTGTTTCAGGATCAGTTTCAGAATCGTTGAGCACCTCTGAGTCAGTCTCAGAATCGTTGAGTATCTCAGTTTCGACAAGTGAGTCTATCTCGACCTCTGAATCCGAATCAGTCAGTCGGTCGACCTCGGCGAGTGTCTCCGAATCATTAAGCACCTCTGTATCCGCCAGAAAATCTCTTTCGACTTCTGAATCCGATTCGATTAGTCAGTCTACATCGGTAAGTGTTTCTGAGTCAGTTTCGGAATCGTTAAGTACTTCGGTTTCCGCCAGTGAGTCCGTTTCAACCTCTCAATCAGAGTCGATTAGCCATTCTGTATCAGCAAGTGTCTCCGAGTCAGTTTCTGATTCTTTGAGTGCTTCGGTTTCCGCAAGCGAGTTCATTTCTACCTCTGAGTCCAAGTCGTTAAGTCAGTCTGCATCAGAAAGTGTTTCTGAATCTGTCTCAGAATCATTAAGCACCTCTGTATCCGCCGGTAAATCTCTTTCGACCTCTGAATCCGAGTCGCTCAGCCAGTCTACATCGGCAAGTGTTTCTGAGTCAGTTTCGGAATCGTTAAGTACTTCGGTTTCCGCCAGTGAGTCAGTTTCTAGGTCTCAATCCGAATCTGTCAGCCAGTCGGTGTCGGAAAGCACCTCCGAGTCAATCTCAGGATCGTTAAGCACATCGGTTTTCGTAAGTGAGTCCGTTTCGACCTCTGAGTCCAAGTCGTTAAGTCAGTCTGCATCAGAAAGTGTTTCTGAATCTGTCTCAGAATCATTGAGTGCTTCAGTTTCCGCCAGTGAGTCAGTTTCTAGGTCTCAATCCGAATCTGTCAGCCAGTCGGTGTCGGAACGCACCTCCGAGTCGGTTTCGGAATCGTTAAGTACTTCGGTTTTCGCCAGTGAATCTCTTTCTACCTCTGAATCCGATTCGATTAGTCAGTCTGCATCAGAAAGTGTTTCAGAATCTGTCTCAAAATCGTTGAGCACTTCGGTTTCCACCAGTGAATCTCTTTCTACCTCTGAATCTGAGTCGTTCAGTCAGTCGGTATCGGCAAGTGAGTCGATTTCAACTTTCCAGTCAGAGTCGGTTGTCGAAAGCCGATTAGCATCTGAGAGCCTGTCAGAGAGTGTCTCTGGGTCTTTGAGTACATCCGTTTCCACAAGTGACTCAGCTTCGACTTCTGAGTTGGAATCAGAGTCAGTCTCTTTGAGTATCTCGGATTCTACAAGAGAGTCGGTCTCAGCTTCCCAATTTTCTTCAACTAGCCAGTTGACATCAGCCGTGTTATCCGAGTCAGTCTCTGAATTAATGAGTGCCTCAATTTCCGTAAGTGAATCTATGTCAACTTCTCAATCCGAGTCGGTAAGAAATTCAGTTTCTATCTCAAGTTCTTTGAGTCAATCTGCTCCAACAAGCGAGTCTGTCTCAACACCGGAGTCTAGGTCTGAGAGTCAGTCTGATTCAGTTAGTCTAACCGAGTCGACATCTGAATCCCTGAGTGGTTCAATCTCAACAAGTGAAACCCGCTCTGAGTCTTCATTTGACTCGCAAAGTCACTCAGAGTCAATCCGTCATTCTCAGTCTCTTTCAGGTCTGGATTCAACAAGCGAAGTCCAATCTAATGGGACTTCAGAATTACTCATCCAATCCCTGTCCAACAGTGAAAACTCAGCGGAAGCAGTTCTTCCAGCAACTGGTGAAAAGGGCTCTGCAAGTTTAACCATATTGGGTACCCTAGCATCTTTTATAGGCTTAACTGCATTGGGGCGCCGTAAAAAAGAAAAGGAAGAATAATGACGTTTCTCTATGAGAAAACAGCCATCTAATTTTCAGCGTGTTTACAAAAGAATCTCATTTTGAGATTCTTTTTTCTGTTTTACCCTACTAGATTTTACGGATTTTAGGAAAATAAAATTCAATTGCTTTTGGGGAGGAAATTTTTTGAAAATGGAATTGTTATCTACATCAAATTACTTGAATATGTATAGTAATAATGTATAATATTTAATGACTATAATGTTGAGGGGATATTCATGTTTTTTAAACGTTTGAATGGAAAAGTTAGGGAGATGGACCGAACGACTCGTTTTAAATTAATCAAGTCTGGGAAGCACTGGGTTCGTTCTGAAAATTCTACCTTAGGTTTATTTAAAATTGTTCGTGGAGAAGTAGAAACAACAGTCATAACGAAGTCAGAGAAGGAGCGGGATGGGATCCGTTCTACAAGTCAATTCGTACTGAAAGGCTTATTGGCGACGGGAGCAGCTGTTGGCGCCACCGCTATTATCAATACAGCTTATGCGGATGAAGCAAGTGCTGATGTGGTGACAACCTCTGAATTACAGAAAGAAACCTTAGCAGAGGCCCATAGCTTAGTGATTGGTTCTGTCTCTGAAGCTGGATCAATGTCAGAAGAAAGTCTAGAATCGACAAGTGCTTCTGTCTCTTTAAGCGAGCACGGTTCTGAGAGCCTTACTGTGTCTCTGAGCGAATCAACCTCAGAAGCTGCGACGACATCAGAGTCAAGCGTAGAAACGACCGAAAGGGTGCTAGGAGCAACGGATAAAGTTGGTCTGGAACAGAATCTGTCAGAGGCGACCTTATTGACCCAGATGGCCGAGAACTATGCCTCAAACCTTACAGATGCGGATCAGAAAGCAGCTCTCTCGGTTGCGATCGCTAAGGTGCAAACAGAATTGTCAACCAGTACTCAGTTGCTTCATGAAAATGTTGCGACGCAAGCATATGTGGAGCAGCGTCAACGGTTAAATGAGTCTGTTGATGAAATGATGCTTGCTCTGAAAGCATCGGGTTTTGTGGGGAATAGCAGTGTAAACGGCAAACCTGCCATTGCAGCTCAGTTGGCACCGATTTATGAAACCGTAACGGATTCTGATGAGTTGTCCAATATCACTCCTAATCTGGATGATCGAAATGGGGCTAGCGTAAAAGACCCTGCTTTGGAATATGAAGACATCGAAAAGGATCCGCATTTAGATAAATCTGTAATAAACCTCGATCCTGCGACTCATAAGTCTCTGTCTGAAACCCATGATGTGACGCGTTATACCTTTGCTATTTGGGATTTCGTTAATCGAGTGAAGCCGGATCCTCTGGATTATTATGCAACCTTATCCGTCGATCGTAGCTCGATTGGTTCAACGACTCCTAAAGGTGTCGACGTATACTTCCGCTTGGTTAAAAAGTCTAGTGGTACGGAGGTTTATGCTCAAACAGTTAAAGCAAATAGTGTAGTTGAATTTGATTTACCAAAGGAATTAGTTGGTTCAGATACAAACCGCCAATACAGGGTCTTTTACTCAATTTATGATGATGGGAAACCTGGAGTTATACGGATGCAAAGTGTGAGCTACCAGACTCCTAAATTTATGATTCAACAGCTTTATGATGTGGTAGAACCTAAAAATGTAGGTCTTTATGCACCATCGATAGTATCAGCCATTGTTCCATCACGAAGTGCTGAACATGTCACCTATTACAAGCTCATTCGCGACAAGGGTGAGTTCCGGCAAGGATCTTACGTCCCGAATGGTAGGGAAACTGTTTTGGCCTCTTATGCCCAGGTTGGTATTGAAGGTCAGGAGTACACAGCTTCAGCTGCTCGACAATTGGATGGTTTTGTTCAAGTTCCGCTAGTAGACTATCATCAGAATAAAATGTCTGGCGTCTTTGATCTTAGTGAAGTTGGGAAACAGACTGTCGAATCCTATAGAGGAGGGGCAAGAGACCACTATATTAAGCTTGTCCGAGAAGTGACGAGCCCAAATGGTGATTACACCTTAAAATATTATGTCTTAGATCCTTCTAAACAATGGTATTACCGGAAAAGTGATAACGGAACTGTATTCGACCTTGCAAATTATACCTTAGTGTATGAAAAGGCCTTTAGACATGACCATTGGAATGAAACCTTTGAACATCTTGAGACGCGAGAGGTAAAAAGTAAGAAAGAAGATTATTCTCTTACAGTTACTCCTGAGTTTTCGGATGGAAAAAACTTTAAGTTAAAGATCTCAGGTTGGTTCTCCTTGAAAGAAAAGGTAAGCTATACGGATGAAAAAACGGGTAAAGAATATTCTTTCCGTAAACCGTATACTTCCGCCCCAGAAACTCAAGGACAGTCGAGTGGTAGCCATATTGTGGGAGATGATGCATCTTTGCAAGGCACTGATGGATTTTCTAAGTTTTATCATACAGTTTCGACCGGAGTTAGCTACTCGCCATCGAAGAGTGTGAATTACTATTACCGAAGAATGAATGCTTCTGAATTGGCATCTCAATCACTCCGTTATTCCTCTTCTCATTCGATGTCAGCACAAGATAGTCTCTCTTACTCAGAAAGTAACTCACAAGTCGTTGCTTCAGAGTCTCAATCTCTGTCTGCAGCTGTTTCTCTATCGGATCGTCAATCAAGGTCATTATCTGAGTCGATGTCAAGTAGCGATTCAGTATCAGATAGTCTATCGATTTCACAGGTACTTGAATCTCAATCGTTATCTTCTTCTCAGTCTGATTTGCAGAATGATTCAGAGGTCTCAGCCTCAGCGTCGGTAAGTGCATCCTTGTCTGTATCAGAATCGATTGTTTCTACTTCGGCAAGTAGCTCTCTATCAGCTTCAGAGAAGTCCGCATCTGAATCCTTGAGTGGCTCCCTGTCTGTGTCAGAATTGGTTGCATCAACGTCAGCAAGCAATTCGTTGTCGACTTCAGCGAAGTCTGCATCTGAATCCTTGAGTGGTTCCCTGTCTGTATCAGAGTCGATCACTTCCGTTTCGACAAGTACTTCGTTATCAGCATCAGAGGTAGCCGTTTCTGCTTCAGCAAGCAGTTCTTTATCTGCTTCAGAGAAATTCGCTTCTGAATCCTTGAGCGAATCCTTGTCTGTATCAGAGTCAATTACTTCAGCATCGACAAGTGCTTCAGTATCAGCATCAGAAGTATCCGTTTCTGCTTCAGCAAGCAGTTCTTTATCTGCTTCAGAGAAATCTGCATCCGAGTCACTGAGCGGATCCTTGTCTGTATCGGAGTCAATTTCATCAACTTCGACAAGTGCTTCGTTATCAGCATCAGAAGTATCAGTTTCTGCTTCAGCAAGTGGTTCTTTATCTGCTTCAGAGAAATTCGCTTCTGAATCCTTGAGTGGATCTCTGTCTGTATCAGAGTCGGTTTCTTCAGCTTCGACAAGTTCATCGGTATCAGCATCAGAAGTATCCGTTTCAGAATCAGCAAGTAGCTCGTTGTCAGCATCAGAGAAGTTAGCTTCAGAATCCTTGAGTGGATCGTTGTCTGTATCAGAGTCGATTTCTTCAGCTTCGACAAGTGCTTCGTTATCAGCATCAGAAGTAGTCGTTTCAGAATCGTTAAGTGATTCTCTGTCAGCTTCAGAAAAATCCGCATCTGAATCCTTGAGTGGCTCCCTGTCTGTATCAGAGTCGATTTCTTCAGCTTCGACAAGTACTTCAGCATCAGCATCAGAATTATCAGTTTCTGCTTCAGCAAGCAGTTCATTGTCAGCATCAGAGAAGTTATCTTCAGAATCCTTGAGTGGTTCGTTGTCTGTATCAGAGTCGATTGCATCAACGTCGGCAAGTACTTCAGAATCTGTAGCTCAAATGAAATCTTCTGAACTTCAATCCGCTTCAGTATCTGAGTTGATTTCGGAATCAACTAGTGTGTCAACTTCATCATCGATAAGTGCTTCAGAAGCAAGTGCGTCGATTTCGGCAAGCCTATCTAAATCAGTCTTAACTTCTGAGTCAGTTTCAAGTAGCGCTTCAGAATCCGTCTTGAGTTCCGAGTCCGTTTCAGTAAGTAGATCTGAATCAATCTCAAGTAAACAAGCTTCTGAGTTGGCGTCCGCTTTGGCGTCTGAATCAGTCTCAACTAGCACATCAGAATCTGTAGCTCGTATGGAATCTTCTGAACTTCAATCTGCCTCAGTGTCTGAGTTGACTTCGAAATCAACAAGCGTTTCAACTTCGGCTTCGACAAGTGTGTCAGAAACAAGTGCATTGATTTCAGTCAGCGCATCCGAATCGGAATTGAATTCTACATCGGTTTCAGCAAGTGCTTCTGAGTCTGCCTCAAGTAAGCAAACATCAGAGTTGAGTTCTGAATCAACTAGTGTTTCAGCTTCAGCATCGACAAGTATGTCAGAATTAAGTGCATCGATTTTCATGAGTGTATCAGAATCAGCCTTAACTTCTGAGTCAGTTTCAAGTAGCGCATCCGAATCAGATTCAAGCAAGCAAGCTTCTGAGTTAGAGTCAACATCTGATTCAGTGTCAACTAGTGAGTCTGTATCAGTAAGTAGCTCTGAATCAGTATTGAATTCAGCATCAATCTCAAGCAGTGAATCAGAGTCAATTTCCGTATCGGAGTCCATCTCAATCTTGACTTCAGCATCGCATCAAACGAGTGCTTCTGATCAGTCTTCGACTTCGACAGATGAATCGACTTCGTCTAGTCATTCTATGTCACAGGCATCAAATTGGTCATCCGCTTCCGCCTTGGCTTCAAATGCGGTAAACGAATCTACAGTGGTGTACGGGTCTGCTTCGGCGAGTCTTCAGGAGCCAGCGAGCACACTTGCTTCATCAAAAGCAAGCCAGCTCTCCTCAGAATCGACTTCTCTTTCAACGAGTCGTTCTACCTCTAGCTCGGCAAGCCAATCCCATTCACAAAGTCAAGCGACTCCTCAGATGAGCTCTTCTGGCGAGAAATCGGCTGCTTCTGTCTCTGAAGCAAAATCGACGTCGGACTCTCTAGGAGTGACGTCACGTGAGCTGTTCATCACGCTTGTAGTAGCTTTCTTTGCAGGCTTGGCCTCATTTTTCCATCGTAAAAAGTAAATACAATCATCTTTCTTAAATTGAAAATTTGCTTCTTTCGATTCTTCTGATATACCGGCAGATCCATGGGAGGATTTGTCGGTTTTCATTGAGAATGTCGGGTGAAAAGCCTAGTGAAATATGGTATAATGAATGGAGAAAAGCTAGATGAATAGTGGTTCTTCAGATCATCTTCTGAAGAACTTTTTTCTCTTATAGATCAGAAATCATTTAGGTGAAATGGTCAAATTTGATGAGAGGACTTAGTTAGGATAAGCATTCGAGAGAAGGGGGAGTAGAGGAGTAGGATATGATGAAACAATCTGGAGTTAGGAATCGATTATTTTGGACGATCCTATTCGTTTTTGTTTATGTTTTAGGAAGTAAAATCACCTTGCCCTTTGTAGACCTAGCAAAGGTATTAAATGTGAATGAAGGTGCTGCAAGGGGTCTGGAGTTGACGAGTGCTATCATGGGTGGGAACCTTCGTGGCATGTCTATCTTCGCTCTTGGACTTTCTCCTTGGATGTCTTCCATGATTTTGTGGCGCTTGTTTACGGTATCTAAACGTCATAACCTGGAGAGGACCAGTTCGGACCTTGTGGAGCGACGGAAGATGTACCTGACATTTGCTCTGGCTCTTGTTCAATCTCTGGCCATCTCTCTTTATCTCCCCATACAAACAGACCTGAGCCCCCTTCTAGTCGTCTCGCTCAATGCCTTGATAATGATTGCAGGAACCTTTTTCTTGGTCTGGTTAGCTGATTTAAATACGGCCCTAGGCTTGGGGAATTCTATTGTGATCATGATGGCGGGGATGCTCCTGTACTTGCCAGAGGATGTCCTTGGAACCTTGTCAAAGAGTGGGGGTCTCCTGTTTCTAGTGCCTCTCTTGTTAGCATTTATTTTCATGGTCGTATGCATCGAGTATGCTCGCTATCGGATCCCTGTGAATAAGCTGGGGATTCATAATAGTTTGAAACCTCACACCTTTTTAGAGGTCAAGCTCAATCCAGCTGGGGGGATGCCCTTTATGTATGCCATGACCTTGGTTTCTATCCCGCAGTATATCTTTTTGCTGGTCCAAGCTATCAATTCCCGTGCGTCATGGGCTGCCAGTATCGCAAAGGAGTTGGTAATAGGAGCGCCAGCTTGGATCCTGCTCTACGGTCTGATGATAGCAATTTTGTCCTTTGCTTTTGCATTTGTGACGGTCAATGAGGAAGAAATTGCGGACAAGATGATGAAAAACTCAGAGTATATTGATTTCGTTTATCCTGGCGAAGAGACACGTCGGTACATCAATCGAATTGTCTTTCGTTTAACGGTCTTTGGGACACTTTATTTAATTCTGTTTACAGCATTGCCTTTCCTTCTTCTGCTCTGGGATAGAGGACTTTTGCGTTTGGCCATGATTCCAGGGAGTTTTCTCATGTTTGTGGGGATGATGTCGACCATCCGAGAGGAAGTTAGAGCCCTTCGCGTGAACCAAGGCTATACAAGATTGTTTTAGGAGTTGTTATGTATTACTTTATACCAGCCTGGTATGGCAGTGAGCGGATTTGGCACAGTAGGATGACGCCTTGGTATTGGACGCAAGCTACGATTGAATTTGATGAGACTATTCACCAGCTTCGGGTCTTCCAGGAAGCGGGAGTGGAGCGGAAATTAGTGATTCCGCACTATTGCCCGCAATTGCGTTACGACCTCCATCGGCAAGATTTGTTAGAAACAGACTATCTGTCGATTTTTGATCACATTCAGGGGATTTCCCCTCATCAAGAGATGCTTCCGATTCAGGTCGAGGATTTGGAATGGCCTGCTCAGACAAGCTTTACTTATACGCCTTTTCAAATAGTGGCGTTCTGTCGTGGCCAGGAGATTGCTAATATCGATCTGGGGGTAGACGGGAATATCCTCTCAGTGAGACGGGTAAAGGATAAGGAAACGGTTTATGTACAGTATCTGGATGACCGAGGCTTTATTTCCAGTGTTATTTACTACAAAGAGGGAAGTCCCTATTTCCAAGACTATCTAACCCCCGAAGGAGACTGGGTCTTGAGAGAGTTGTTGACAGATGCGAACCACATGGTCTTTGTCAATGAAGCTTTTCAGAAGCAGTTTAAACGAGAAACCTATCCGGACATGAGAGAAGTGGTTGCTGAAAAATTGAAAGCCAACCTAGGAGACCTGGTTCCGGGTCAAGATCGTCTGGTGATTGCAGCCCATCCGGTCAATCTACCCTTTGTCCAACAAGTGGGACTAGGTGTTTCAAAGGTTCTCTCTTTTTATGGGCAACGCCAGCCCTTATCTCAAGAAGATTCGTCGCTTCATTTTTCTTTAAAAGAGGTTGACTTGGTGCTGACAGATAGTGAAAAAACGAAACAGGACTTGCTTGGTCTTGCTCCAAGTCTCGCTTCTAAGATCCATCGCCTGACGTCCTTTGATTCACGGCTGAGGTTGGGAAGCAGTCAGGAGAGGAAGGAATCGAAAATCTTTTTCCACCTGGATGAAAAGGATCTCCCCTCTCAATCCGTTTTACAGAAAATGTATGAAATCTTAGCGAAAAATCCCTTGTTTGAGGTCGTTTTCGCGATTTACAATGCTTCTGATGAAGCCGTAGCGGCACTGGAACATCAGTTAGAAGACTTGGCTAGCGAAATGGGGATAGCTTCTCTAGGTGTTCAGGTTGATTCTCGAGAACTGGGAGAAAACCACCTCCTCGAAGATGCCTCCCTCTTTGAAAAGAAGCTAGATCGTTATAAGGTTCGAAATTTCTTTAACGAAAATGATATCATCAAAGAATTAGAACAGACTCGCTTAATAGTAGACGTAAGTGAGGAACCCAATCTGTATACACAAATTGCAGGCATTTCGGCAGGAATTCCTCAGATCAATCGTACCCATACGGAGTATGTAGACCATTTAAAAAATGGATATGTCTTGGGGGAGATGGAGGAAGAACTAGAAAAAGCGATAGACTATTTCCTTAGAGATCTGAAACCGTGGAATGAAGCGCTGATTTATTCCGTCGAAAAGATCCAAGAATACACAGGCCAGCGCTTGATCGCCAAATGGGAAGGATGGATGAAAAACTAGAATGGACAGGAAGTTGGAAACAGGCCATATTCTTCAAATTGGACCTACAAATTGGCAGGAAGAAGTGACAATTCCAGAAGGTCTGAACTGGCATTATTTTTCTATCCAAACCCCTCTACAGATAGAGGACTACATGGCGGAGCAAGGTATCGAGGAGTTTCAGGCCTTGGTGCTGGATCATCCTGAGAGGTTATTGAGCTTCAAAGAAGAGCAGGGTCTCTTTCAGCCCTACACTGTTTTCTATGATCAAGTATATGATCAAGAGTCAGTTACAGAAGAACTGGATCATTTGATGCAACTGGTTCAGGCTAAGGCTTGGGATTTTTCCGATAAGGCTCCCTTTCTTTATCAACTTCATCGTTTCCTTTATGACGGCCAGTATGGGGATGCCTTTAGTGTCAGGGAGTTACGAGTTAGAGCTGACTTTGCAGGCAGTCAAACGGTCAGAGGGAAACACTTTTTGGAGTTAGAGGGTTCATATGGAGAAGAATATACTCCCATCGCCCAGTGGGTCAACACCTATTCGTATGATGGGGACCTTCCTACAGATCTATGGCTAGAGTACGAGAAAACGCCAGACTGCCAGATCCAGTTGCGGGTCCAATTTTTCCAGAGTGGGACCTTGGGATCTTTAGTGAAGGAGCTTGTCTATTCAGAAGCAGATTTGGAAAGGCCGGTTCTGATTGACGAGCCCGATCGTTATTACCTATCCTTTTCACTAGAAGGGAAGGGCCAGGGGCGACTCATAATCGGTGCTTTGCACAAGCGCTTCTCTCATGGCCCTTTTGGAGAAATTGCTCTTGGTTCACAGACTCTCAGAGACAGCAAGCGTCAGGAAATTTTTGCTTATTTCCATCCAGGAGACCTGAAGCCACCTCTGAATGTCTATTTCTCCGGTTATCGTCCTGCAGAGGGCTTTGAAGGCTTTGCCATGATGAAAAATATGGGAGCGCCCTTTATTCTCTTTTCGGATCCACGTCTAGAGGGGGGATGCTTCTATCTAGGCTCTCCGGAGTTGGAAAAGAAGATTCAGGATTTTATCGATGACCATCTACAATCCTTAGGATTTGGTCCCAAAGAATTGAACTTTTCAGGTCTATCGATGGGCACTTATGGAGCTCTCTACTATGGAGCCTCTTACTCACCTCATGCGATCTTGGTTGGGAAACCGATTGTCAACCTTGGGGATGTAGCTGCCAATCTGAAGTTTAAACGGCCGGATGAATTTGGAACCTCGCTCGATATGATGCAATTGCTTCTTGGTCGAGTGTCAAGTGAAGGGATAGAGGCCTTGAACAAGCGTTTTTGGGATCGATTTCATCAGGCAGAGTTAAAGGATACTCTCTTAGCCTTGGCTTATATGAGAGACGATGACTACGACCAGAAGGCTTACTCGGATATTTTAGAAGCTCTTTATCACCAGCCTATTCGGATCATTAGTTCAAGTCGCCCGGGTCGCCACAATGATGCAACGGAGTCTATCATCGAGTGGTTCTTGACCCAATACAAAGAAATCATGGAAAGAGATTTTGGAAGAAGTGGATGATTAGGATGAGAAAGCAAAAAGATCGTCCCCTTTATTGGGGGTCGATCTCTTCAGTTGATTATTTGTGGGGGTCTGTGATAGAAAGACTAGCAGAAGATCAGATTCGATTTACGAATCCTTTGATGCCTTCTGGTCAAGTCTTAAAAAGTTGGAAATCCCTCACAAGCTATGGGGAAGATCGGATGGCACCCAGTCTGCCTCTTTTACAGAGAGGCCAGACCTATGTAGTTGAAGTTCAGATGACTTCTAGGCCTGCTCATACGGTTCTGCTAGAAGTTATTTGCCAGGATCGTTTTGGCAAGATAGTGGACCGGCAGGTCAGTACAGAAGGGCAAGTTAAGTTGGTGTATCCAGAGCAAGCCTATTCTTACCAAGTGCGTCTCCTCAGCGCAGGGATGCAAGAGTTTACCTTTCGCTATTTCACAATTTCACCGATTTCGTCTGAACAATGAGGTATTCTGAGATAGATCAAGCAGATGGATAGTAAATGAGGACCCAGTGGATTCTATAAAATTGAAAAAAATAAAAAAGATCTTAAATGAGGTGAATAGCTGGAAAGATCGGATGTCCCAATTGACAGACCAGCAGTTACAAGAAAAGACAGAGGAATTCCGCCGTCGTTTCCGACAAGGAGAGTCACTAGACGATTTGCTAGCAGAAGCTTATGCAGTCGTGAGAGAAGTCTCTCAGCGAGTCTTGGGGATGTTTCCTTACGATGTCCAAGTCATGGGAGCAATCGTCCTCCACCAAGGAAATATTGCAGAGATGGAAACCGGGGAAGGAAAGACCCTAACGGCAACCATGCCCGCCTACCTGAATGCAATAGAAGGGAAGGGGGTTATGGTGATTACCCCCAATACTTATCTGGCAACTCGTGATGCGGAAGAAATGGGTAAGATTTATCGTTTTCTAGGTTTGACAGTCGGAGTTCCACTTCAAGATACTGAGGGGGAACTCTCCCCAGCTAAGAAACGGTCGCTCTATCAATCTGACATTGTCTATACCACCAATAGCAGCTTGGGGTTTGATTATCTTTCAGAAAATTTAACCGCCTCTGTTGATGGCCAATTCCTAGCAAATTTAAACTATGCGATTGTAGATGAAATCGATTCTATCTTATTGGATAGTGCTCAGACACCCTTAGTGATTTCGGGCTCTCCTCGCGTGCAGTCCAATCTATATGGGATTGTAGACACCTTGATCCGAACCTTCAAAGAAGGTGAAGAGTACAAGGCCGACGGGGACAAGAAACAGGTGTGGTTGACCCCAAAAGGTGTAAAAGCAGCTGAGGCTTTTCTATCCCTGAAGCATTTGTATGATCCTGAGCACCGTGATCTTGTCCGCCATATTAGTCTGGCTTTACAAGCGCATCAACACTATAAAAGGGACAAGGACTATGTCGTCCGTTCGAATGAAAAAGGAGAACAGGAGCTTGTCCTTTTGGATCAAGCAACGGGGCGTCTTATGGAATTGACTCGTCTTCAAGGGGGACTGCATCAGGCTCTTGAAGCCAAGGAAGGACTTTCCTTGACGCCAGAGACACGGGCCATGGCTTCGATCACTTACCAAAATTTGTTCAAGATGTTTCAAAAACTTGGCGGTATGACGGGAACCGGGAAGGTTGCAGAAGCTGAATTTTTGGAGACCTATGCCATGTCAGTGGTTCAGATCCCAACCAATCGAAAACGGATTAGGCAGGATCTTCCAGATGAGATATACCAGACCTTGCCAGAAAAAGTCTATGCTTCTATGGCCTACATCAAAGAAGTCCATGCAAAGGGAAACCCGATTTTGATCTTTGCCGGTTCGGTTGAGATGTCTGTCTTGTATTCAAACCTTCTCCTTCGTGAAGGAATTCCCCATAATCTGTTGAATGCCAATAAGGCTTCTCGTGAAGCGCAGATTATTGCTGAATCTGGTCAAAGAGGCGCAGTGACCGTTGCGACCTCGATGGCAGGTCGGGGGACAGATATCAAATTAGGGCAGGGTGTAGCTGCCTTAGGTGGCTTGGTTGTCGTCGGGACGGAGCGGATGATGAATCGCCGGATAGATCTCCAGATTCGAGGACGATCAGGACGTCAAGGAGATCCCGGAAAAACCAAGTTTTTTGTCTCTCTGGAGGATGATTTAATCAAACACTGGGGACCAAACTGGATCCAAGATAGGTATCAAGATTACGACGTAGAGGATCGACTTCGAAAAGCCAAACCTCTAACTCGGAGGAAATACCATCGCATCGTCGCTCAAGCTCAGGATGCGAGTGAAAGTGCTGCGCAAGCTAGTCGTCGCTTGACCTTAGAGTTCGCAGAGAGTATGAACATTCAGCGTGATTTGGTTTATAAGGAGCGGGATCGGTTGATCAGGCTGGACAGACGTTTGGATGGACTAATCGAGAAAATTGCTCGAGAAGTGTTTGCCCAAGTGGCTAAAAATAAGAAGTATCAAGACCCGATTGCCTTCTATCACTATATTTTAGATCATATCAGTTATCAGGTTGATCCTGCTCAGATCCATCAAGCCTTTCCTTCCAGGCAGGCAAAAGAGGATTTCCTCTGGGAGCTAGCTCGCTCTGAGTTGCTTGCTAAATATCAAAGGCTGGAATCCGATGAGGTAATCGCCCAATTTCAACGGATGGTGCTCTTAAAGGCTATTGACGAAAATTGGGTGGAACAAGTGGATTATTTGCAACAATTACGTGTGGCCTTGTCTGGTCAGTACGCCAGTCAAAAGAATCCACTGGTCGAGTTTTACCAAGAAGCCTCTTTATCTTTTGATTGGATGAAGGCTTTGGCAAAAGAGCAGATGGTTCGCAATCTCTTACTCAGTCGAGTAGAAATCAATACAAAAGGGGAAATTGTCCTGTATTTCCCATAAAAGAGGATTTATGACAGTATACAATATCAATCTTGGGATTGGATGGGCCAGTAGTGGCGTCGAGTATGCACAAGCCTATCGGGCCAAGTTGCTAAGACAGATCCAAGAACCTGCAAAATTTATTTTTATGGATATGATATTAGCAGACAATATTCAACACTTAACAGAGAATATTGGATTTAAAGACCATGAAATCATATGGATCTACACCCATTTTACGGATATCAAAATTGCGCCAACCACTTATACGGTGGATCAAGTCCTGGCTGGGTTCGCTGGGAAGCCAACGCGAGAAGAGACCACGGGGAAGGTGAAGCGCTATTTCTATGAAGACCAAGACAGTTTTTTGACCTGCTATCTTCGGGACGAAAAGAGTCCCTATGTAGAGCGCTGTGAGTATGTTTCCAGAGGGATCCTAGTCAGAAAAGACTATTTTTCCTATACTCGCTACTGTACAGAGTACTTTATCCCCAAGAATAATCAAGCAAACTTGATTGAGCGACGTTTCTACAATGAGGATGGAAGTGTGGCCTATCGGATGCAGCTAGCAGATGGTCAGGAGATTTACCGTTTTCCAGATCGTTATCTCCTGGGCCGGCAGGAATTGATCCGCTACTTTATGCAAAGTCTCAACTTGACCAAACAAGATCTGGTGATTTTGGATCGGGAGACTGACATCGGCCAACCTATTTTTGAAGAGACCCAAAAAGCTCGTCTAGGAGTCGTGGTCCATGCGGAGCACTATAGTGTCAATCATACCGATGATCAATATATTTTGTGGAACAATTATTACGATTACCAATTTACCAATGCGGACAAGGTGGACTTCTTTATTGTCGCAACCGATCGCCAAAAGGAAGTTTTAGCAGCGCAGTTCGCCAAATATACCCCTCATGCTCCTGTTATTTACACCATTCCGGTAGGAAGTCTCGCCAGTCTACCGCAAAACGACTCTCGTAGACCTTTTTCTCTGATGACTGCTTCGCGTCTGGCGACAGAAAAACACATCGACTGGTTAGTTCGAGCAGTTGTCGAAGCCAAAAAAGAGCTACCGTCCCTTTCTTTTGATATTTATGGAAAAGGTGGAGAGGAAGGTAAGTTGCAATCACTGATTGAAGAGTTAGGAGCGATGGACTATATCCGGCTCAAAGGCCATAGGGACTTGACCGATATTTACAAAGATTATGAAGTCTACCTTTCGGCTTCTACCAGCGAAGGCTTTGGCCTGACCCTGATGGAGGCCATTGGTTCTGGTCTTCCAATCATTGGCTTTGATGTGCCCTATGGCAATCAGAACTTTGTTAGAGATGGGGAGAATGGCTACTTGCTTCCGACCGAACCAGACCAGGTTGTGGACAGGATAGCGAGGTCCTTTGCTGAAATGATCTGCTTGCTATACCAGAGCCAAAAGATGCCATCCATGCGTCAAGCATCTTATGTGCGTGCAGAAGATTTTCTGACCAGTAAGGTTGAAAAAGCTTGGTCTCGATTGATTGAGGAGGTGACCCATGCTGAACGTATTTGATCGGTTTTCGCGTGAGAGCCAAGATCTGCTCTATTCTTTACAAAGAGCAGGTTACATGCATCCAACGATCGTCTTGGAACCGAATGGCTTTTTACCTGATGGAGTAGAGTCGCCTTTTCTTTACTTTTTAGGTCGACCAACAGGTGAAAAACGGGGGCGCTTCTTTAACGAAATTTTAGTCCCTGATTTTTGGGAAATCACTGGTGATGCATCTGGTGGACGGATTTCCTACTACGGCCAAGAAAAAGCACGCATCTATTACCAAGATACTACTCATAAACGAATCGTCGAACGGGTAGAGTGGTTCCATCAAGAGGGACAAGTAAGCGCAGTGGATCACTATGATCAATACGGTCGAAAAATAGCGGTGACCACTTGTGATGGTCAGGGCAATCCTTTGTTAACCACCTACTTTGAAGAAGAGATGGAGCGCCTAACAGAAAATCATCAAACAGGTGATCTGATTTTGACGCTGGATCATGAGCCCATGCGGATTTTCAAAAATCGACTAGATTTCTATGTCTTTTATGTCCAATACCGAGGATTTGCTCTGGATCAAGTGCTCTTTAATACGCTGGCTCAGTCTTTTGCTTTGAGTTTGCAACTTGGCAAAATGGGACTGGTAGGCCGGGATGTCTTGGTTTGGCAAGAGACATTACAGGATAGTCTGCCAGGCAATATGCAACTGATCCTTAATAGTCCAGAGATACGGACGAAGAAGATTTTCATCCCTCAAAGGGAGACCTATCGCCGTGCCCTAGAGTTGGTATCACCAGAGCAAAAGGATTGTTTTGCCCCTCTTGGTTATATCTATGATTTTGCTGTCAAAGACGATATTCGCAAGGATGCTTTTGTATTAACAAATTCAGATCAGATTGAAGCCTTGCCTTATTTGTTAGAGCACTTACCGGATGTGACCTTCCGAGTTGCTGCTGTGACAGAAATGTCACCAGAACTCATGTCTCTGGTCCGCTACCCCAATTTGGTCTTGTATCAGAATATTAGCCAGAAACGGATCAAGGAGCTCCTTCACCAATCCAGTATCTATCTAGATATCAATCATTTTGGGGAGGTACAGGGAATTGTTCGTAAGGCCTTTGAGCACCAACAGCTGATCCTAGGCTTTGAACAGACCTTACATGACCCGCCTTATCTTGCTCAAGAAAATGTCTTTAGGCAAGGAGAAAAAGACGAACTCGTGGCACGCATCAAGGAAGTTTATCAATCAATAGAGAACTACCGACACGCAGTTTCAAATCAAATTGCACAGTCTAATGCGATCGAACAGGCAGAGTTCCGTTCGAGATTCCAAGAAGGGATAGGTGATAGAGATGTCTGATCAGAAGAAGGACTTGTTCTATAAAGAAGTAGAAGGACGGATGAATGCGCTGAAGCGACGATCCGCAGAAAAAGAGAAAGCAACGCGCTCAGAAACCGTCAACCTGACTTTAAATGTTGTCATCGGTTTCGTTATCTTGTTGGGGGTGTTGCTTACCCTTTTCCGAGTTTTTGGAGGCTAAGATGGAAATGCTATTTGTTGTGCTGATTTTTCTTTTATCGATCAGTCTAATCTTGTTGGTGATGTTTCAACCTCGTCAACAACAATCGCTGTCAACAGATGCGACCAGTAACCTAGGGAAACCAAGCTATTGGCTAGCCCGTCGAGGGATCAAGCTAGCGACGCTGATCGTTAGTGTCCTCTTCTTTTTAATCTTGTTTATCTATCTGCTCTTTGCACGGGTTTAGAAGGATAGGAAGGACCTTCTTCTTGAAGTAGCGGCTTTGAATGGGAACAGAAGTGGGATTGTCACGTCTCAATCTTTTCTTCCTGGTGATAACTATTTTTTATGGAAGTTATATGAAATATATATTTTTCAAGCTTCCATTTCTATGATAGACTAAGTGTCACCAAGAGAAAAAAGAGGTACATTTATGACAACATTCCAGATTCATACAGTTGAGACAGCACCAGAAGAGGTAAAAGAGGTTCTTGAAACCGTCCAAAAAGATAATAACGGCTACATTCCGAATCTCATCGGTCTTTTAGCTAATGCACCGACAGCTTTGGAAGCTTATCGTACAGTCGGTGCGATTAACCGCCGCAACAGTTTGACACCAGTTGAACGTGAAGTGGTCCAAATCACTGCAGCGGTGACCAATGGTTGTGCCTTCTGTGTGGCAGGTCATACAGCGTTTTCGATCAAGCAAATCCAAATGAACGATGACCTTCTTCAAGCTCTGCGCAATCGTACTCCAATCGAAACTGATCCGAAACTGGACACCTTGGCTAAATTCACCCTAGCAGTGATCAATACCAAGGGGCGCGTTGGGGATGAAGCCTTAGCTGAATTTTTGGAAGCAGGTTATAGTCACCAAAATGCTTTGGATGTGGTGCTAGGTGTGAGTCTAGCTAGTCTCTGTAACTATGCCAATAACCTAGCAAACACACCCATCAACCCAGAATTGCAACCCTACGCGTAACCGAAAAAGCTTGTGCGTGACATGATGGAGTTGAGCTAAACAATAAGGAAATGAGAAGTAGCTTTTATGCCTAACTTCTTTTTTGATATGCTTCCTTCTCTTTTATGGTATACTGAAAGCGATAAAATGATTGGAGATCAAGATGAAAAAGATTCCTTTAGCATTTTCAGGTTGTCTATTAGGTTTAGCAGGAGCGGGAAACCTTCTGTCTGATACTTTCCCAGTTCTGGCTCATTTCTTCAGTTTGACGGGTTTGATCCTATGGGCTTTCTTTTTGTGTCACCATCTGATCTACTGGCGAGAAACCAAGATTGAACTACAAGAACCGGCCCTTCTGTCTGGGATGGCGACCTTTCCCATGGCAGGGATGATTCTATCGACTTATCTCTTACGACTCTTTCCGACATTTGGAGGACTCGCCCAGGCAGTTTGGTGGACTGCCTTCCTCTTAGATTGTGGCTTGATTTTCTACTTTACCAAGACTCATATATTGGCAAAACCAAGAGCCAATGCCACCCCTAGTTGGACCGTCCTTTATGTGGGGATTGCTGTGGCAGCCTTGACCTATCCAGTGGTAGGAGTGGTTGAGCTGGCCTATCTGACTCTCGGCTTTGGCTTTGTCTTAACCTCGATTCTTTACCCCTTGATCTACCAGGGGTTGAAAACCAGCCCTTTACCGAGCCACTTATTGGGACAAGAAGGGATTTATTGTGCCCCCTTTTCTCTTCTGTTAGCGGCCCTGGTTCGTGTGGGTGGAGCCAGTCTACCGGTTTGGCTGTTATACACCATGGTTGGAGTCTCTCAAGCTTTTTATTTCTTCGTTTTAACGCGCCTACCCAGAATGATAAAAGAGGGCTTTCAACCAGCCTTCTCAGCTTTAACCTTCCCGACGGTCATCACAGCTACTTCCCTGAAAATGGCCCAAGGCCTATTGCACAGTTCTCTGTTAAGGCCTCTTGTATGGTTAGAAACTATTCTGTGTCTAGCCATTCTTGTGTCCGTGCTTATAGGCTTTGTGATTTACATAAAAGGGGATAACTAGCATTCCAATAGAAATTAGAGGTCAGAGACGGTTGTCTCGACCTTTTTGGGTTCACTTTCTAATTGAATCCTAGGAATGAATATGGTAAGATGCAATAAATCATTTTTTGTTTCCCTCGAAAGGAATGTATGAAATTTTTAAAGACAAAGGCCAAGCTCTTTTATCCACTTTTACTACTGGTCTTCTATATCTTAGTTCGGCCACAATTTCGCGAGTTGGCCCAACTAATCAGCAACCAAGTCGGCCAAGCTCTTAGCTATTTTTGGACCCTTCTCTTTTTAGAGGCAGGTTATTTGATGCTTGTTTATTCATTGGTAAAGAAATACAGTCCACGTACCGTTTTTCAGTGGGCAAAGAAGAAACAATTCCTTCCCGCTATCTACGCTACTATATTCTCCAGTTGTGCCATCTACTGGCTAGACTACTTTCTTAGTGGGTTCACCAAAGGACGTTTAGCTATTTATCACTCCTTTCCAGTGAATTTAGAAGCTATAGGCTCTCTCATCCTATTCATATTAGTGGTCGTCATTCGACCGATGACAGTGGAGTTGATCTTCCGTGGTGCCCTTGTTCAAACTTATTTTAAAAACTGGCCCCTCTATGCTAGTGTATGGGCCCCAGCCCTTATTTATAGTGGACTTCAATTCCTCCAGCATCCTTTTACTTTTTTGAGTTTTTTGATCTATACCATCCCCGCCCTTATTTTTGGATTATTGAATGAAAAGACGGGTTCCTTGTATTATCCCATCCTTGCTCATATCGGCTTGAACTTCATTTATAGCTTACCCATTATCTTGTCCATCATCCAGCATCTCTTCTCCTAGTCGTTTTGACGGTACTGGAGGAGGCTTTAAACCAAGAGCCAGAAGGTCGTTGGTTTTTTTTGAAATTATGGTATAATAGAATAAATTTAAAAGAGGGAGTGGGAGTTTGAGAAAAAGCTATCGTGTCAAGCGAGAAAAAGATTTCAATGCCATTTTTAAAAGTGGTATGAATTGTGCGAATAGAAAATTTGTGATCTACCGTTTGTCGCAAGAGCAGCCCCATTTCCGTGTCGGCTTATCCGTGAGTAAAAAATTAGGAAATGCTGTGACACGCAACCGAATCAAGCGCTTGATTCGGCATGTTTTAATGAAGCACCAGGATCATCTTGTAGCAGATGATTTTGTTGTGATTGCTCGAAAGGGTGTTGAAGAACTGGATTTTGACCAGGTCGAAAAAAATCTAGTCCATGTATTAAAATTAGCGCAAGTCTATCGTCAGGAAAGGTAATTACGTGAAAAAGAAACTAAAAGTAGCTAGCTTACTCGGAGGAGCCCTCCTTTTATTAACAGCCTGTGGAACGTCTGAGGTGACTTCCCAATCATCAGGAGTTTGGGAAAAATTCGTTTACTTCTTTGCAGAAGTCATTCGTTTCCTTTCTATTGGAGGAAACATCGGAGTCGGGATTATCCTCTTCACTCTCTTGATTCGGACCATTCTTTTACCAGTTTTCCAATACCAAATGACCTCCTCGCGCAAAATGCAGGAGATTCAGCCTCTAGTGAAAGAAATCCAGGCCAAGTACCCTGGGAAAGATTTGGAAAGCCGCACTCGTATGTCAGAGGAAATGCGGGCCCTCTATAAAGAAAAAGGAGTCAAGACTTCTTCTGCCTTCTTGCCATTGTTCATTCAAATGCCAGTCTTGATGGCCTTATTCCAAGCCTTGAGTCGGGTAGAATTTCTAAAAGTCGGTCATTTCCTTTGGTTGGATATGAGCGCAACAGACCCAACCTTTATTTTGCCAGTTTTGGCAGCGGTCTTCACCTTCTTTAGTACCTGGTTGAGCAACAAAGCCATGCCAGAAAAAAATGGTGGAATGACAGCCATGATGTATGCAATGCCAGTGATGATTTTCTTCTTCGCCATGTACTCAGCCAGCGGGGTTGCACTCTATTGGGTAGTTTCCAATGCCTACCAAGTTGGGCAAACTTACCTGTTGAACAATCCTTTTAAGATCATTGCGGCGCGTGAAGCAGAGCAACAGGCAATCAAAGATATAGAGAAACAAAAACGACGTGCATTTAATAAAGCACAGAAAAAGAAAAACTAAGAAGGAGTTTGACAGATGGTCCAATATACAGGAATCAATGTTGAAGAAGCCATTCAAAATGGTTTGAAAGAATTAGATATCCCGCGCATGAAAGCACATATTACAATCGTTTCTCGTGAAAAGAAAGGCTTCCTCGGTCTCTTTGGTAAGAAGCCAGCTGTGGTAGATATCGAACCGATTGCAGAAACTACAGTGACAAAAGCCAATCAACAAGCTGTTAAGGGAGTTCCTGAGGCAATTAATGCTCAAAACGAACCTGTCAAGAGTGTCAGTGAAGAAACTGTTGATTTGGGTCGCGTGGTAGCAGCGATTAAAAAAGTTGAAGAAGAAGGCCAAGAAGTTTCTGAAGAAGTGAAGGCTGAGATTCTCAAACATGAAAAGGCTCCTGAAACCATTCTTGAAGAACAAGGTCATGGAGAGATTCTCGATTCAAGTCTTAACGAAGCTGAGTCACGCCAAACGTCTGATTTTGCTGGCTTGGGCATTGAAGTAGAAGAAAGCTATGACATTGAAAAGGTTGTCTCTGATGTCACTGCCTATGTTCAAACCGTTATTGATGAAATGGATGTCGAAGCTAGCATCTCAAGCAGCTACAACCGTCGCACTATCAATATGCAGATTGATACCAATGAGCCAGGTCGTGTCATTGGCTACCACGGGAAAGTTCTCAAGGCCCTTCAATTGTTGGCACAGAACTACCTTTACAATCAGTATTCTAAGAATTTCTACATTGCGATCAACGTTAATGATTATGTTGAACACCGTGCAGAAGTCCTTCAAAGCTATGCGCAAAAATTGGCAAGTCGTGCTCTAGAAGAAGGTCGAGCGCAACATACAGATCCAATGTCTAATAGCGAACGCAAGATCATCCACCGCATCGTATCGAAAATGGATGGAGTAACCAGTTATTCTGAAGGAGAAGAACCAAATCGTTACGTTGTCGTCGATATTGAAGGTTAATCTGCCGTCTAAAAAGGAAGATACTAAAGGGAGAGAGGAGTGAAAGCTTGCTCTCTCCTTTTTTGTCTGAGAAAGGAAAACTAGAATGTATAGTAAGATGAGAGACTTTTTGAATTGTCAGGGGATCAAGTACCTAGCCCCTGCTAAAGCTGGTGAGGATGCAGATCGAATGGTAGGGTATCGCGAGTTAGGGCAAGAAGCTCGGCAGGAATTCACCCACTTGGCCAGCCAATTTCAGAAGCTCTTTCCGCATTTAAAACAAGACCGGACCAGTCAGTGGATGAATCAAGCTCAAATCCTTCGCCCTCATTTTTGGGCTTATTTCCAAGGAGAGGGAGAGATCACGGATCCAATGTTTGCCTTGCGACTTTATGGAGATGCGAGGGACTTTGGTGTGTCCCTGGAAGTAAGTTTTATCGAACGAAAGAAGGATGAGGAGAGTCTACAAAAGCAGAACCGCGTTTTAACTCTTCCGGTTTCTTCGCCAGTCTATTACTTTGCCCAAATAGAAGGTGTCAGTCAACGATTCCAAGGGACAGAAGCCAATCGCCTACGGCTTCTCAAAGGTGTGGGAACTGGACAGGTCCGAAAGGTCTTGGTAAAAGTCGATGTCAATCTATCGCAAGCGACTAGTCAAGATGCCATTCTTGAGGAATTAAAAAAAGGAATGGACGACCTACTTCCTTATTATGAAGCGACTCGTTAAAGGATAGAAAGAGAAGCCCAATAAAAGCGGAATCATAGAACCTGACCCAACAAATTTTTCATAGCTATTGACAAACAGGCGTGAATCAGATAGAATAGTAAAGTATGTTTAGTAACTGATCACATTATAGCCGGCTAAACGAATACAAAATCTATGAGGAGGTATTCATCGTGAAACGTACTTATCAACCAAGTAAACTTCGTCGTGCGCGCAAACATGGTTTCCGTCACCGTATGGCAACTAAAAACGGTCGTCGCGTATTGGCAGCTCGTCGTCGTAAAGGACGCAAAGTTTTGGCTGCGTAATTCAGATAAAAAACTAAAAACCAGTAGAAACTCGAGACTACTGGTTTTTGTTTTGCCGAAAGTGAATTTAGAGGCTCTTTCTGCTATAATAGAAAGAAGAAAAACTCAGAAGAAAAGGAAAATCATGCAGATTTTTGATACCCATACCTCAATTGGAAATCATTGAATTTAACACATTTTTAGAACTTGAAGAAAATTATTAACCAAAAAACTAACCAAAGAAAAGCACAATGTAGCATATAAAAAAAGAGGAATTCATGATGAGTTCCTCTTTTTATTTTATTAATTGTAAAATGGATTAAATGTTGTTTTCTTGTTCTTCATCTGTAAAAGTGGTGAGATGACTGACTAGTTCGTTCATTGTTTTACTATGTTGAGTTTTACTAAATTTAAAATAATCTATGTTAAGTATATCTATGATCTTTGAAAGTGTCTCAAAACAAAAGCTGAAATGGCCATTTTCTAATTTTTTAATATATTTGGTATCTAATTCTGAATATAGAGAAAGTTGTTACTGTATTAGATTTTTTTGATTCGGTAATTCTTTGATACGATGGATAATATAGTTTGTTAATTCATAATTCATTGACAGACGCTAGCCCCTTTTAATGATAAATTATCATTAAAATGTTTACTAATAAACGCATTAAAAGGAACATATAAAACAATAATGAACTAATATGGTATAATAGTATAAAAAAGTAACTCAATATGTTAGTTTATTCTGTTTCAACTGCTAAAGTATATAAGTTGTATCATAAAACAGAAATTATGATTACTGCCCAAAGAGAACAATTTTGTAGAGTGTTTAAAAAGCATGCAATAGAACGTTACAAAAAAACTGGTTGTCATTTTAGTGGAAAGTTAAAAGTATTTTCTAGTGATGTGTTTGGTGTGTCATTGTATGAGTTTTATAACTCTTCAACTCTAAGTGTATAGCTATAAGCAAAAGACTTTCGATGTAGGTATATTTTAATACTGGGAGAGAAACTGAACAGTTTGCAAAAACAATAACAATGTTAAAGATGGCAGATTATAAAGCAGTTAAAAAGAATGGAACAATATATATGCGGAAAGGTAAAATATAGGAGATAAGATATGAGTTTTGGTTTATTAAGTGACTTTTTAACGACTAGTGTTGAAGAGCGAGTAGAAGTACTGTATAGATACCTTGTTAAGGGAGAATGTGGACAGGAAATTGCTGAACAGTATTATAACAACAAGAATTATGCTTGGAAAATTTCAGCAATCACTCAAGGTTATAGTGAGAAAGGTGGTAAAAACCGAGGTAAGGTTAATACAACAAAAATACTTATTAATAAATTTGTATCAAGTTATCCAAATGGGACATACAAATCAGGGATAACTTTATCAGACTTTTTAAATAAGCACCATAACTTTAAGTTAGACAGTGAAAGCACAATAGATGATTCAGAATTCAATAAAGATAGTTACCATTATGAACCGATTGATTACGCTGCGTTAGGAAGAAGTATAATAGATTCGCCTTCCCATAAAAATAAAAATTATTCTAAATTTGAATTACCTAAATTACAATATAATTTAGGTGATGATTCTGAAAATTTATTAAAATCTCATAAAAAAATCAGGTTATCCAAAGGTTGCAGAGAAGAAGACTATCAGGAAAAAATTAATTCGCTATTTGGTGAAAAACAACCAATATTTCAGATTGTGGATGCATCCCATGATATTGATTACAATAATAATATCGGTGTGATAATATTTTTTTATGAAGATTTTGCCTACATGGTTGAAAAACCATACTTTGGTTATAGTGGTTTAGCGTATGAAAGAGAGTTATTTGAAGATTTTGTATTATATAAGAATGTAATTAATATTTCAGAAGAGGCCGCTACTTATATAAAGCATTCTGATATCATAAAAGAAAATGGTTCAAAATTAGCTTTTGACGAGTTTTATACTGTGACCAATTTTGTTTTAGGAACATTAAAATTTAATACCTATCAAAATGAAGAAAGAACGTCACAAATTGTAAAAAGTGTGAATTACATCATTAATTATTATAAAAAATCACTTAAGAAAAAAATTTAGGAGAAATCTAATATTGAGTGAACTTATGGATCGTGGTCTTCACTTTCCTAAACAATTCGGTGATTTTGCTGAACCTTTAGTAATGTTATCCTTTATGAGAAATAAAGCGATTTTTGCAGGAAAATTAAAGAATAAATATACTTCTCGTGGTATTGTTCTGTAATATAATTATACATAGCAGTTGTACTTTTTTGTATAACTGCTATTTTTTTATTCATCTGACTAGCCATAAACGATAACAGAACTATTCATTTCGAAAAATCAAGAAACTAAACATCCTATTTGCGTAGTGTTGGTAAATCCAAAAGGAGGATCTAACGCTATGAAAGCAAACGGAAAGGTTGCACAAAAGAGAGAAGATGCTATTCAAAGAGCGTCTAAAGAAGGAAACTGGGAAGAAGTATTAAGACAGTTGTACTTAATTGAAGAAAATTTAAATCGGAAAGATAGGGCATATGGCTTGTGTAGTTTGAATAGAGTAAATGTAGGCGGAAGTGGTGAATTACTTGATACGATTTCTGATAACCGAGACCCTCTAAAGATTCTGATTCATGAGGAAGAAAAGAATCACCTAAGACAAGCACTTTATACTTTGACAGAGATTGAAAGAGAAATTTTCTTAGGACAAGTGGAGTATAGTTGGAGTTTTTCAAAGTTAGCAAGAATGTATAGTATCAGCGATAAAACAGCCAAGAAATACTATGAAAATGCTAGAGAAAAAATGAAGAAAAACCTAATGGAAGAAAATATTATTTAAATTCTCTCCGAGTTAGTTAATATTTTCTCCTTATACATGAGGAGGTAATTTTATTGTCAAGCAAAAATATGTAGTACGATTTGCTCAATTATAATTTTTGATACTAGAAAGAGGTGCTTATGTCACTTAAAAATTTATCACATTTTACTGAGTTTAATGCTTCGCAGTTTCTTTCTCGAAAAGAAGTTCGCTTCATTTCTGCTACCCGCTGGGTTGAAAAAACTGAAGCAGGCACTGAGGTTGAAAAAGGTGTTAAGGTCTCACTGCTTATCTATAAAGATAACAGCGAATACCCGAACGAAAAGACTAATGTTGGAGAGCAAATCATGGTCAAAGTACCATTTGCTTCAGTCGAAGACTACTCCGCTTTTCAACCAATGGTAACTACCTGTGAGGTTATCGATATTGAAAAAGCTGTTGTCTATGGTGACTTTCGCAATCAGTTGTCTTTAACTGCAAAAGTCGTTCAATCTGATGAGATTGTAGAGTTGTAAGATGTTTAGGCTAGTCAGATATGGCCTATCTGACTAGCTTTTTTAAAGGAGGTTATAAATGGTATCAATTATTGAAGAGTTACCTAAAAAAGCAGTCAAAATGATCATCAAAGGTTTTAAGTTTACCAAGAAAAAACTGGACGAGTACCTTGCTAAAGTGCAGGAGCAAGATAATGAGAGGAAGTGGAATGATTTCCTTTTTCAAACTCAAATGACTCTAATGCGGTCAGTGAAACAGCAAATCAATTCTGATCAATTTGCTTATTATTCTCATCAAGTTTTTGAAGAGCAAGAAATCATCCTTAAGGATGGAAGAAAGTCAATTCAAAAGGATCATGTTGCAGATGAAATCATTCCAATTTGCAAACGTAGCAATGGCATTGAGGAATTTGAGACTAAATGTATTGTCTTTGGTTTTGATATTTTTGGTGAGTTGGAACCAAAAATTATCCTAAAAATGCGAGAACAATGGGCTTATTACCTAAGGGTGCATGGTTTCTATGGCATTTGCGATACATATAACAATCATGATTCTCGCCGTTTAGTATTTATTATTTGCGACAAGAAGGATGTGAGAGGCCTCAAGAGTGCTTTGTTTCGATTAAAAAATTCATAAAATCAGTTTGCTTTTTATGCCGAGAAAACTCCTTGACAGCAAGCTGAGCAAGATTAGACTGGCTTGGGAGGTCGTGTAGCGGAGCGAAAGTGTAGTGAAATCGACCGACAAGACATAAAGAATCGGCTCAGGTTACTTGTTGTCAAGGAGGAAATTGGAATAAAGATAAACATTTGACGCCTTAACTTGATAAGCGTCATACAAAAGCACGAAGCATATTTTTATAGGTATAAAGTATGGAGCAAATAGAACTTAGTAAAATTGTAAAAAGTTACGTGTATGGTAATACGCTCGAAATGACAACCGCTAACGGTCAACAAAAACAAACTATCAAAGTGATAGAAGGTAAGCGCTATGTAAATCTTGAAACAGGTGAAATACGTGATATGAATACGACTGGTAAGACTCGATTGGATAATCTAAAGTCAACAAAGCAAACCATGAAGAAATTGCGTCGTCTAATTGCTCATAATTTTACTGGAGGAGACAATCAGCTCTGGATTACATTGACTTATCGTGAGCATGTCACGGAACCGCATACTGTCTATAAGGATTTTAAATCATTTATTAGACGTGTTCGTGCTGAATTTGGACAGGTAGATTACATAACAGTGATTGAACCACAAGCTAGTGGGAGATGGCACTTGCATGTACTCTTAAAGAATGATTCCAAATTAACCATTCCGAACAGTAACCTTGCCGATGTGTGGGGAAAAGGCTTTACCAAAACCAAACGTTTGAAACGGGCTGATAAAGTCGGAAACTACCTTATTGCCTATCTTTCAAATTTGGATTTAGAGGATAATCAATCTGATAAAAAAGCAATTGTCAAGGGAGCTCGCCTGTACATGTATCCCAAGGGTATTCGAATTTATCGTACAAGCAGAGGGATTAAAAATCCCTTAGAGGCAACCACAACCAAAGGAGAGATCATGAAGAGTTTTAATATAAATAGCCCACCAAATTTTTCACGGACTACAAAACACGAAACTCCATATGGTATGAAAGAATATACCACGGAGTTTTACGACAATGTCAAAAGCCTGTCAGATACTTTTAACGGAGCAGCTGACAAGCCCAATAAAAATTGAGAACTTATTTCTCAATGGGTTCATTATAACATGAGGAGGGGACTTTGTGGATAACGAAATGTATAAAAACAAGCAGCACTTGTCTCAGTTATTTGATGTTCCTTTGAAAACTTTAAATAATGATTTGACAGAAATGCGAAAGCTATCTCAATTTCAGGAGGCGATACTTAAACCTTCTCATAAACGAGTGTATGTCAATGTAGAAGGGTATCGTCAATTCCTGAGGTACAAACAATCGAAGCGTGAGAAAGCTATGTAGTTATGGTATAATAGGCTATGCTACATAGCTTTTCTTTTATAAAAAGGAGAAGATATGTTTTATAAACAATTGGAAAATGGTAAATATCGTTTTTATGAAAAATTTTACGACGATAGAGAACAAAAATGGAAGCAGGTTACTGTGACCATGAACTCTAAGTCAAGAGTGTCACAGTCAGAAGCCAAAAGGCGGTTAGCTGTGAAGATAGATAAAGTTTTATCTGCGTCCACAAAGAAGGAGTTGGAACTTCAAAAAATAAATGATATGACATTTAGCCAATTACTGAATGAATGGCAGAATGTTCGTAGAAGTGAAATCAAGCCAGCCAGCTTTAAAAGTGAGATGAATTTTCTACATCACTTCATGGAAGAAGTTGGAAATCTGCGACTTTCGGACTATACAACACCACAGATACAATCGTATTTGTTGGGGTTGAATATTGCGAATGTCACTCGTAAAAATAGAAAAATCTATCTCAATGGTATCTTTGGCTATGCCGAGCGGATTGGATATGTTGCAAAAACTCCTGTCAAAAACGTTGTGATACCAAGAGTTAAGCGTGACTATGAAAAGCTGAAAAAAGCTCAAGAAAATTTCATTACCAAAGAAGAGCTAGGTCAAGTAGTTGCCTATTGTAACAGCCATAATAAGGAAATTCGGTACACCTTGGCAATGGAATTTATCTTTTTAACTGGTTTGAGGTTTGCTGAATTTATTGGTGTGAGATATGAGGATGTTGATTTTGAAAATCACTTGCTGAAAATTGACCATACGATAGATTATGTATCCCATAAATACGACGAGAGGGTATTGACAACGACTAAGACCGTCGGTTCTGTCAGAACGATTATTCTGTCTCAACGATGCCTTAAGATTATTGACTATTTTAGGACGAACTGCCTTGATGAAGTCTTTATTTTTGTGACAAGTAAAGGGCAAATCATGAGGCAACCTAAACTCTATCAATTTATCAAAGATAGATGTGATACAGTTTTAGGGGAAGGGAGAGTTTATGGCATCCACATGCTGAGACACTCCCATATTAGTCTTTTAGCGGAGTTGGGGGTTCCTATAAAAGTTATCATGGAACGTGTCGGTCACATTGATGAATCAATCACACTTAGAGTTTATAGCCATGTAACGCAGAATATGCATGATGATGTCAAGGAAAAACTTAATCGAATTTCTCTATAAAACTAACCATGAGATTAACCATTAACTAACCAAAGCAGGAGAAATTATTGGGAAACATGAGGAAGTAGGGAAATTTGAAAAACGCATAGTAGAGCCTATCGGGATGCTATTAGGAAGTAAGAGGAATTATGAAAAATCAAACCATGAACATTTTTGATACCCATACTCACCTCAACGTTGAAGAGTTTGCAGGGAGAGAAGAAGAGGAATTAGAACTAGCAAAAGAGATGGGAGTCATTGCCCATAATATTGTTGGTTTTGACAAACCGACCATTGAGCGAGCATTAGAATTGGCAGACCAGCACCCAGAAGTTTATCTCACCCTTGGTTGGCATCCTACTGAGGCGGGCGATTATAGTCCTGAGGTAGAGGCCTACTTGCTTGAACAATTGAAACATCCCAAGGTAGTTGCGCTAGGAGAAATCGGTCTGGACTACCACTGGATGACAGCAACTAAGGATGTTCAAGAGAAGGTTTTTCGCCGTCAGATCCAACTGTCTAAGGACTTGGACTTGCCTTTTGTAGTGCATACGCGTGATGCTCTTGTAGATACCTACGCCATCATCAAGAGTGAAGGAGTGGGTCCACGAGGTGGAATTATGCACTCCTTCTCCGGTAGTCTTGAAGAAGCCAAACGCTTCATGGATCTAGGAATGATGATTTCCTTCTCAGGTGTAGTGACGTTTAAGAAGGCGACAGATGTCCAAGAAGCCGCAGCTGGCCTTCCGCTCGATAAGATTTTGGTTGAGACAGATGCCCCTTATCTGGCACCAGTTCCTAAGCGGGGGCGGGAAAATAAAACAGCCTATACCCGTTATGTAGTAGACTTTATTGCAGAGCTTCGTGGAATGACTAGTGAAGAAGTAGCTCAAGCCACCTATGATAATGCGAGAAAGGTATTTGCCCTTGACTGAGAAAAGAAAAATACCAGAAGTGATTGTTGTTGAAGGCAAGGACGATACGGCTAATCTGAAACGCTATTATGAGGTGGATACCTATGAGACACGTGGATCTGCCATTAATCAAGATGACCTCGAACGAATTGCCACCTTGCAAGAGCTGCGTGGAGTCATAGTTTTTACGGATCCGGATTACAATGGGGAGCGCATTCGGAAGATCATCATGCAAGAAATTCCGCAAGCCAAGCATGCCTTTTTAAATCGTGGTGAGGCAGTGCCCAAATCAAAAACCAAGGGCCGTTCCTTGGGAGTAGAACATGCCAGCTTTGAAGACTTGGAAAAAGCCCTTGCTGGACTGGTGGGCTCCTATGAAGATGAGCATTTCTTTGATATTACCAAGTCAGATCTGATGCGACTCGGCCTGCTGATGGGCAGTGACAGTCGCAAACGACGGGAATATCTAGGCGAAGCCTTACGCATCGGCTATTGTAATGGCAAACAACTGCTCAAACGTTTGGAGTTGTTTGGAATTTGTTTGGCGCAAGTCGAAGAAACGATGGCTAGTTATTAAAAAAGAGATAGAGGTGGAAGATGGGATTGTTCGACCTATTTAAAGATAAGAAAAAAGAGCTGGGCTTTTCGTTAGAGAATGTTCAAGTGGAGCACCAAAAGAACCCGCGACATTTTTTGATTCCTAGTCAAGAAGAAATCGACCAATTGAAGATTGGAGATCAGGTTCGTCTTATCTTTGTGCTGGATACAGTTATGGAGAATGGGTGTCGAGCAGAGCGTATGTGGGTTGAACTGACTGAGATTCGTGATGGAAAATTTAAAGGACGTTTAACCAATCAACCGGTTTATATTACCTCCATCCAGCTTGGAGATGAGCTGGATTTTGCGCAGGAACATATCGCAAGCCTGATGGTTCCTCCGCTGAATCTTGATACGCAAAGAGGGGCCATGATTACCAAGGATTGCTTCCTACGACGTGAGATTAATTGGGCGATTCACGATGTCCCTCATCATCCACAAGATAGTGGTTGGCAGTTCTTTACAGGTTATGAGTCCCAGGAAGACTTGGACGATCCGTCTAAGATTACCATCATCAGTCTTGAAGACGCCTTGGAAATGGAGCCCTTGTTGGAGACTGTCTTAGATAAGAATGGGGAAGCTTATGTCTACCAAGCGGAGCAAAATGCCTTTGTAGAAGACTGTTAGACTAGCCTGCGGAGAAAAAAGAGAGTGTATGTCTCACCCTAAACTGATTAGAAAAGAGAAAAAATGAGAATTGCAGATTATAGCGTGACCAAGGCAGTCCTTGAGCGTCACGGTTTTACCTTTAAAAAATCCTTTGGTCAAAACTTCTTGACCGATACCAACATCCTTCAAAAAATTGTGGATACGTCTGAGATTGATAAGCAGGTCAATGTCATCGAAATCGGTCCTGGAATTGGAGCCCTCACTGAGTTTTTGGCGGAAAATGCGGCAGAAGTCATGGCCTTTGAGATCGATGACCGCTTGGTTCCCATTTTGGCGGATACCTTGCGTGATTTTGACAATGTCACGGTTGTCAACCAAGACATCCTCAAGGTAGACCTCAACCAGTACATCGCGGAGTTTAAAAATCCGGACCTTCCGATCAAGGTAGTGGCTAACCTTCCGTATTACATCACGACTCCAATCCTCATGCACTTGATTGAATCCAAGATTCCTTTCCAAGAATTTGTGGTCATGATGCAAAAAGAGGTGGCAGACCGTATCTCAGCTGAGCCCAACACCAAGGCTTATGGTTCGTTATCCATTGCAGTCCAATACTATATGACGGCTAAGGTAGCCTTTATCGTGCCTCGCACCGTCTTTGTGCCAGCACCAAATGTCGACTCTGCCATCCTCAAGATGGTGCGTCGAGAAGAACCGGCAGTAACCGTCAAGGATGAAGATTTCTTCTTCTCTGTCAGCAAGGCTAGCTTTGTTCACCGCCGTAAAACTCTTTGGAACAATTTAACCAGTCGCTTTGGCAAGACAGAAGAAATCAAAGCCAAACTAGAAGTAGGGATCGAAGCTGCAGGCCTGCAACCATCTGTGCGAGGAGAAGCTCTTAGTTTAGAAGACTTCGCCCGCTTAGCAGATGGCCTTCTAGAAGCAGGAATGAAGTAATAGAAAAGACATGAGATACGAATCTCATGTCTTTTTGAATGATGGAAGGAAAGGACGGGATTTGAACCCGCGCATGAAGAAAACCCACTTGCCGGATTTTGAGTTCTATGAATACACTTTTTAAATCTTATATCCTTGATTTAATAGGGTTTTAGGACTTTTGAATCTTTCAAAATAGACTCATTTTTCAAATTTTAGTAACTTTTTAGTAACTCTGTTGTATCAAAAACTTTTTACATATACTACTATCTTCGTTATAGCTAACTTTAATTCTCATTTATTAAGTATACCTAAGTTTTATGTTTAAATTTTGTATGGAATAGCTGTACATCTTAATAAAGTTATGATTTCGCTTTCAAAGAAACCTCGTTTATGATACTATTATGAAAATAGAAAAAATTCTTAGTTCGCTAATGACCTTTATACGAGATCCAGAGGAAATAGAAATTTTATCCATTAAAAATACGTTTCATAAGTTACTTACTTGATATTAACAGGATTCCAATATTGTATAATTAAATCAAATATGACGCTGGGACCAGGAGGATTTATTATGGTTAATAATCTAGCTGTTGAAGTCACAAATCTTTCAAAAGAATTTTTACTAGGACAAGATAAAACTGTCTCTATTTTGAAAGATGTTTCTTTATCTGTCAATTATGGGGAATTTGTATCAATCCTTGGTGTCAGTGGTTCTGGAAAGTCAACTTTATTAAGTTGTTTATCAAGTTTATCTGAACCAACAAGTGGCGAAGTTGTTATCAATGGTGTGAATCCATACACTTTAAAAGAAGGGAAACTTGCTAAATTTAGAAGGCAAGATATTGCAATTATTTTTCAAAATTATAATCTGGTACCCGCTCTACCTGTTCTAGAAAATGTTACACTTCCTCTGAGACTTTCAGGAAAGAGTGTTGATAGCAATAAAGTTAAAAAAATGTTGGATAGTTTAAATTTTAAAGCAGAACTATCGTCATTAGTTGCTACCTTATCAGGTGGAGAACAGCAAAAAGTGGCTATTTCTCGTGCAATAATAGCTGATAGTAAAATTATTTTTGCTGATGAGCCAACAGGAGCTCTGGACAGCGTCTCAAGAAGACTTATTTTTGAAACACTTTGTAATTTAGCGAGTCAAGGAAAATGTGTTTTTATGGTCACTCATGATATTGAGTTGGCTTCAAAAACTGACAGAGCACTCATTTTAAAAGACGGAAAAATATCTCGACAAATTATTAAACCTTCAGCTGATGAGCTCTACCAAGCACTTGAAAGTAGTAAAGATTAATTTGAGGAGGATTTATTATGCTAAAATTAATCATTTACCAATTTCAGTACTCAAAAAGACAATGGTTAGGAACAATACCATTACTATTTGTATCTAGCCTGATTGTTGGAACATCTTCATTTGGTATTGCTAGTTCAATAAAGACTGCTAATATTAACGCTTCACAACTTTTTCAAATGCTAATAGTTTTTGGCGGGACTACTCTATTTTTCCTTATTTCAAATAATATAAGACTGCTAATAGATATCTTTAAAAAGGATTACCAATTATGGGCTATCTTAGGCGCAAGCAGAACTCAGCTATCTTTATTAGTATCTGGACAGTTTTATTTAATGGCAGTGATTGTTAGTAGTATTGGTACAATACTTTCATTCTTCATGGCAGATGGTTACTACAAATTTTTACAAAATTTATTAGGAAGAGATGAGTTACCTGATTTAGTTATTACAGCCAACATTCAATCAATTTTATTGAGTGTTTTTATAGTCCCAACAATTGTCGGGATAGGAGCTTACTTTTATTCAAGTCGAATACTTAAAATAGCATCAATATTAAAACCAAAAAAGAAAAAAAGAAAAGTTACAATAACTGGTTTTGTTAACATCTCTGTTAATTTATTCCTATGGTTACTATGTATAGGTTTTATTGTTTCAGCAGGTTTTATCAGAAACAAAGTAATAATTGCAACACAGTCAAGCATAATATTATTTTTATTAATTATTCACATCCTTATTATTCAATCACTATCTCCATCAATTCAAATGTTTCTAATAAAATTTTTAATGAGGATATTTCCAACTGAAAATTATGTAATCAATACAGGCTTTTGGGATATACTATCCAATCCTAGCTATTTGAAAAGTATACAAACTTCAATGAGCATGGGAGTAACTCTCATTTCTGGGTTTATTCTTTACACCCAAAATATGTATTCATTCATGAATACAGCAAACGGTGTACAAGAAGCAAGGGCTTCCTTTATTGCTTATCTGTCTGCTCCAATTATTCTGATTATTACTAGTTCTATTTCTCTTACAATTTTATCTTCTAATAAAGATATTGAGGACATTAAACAATTAAAGACACTGGGAGTTTCAAGATTACAACTTTTTAAAATACGTATAGCCGAGGCGATAATACATTCGGTATTAATTTTATTAGTATCAGTAGTTTTCAATTTAATTATTTTAATTTTAGTTAGCTTTATTGGCCAACTTTTAGGCCGTAGTTTAGTAGATATATCAGGTTTCTGGCAACCGAGTCTTATAGTTATTTCTTTGTTAGTTATTTTTTATAGTATTACAAAGGGATTTTATTTATTTCAAGATAGATAAATTGGAATAGTTACTGATTCAAAAAGAACATACTTATTGACATTGAAACAAAAGCAATACTAAAACGAAAAAGACAAGGATAAAACACCTTGTCTTTTTAAAATACTAGCAACTTAGACTAACATAGTTTCAAAGCAAAAACAAACTAATGGCAAAATCTAAATGCCAAATCATCGATTAATCAATTCCTCAATTTCCTTTATCCCTTCAAACTCTTCAACACTTTCGAAAAGTTCTATAGCTCGTTTGAAATGTCTATGGGATAATTCCGTATCTTCCAAGGCTAAATAGATCTCACCTAACCCTCTGTAGCTACAAGCCTGAGAAATCACATCATCAGTCTCTAAAGATTGTTCCAGTGACAGATTCATGAATGTAAGAGCTTCATCAAGATTGTTTAATTTCAATCTCACATAGCCTTGTTCGTAGTTATTTATAGCTTTCTTTAGATTATCATTGGGAAAATGCTCTTCAATTATCTTCTCTTCATCTTCAATGAGCTTTAAAGCCTTATGAAAATCACCCTGATCTCTGTAGATCATCGCTAATTGATGTAAGCCAATGTGTTCATGTTCTTTATCTTCATTTTGTTGAGCTAATAAAATGTATTTCTCAAAGATACGGGTACACGAGGCATAGTCTTTTTCTGCCAATAATAAATACCCCATCAGATTTAAAAGGCTAAAATCTGTACAGGTATCAATGGAAAAATCTTGTTCAACCAACTTTTTAGCTTCTGATGTTTTTCCCTCCAGAAACAAGTTCCAAGCTGTATCAAGTTTAGAGACCATCTATTTCCCCCTTTCAACTATAAACAACCTTCATAAAATAAAATCACTCAACAAGAATATACTAATCTTTACCTATTGAAACTTAATCAAATAAACCATACTTTTATAAATCAAGTCATCTAGCCCACTTTTGCTGATAGTGACCATTTCCTCCCTATAATGAAAATCCTTTATTAGCTAGATAACATTAAAATCTGTCTAGCTATACATCATTAGCAAAAGAATTCCTGTTGCATTTCCAAGAATATGAGAAAGTGTAGAAATCAAACAATTCCCAGACTTTTTATAAATCATTGCATAGATGATACTATCAACAAAAATCATGAAAATATCGTAGCTTACAAGCTCAACGCTTCCACTAGAAATATGGGCTATCGCGAACAATAAAGAAGATAGAATGGCACAAAGCCAAAATGGTATAATTCTCATTGACTTACCAAGAAAGAAACCTCTCCATGCAATTTCTTCCCCCAAGGCTGCGATTACTATTTGAACCATAAGGAGCGGTATTTTATCGAAGGATAACATACCATCCGTTCTTCCCAAAACATGACTAGCAAAAGCGCCCTTGAATATCATATCGCCGATAAGCAAAGTTGCTGCGGCGGTTCCTACAGGAAGCAAGACCAAAAGAATTACCCCTTGTTTTTTCAGATCATCGAAAAATGATTTAAAGCGCAAACCTGATTCTATATGTGATTTTTTATCAAAATGTTCAAGAACAAAGAAAAAGAGAATACCAATCAGTACAGTGAGACCTGACAAAGAAAGTTCAGGTATTATCTTTGTCAAAGACAATACTGCCATTAGAAACAAACCAATGATCGTAGTATATACAGACTTTTTATCTATTTTAGCAAAATCAGGCATAAATATTTCTCCTCAACGTTAGTAGGGCGACATGGTTATTCATTTGTCCTGAATTGTCAAACTAGGTGCACAATTCAAGACTTAAAAAACTTTCGCCAAAAGATTTCTAGGATTTCACGAGCAAAGTTACACACTCAACAATTCGCTGTTGTCGTTGGTAATCGAGTCCGGTGCCGTACCGAGCTGAGCTACCTTTCCAAGATGCGGAGAAAGGGATTTGAACCCTCACGCCCGAAGGGGCACATGCGCCTGAAGCATGCGTGTCTGCCGTTCCACCACCTCCGCATAGTTCTATTATACTCTTTTTAGAAGAAATGCCAAGAAAAAATAGTAACAGAATTTATATAGTGATTCTGTACTGACTCTTAAGGTGATATAAAATTCTAATATATATAGAATTTAAGGTTCGCAAGCGCTATCGTATATTTTTTGATATAATGGTAGTATTAACTTTAAAGGAGTGCCAGTTGCAAGGAACGATTGTTAAAGCCTTGGCCGGTTTTTATTATGTGGAGTGCGAGGGAGAAATTTACCAAACACGCGCCCGAGGAAATTTCCGGAAAAAGGGACAAACTCCCTACGTTGGAGATAAGGTAGAATTTTCAGCCGAAGAAAATTCGGAAGGCTATATTTTAAAAATATTCCCAAGAAAGAATAGCTTAGTCCGTCCGCCGATTGTGAATATAGATCAGGCTGTCGTCATCATGTCTGCCAAAGAGCCAGATTTTAATGTTAATTTATTGGACCGATTTTTGGTCCTCTTGGAACAAAAAGTGATTCATCCGATTGTCTATATTTCAAAAATGGACTTACTAGAAGATCCAGCTGAGATGCTTCCTTTCCAGGAAGTCTATCGCAAAATGGGGTATGACTTTGTCACTGACAAGGAAGAGCTCTTGCCTCTCTTGAAGAATCAGGTAACGGTCTTTATTGGCCAAACAGGAGTGGGGAAATCCACCCTCTTGAATACCTTGGCTCCAGAGTTGGAACTAGAGACAGGAGAGATCTCTGATAGTCTTGGACGAGGTCGCCATACGACACGAGCTGTCAGTTTCTATGATCTCAATGGGGGCAAAATTGCGGATACCCCTGGCTTTTCCTCTTTAGATTACGAAGTCGATAATGCGGAAGATTTGAATCATGCTTTTCCAGATATCGCCAAGGTAAGCCAAGATTGCAAGTTCCGTACTTGTACCCATACACATGAACCATCCTGTGCCGTCAAGCCTGCAGTCGAGGAAGGGATTATTGCTTCCTTCCGTTTTGAGAATTACTTACAGTTTTTGAGTGAGATCGAAAACAGACGAGAAACCTATAAAAAAGTATCGAAAAAATTACCCAAATAAGGAGATCTGAATAATATGAAAACAAACAAATTAGCCCCTTCTATTTTGAGTGCAGATTATGCAAATTTTGAAAGTGAATTGAAAAAATTAGAAGCATCTGGTGCGGAGTACGCTCACATCGATGTGATGGACGGCCACTTTGTGCCTAATATCAGCTTTGGAGCTGGTGTAGTTGCTAGTATGCGTCCTCACAGCAAGTTAGTGTTTGACTGCCACTTGATGGTTACCAATCCTGAGCAACATATTGAAGAGTTTGCGCGTGCCGGGGCAGATATCATTAGCATTCACGTAGAAGCGACTCCACACATCCATGGGGCCCTTCAAAAAATTCGCTTGGCAGGGGTAAAACCAAGTGTGGTCATCAATCCAGGGACCCCTGTTGAAAGTATCCAACACATCTTGAACTTGGTAGACCAAGTACTTGTCATGACTGTCAACCCAGGATTTGGTGGGCAAGCCTTCCTGCCAGAAACCATGGATAAGATTCGTCAATTGGTTCAATTGCGTGAAGAAAAAAGCTTGGATTTCGATATTGAAGTCGATGGGGGAATTGATGATAAGACGATTCACGCTGCGAAAGAAGCAGGAGCAAACGTCTTTGTAGCAGGTTCCTATGTGTTTAATGGAGATGTGAATGAACGAGTTCAAACCCTTCGAGCAGCCATCCAAGACTAAGGTTGCGATTGTAGCTGGAGGCCGAGTGGAAGCCATTCCGCTAGACTTGGATGTTTATGTCGGAGTGGATGCAGGTTGCCTTTTCCTATTAGAGCAAGGATTGGAACTATCTTTAGCAGTTGGAGATTTTGACTCTGTCGAGCCAGAGGAATTCCAGAGTATTCAATCTGCGGCTCATGAATTACGGACCTCGGTAGCAGAAAAAAATGATACGGATCTGGAATTAGCGATTAAGGAAGTATTAGAACGTTGGCCTCAAGCGGAAATCCTAATTTTTGGAGCCTTTGGTGGTCGCCTGGATCACCACTTGGCCAGCGTTTTTTTGCCCAGCGATCCAGAGATTGCACCCTTTATGTCGCAACTTTACTTGATGGACCAACAAAATTATCTCTGCTATCGTCCAGTAGGCTGCCATACCATTCTGCCTATAGCAGGCTATATCTATGTAGCTTTTATGCCAGTTGAGGGAGCTTCCTTCCAGATTGAAGGAGCCAAGTATCCCCTAAATCAGACCAATTATTTTAAAAAGGCTATTTATGGTTCCAACGAGTTTATCAATCAGCCGATTACCTTAACCGTTGATCGAGGCTACGCCCTTATCATTTATAGCAAGGATGGGAAATAAGATGGAATTAATCCTTTTTGTATTAGGAGTGGGAAATCTTGTCTTGCTCTTCTTGCTCTACCAGCAACGGACAGCTGATAACAAACAGGTCCGTGACTTACTGGAGGACCAAGAAGATCATCTTTCGGATCAGCTGGATTACCGATTTGAAAGAGAGCGACAAGCTCAGCAAATCACTGGTCAGCAGATAGAGATGGCGATCAGTGACCGTCTTATGGAATTACGGACAGAAATGCATCAGCAAACGACTGCTTTACGAGCAGAACTTGCTGAGAATTTCACTAAAAACCGAGACAAAACGGACGAGCGGATGCAACAGATTCAAGCTTCCAATGATTTGCGCTTGGAGCAGATGCGTCAAACGGTCGAAGAAAAGTTGGAAAAAACCTTGCACAGTCGTCTTCAAACCTCTTTTGAGACAGTCTCCAAACAATTGGAGTCGGTCAATAAAGGTCTTGGGGAAATGCAGACGGTCGCTAGAGATGTGGGGAGTCTCAATAAGGTCCTCTCCAATACCAAAACCCGTGGGATTATGGGAGAACTCCAACTGGGCCAGATCATCGAAGATATCCTAACTCCCGCCCAATACGAGAGAGAGTTCGTAACAGTTCCCCATTCCAGCGAACGCGTCGAGTATGCAATCAAGATGCCTGGTCAGGTAAGAGGGGAATACGTCTATCTGCCAATCGACTCTAAGTTTCCTCTGGAGGGATATTACCGACTGGAAGAAGCCTATGAAAGTGGAGAGAAAGAGGAGATTGAGCGTTGTCGCAAGCTCCTATTGGCTAGTATCAAACAATTTGCCAAGGACATTCATCAAAAATACCTCTATCCGCCTGCTACCACTAATTTTGGGATTCTCTTTTTACCGACGGAAGGCCTCTATTCAGAAGTGGTCCGCGATCCAGCCTTCTTTGATCGCCTCCGAAGAGAGGAACAGATCGTCGTCGCGGGGCCAAGTACGCTTTCAGCCTTGTTGAATTCCCTATCGGTTGGATTTAAGACCCTGAATATTCAACGAAGTGCGGATGATATTAGCAAGGTCCTTGCATCCGTCAAGACGGAGTTCCAAAAATTTGGAGGCGTTTTAGAAAAGACCCAACGGCAGTTGAAGCATGCCTCTGGCAACATTGATGACCTCTTAAACCGAAGAACAAATGCTATCGAGCGCACACTCCGAAACATTGAAACGTCAGAGAATCTAGATATAGCAAGCCTATTGAATTTAGAAGATGGAGAAGATGATGGTCAAAATTAATCAAATGAAAAAAGACGAATTATTTGAAGGCTTCTACCTCATTAAGTCAGCAGATGTTCGTCAGACACGTGCTGGAAAGAACTATCTTGCCTTTGTCTTCCAAGATGAGACAGGCACGATTGAAGGAAAATTGTGGGATGCTCAGCCACATAATGTGGAGCAATTTCAGGCTGGGCGTGTGGTTCATATGAGTGGCCGTCGGGAGGTCTACAACAATACGCCTCAGGTCAATCAGTTAACCTTGCGCTTACCTCAAAGTGGGGAGCCATCAAATCCAGCAGACTTTAAGGAAAAACCTCCGGTAAATCCAGTCGATTTGAAAGATTACCTATCGGGAATGATTTTCAAAATAGAAAATCCAGTTTGGCAACGTGTGGTGCGGGCGCTATACAGCAAGTACGACAAAGAGTTCTACTCATATCCTGCAGCCAAAACCAACCACCATGCTTTTGAGACTGGCTTAGCCTATCATACAGCCACCATGGTTCGTTTGGCTGAGAGCATCTCTCAGGTTTATCCTCAATTAAACCAGAGTCTCCTCTATGCCGGCATCATGCTCCATGATCTTGCCAAGGTACTGGAGCTATCAGGGCCTGAAAATACAGAGTATACAGTTCGAGGGAACCTCATCGGGCACATCGCTCTCATCGATGAAGAAATTACCAAGGTCTTACAAGAGTTAAAGATTTACGATCAAAAAGAAGATGTGATTGTGTTGCGCCATGTGATTTTGAGTCACCATGGTTTACTAGAATATGGTAGCCCGGTTCGTCCAAAAATCATGGAAGCCGAGATCATCCATATGATTGATAACCTAGATGCAGAAATGATGATGATGACTTCTGCCTTAGCTTTAGTAGGCCCTGGTGAAATGACCAATAAGATTTTTGCCTTGGACAATCGCTCCTTCTATAAGCCAAATTTAAAAGATTCCTAATAAACTGGCCTTAAATAACCTGCTCTTGGTTTGTTAGTAAAAAAACCAAAAACGAATGTTGTGAGACTAACAATGTTCGTTTTTTGGTATAATATGGTATAATACAATAAAAAAACTATGTGGAGAGAAAATGAAGCTAAGAAGAAGTGAGCGGATGGTTGTAATCTCGAATTACTTGATTAATCATCCCTACGAATTGACGAGTTTAAATACATTTGCCGAAAGATACGAATCTGCCAAATCATCTATTTCTGAGGACATTGTCATTATTAAACGGGCCTTTGAAGAAATGGAAATTGGAAGCATTGAAACTCTTACCGGTGCAGGTGGAGGGGTCATCTTTACACCATCGATTTCGGATGCAGATTCAAAAGAAATCGTCCAAAATTTGTGCAATCAATTGTCAGAAAGTAACCGGATTTTACCAGGTGGTTATATCTACCTTTCGGATTTGCTAAGTGATCCAAAAATCTTAAATAATATTGGTCGCATTATTGCCAAGGCCTTCCGAGATCAAAAAATCGATGCTGTCATGACGGTAGCCACTAAGGGTGTCCCATTAGCAAACGCGGTAGCCAATGTCTTAAATGTTCCTTTTGTCATTGTACGACGCGATTTGAAAATTACAGAAGGCTCAACGGTCAGTGTCAACTACGTATCTGGTTCCAGTGGCGATCGGATTGAGAAAATGTTCCTATCCAAACGTAGTTTGAAAGCTGGAAGCCGTGTCTTGATTGTCGATGACTTCCTTAAAGGAGGGGGAACGATCAGTGGGATGGTTAGCCTCTTAGCTGAGTTCGATTCAGAGTTGGCAGGAGTCGCTATTTTTGCGGACAATGCTTCGGCTAGAAGTAAAGATTTATTCGATCACAAGTCACTTCTACGTGTGACCAACATTGATGTAGCAGAAAATAAAATTGATGTAGAAATCGGAAATATTTTCGATAAGAACTAAGGCTGGAGAGGGAGAAAGGAAAATGAAAACAATTTTAGACCGTTTTGATCGTAGTCCCCTATGGCTTCGATTGGCAACGATATTCATCTTGACTGGAGTTCTTGTCGGTGGGCTTTATACGGTTCGTAAAAATTCTGCAGACCAGGTCACAGTGGTAAAACAAGAAACCAAAAAAACAGGTTCTCTTCCTATTAAGAAGAAAGATCCTAAAAAAGCCAAAGAAGAAGAGGAAACGAAAATCCTTGAAGTTGCTGAAAAAGCAGTCGCTCATTTTGAAACCACAGCAACTCAAGAAACCTTAACCGCTGCGCAAGAGGCTGTAGAAAAAGTGAAGGACGAAACCAAGAAACAGGCCTTTCAAGCTCGTATTCAGTACATTGTAGACTATTACGGAATGCAAACCAATCAGAATACTCAATCAACTGATACGAATCAAGCTAGCCAAACAGTTCAACCTCAACAAGTCGTTCCCGCAGAAGTCCCTCAGTATCAGTCCAATGAGGTTCCTCAGGTTTCAAATGCTACCACACCAGCTGTAACGCAACAAACTGAACAATAATCTAGCGCGATTTTAAGAAGAAGCAATCGTGCAAAAAAGAGAAAAAAATCTTGACAGTGAAAGTACCGCTATGTTACAATAATAGACGGTACTTTTTACTTTTGGTCTCTCAAGAGTGTACAGGGACGTGCTGACAAATGTTGCAAAAGTACACACAGATGATAGCTGTCACCAAGTGTATCATCACCAAAAATAAAAAAATACAGGAGAATGTAGATGCCTACAATTAACCAATTGGTTCGCAAACCGCGTAAATCAAAAGTAGAAAAATCTAAATCACCAGCTTTGAACGTTGGTTACAACAGTCATAAAAAAGTTCAAACAAACGTTTCTTCACCACAAAAACGTGGTGTTGCAACTCGTGTTGGAACAATGACACCTAAAAAACCTAACTCTGCCCTTCGTAAATTCGCTCGTGTACGTTTGAGCAACTTGATCGAAGTTACTGCCTACATCCCAGGTATCGGACACAACTTGCAAGAGCACAGCGTGGTGCTTCTTCGTGGTGGACGTGTAAAAGACCTTCCAGGGGTACGTTACCATATCGTCCGTGGTGCACTTGATACTGCAGGTGTTAACGATCGTAAACAAGGCCGTTCTAAATACGGTACTAAACGTCCAAAAGCATAAGGAAAGGGGATAAAGAGAAATGAGTCGTAAAAATAGAGCTCCAAAGCGCGATGTATTGCCAGATCCGCTTTACAATTCACAACTAGTTACTCGTCTTATCAACCGCGTTATGCTTGATGGTAAACGTGGTACAGCAGCTTCAATCGTTTACGGTGCTTTTGAGCAAATCAAAGAAGCTACTGGAAATGACGCGCTTGAAGTATTTGAAACAGCAATGGAAAACATCATGCCTGTACTTGAAGTACGTGCACGTCGTGTTGGTGGATCTAACTACCAAGTCCCAGTTGAAGTTCGTCCAGAACGTCGTACAACACTTGGACTTCGTTGGTTGGTAACCATCGCTCGTCAACGTGGTGAGCACACAATGGTTGACCGCCTTGCTAAAGAAATCTTGGATGCTGCAAACAACACTGGTGCAGCTGTTAAGAAACGTGAAGACACTCACCGTATGGCTGAAGCTAACCGTGCCTTCGCACACTTCCGCTGGTAAGATCATGATGCTAGGAACGGTAAGGATGCAAGGTGAAAATAGGAAACTGACGCAGTATTCGACGAATACAAGGAAGTTTATCTTTTTCACACAGCATCCCGTTCCGGCTCAAATCGGCTAACTAACTTTAGCCCGAGTACAATTCAACTTACCATCTTGCAAGTTGAAACCAACCAAACAGGATAAACAATGAGAACGGGTAGGTCCTGCCTATCCGTTTTTGTTAAATCATGTTATAATAGTATAGAAATAAAAAATATAGGAGAACAAAACCTCATGGCACGCGAATTTTCACTTGAAAAAACTCGTAATATCGGTATCATGGCCCACGTCGATGCTGGTAAAACAACTACAACTGAGCGTATCCTTTACTACACTGGTAAGATTCACAAAATCGGTGAAACTCACGAAGGTGCGTCACAAATGGACTGGATGGAGCAAGAGCAAGAACGTGGTATCACTATCACATCTGCTGCGACAACCGCTCAATGGAAAGACACTCGTGTTAACATCATCGACACACCAGGACACGTGGACTTCACGATCGAAGTACAACGTTCACTCCGCGTTTTGGACGGTGCTGTAACGGTTCTTGACTCACAATCAGGTGTTGAGCCTCAAACAGAAACAGTTTGGCGTCAAGCGACTGAATACCGTGTTCCTCGTATCGTATTTGCGAACAAGATGGATAAAATCGGTGCTGACTTCCTTTACTCAGTAAGCACACTTCATGATCGTCTTCAAGCAAACGCACACCCAATTCAATTGCCAATCGGTTCAGAAGATGACTTCCGTGGAATCATCGACTTGATCAAGATGAAAGCTGAAATCTACACCAACGACCTTGGTACAGATATTCTTGAAGAAGATATCCCAGCTGAATACCTTGACCAAGCTCAAGAATACCGTGAAAAATTGGTTGAAGCAGTTGCTGAAACTGATGAAGACTTGATGATGAAATACCTTGAAGGTGAAGAAATCACTAACGAAGAATTGAAGGCTGCTATCCGTAAAGCAACTATCAATGTTGAATTCTTCCCAGTATTGTGTGGTTCTGCCTTCAAGAACAAAGGGGTTCAATTGATGTTGGATGCAGTCCTTGACTACCTTCCAAGCCCACTTGATATCCCTGCAATTAAGGGTGTAAACCCTGATACAGACGAAGAAGAAGAACGTCCAGCATCTGATGAAGAGCCATTCGCAGCTCTTGCCTTCAAGATCATGACTGACCCATTCGTAGGTCGTTTGACATTCTTCCGTGTTTACTCAGGTGTCTTGAACTCAGGTTCTTACGTATTGAACACATCTAAAGGTAAACGTGAACGTATTGGACGTATCCTTCAAATGCACGCCAACACTCGTATGGAAATCGAAACAGTTTACTCTGGAGATATCGCAGCTGCTGTTGGTTTGAAAGATACAACAACTGGTGACTCATTGACAGATGAAAAAGCGAAAATTATCCTTGAGTCAATCGAAGTTCCAGAACCAGTTATCCAATTGATGGTTGAGCCAAAATCTAAAGCAGACCAAGATAAGATGGGTATCGCCCTTCAAAAATTGGCTGAAGAAGATCCAACATTCCGCGTTGAAACAAACCCTGAAACTGGTGAAACAGTTATCTCTGGTATGGGTGAGTTGCACTTGGATGTCCTTGTTGACCGTATGAAACGTGAATTCAAGGTTGAAGCTAACGTTGGTGCTCCTCAAGTATCTTACCGTGAAACATTCCGCGCTTCTACACAAGCACGTGGATTCTTCAAACGTCAATCTGGTGGTAAAGGTCAGTTTGGTGATGTTTGGATCGAATTTACTCCAAACGAAGAAGGTAAAGGATTCGAGTTCGAAAATGCGATCGTCGGTGGTGTGGTTCCACGTGAATTCATCCCTGCAGTAGAAAAAGGACTTCAAGAATCTATGGCGAACGGTGTTCTTGCGGGTTACCCAATGGTTGACGTGAAAGCGAAGCTTTACGATGGTTCATACCACGATGTCGACTCATCTGAAACTGCCTTCAAGATCGCTGCATCTCTTGCTCTTAAAGAAGCAGCTAAATCAGCACAACCAGCTATCCTTGAACCAATGATGCTTGTAACCATCACAGTTCCTGAAGAAAACCTTGGGGATGTTATGGGTCACGTAACTGCTCGTCGTGGACGTGTAGACGGTATGGAAGCACACGGTGCAAGCCAAATCGTTCGTGCTTATGTACCACTTGCTGAAATGTTCGGTTACGCTACTGTCCTTCGTTCTGCAACTCAAGGACGTGGTACGTTCATGATGGTATTTGACCACTACGAAGATGTACCGAAATCAGTACAAGAAGAAATCATTAAAAAAGCTAAAGGTGAAGCATAATTTTACCGTCTAGCTAAAAGCTTTCCTCATAGGAGGAAAGCTTTTTTGATTCGAAAAGAGTTTAAGACCTCTTCCTCATAAGAGATAGTGAAAATGAATATGAAAGTTTGTGTAATATTTCTAATCCTAATGAAATCAGTTGCATTTTAGGGGAAGAAAGTATATAATAATATTGTTGAAAGATGATTTGTAACCTATCAAGTTACTCTTTTCACATAAAAAATTTTTTGATTTTCATAAGGAGGAAATCACGAATGGTAGTTAAAGTTGGTATTAACGGTTTCGGTCGTATCGGTCGTCTTGCTTTCCGTCGTATCCAAAACGTAGAAGGTGTTGAAGTTACTCGCATCAACGACCTTACAGATCCAGTTATGCTTGCACACTTGTTGAAATATGACACAACTCAAGGTCGTTTCGACGGTACTGTGGAAGTTAAAGAAGGTGGATTCGAAGTTAACGGTAAATTCGTTAAAGTTTCTGCTGAACGTGATCCAGAACAAATCGACTGGGCTAACGACGGTGTAGAAATCGTTCTTGAAGCAACTGGTTTCTTTGCTAAGAAAGAAGCTGCTGAAAAACACTTGCACCCAGGTGGAGCTAAGAAAGTTGTTATCACTGCTCCTGGTGGAAACGACGTTAAAACAATTGTATTTAACACTAACCATGACATTCTTGATGGTACTGAAACAGTTATCTCTGGTGCTTCATGTACTACAAACTGCTTGGCTCCAATGGCTAAAGCTCTTCAAGATAACTTCGGTGTTGTAGAAGGATTGATGACTACTATCCACGCTTACACTGGTGACCAAATGATCCTTGACGGACCACACCGTGGTGGTGACCTTCGTCGTGCTCGCGCTGGTGCAGCTAACATCGTTCCTAACTCAACTGGTGCTGCTAAAGCTATCGGTCTTGTAATCCCAGAATTGAACGGTAAATTGGACGGATCTGCACAACGCGTTCCAACTCCAACTGGATCAGTTACTGAATTGGTTGCAGTTCTTGAAAAGAACGTTACTGTTGATGAAGTAAATGCAGCTATGAAAGCAGCATCTAACGAATCATACGGTTACACAGAAGATCCAATCGTATCTTCAGATATCGTAGGTATGGCTTACGGTTCATTGTTTGACGCAACTCAAACTAAAGTTCTTGACGTTGACGGTAAACAATTGGTTAAAGTTGTTTCATGGTATGACAACGAAATGTCTTACACTGCACAACTTGTTCGTACTCTTGAATACTTCGCAAAAATTGCTAAATAATTCATCTGTATGATGAGAGGAGGGTAACCTCCTCTTTTTTTGTACTTTTTTTAGTTCCTCCTCACCTTATTATAGGATTTGCTAAAATGAATTGACAGACCTCTCTTTAAAGGGGTAAACTAAATCTGAGTGAAGATTTCCAATTCAAAAAATGTAAGCGATTGCACGCGAGTGAAGGAGGAGTGTTTTAGGAGATTGGAAATCAGTAAAATAAGATGGAGGTCAAGATGAAAGGTCATCAATTTGAAAAACAACAACGTTTTAGTATCCGAAAGTTTAGTGTGGGAGTATGTTCTGCATTGATTGGATTGGCATTTTTAGGAACGGGGGCAGTCTTAGCAGATGAGACGCATGCGACTAATGAACAACCCTTAGAAGCTTCCACAGCAAATACGGAAGATGTCAATCATTTGATCAGAGAAGCGGGAGTCTACACTGCAGATGCTGCTTTGCCAACTGCAGAAACAGCAAAACCAGTTGAGGTAGCAACTCCAGCAACTCCAGAATCAGGTCCTGCAAGTACAGAAGCTAGCCCGACGACGACAGATACTCCAGCCGTTTCAGCGACGGAACAACCAAAAGCAGTCGCAGAAAAAGTAGAAGATTTACCAACCAATGAAGAAAAACAATTAAGACCGAAAGAAGTTAAGTTCGATACCTGGGACGATCTCTTGAAGTGGGAACCAGGAAAACGAGTGGATGATGATTTGAACAGAGCAAGTGTCCACCTTGCTAGCCGTTTTCAAGGGAAGCAAATTAACGAGCAAGCCAACCCAGATGCAAAGATCCAAGCCCTTTCTAACATGAACTCAAAGGCTAAGGATCATGCTTCCGTCGGTGGGGAAGAGTTTAAGGCTTATGCTTTTGACTACTGGCAATATTTGGATTCTATGGTCTTTTGGGAAGGACTTGTCCCTTCAGCAGACGTGATTGATGCGGCTCACCGAAATGGGGTTCCCATCTACGGGACACTCTTCTACAACTGGTCTAGTAGCATCAAGGATCAAGAGCGCTTTGCAGAAACCTTGAAAGAAGATAGTGAAGGCTCAAAAACCTTCCCGATTGCTCGGAAATTGGTTGATCTAGCCAAGTACTATGGTTTCGATGGCTACTTTATCAACCAAGAAACAACAGGGAACTTAGTAGAGCCTTTGGGGCCAAAATTAAGAGATTTCCTTCTTTATACCAAGGAATATGCGAAGAGCGTCAACTATCCGATCAAGTATTCTTGGTATGATGCCATGACTTATGAATATGGTCGCTACCATGAAAATGCACTGGGTGAATACAACTACAATTTCATGCAGCCTGAAAATGGCGAAAATCCAGTTGATACCTTCTTTGCCAACTTTAACTGGGGCAAATCAGAAGTTGATTATTCGATTAGTACAGCCAAATGGATTAACCGCAATCCTTATGATGTTTTAGCGGGTCTCGAACTTCAAAAAGGAGGTTCTTATAAGACCAATGTCGACTGGAATGCGATTCTAGATGAGCATGGCAAGTTGCGTCTATCTCTTGGGCTTTATGCACCTGATACCATTACAGGTCTAGGAAAGACAGGAGAAGGTTACCATACCCATGAAGATCTATTCTGGACTGGTTTCCAAGGGGATCCAACCAAAGGAAAACCAGCAGACCAATCTTGGTACGGGATGTCCAATCTAGTAGTGGATAAAACTCCAATTACAAGTGCTGATTTCAATACGTCCTTTAATACAGGCCACGGCAAACATTGGTTTGTGGATGGCAAGATTTCTAAAGAAGGGGAGTGGAACTACCGTTCTGTATCTGGCTACCTTCCAACCTGGCGTTGGTGGGTAGAGCATAGTGAAGATAGTACGCCATTGAAAGGGCGCTATGATTTTGATCAAGCCTACAATGGAGGGAACTCTTTAACCTTTGAAGGGGATTTGAAAGCTAATAGCAGTCAAAATGTTATGCTCTATTCTACTAAGATTCCTGTGACAGAAACGACAAAATTAAGTGTGTCTCACAAGGGTGGGGTCGGAGCTGCTGCTTGGGTAGCTGTTGCCACAAAAGAAGACTACTCTGAATACGAATGGAAGGAATTGACACCGAGTGCGGATTGGTCTACTCAAACCTTTGATTTGGGAGGCTTGGCGGGTAAGACTATTTATGCCGTTAAGATGTTCTTTGATCATGATGCAGATGTCAAAGATTACAAGTTCAACCTCGGTCAATTGTCGATTACGTCCAACCAAGAAAAACCAGTAGCCCCATCTGAAGTGACTGTTCGGGCAAAACGCCTGCAAAATGCCCAGGAAGCGGAGGCTGTCCTTAATTTTAAAGGGGTTGCGGACGCAGATTATTATGAAGTCTATGAAAAAGACGGCGACAACTGGCGTCTCTTAACAGGGTCTTCTGCGACAACCGTCTATCTACCAAAAGTTAGCCGTTCAGCAAGTGCTGAAGGAACGACTCAGGACCTCAAGGTTGTGGCAGTTGGGAAGAACGGCCAACGTTCAGATGCAGGAACTGTGGCCTTTGATTGGGGTATGACCGTGTCAGATACCAGTCTTCCAAAAGCCCTTGCACCAAACGTGGTGATTGGAGCCAAAGTCATTGGTTCGAGCTTCCCAGATGCGGATGGTAGTGAAGGCATCGAAGGTATGTTAAATGGTACCATTACCAGTCTTTCAGATAAATGGTCTTCTGCTCAATTGAGCGGAACCGTCGATATTCGCTTGACACAACCACGGACCATTGTTCGTTGGGTCATGGACCATGCCGGTGCGGGTGGAGAATCTGTCGACGATGGCAAGATGAATACCCGTGACTTCGACCTTTACTACAAGGATGAAGCGGGTGAGTGGAAGCTCGCTAAGGAAGTTCGTGGCAATAAAGCCCATGTGTCCGACATTACACTCGACCATCCAATCAAGGCTCAAGAATGGCGTCTCCATGTCATTACGGCAGATAACGGAACCCCATGGCAAGCCATCCGGATTTACAACTGGAAGATGTATGAAAGTCTGGATACGGAAACGGTCAACATCCCGATGAAACATGCTGCAGCGCAAAACTTAGGCAATCATTTTGTCCAAGTCGGCTTCAAAGATGTACCGGCCAATACCACACTGACTCTTTATGCCGATAAAGAAGCGACTAGCCCAATTGCGACCATGACAGCCAATCAAGCTGGAAATCTGATCTTTAAACCACTGGCTTTTGAATCAACCCCATCTCTTCTCTACTATCGTGCACAAGAACCTGGTAAAGATATCAGTAATGTTCTAGCGATCGAAGTTCCAAAAAATGATAAAGAAATTGCGGGACTTCAATTTGAAGATGGTTTGACCAAGAAGGTTTACCGGGAAGGGGATGCTCTTTCCTTGAAAGGGGCGACTCTCCGTGTTCATTATAAAGATGGCCAAGCAGATCAACTGGTCAACCTCACCAACTCAGGTGTAGAGATTCATGGATTTGACAGTAGCAAGCTTGGAGAACAACACCTAGAAGTTTCTTACCTTGGTCAGAAATTGGATAAGACTCTCACTGTTTTTGTGGTCAGTGCAGAGGAAGCAGGTGAAAAAGCAGTTGCTGGTCTAGAATTGACCGACAAACCAAAAGTAGAATATATCGTCGGAGAAGCATTTGAAAAAGAAGGCGGACGCTTTACAGTTGTCTTTGATGATGAAACAACCGAAACGCACGCCTTGACCGATGAAGGTGTGGAAGTAACTGGATTTGATGCGAGCAAGGAAGGCCGTCAAACCATCACCGTCCATTACAAAGGAGCTAGCACAAGCTTTGATGTCCTCGTCAATCCAAAACCAGCTCTCAATGATGAATACCTCAAGCAAAAATTGGCTGAAGCTGAAGCTGCAAAAGCCAAAGTAGACTTTACATTTGCGACTCCTGAAGTTAAAGAAGCTTTGCTAGCAGGAATGGCTGCTTCTGAAAAAGTCTTGAAAGAGCATGATACCAGCACACAAGATCAAGTCAATGAGCAGTTGAACCAATTGACCGCTCTCTTGAAAGCTCTGGATGGACAAGCTAATCTAGTCGAAGAGAAAGACGCTCTTTCTGCTCTGACAGAGGAAGCGACTGCTCTATTAGCAAGCAAACCAAATCACCCTTCTGGAGACGCTTTGCAGGCACTGGTTGAGAAAAATAAAGAACTCCTAGACTCTTCAGAGCTCACTCCTGAAGCGCTTGCAACCGCAAAAACAGGTTTAGAAACCTTGATTGCGCTCCTGAAAGAAGATAAGCCGGCTGTCTTTGTAGACTCTGCGACTGGAGTCGAAGTTCAATTCTCTAACTTGGAGCCTACTGCTATTAAGGGACTAAAAGTCGCGAAAGTTGAAGCCAATCAGGCAGAAAAAGAAGAGCTGAAGGGACGAGAAGCGACTATCTTTGATATCGAAGGAGTCGATGCAAGTGGTCAGGATGTCGATACCCATCATCCATCCCTTGTGAAAATCCCTGTGGATAAGGATAAAGAAGTGGAGCAAGTCCTCTTCTTCCCAGAAGGTCAAGCACCTCAATCCTTAGCCTTTGAGCGAGAAGGAGATACCATTATCTTTACAGCTCCTCACTTTACCCACTATGCGATTGTCTATAAGGCAGCAAAAACGGAAGGACCGGATCAACCGACTCAACCAGAGGAGCCTACTAAACCGGATCAACCGATTCAACCAGAGGAGCCTACTAAACCGGATCAACCAGCGACACCAGATCAACCGGTTCAGCCGGAGAATCCAACAAAACCAGAACAACCGGATGGCAATCAACCGACACCAGAACAATTGAATCCGACGAAACCAACTGATCCATTGAATCAAAAGGAAAACGGACCAGATCTTTTGGATCAACGAGTTCAACAAGTTTTGAGTCGCTATTTAACACCATCTAAAGAAGGAACTTCTCAACAAGATCAAGCTAGCAAGAATACTGACAAGGAATTGCCAACAACGGCAAGTTCAGAGGCTACGTTTGCAGCAGAAGCTGTTCTCCTAGCAGCGCTTGGCGGATTCCTCTTGGCTGGCAAGAAGAAAGAAGAGTAACTTTTTAGGTGTTTTGATACTGACTGAAAAGGTCATGATGAATCGTAAACCTCCTTTGTTAAAAAACAAGGGAGGTTTTATGATGCTGATTCTAATAGAGGAGCATGGCTCCAGACTTGCTAATAAGAGGTAGAAATCCACTATTTTTCTACCTCTTTTACAGCTTTTGTGATATAATTATCATGTATTAAAAATAGAAGGAGTCATATCCAATGGCAAAATTGACTGTTAAAGACGTTGACTTGAAAGGGAAAAAAGTTCTCGTTCGTGTTGACTTCAACGTACCTGTAAAAGATGGCGTGATCACTAACGACAACCGTATCACTGCTGCTCTTCCAACAATCAAGTACATCCTTGAACAAGGTGGACGTGCAATCCTCTTCTCTCACCTTGGACGTGTGAAAGAAGAAGCAGACAAAGAAGGTAAATCACTTGCTCCTGTAGCGGCTGACTTGGCTGCTAAATTGGGTCAAGACGTTGCTTTCCTTCCAGGTGTTACTCGTGGTGCTGAATTGGAAGCAGCGATTAACGCTCTTGAAGATGGACAAGTTCTTTTGGTTGAAAACACTCGTTTCGAAGATGTTGACGGCAAGAAAGAATCTAAAAACGATCCTGAACTTGGTAAATACTGGGCATCACTTGGAGATGGTATCTTCGTAAACGATGCATTCGGTACAGCTCACCGTGCACACGCATCTAACGTTGGTATCTCAGCAAACGTTGAAAAAGCAGTTGCTGGATTCCTTCTTGAAAACGAAATTGCTTACATCCAAGAAGCAGTTGAAGCTCCAGAACGTCCATTCGTGGCGATCCTTGGTGGTTCAAAAGTTTCAGACAAGATCGGTGTGATCGAAAACTTGCTTGAAAAAGCTGATAAAGTTCTTATCGGTGGTGGTATGACTTACACATTCTACAAAGCACAAGGTATCGAAATCGGTAACTCACTTGTAGAAGAAGACAAATTGGATGTTGCGAAAGCTCTTCTTGAAAAAGCAAACGGCAAATTGATTTTGCCAGTTGACTCAAAAGAAGCTAATGCATTTGCTGACTACACTGAAGTGAAAGACACTGAAGGTGAAGCAGTAGACCCAGGATTCCTTGGTCTTGACATCGGTCCAAAATCTATCGCTAAATTTGATGAAGCATTGACTGGTGCGAAAACAGTTGTATGGAACGGACCTATGGGTGTATTTGAAAACCCTGACTTCCAAGCTGGTACAATCGGTGTAATGGACGCTATCGTTAAACAACCAGGCGTTAAATCAATCATCGGTGGTGGTGACTCAGCTGCCGCAGCGATCAACCTTGGACGTGCAGACAAATTCTCATGGATCTCTACTGGTGGTGGAGCATCAATGGAGCTTCTTGAAGGTAAAGTTCTTCCAGGACTTGCAGCCTTGACTGAAAAATAAGACGGTTCCTCATGAACCATAGAAGAAGCACCGAAAGGTGCTTCTTTTAGAATGCATACAAACTAATTTTTATATAAGTTAAGTGATTCTGTATCGAAATAAAATGAGATCTCATTTTTGAAATTAATCAAGAAAATACCGAAACTTTCCGCCGTGAGAAAAGTGCTAGAAACATGATTGTTTCTAGCACTCGGGAGTTTTGGAACCTTAGGTCCAAAACTAAGTCATGGAACTTCCTGGATTGCTGAAATCATCCACTGGATAATTTCACCTAACCTCCGTACTCACCTAAGGGAAGTTTTTAAGGTGACTTTGTAGAGTAGAAGGAAGCTAGTCGATCTTCATTTCCCCGCTTGAACCTTTCTAGAAATATGTTAGAATAAAAGAGATAGAAAGATAGGGGACAATGGATTACTTTAAACGACATAAATTTGACCGTTCCAAATTTCGATTAGGAATGCGAACCTTCAAAACAGGGATAGCCGTTTTTCTGGTTCTATTGATTTTTGGTATCTTTGGCTGGCGCGGCTTGCAGATTGGGGCGCTGACAGCTGTCTTTAGTTTGAGAGAAGATTTTGATAAGAGTGTTCACTTCGGAGCTTCGCGCGTGATGGGGAACAGCATCGGTGGTTTTTATGCCCTGCTGTTCTTTATGATCAAGATTCTTTTCCACAATGCTTTTTGGGTGACCCTGATTTTTGTGCCCATTGCGACCATGTTAACCATAATGACAAACGTCGCTATGAACAATAAAGCTGGAATCATCGGTGGTGTTTCAGCCATGCTCATAATCACCCTCTCCATTCCAACAGGAGAAACGTTCCTATATGTTTTTGCCCGCATCTTTGAAACCTTTATCGGTGTCTTCGTTGCGATTTTAGTCAATTCAGATGTGGATCGGATTCGGGACTTTATAAAAGAAAGAAGAAAAACCATGTGAGATTATGTGACATTTTAATCTTGACATCGGTTTTTTTTGCGTTATAATAGAATAGAAAGGGGGTCTTGTATGAAAGAAAAGGAATTAAGACGAACGTTAGCGGTCTTTCCGATTGGTAGTGTTATGAAATTGACAGATTTAACAGCTCGTCAAATTCGCTACTATGAAGATCAACAACTCATTACTCCAGATCGTACAGAGGGCAATCGTCGGATGTTTTCTCTCAACGATATGGATCGCCTGTTGGAGATTAAGGATTATTTGTCTGAAGGCCTTAATATTGCAGGGATTAAAAAACGGATTGCTGAGAAAGAAGCTCAACGTCAAGCTGCCAAGATTGTCAGTGAAAAGGATGTCCGCAAGGCCCTTCACCGTGACATTCTCCAGCAAAGCCGCTTTCATACGACCTCATCGCCATATGGTCAGTTACGCTGATCATTCTTTTTGCTTAATGCTATACTCATAAGGAGACACACATGTCAATTACTGTTGAAGATATTCGTCGCGAAGTCAAAGAAAAAAATGTAACCTTTATTCGGTTGATGTTCTCAGATATCTTAGGGACCATGAAAAACGTTGAAATTCCAGCGACAGATGAACAGTTGGAAAAGGTTCTCTCAAACAAGGCTATGTTTGATGGATCTTCTATTGAAGGGTTTGTTCGTATCAACGAATCAGATATGTACCTATACCCTGACTTGGACACTTGGACAGTCTTTCCTTGGGGAGATGAGAACGGCAGTGTCGCAGGATTGATCTGTGATGTCTATACAACAGAAGGGGAACCATTTGCAGGAGACCCACGTGGGAACCTCAAACGTGCTCTTCGTCACATGGAAGAAGTTGGCTTCAAATCTTTCAACCTTGGACCAGAGCCAGAATTCTTCCTCTTTAAGCTTGATGAAAATGGAGATCCAACTCTTGAGGTAAATGACAAGGGTGGTTACTTTGATTTGGCGCCTACAGACCTTGCTGATAACACTCGTCGTGAGATTGTTAACGTCTTGACCAAAATGGGATTTGAAGTAGAAGCCAGTCACCACGAAGTGGCCGTAGGTCAGCATGAAATTGACTTTAAGTACGATGAAGTGCTTCGTGCTTGTGACAAGATTCAAATCTTTAAACTCGTTGTCAAAACCATTGCTCGCAAACATGGTTTGTATGCAACCTTTATGGCTAAGCCAAAATTTGGGATCGCTGGTTCCGGGATGCACTGCAATATGTCCTTGTTTGATGCGGAAGGAAACAATGCCTTCTTTGATCCAAATGATCCAAAAGGAATGCAGTTGTCAGAAACAGCTTATCACTTCCTTGGCGGTTTGATCAAGCACGCCTACAACTACACAGCCATCATGAACCCAACAGTTAACTCTTACAAACGTTTGGTTCCAGGCTATGAAGCGCCTGTTTACATCGCTTGGGCTGGCCGCAATCGTTCACCGTTGGTCCGTGTACCAGCTTCACGCGGTATGGGAACACGCCTTGAGTTGCGCTCAGTAGACCCAATGGCCAACCCATATATTGCTATGGCTGTTCTTTTGGAAGTTGGTTTGCACGGTATTGAAAACAAAATCGAAGCACCAGCTCCTATCGAAGAAAACATCTACATCATGACTGCAGAAGAGCGTAAAGAAGCTGGAATCACTGACCTCCCATCTACCCTTCACAATGCTTTGAAAGCCTTGACCGAAGATGAAGTTGTTAAGGATGCTCTTGGTGAACATATCTATACCAGCTTCTTGGAAGCCAAACGGATCGAGTGGGCAAGTTATGCAACCTTTGTTTCACAATGGGAAATTGATAACTACTTGGACTTGTACTAAGCAAATTTATCCAAAAATGAGCTAGGTTTGATGACCTGGCTCATTTTTCATATAAAGAAAATGGATGGGACCGACCGGTCTCATCCATTCTTTTTACTTAATTTTCTTCATCTGGTGTCAAAATCATCGGGATGATGATAGGTTCACGTTCCGTGCTTTCGTAAAGGAAAGGACGAAGGGCGTTGACAATAGCACCGTGTACGGTTTGAATATTGGCATCCTTATTCTTCAAGGCGATTCGAATAGCATTGAAGAGGATGCGTTGACTTTCACGGATCAGGTCACCGGACTCTCTCATATAGATGAAGCCACGGCTGAGGATATCTGGTCCAGCTAAAATCATTTTCGACTTGAAGTCAACTGTCGCAACAGCTAGGACAACCCCATCTTCTGATAAATCTTTGCGGTCACGAAGGACAGCCGCTCCGATTTCTCCGATGCGATTTCCGTCGACATAGATATCTTGAGCATTGAAGCTTCCTGCGATACGAGCTGAGTTAGCCGTTAGGGCAAGAACATCTCCGTTGCTCATGATGAAGATGTTATCTTTTTCTACTCCACAATCACGCGCAAGTCCAGCGTGAATCTTCTGCATGCGGTACTCACCGTGGACAGGCATGAAGTATTTGGGTTTGATCAAGCGCAACATGAGCTTTTGTTCTTGTTGGCCACCGTGTCCAGAGGTATGGATGTTGTTGATCTTCCCGTGAATGACATCGACACCCGCTTCGGAAATCGTATTGATCAATTTATTCACACTAGTTGTATTCCCAGGAATTGGACTAGATGAGAAGATAACGGTATCACCCGGTTGCAATTGCACCTGGCGGTGGGTTCCATTAGCGATACGAGACAGTGCCGCCATAGGCTCCCCTTGGCTACCTGTACACATAATGAGGATTTCGTTTGCCGGGTAGTCTTTGATTTCACTTGGTTCAATAATCGTTCCAGGTGGTACCTTGATATAGCCAAGCTCAATTCCGTTGACAATAGCTTTTTCCATCGAGCGTCCAAAGACAACAATCTTGCGGCCAGTTTTAACAGCAGCATCTGCAGCCTGTTGGAGACGGAAGATGTTGGATGCAAAGGAAGCAAAGATGATGCGTCCATGAATGCCTTCAATAATCTTCATGATGGATTGGCCAACGACTTTTTCAGAGTTGGTAAAGGTTGGGACTTCCGCGTTGGTTGAGTCAGAAAGCAGACAGAGGACGCCTTCCTCTCCCAGTGCAGCCATCCGGTGAAGGTCGGCCGGCTCCCCTACAGGTGTGAAGTCAAATTTAAAGTCTCCCGTGCAGACGATTTTTCCTTGAGGCGTATGAAGAACGATCCCCAAAGGTTCTGGAATGGAGTGGGTTGTACGGAAGAAGGTCGCTTTAATATGCTTAAAGGTCAACTCCGTATTTTGGTTGATTTCATAGAGTTTGGCACCACGAAGGAGGCCATGCTCTTCCAATTTTCCACGAATAAGGGCTAGAGCCAAAGGTCCAGCATAGATTGGTACATTGGCTTGCTTCAAGAGGAAGGGAATTCCTCCGATATGGTCTTCGTGTCCGTGGGTAATCAAGATACCTTTGACACGGTCGATATTTTCAACGATATAGGAATAGTCAGGAATCACGTAATCAATCCCTAACAAATCATCTTCAGGGAACTTGATCCCAGCATCCACAATGATGATTTCGTCTTGGTATTCAATCCCATAGGTATTTTTACCGATTTCCCCGAGACCTCCAATGGCGAAAACACCAACTTCTTCAGGTTTTAAGGTATATGCCATGGATTAGAACTCCGTAATTTCAAATGCGCCAGACTCTTTTTCATATTCTAGGTGTTGGTCTGACAAGAGAGTGATAAATTCGATGTTGTAAGATGTATTTTCTTCAACAAGGCGACGAGCTTCAATGCGTCCTTCTAACTCATTCTTCGCATCAATATCGAGATAGAGGGCATGAGTCGTTTCACGACGAGGGTTGCGTTCTTTTGTTTCTTGGTAGAAAACTTTGTAAATCATTTCGTTTCGGTTCCTTTCACTTGTTCGGACTGTAGCAGAAAAGAAACAGCTAGTAGCTAGCTGAGACACCTATTCTTGCTTTCTTTTGTCCTGATTCGATACAATTATTATCCATTATACCATAAATAGGCTCTAAGGAAAAGATGCAAGCGGGTTCTGAGAGCAGAAGGAAGCGCTTTTTTAGAAGGGATAGAGAGCTGGTGATTTCACAGTCTGGGGGTGCTTCCTCTACCGTTTGGCGTCTATTTGTAGTATAATATGAAGCAGACAACGAGGAGAAAACATGAAAGTATTAGCATTTGACACCTCCAGTAAGGCCCTATCCGTTGCCCTTTTGGAGGAAGAAAACCGATTAGCAGAGTTGACACTGACGATCAAGAAAAACCACAGCATTACCTTGATGCCTACCATTGAATTTTTGATGGCCAGCATTGATTGGAAACCGACGGATTTGGACCGTATCGTAGTAGCAGAAGGGCCTGGATCTTATACTGGCTTACGGATCGCGGTAGCAACGGCTAAAACCCTAGCTCAAACGCTAAAAATTGACTTAGTAGGGGTGTCGAGCTTACTAGCCTTGGTACCAGAAGAGATAGAAGGTCTGGCCATTCCAGTCATGGATGCGCGGCGCAACCATGTCTATGCGGGCTTTTACCAAGAGGATCAGCTGGTCTACCCGGAGGGGCATCTTTCTTTTGAAGCCGTATTAGAAAGAGCAAAGGGAGCTAAAAAGGTGACCTTCCTTGGGGAAGTGGAAGCCTTTCGTGAGCAGATACAAGAAGCCTTGCCAAGTGCTCAGCTGGTAGAAACCCTACCGGATGCGGTACGGATCGGTCGACTAGGACTTACAAAAGAAGCTGTCTCCGTTCATGGTTTTGTGCCCAACTACCTCAAGCGGGTAGAAGCTGAGGAAAACTGGCTCAAGGACCATCAAGAGTCCGGTCAGTCCTACATCAAACGCCTATGATTCGTATCGAGAAGGATGCGGGGCGATTAGACCTAGCCCCTCAGTTGGTAGAAATCTTAGACGATGTCTATGGACAAAGTCCTTGGACCTTGGAGCAAGTCCTTGCGGATCTCGGTCAAGCTCAAAATTGGTATGCCTTGGCCTATAGTGGGGAAGCATTGGTCGGCTTCTTGGCCATGCAAGAAACTCTCTATGAGTTAGAGGTCGTCCAAATTGCTGTTCGAAAAGAATGGCAAGGGCGCGGGATTGCTGGTCAGCTACTAGAAACGGTTCCTCAGGAGAAAGAGGTCTTTTTAGAGGTGAGAGAAGGAAACACTCCGGCTCGGACTCTCTATCAGAAACAAGGATTTAAAGAAATTGGTTGCCGGAAAGGGTATTATCATGCACCTACCGAAGACGCCATTATGATGAAAAGGGAAGCAAATGAAGGATAGATATATTTTGGCATTTGAAACATCTTGTGATGAGACCAGTGTCGCCGTCTTAAAGAACGATACAGAGCTCTTGTCCAATGTCATTGCCAGCCAAATTGAAAGCCATAAACGCTTCGGGGGAGTGGTTCCAGAAGTTGCCAGTCGGCACCATGTCGAAGTTATTACGGCCTGTATTGAGGAAGCGCTAGAAGAAGCAGGAATTACAGAAGAAGAAGTCACAGCAGTTGCGGTAACTTACGGACCAGGTCTGGTTGGAGCTCTTTTGGTCGGTCTTGCTGCAGCCAAGGCCTTTGCCTGGGCCCATGGGATTCCTTTGATTCCTGTCAATCATATGGCAGGGCACTTGATGGCCGCTCAAAGCGTTGAGCCTTTAGAATTTCCACTCTTGGCCTTGCTGGTCAGCGGAGGACACACTGAGTTGGTCTATGTCTCGGAGGCGGGTGATTATAAGATCGTTGGGGAAACACGTGATGATGCAGTGGGTGAGGCCTATGATAAGGTCGGCCGTGTCATGGGCTTGACCTATCCAGCCGGTCGTGAGATTGACGAGTTGGCACATAAGGGTCAGGATATCTACGATTTCCCACGCGCCATGATCAAGGAAGACAACCTGGAGTTCTCATTTTCAGGGCTCAAATCAGCCTTTATCAATCTCCACCACAATGCCGAGCAAAAAGGTGAGAGCCTGTCCAAGGAAGACCTATCGGCTTCCTTCCAAGCAGCGGTGATGGATATCTTGATGGCCAAGACCAAAAAAGCCCTAGAAAGATACCCTGTTAAGACCCTGGTGGTGGCGGGAGGAGTCGCGGCCAATCAAGGTCTTCGTGAACGCCTGGCTTCTGAGATCACAGATGTTAAGGTCATCATTCCTCCTCTGCGCCTCTGCGGGGACAATGCGGGGATGATTGCCTATGCCAGTGTCAGCGAATGGAATAAGGGAAATTTTGCTAGCTTAGACTTAAATGCTAAGCCTAGCCTTGCTTTTGAAGGAATTGAATAAGGATTGAAGAACCATCTGGGTACCGCTATCCAGATGGCTTTTTGACAAAAATTCACCAACTAGTAGCGAATTTGCGACCCTAAGAAAAATTCGTTATGATAGAGGGAATGAAAGATCTAGGAGGAAGAGAATAGATATGAAGAAAGAGAAGAGCTCTAAATATAGAATTGGTACGATTCTTGTCTTTGCTGTCTGTTTGCTACTAGTTGCAGGATGCGAATCGAAAAAGAAAATTGAAAAAAGTGATAAGAATAAAGAGTCCTACGAATTTTCGGTCTATAATGCGAAATCCGACATTAAAGACTTTCAATTTATCCATAATAAAAATGGGCTTGTGGTCGAATGGAAGTTTGATGAAAAAGAACGGAAGAAATCTTTGAAGTCTCCCGATTCATCAGATTGGGTTGAGGTGAACTCTAATTATTTGGTTAGACAAAGAAACAGAGTAAGAGGTATTATTCCATCGAAAAAAATGAAGTCGGATGAATATGCCCATTTAGAGATTTATGATTTGACAGGGAGTAAGGCGAAACGAAAGGAAGTCGATCTTTGGAAGATGATGGTGGAGTATGTGAAAAATGATGATTTCGAACTCTATGGATCTTTTCCAACTCTTCGAAAAATGAATGGGAATGACTACGCTATCATTAAAATTATGAATCAAACTCAGCCACGTTATTTTTTACTTAATCTTAAAACCCTTAAAATTGATAAAGAAATAACGGAAGAAGAAGTAAATGAGAAAAATAGAGTGTATCTCTTTATTTCTATACTTAAAGATTACACCGCTGGAGTCCATCACTTTTATAATAGTTTTTGGAAAGATAAATCTTTCAAAGGGGATATCAATTTAAAAGCGTCTTATCCGACAGCATTTAACCTCTTTTCAAAACCAGAAGGTTTTGCATATAAAGTGATCAATTCTGAGAATGGTGCCATTACGAATGGGAAAGAACTGATAGATCTAGAATCAGAATTTCTTAAATTGGGTTCCTCTGTGTACGATCATGCTTATCTGTCTAAGGAACTGAGTATTGAAAATAAAGATACGAAAATCTCTCAGTTTGATGAGATTCAAAAGTATTATAACGGAAAACCTATTTCAAATTGGTAATAAGAGGATTTATAGAAAACATACAAGGAGAGTGAAAAAGAGGTTGTTATGCAAACAATGATTAATTTAGGGATATGGGAGAACAAGAATTACCATTTTGATTGGGAGGAAAAAATCTTACTAGAAGAGACATATTCTCCTAACTACTGGTCTTATGTACTGCTCCCTATTACATTATTTATTATCAACAAAATTTCGGATGGGTTAGCGGAGGCTGGAATATTTGACAATTAGTTGGTCCGACTTGGAACGATTCCGATTTTAGGTGTTATCTCCTACTTCTTAGCTGCGTGGATTATTCGATATTACCATGCAAGCCTGAAATTACAGCCATCCAAGTTGGATGAGGATCAGTGCAAGAAGTTAATCAAGTCATTAAAGAGACGGAAGGTGTACTTTACATTTCTGATCAATCTTTTTAGGTTCCTAACTGTAGCCGCTATTCTTTTGTTTGTCATCGGAAATGAAACCATTGTAGCACTCTTTTTGATGATTAGTTTTATAGTGATATTTATGTTCAAATTTGATTACCAATTATCTAAATGGCTCGATATGATAGAGATCATATCTCAAGAAGTGGAAAACGGTAATTAAGGAAATCTCTGATGGGCATGAGGCCTTTGAAAAAGTAGGTGGACGTATTGAAAAAATTTTTAAGTTTAAAACTGGTTTGTCTAGCAATTATTGCAGTCGGTTTGGTATTCTATTTTAAACCTTCAGAGACTAAGAAAAATTCTGTCGAAGAGAGACCTAGCTCAACAAAAGTCATTCATGAAGGGAATCTCAAGGATGTTCAGCTATTTGGTGAGAAAAATCAATTTGTTTTGAGTAAGGATCTGACCTTGGTTGATGGAAAGTATCTGGTTGGGTTTGACTATGTAAATGGAGATGAAGATGTAAAAAAGGAGTATATTGGATTCCGATATTACGAGATTGACAATCAATTTAAAGAAACAACCGTAAATGTTTTAGATGAGATTCGAAAGACAGAACCAAAAGCTTTTATTAATGATTATCAAATAAACGTTAATAGCGGAGTGAGTGTTGTGGATATGGGATATTATGTGTCTCGTAGAGCTATGGAACGTAATATCGGTGATGAGAAAAGTATTTATTACAAGTTGGATGAACAGAAATACTACAGCAAGTATGCCATTCCAGAGGGCAGTACAGTTAAGCAAAATATTATATACTGTACAAATTTAAAAGAGTTGATTAATAAGAATACCGGTTTTGAACTTCAAGCAGGATTTAAATTTCAGAAACAGGCCAAGAATGTAAAGACAGATATCAATTTATTTGTACATTATCCGGAGTTCAAAGAGAAAATGTTGAGTGGTAAGTACTGGATTGAACCTAGATTACAGTTGTTAAGTAGTAAGGAATGGTTTGATACTCTTCTTCACTGGTTTGCACCTAGAGGACAGGACACCTTACCTGGTGTAAAAATTGAAGCTCGGTATTCAATAGATGGTCAAGAACATGAGATTCGTTCTTATGATGAGTTTAAACAATACTACAATGGAAAAGGTGGGGAACTAGTCGATTAGAGAGAGCAGTTGACTCCCTTAACTTCCCTGTCAGAACCCTTTTTTTACTCATCTTCTTTTGTTATAATAGAGAGCATCAAAAAAGGAAAGGAAGAAGGAGTGGAAAAGAATTTTCACCAGGGGGTCAGGGATGCCCTTCCGACGGCCTTGGGTTATATCAGTATTGGCTTAGCCTGTGGTGTGGTGGCGTCGCCCTATCTCTCCCCTTTAGAAATGGGCTTGATGAGTCTCTTGGTTTACGCAGGGGCTTCTCAGTTTGCGATGATCTCTTTGATTGCGGTTCATTCGTCCCTCATGAATATTGCCTTAACCGTCTTTTTCATCAATTTGCGCAATATGCTTATGAGTCTGCATACCTCCCCTGATTTTAAGGAGGCTAGCCTGGTCCATAATATTGGAATTGGTAGTTTGTTGACAGATGAAAGTTACGGGGTTTATTTGAGTGAAAAATTGAAAAGTGACCGGATCACTGTTCCCTGGATGCATGGCAATAATGTGGTCGGTTATCTGGCCTGGGGCTCATCAACCATTTTGGGGACAGCCCTGGGGTCTCTCTTGCCCAATCCTAGTGCCTTCGGCCTGGACTTCGCCTTAGTTGCTATGTTTATTGGGATTTTTGCAGGTCAGTTTCAAGGCATGCGTTTGACGGAGAAGATGGCTACCTTGCTCCTTGTTTTAGGTGCTGTGGCCTTTAGCTTTTTCCTCTTGACCTTCTTTTTGACCCAATCCTTGGCCGTTTTAGTGGCTACTTTAACAGGCTGTTTCGTGGGGGTGATGTGCGATGCGCGTGAATAGTTGGATTTTCTTGGTTATTTTGACGTCCGCAGTGGTCACCTGGATTCCACGCATTCTGCCCTTCGTTCTGGTCAAATACCGGGGGTTACCAGATCCAGTTCTTCGTTTTCTAAAGTACCTCCCCATTGCTATTATTTTTGCCTTGATCCTTTCCAGTCTGGTTGAGGGGAAAGTAGGCCAGCTTCCTCAAGTTCGGTGGGTCGACCTGGTCGCAACCATTCCGACCATGATAGTAGCCTTTCGCTACAAAAACCTAATGGGTACAGTTCTATTTGGGATTGTCTTGGTTGCCCTCTTACGATTGCTTGTCGCCTGAATCTCCTGAATTTTTAGATAGATTACTTTCTATTACGAATGTTACAAAAATATTTCAAAAATACTTGACATTGAGTAATATTGTAATATAATAGTTTTTATCAAATGAAGTGAGGGATCATCATGATGAAAAAATGGACAAGTTTAGCACTTTTAGGATTAACTTCTGCAAGCCTACTCGTAGCCTGTGGTTCAAAAAAAGAAGAGAACAAATCTTCTGCTAAAGAAGCACAAACGACGGTGAAGTCTAGCCAGAAAAAAACAAAGGCAGCTTCTGGTAAGAAAGAGACAAAAGCTACTGAAACGGATGCGCAAGAAGGGGCACAAGCTGCTTCTCAAGATGCAGGAAACTCAGGTCAAACCGATGCAGGATCTGCTGCAACAAGCACTGACAAGGCCACAGATTCGTCTCAAATGGTGCCAGAAGAGCTGGTAGGGACTTGGACAGGAACAACTGAAATTGCCAAAGATGTTCAAATGACCGTGGCTGCGGACGGTACGGTCACTACAACAGCGAACTTTTATCAAGCTGATTTGAATCCTGTTCGTACTGCAACAACAAAGGCCAAGGCAGTTCAAGCATCTGGTAATGTATATTACTGGGAAACAGACGAACCTGGCGCTTTTGATGCCCTTCTTCCAGGGATTGCTGGACTTGGGGGAGCCAATATGAAGGTAAAACCCGGCTTCATCTTAGAAGAGGGCCATTATACACCGATTGTATTTGTAACAGGGCTTAATGAAGACTTTGATTATAGCAAATACAATGATTTCCGTGTTTCCCTTACAAAATAAAGAAAAATCCACGAATCCCTAAGGAGTCGTGGATTTTGTTTTAGATAAATTGTGTAATAAAGACAATGAGGATGACGATTGGAATCACAAAGCGAAGCAAGAAAATCCAGAGCTTGAAGAAGAAGCGCTTGGCTTTCTCTTCTCCCACCTTGAGTTCTTCTTGGGCTAGGACTTGATCAAAGATATAGCCTGTAAATAGGGAGAGGCAGAGAGCTCCAAAAGGCATGAGGAGATTGGAAACCAAAAAGTCCATGCAATCAAAGAAGGATTTTCCAAAGAGGGTCCACTTGGAGAGCACCCCATAGGAAAGGGCAGATGGAATCCCAAAGACAAAGGTCAGAAGGCCGATGATTTGGCTCCATTTAGCCCGCTGTTTATTGTTTTGGTTGGTGACATTTCCGACATTAATCTCTAACATAACGACGGATGAGGTAATGGTCGCAAAGAGGAAGAGAAGAAGGAAAAGCAGGTAGAAGAGGGTACCAAAAGGCATCTTGTCAAAGACTTGTGGAAGGACTACAAAGAGGAGGCCTGGTCCACTAGTAGAAGGGATTTGAAAGGCTGACATGGCTGGGAAGATCGCCAAGCCCGCCATGATGGAAACGGCTATATTCATGAAGACGACGGAAATCCCGGATTGGACCAGGTCAGTGTCCTTGTCCAAATAAGAAGCATAGGTCAACATGGCTGTCACCCCTAGCGAGAGGGCGAAGAAGGATTGGCCCAAAGCATAGAGCAGACCTTGGCTAGTCATCTTGGAGAAGTCTGGCTTGAGGAAATAGCTAACTCCCTCCCAAGCGCCAGGTAAGGTCAAGGAACGACCAATCATGACTAAGAAGATAATGAAGAGAAGTGGCATCATGAATTTTGAGGCCTTTTCAATCCCTTGTTCCACCCCCTTGGAAACAATCAAGACATTGAGGAGGATGAAGATGGCCTGGGCCCCAAGAGCCAACCAGGGATTTGAAATAATCTCTCCAAAGAGCTGGGTATAGTCACTAACTGAGAGAAGCTGGAATAACTCTCCCAAGGCGACTCCTAGATAAATCAGGATCCAGCCACCGATGACACTGTAGAAGGAGAGGAGGATAAACAGGGCAAAGGCACCGATCCAACCGATCCCATCATAGAGGCGACGGCCACCGAGTTTTCCAAAGGTTTTAATGGCAGAGACACCAGCTGCACGTCCTAGAGTGAATTCAGCCAGTAAAAGGGGGAAACCGATAAGTAGAGTTGCTATCAAAAAAATAAGAAGGAAACTTCCGCCCCCGTTAGCAGCGGTCATATAGGGGAACTTCCAAACAGCCCCAAGCCCAATTGCAGAACCTGCAGAGGCTAGGATAAAGCCAATTTTGGAACCCCATTGAGATTTTTCCATATGGATTCTCCATTTCTAATTCAAATATAGGAAGAAAGCAAAGGCCAGCAAAGGCTCTTTCATAGACAAAAGAAAAAGGCTATTTAGTACGAACTAAATAGCCATAAAAACGCAAAGTGACATCTCTAAGAAGACGACTCTTATGTTTGTTGCTGGATTTGTTCTAAAAATAATCCTAACATCTTTTGAAAAAGCTGTCAATAGTGGAGACTTCCGGCCACCCAACCGGTACAGAGGGCAGAAGTAATGTTAAAGCCTCCTGTATGGGCATTGATATCCAGGACCTCTCCAGCAAAATGAAGACCGGGGACCAACTTACTTTCTAAGGTCTTGGGATTGATTTCCTTGAGGCTGACGCCACCTTTGGTTACAAAAGATTTGGCCAAGGACATCTTCCCTGTTACAGGGATTGGGAGTTCCTTTACTTTCGCTAGTACGGAATTGATTTCTTTAGGAGAGAGTTGTTTCACCTTTTCCGGAAGATCCTGGGCAAAGAATTCCGCCAGGCGTTCTGGCAGATAGGCCTTCAGAACATTCTTTAAGGACTTCTCACGATTTTCCTCTAGGATTGCAGTGAGTTCTTCCTTAGAATAGTGAGGGAGACTGTCCAGTGTCAGGACCTCTCCTCCCTTGACAAAGCTTGACATGCGAAGGGCAGCTGGGCCAGACAGTCCAAAGTGGGTAAAGAGGAGGTCATGGGTAATGTGGTGTTTGCCATAGTGGAGGGTCACATCATCTAAGGAAATCCCTTGAAGGGCCTTGTGGGGGAAATCTGTCAGGAGCGGGCTTTCAGCAGCTTCTAGTTCCGTGATAGTGTGCTTAAAGTGACGGGCGATATCGTGGCCAAAGCCGGTGGAACCCGTCGAAGGGTAGGACTTTCCACCAGTTGTCACAATCAAGCGGTCTGCCGTCCAGGTTTCATCTTTGGATTTGATGACGAATTGTCCATCGATTTTCTTCACAGAGGTTACCTCTACTTGGCAGCGAACTTGACCGCCGAGTTCGGCAATCTTATCTGTCAGAGCTTGAATAATCGTTTGGGAACGATCTGAAGCTGGAAAGACACGACCATGGTCTTCGACCTTGAGCTTGACCCCGTTTTCTGTGAAGAAGCGGATGATATCATGGTTGTCAAATTGAGAAAAGACACTGTAGAGGAAACGTCCATTTCCTGGAATGCCTGCTAGGAGATCGTCCAGGCTTCCATTGTTGGTCACATTGCACCGACCTCCACCAGTCCCAGCTAGTTTTTTCCCTAGTTTGCGGTTTTTTTCCAAGAGGAGGGTTGCTTGCCCGTAGAAGGAACTGGAGATGGTGGCCATCATGCCAGCAGGCCCTCCTCCGATGACAATGGTATCGTAGTGGTTCATAAGGTCTCCTTTTTCTCGTCTCGTTTTATTTCCAGTTCATTGTAACATAAAAAATGGACCCTGTCCCCAGGCTCCACTTTTTATGAGTTAATTGTCTTCGTCTGGATTTTGACGGAGGTGGATGGAATAACGCTTAGGTGGGTAAATGCCGATTTCAGGACCCCAGCGTGGGAAGAGCTGATTGGTTTTCTTCCCAGCAGCGTACTTGGCTTCTGCTGCCATTTCCCAGAGCTCTTCGTAGAGATCACCGAGCAAGAAGTCGAGCTCTTGATAATAAAGGTCTGGCTTTCCGTAGTCACTAAGGCTTAGTTCCATCAAACCATAGACTTGAAGCTTGTGGTCCATGAGTCTACGTCCGTCCACCTTGTTAGAGTGAACGATAATGCGTCCGAAGGGATCATTTCTTCGGATGCGTTCGAGCTCTTTGTAGGCGTTGATTCCAGAATTTCCTTGACAGGAGAAGAAGTAAATGTTTTTCAAGTCATAGTCGATATAGGATATATTTCCATTATAGACCAGCTTGACTGGTAGATTACGAACCCGTTTTTTCTCTAGATAGTTGTTAATATGTTCGACCAACATCTTAGAGGGATAATTGTATTCAATGACATAGATCATAGTTTTTTTCCTTTGCTATTGAGTAAATAACTGAGCTATCTTTCAGTTACGAATAGTATACAAGCTTTTGGAGTCAGATAGGGGGAAAAATCTATTTGGTTCATTTTTGAAGCTATTCGGTTCATTTTAGAGGAGCAAAGGAGAAAAAATCGCTAAAGGAATACGAAGAAAATGAGGAAGTGGGGGCGAAGAAGGGCATCTTCTTTTGAAAATGCAAAGAAAATTTACCGAAGTCTTTCATTTGTGCTATAATCAAGGGGAAGTGACGTCATGGAAAGAAGGGTATCATGAGTTTAGAACAGTTAGAGCGGAAATCGCTCCAAGAAATCAATCAATCCGTCAAGGTTCCCAAGGGAACTTCTTTTTGGAAGACCTTGTTATTGTTTTCAGGTCCGGGGAGCCTAGTAGCAGTGGGCTACATGGATCCTGGGAACTGGATCACCAGCGTTGTTGGAGGGGCTCACTATCGTTACTTGCTCTTGTCGGTGGTTCTCTTGTCTTCCTTGATTGCCATGCAATTGCAACAGATGGCTGGGAAACTAGGGATTGTCCATCGGAAAGATTTGGCCCAAACAACAGCGACGCATTTGCCCAAGTGGCTCCGCTATATTCTCTGGATAGTGATTGAATTAGCCTTGATAGCGACAGATTTAGCAGAAGTCATTGGTTCGGGGATTGCACTCCATTTGCTGTTCGGATGGCCCTTGCTCTTTTCTATTTTGGTCACCATCCTGGATGTCTTCCTCCTCCTTGGACTTATGCACTTAGGTTTTCGAAAGATTGAGGCTATTGTCTCCGCCTTGATTTTGACCATTTTGGGGATTTTTATCTATCTTGTGGTCCTATCAAAACCAGATATAGGTGGCATTTTTGCTGGCTTTCTACCTCAGAAGGAAATAGTAGGTATCGGTCTTCCTAAGGGATCACAAGCCTTGACACTGGCCTTGGGGATTATTGGTGCAACCGTCATGCCCCATAATCTCTATTTGCATTCCTCCATTTCACAGACACGCAAGGTTGATTATGAGGATCCTGCAGATGTTCGTCGGGCTGTGCGTTTCATGACCTGGGACTCTAATATTGAATTGACCCTGGCTTTTGTTGTCAACTCACTCTTGCTGATTCTCGGAGCGGCCCTCTTTTTTGGACACGCAGAAGAAATTGGAGCCTTCTCTAGTATGTATGATGCCTTGCAAAACAATGCCATTGCAGGAGCTATTGCAAGTCCTTTTTTGTCCACCTTGTTTGCTGTTGCTTTGTTAGCAAGTGGTCAGAATTCAACAATTACAGGTACTTTGACAGGTCAAATTGTCATGGAAGGTTTCCTTAGATTCCGTCTTCCTCAATGGCTTGTCCGCCTCTTTACACGGATGTTGGCCCTCACTCCTGTCCTGATTGTCGCCTTTCTCTTTGGAGACCAGGAAAGTGTTCTAGATGATTTGCTGGTCTATTCTCAAGTCTTCTTGTCTCTGGCTCTACCATTTTCAATTTTTCCCTTGGTTTACTTTACCTCTAATAAAAAAATCATGGGAGAATTTGTCAATGCAAAATGGAATACCTACTTAGCTTACGGAGTAGCTACTCTTCTGACTCTTTTAAACGTCCAACTCATTGTGACGACGCTCTTTAAATAAAAAATCAGCTTTGTTGGATGGGGAAAACATGCTATAATAGAAGGGAAGTTCCCATCTAGCTAGAAAATGGGCAGAAGTGGGTAGTAAAAATTAAGAAACAGGGCCTAAACCCTTGATACGAAAGGAATCTAGAAAATCTTATGATGAATATGCAAAATATGATGAAGCAAGCACAAAAGCTTCAGAAACAAATGGAACAAAGTCAGGCAGAATTGGTGGCTTCTCAATTTGTTGGCAAGTCTGCTCAGGACTTGGTTGTCGCTACCTTGACAGGTGATAAAAAGGTGGTATCCATCGAATTTAACCCGGCAGTCGTGGACCCAGAAGATACAGAAACTCTTTCTGATATGACTGTTCAAGCTATCAATGTAGCCATCGAAGAAATTGATGCAGCAACCAAGAAAAAATTGGGAGCTTTTGCTGGTAAATTACCATTCTAAGCATACAGAGAAAACCTCTATCGATGATAGAGGTTTTAGATTGAAAATAAAGTCTTATGAAAAACTTTCCTTAGGTGAGTACGGACGTCAGCGAACTTCGAAGAAGTTCCATGACTTAGTTTTGAGTCTAAGGTCTCAAAACTCCCGAGTGCTAGAAACAATAGTGTTTCTAGCACTTTTCTCACAGCGGAAAGTTTTGCATCTTCTTAAATGACTAAAAAATATAAGTCATTTTTTGAAAGTCATCTAGCTGTTTTATGTAAAACACTAGTTTATCTATATTCAAAAACCTCTATCAGATGATAGAGGTTTTTTAGTCGTTAAAAAAATTGGAGAGGTCCAATCCACCAAAAGGAGAGGTAGAAAAGGATTCTTGTTCGGTTAGGAGTTGTCGGGCCCGGTCTGATTCGAGAAAGGCTTCATAAACAAGTGCAGTCATCCGGGCATCTTCTAGACTATTATGCGATTTTCCTGCTACTCCTAAAAACTGAGCAACTGTATGGAGCTGCAAGTTTTTAATCCCATGGAGGTCAGAAGGCCGGCGTTTAGAAGCTTCCTCAAAGACATCAACAGCATATTGGTCTGTGAACTCTAGCCCGTTTTCCGCTAGGATAGGGAGGTCACTCTTGATGGCATTGTATCCAATGAGGGGACTATCTGCAACAAAATCTCGGAACTCCGCTAGGACTTGCTCTAGTGGGGGAGCTTGGAGGATTTTATCAGATGTAATCCCGGTGAGGCCATTGATAAAGCTCTTCAGTGGTTTATCCGTATAGGCATAGGAATCATAGTGGGCAACTTCTTGGCCATCTGCAAAGCGGACAGCAGAAACTTGGATAATGTGGTACTTTCCTTCAAATTGATTAAATTCTAAATCAAAGGAGACATAGTGGCTTAATTCTTTCAAGGGAACTCCTTCATCTAATGGGTGTTTTTGGATTTTCTAATTATTGAGGGGAGGCAAAGGCATAGAAAAAACTGACCGAAGTCAGTTTTTAGCGACCAAAGACGCGTCTCCAGAAGCCTTTACTCTCTTGTTCTTGAACCTTTTCATTGGCTTGATCTAATTCCAATTTCAATGTTTCGCGGTCATTCATAGCCTGAAGGGTTAGCTGTTGTTGTTGGTCGAGCTGTTTATCTTTTTCAGCGATCTGAACATCTTTGACACGCAACTGCTCATCCTTTTTAGCTAATTGCTCATCTTTGGATTTTAGCTGGTCGTCTTTTGCTTTTAGTTGTTCGTAGAGACGGACGATTTCGGCATTTTTTTCATCTACCAAAATTTCCATCAATTCACGCTGTTTCACATCATCGCTGACGGGCTCGTCTTCAAAGATGGTCTTTTTGTAGATTTCTTCTAGCTTAATCAAGCCACTACGGGTTACGACGGTAACTCCCTTATCATTTTTTTCTGTATCTTCAGGATCTAGGGCCTTGACACGGTTATTGACCGCTTGGCGACTAACTCCTAGAATTTCAGCAATTTCGCTGACTGTTTTTTCGATAGCCATAATATCCTCTAAACTCTTTTTCTATGAAATACTCTCTTAGATATTATCATAAGTAGGCAAGGCTGTCAAATCAAGCAAGGGAAGGGACGACAAGGAAAAAGCATGAAATTCCTTAATCCATCTCAGGAAGGGTTAAGCTGGAGTTGGCCAGATCAATGGTGAGTTGGTAGTCTGTTTGGTCGCGGACAGTGATCTCGAAGTCGGTTGTATAAAGGACGAGACGAAGAGTGGTCCCTTTCTCCAGTTTGTAGATGGTTGGTTGGAGTTCAAAGTCGAATTCCATCCATTCTCCAGGGGTCACAGGTTCGACTTGTAAGAGATCATGACGGTTTTGGAGGTTAAGATACCCCTTTGTAATCACTCGTTGGCCGGCTTCCTTGAAGGGCAACTCGGTCAAGTTGTCTAGCATATGGTAACGACCGTTATCAAGGGTACGGACGGATAGGACGGCTGGATAAGGCTGGAGGTACTTCTTGCTTCCTAGCTCCATCAGTTGGGCTGAGAGCAAGCCCTTGTCAGTGCTAGATTGGAGCCGTAGGTGAAGGCGAGCTTTTCCGTTGAGGTGCAGGTCTTCTTCGATCGGAAGGTCGATGGTCACTTGTTGGGCCTTATCTTGGTAGAGGTCGGTTAAGAAGGTCGGATAGGCCTTGCCATAGCGCTCATAGTCTTCTGTCGCATAGCGGTTTTGGATGACTTTCTCACCATCTCCGAGTGGGAAGGCCCGTTGGGCTGTTTGATTGCCAAAGTCTTCCAAGGAGGTCCAACTTTGTTCTCCTGTATTGTCCTGCCAGATGACGGTTGGCAATTCATAACTTGAATCATAGCCCAGTAATTTTTTAGAAAGGAGGGCGTTCATGCTCTCACGGAAGTCAATGGACTGCCAGTTGTTGAGATAGACATGGGCCCCATTGTGATAGAAGAGGTGTTTCTTGATGTTGGCTGGAAGGGCTTGGAACATTTGGTATACATGGAGGGGCTTCACGTTCCAGTCTTGGGAACCATGGGTGAAGACGACCTCTGCCTTGACTTTGTCTGCCTGAAGGAGATAGTTGCGGTCATGCCAGAATTGGTTGTAGTCCCCTGTTTTGCGATCTATTTGCTCTTTAAGCCGTTCCAAATCCGCTAGATGGGCTGCATGGTGGCGGAGATAGTCTCCAGCCCGAAGGGCGCGTGAATAGGTCAACTCAGCGAGCGAATCAAAATCCTCTCCAGGATAGCCACCAGGACTTGTGACAAGGCCATTTTCGCGGTAGTAGTTGTACCAAGAGGAAATACCAGCTTCTGCGATGATCACTTCTAGGCCATCAACCCCTGTGGTAGCCAGTCCATTGGACATGGTTCCTAGGTAGGATAAGCCCGTCGTAGCAACCTTGCCGTTAGACCAATCAGCCTTGATTTGGCGTTGGCGACTATGGTCTGTGAAGGCACGACAGCGTCCGTTGAGCCAGTCGATGACATTTTTATAGGCCTCGATTTGACGGTAATCTCCATTAGTCATCAAACCTTGGGAGTCCTTGGTCCCTAGACCGGAGACGTAGAGATTGGCGAAGCCACGGGCGAGAAGGTAGTCATTGAGAGTATAACTGCTGTTGATATGAGTGAGGGTTTCTTCAGCCTCAGAGACCAGTCGGGCTTCTCCAACTGGGTCAACGGTTTCGAGCGTGGGTTGACTGACTTGGATGCTTCTTGCTTCTTTTTTCTCCAGGTCCACATTCATATTATAGAGAGCCTTGTCACTGGCCTTGTCATTGGTTCCTTGGTGATAAGGGCTGGCAGTCATGACGGCTGGAATTTTTCCTTCATAGCGAGGGCGAATAATATTGACCTTGACCAAATCTGGAAGGCCATCTTGGTCGCTATCAATCCGACTTTCCACATAGACCACCTCACGAATCACATCATGGCAGTTAAAGGTAGCTAGACTTTTTCCGTTGAAAAAGTGGTAGCGATTGTCTTCAGGGATCAAGCCATCACTGACCAACTGTTCAATGAGTAAATTCCCTTTGACTGTTCGAGTATTGAGGAGGTGATAGAGGTTCTCAACCAAGTTTCCATACTCAATCGGAATTTGGACTTCTTTTAAGAAGCTGTCCGTATTTTCAAAGTCAATAAAATAGCGGAAACCGAGCAATTGGAGGGCCACTGTGTAGAAAATATTTGGAGACCATTCGCGGTCAGATTGGAAATAGCTCAGGAGATCTGTTTCAGCATCCGCCACTAGGTTAGAGAGAGGATAATCTGTATTTTTGTAGGTGAAATAAACCTTGCGAACAAACCATTCAAACAGTTCTTTCTCTGTAAGATGAAGGGGAAGGTCAAACCCGATTTCTTTCAGTTCCTTTAGAATGTCTGCTTGGTCGACTGGTAGATAGCTATATTGATTGAATTTCATAGGATGCTCCTTTTATCAGCTTCACTGTTTCTTTACTTCTTATATTATACGTGATAAAATAGTATTTGTCTAAAGACCTTTGATCTCTGAAGGAGGGTGTCATGGTGAGAAAATTATCTGTTGAAGAAGTTGCAAGAAGACGGACTTTATTGTTTGGGGTTCTTGCCGTCATTTTTGGGATCCTCATTTTTCGAAACGGTGTTGGTTTCACAAAATTTTCCTTGGATCTATTAGCCATTTACTTTTTAGTTGATGGACTAGGAAGCTTTCTTCTTCGCTTTTTGTTACGTAGCAAGTCTATTTCCTATAGCCACTCTATTTGGTTTATTTTTCTTTCACTTGCGTTGATCTGGTTGAATCGACTGAGTAGTCTGCCCGTAAACTTAGTTGTGATTTGTTTAGGGGCATATCAGTTGGGGAGTGCCATTGTCTATGGGATCACATTTTGGCTTTATAAGGCCAATCGGGTAAAAGGAGGCTGGCTCTATTTATGGGATGCGCTTTTAAACGGTGGGATTGGTCTAGCAACTGTCTTGGAACCTGGTTCAGATGGGCACTTCCAATTTATCCTCTTGGGGGCTTATCTGGTCTTGTTGGGGATTTCTAATATTCGAGATGGTATTTTATTTGACAAAGACCAACAAGGCCAAGAGTTAAAACGTCGCTTTCGTATTAGCCTACCGGTTATCTTTGCAGCCTTTATCCCTGCTAAGGAGTTAAAACGGTTTAACCAGTTTCTTCAAAAAGGGAGCTCGGCGGGACACACAGGCCCTTATCGATTGGTGAAAAAAGAAGAAGAGGCAAGGGAATTAGAAATTTTGGTTCATACTTCTGACAGCAACTTATTTGGAGCGATTGGGCATGTAGATATTTGTTATCAGGGGAAGGTCATTTCTTACGGAAGTTACGATCCCTTTTCAGAGCGTCTATTTGGGACGATTGGGGATGGCGTACTGTTTAAAGTGGATAAGGAACCATACATCGAACTATGTAAAAAAGAGAGTCAAAAGACGCTGTTTGGCTACAGCCTATCCCTTACCGAAGAAGAGAATCAGGCAGTAGAGAAGCGTCTAGCTGAAATTGATCAGTTGTTAGAACCTTGGGATCCACCTAGTAGGTTACTGGAAGACGGTCAGCCGACCTACGCTTACAAATTGAAATATGATTTAGGGGCTGAGCTATATAAATTTACTTCTTCGCGTTTTAAATCTTACTTTGTTCTGTCTACGAATTGCTGCCTGTTAGCAGATTCCATTGTGGGACAGGCGGGAACGGCTGTATTAGATGTGCGTGGAGTGATTGCACCAGGGACCTATCAGGATTACTTAGAATACGAATTTGAAGCTCCAAACGGGCGGGTCCATACACGAACAGTATATTAAGTAAAGAAAGACAGATTCAAAATTTTGAGAAATCTGTCTTTTTTGCACAAGATTTCTTGTAAAAAAAAAGAAAATCTTTTAAAATATAAAAGACTTGGAGGAATTATGTGCATAAATAAGATTAGTAGTATTTCACCCGTATTAAAAACAAACAATCGAAATGTCAATCAAGAATTTTTTGAAAAGGTCTTAGGAATGAAAACCCTGTTGGAAGATGGGGCTTTATTATCCCTTGGAGATCAATCGAAGACAGACCGCCTCTATTTAGAGGAATCCCCTAGTATGAGAACCCGTAAGGTTGAGGGACCAAAACGCTTGGCTTGCTTAAAGATTCGCGTGACCAACCCGCAAGAAATTGAGTGGCTTCTGGCTCGTGGTCATCAAGTTGATCGCCTCTTCAGAGGGGAAAATGGCTATGCCTTTGAAGCTCTTTCGCCAGAAGGAGATCGTATCTTGCTCCATGCGGAAGAGCAAGTGGACAGTTTAACTGAAATTGAGGAAGTTCCAGATTTTCAAGCGAATGAAGAGTTTACAACCTTGACGGAGTTTTTCGTAGAAAAGATAGTTCTTCGTGTACCTAATGTAGAGACTTCTACAGCTTTCTATCAACAACTACCTGGCTTAGAAGAGTATTTAGACTTAGAAGCATCAGATGGTCCGGACCTCACACTAGCTAATGGACAGACTTGGGACCTTTGTCAGGTCAAGGTCATTCTAGAGCCATTTGTAGCAAGTGAAGTGGCCTCTTGCTTTGGAGATCAGGTGACTTTTGTACCAAAAAGGCAACAATTTGTCTTGGTTGAGGATCCAAGCAAGATTGAATGGTGGTTCGAAGCCTAAGCAAGTCTTTGGCTGATTGAAATGAGTGAAGAAAAATGGAAAAAATCATCCAAAAAATTCAAGAGCAAATAGGAGCAGGCATCTACCCAGGTGCCTCTCTTGCGCTCTATCAGAAAGGAAGCTGGCAGGAGTATTACTTGGGACTAGCTGATCCAGACAAGCAAGAGCCAGTTATTCCTGGCTTGACCTATGATTTAGCCAGTGTGAGTAAGGTCGTCGGAGTTGGAACGGTTCTTGCTTTTCTGGTCCGACAAGGGCAAATTGATATCGATCGTCCCTTAGCTTCTCACTATCCGGATATGGAGCAGGCAGAGGTGACCATCCGTCAGCTTTTAACCCATACTTCTGGGCTGGATCCTTTCATCCCTAGACGAGATGACTTGGATGCTGAGGGCTTAAAAGAAGCCCTGCACCGTTTGAAGCTCAAGGACAATCGCCAGTTCCACTATACAGATGTCAATTTTCTTTTGTTGGGCTTTCTTCTGGAGAAGTGGTATGGTCAGGATTTGGCCCAGATTTTTCAGGAGCAAGTCTTTGCACCTTGGCAAATGAAGGAGACTACTTTTGGCCCGGTTTCTCAAGCGGTGCCAACCCTTCGTGGCGTTCCAGCTGGTGTCGTCCATGATCCGAAAGCGCGTGTACTGGGAGTCCATGCCGGAAGTGCAGGTCTGTTTTCGACCATTAGAGATATGGAAATTTTCCTGGAGCATTACTTACAGGATCCTTTTGCAGAGATTTTATCGCAGAACTATGCTTTAGAAAAAGGGAAGATGCGCTCTCTGGCCTGGAATCTGGAAGGAGACTGGTTGGACCATACAGGTTATACAGGAACCTTCCTTCTCTATAATCGCAAGCTCCAATTGGCAGCTATTTTCCTATCCAATCGGACCTATGAAAAAGATGAGCGGGCCCAATGGATCCTGGATCGGAATCAACTCATGGAGCTCATCAAAAGAGAAATGGAAGGAACCGGAAAAAATCCTTCCTAAGACGGAGAAAGAAGCGTGGTTTAGCCATCGCTTTTTTTCTTTTTTTATATTAAAATGGAAGGAGAGAGGATTGTATTAAGCAATCTATAGCAGAAAGAACGAAGATAACTGAGAGACATATGACTAGATCGATAGGTGTCGGACAAGCACATAGCAAGATTATTTTAATAGGAGAGCATGCGGTTGTTTATGGCTATCCAGCCATTGCCTTGCCCCTCCTTAACATTCAGGTCACTTGTCAGATTGTACCTGCGGAGCGTCCGTGGGTCCTTTTTGAGAATGATAGCTTATCTATGGCCGTTTACGCTTCTTTAGAGCATTTGGGGATTGAGGAGGCGGCTATCGCTTGCCGGATTGACTCCATGATTCCGTCCCAGCGGGGGATGGGGTCCTCGGCTGCTGTCAGTATTGCGGCAATTCGAGCAGTCTTTGATTACTTTGGGCGAGATTTGAGTCAAGAGACTTTGGAAATCTTGGTTAATCGAGCGGAAATGATTGCCCATGTGAATCCAAGTGGGCTGGATGCCAAGACCTGTCTCAGCGATCAGCCGATTAAATTCATTCGAAATGTCGGCATCAGTGAATTAGAGGTTAATTTGGGTGCCAAGCTGGTCATTGCAGATACAGGTATCCATGGCCATACCAAAGAAGCCATTCAGAAGGTCAAGGAGTTGGGAACAGCAGCCCTCGCTAGTTTCCATGAAATTGGACTTCTAACTGAGTACGCAGAAAAAGCTCTTGCTCAAAAAGATGCTTTCACCTTGGGACGCATCTTAACAGACTGCCATCATCATTTGCAAGCAGTGGGAGTGAGTTGTCCAGAAGCGGATCAATTGGTGGAACTAGCCTTAGGGAGTGGAGCCTTGGGAGCCAAGATGAGTGGTGGTGGGCTCGGTGGCTGTATCATTGCCCTTGCTGCAGACCAGGAACAAGCAGAGATGATCGCAAAAGAACTAAGAAATAAAGGAGTGGAGGAGTTATGGATCGAAAACCTGTAAGCGTGAAATCGTATGCCAATATCGCCATTATTAAGTATTGGGGCAAGGAAAACAGTGAAGCAATGGTGCCATCAACTAGTTCCATTTCCTTGACCTTGGAAAATATGTATACGGAGACTCGACTTAGTCCTTTGGGGCCTGAAGCCAAGTCCCATGCCTTCTTTATTGATGGGGTCTTCCAGAATGAAGCGGAGCAGGCCAAGATTGGAGCAGTCATCGACCGTTTTAAACCAGAAGGGGAGACAGGCTTTGTGCGGGTTGATACCAGCAACAATATGCCGACAGCTGCAGGACTTTCTTCTAGTTCCAGTGGCTTATCTGCCTTGGTAAAAGCCTGCAATCGCTATTACCAACTGGGAATGACGCAGGCAGAACAAGCTCAAGCGGCTAAGTTTGCCTCCGGTTCGTCTTCTCGTTCCTTCTTTGGCCCCTTAGCTGCTTGGGACAAGGATACTGGGGAAATTTACCAGGTGGAAACGGACCTCAAACTGGCTATGATCATGCTAGTGTTAAACGACCAACAAAAAATTCTTTCTAGTCGGGAAGGGATGAAACGGTGCACGGAAACCTCTACCAATTTCCAAGAATGGATCCGCCAGTCAGCCCGGGATTACCAAGATATGCTGGGTTACCTGAAGGACAATGATTTTGAAAAAGTAGGGGAATTGACCGAACGGAATGCTCTTCTCATGCATTCTACAACCAAGACTGCAAGTCCAGCCTTTTCCTATTTGACGGATAAGAGCTACGAGGCCATGGAGTTCGTGCGCTCTCTTCGTGAAGAAGGGAAACGTTGCTACTTCACCATGGATGCAGGTCCGAATGTGAAGGTTCTCTGTCTAGAAGAGGATCTGGACCAATTGGTTCCACTTTTTGAACAAGACTACCGTATCATTGTCTCCAAGACCAAGGATTTATCCCATGAAGATTAAGAAAGAAGTTCGTGCAGGTGGGAAGCTGTATGTCGCTGGGGAATATTCTATCTTAACTCCTGGACAAACAGCCATCATTCAGTTTATCCCTATTTACATGCAGGCAGAAATCCAACCAGCATCTACTTATCGGATTCAGTCGGACATGTTTCCTTTTGCGGTTGATTTGACTCCGAATACGGACTATGCATTGATCCAAGAAACCGTGCATCTGATGAACGCCTACCTCCAGTCACAAGGAGTAGCGATTTCTCCCTTTGATTTACGTATTGGGGGGAAATTTGAGCGAGAGGGTAAGAAATTCGGAATTGGCTCTAGTGGCAGTGTGGTCTTGTTGACCCTCAAAGCCATGGCAGCTCTTTATGATTTCCCCCTGCCTGCAGACTTGCTCTTTCGTTTGGCCTGTTTGGTCTTGATTCAGCGTGGTGACAATGGGTCAATGGGAGACCTAGCTTGTATTGCCTATGAAGGCTTGGTTAGCTACCGCTCTTTTGACAGACGGGCGCTGGCTGATCAATTACAAGATCAGGATCTGGACCAGGTCTTAGCCCTTGATTGGGGATATGAAATCCGGCCTCTTTCCCCTCAGTTGTCCTATACTTTTTTAGTGGGTTGGACCCAAGAACCTGCTATTTCAAGGGACTTGATTAACCAGGTTCGTTCAGCTATTGATCCTGTCTTCTTAGAGGGGACGGAGCAGGCTGTACAAGACCTCTTAGTGGCCTTTCAAGAAGCAGACAGAGACTTAGCCTGGTCCTCTATCGGTCGGGCTAGTGACTTACTTCTATCTCTTAATGAGGTAATTTATACCAAAAAACTAGCCCAATTAAAGAGGGCAGAAGAGGGGTTAAAGGTCATTGCAAAATCCAGTGGCGCTGGAGGAGGAGATTGTGGAATCGCCCTCGCATTTGAGGAGGCTGCTGCCCAAGAAATCGTCAGACGCTGGCAAGAAGCAGGGATTGATTTATTATATTCAGAAAGGATGGGAGAGTATGACGACCAACCGAAAGGATGAACATATTCGTTTGGCCTTGGAACAAACTCCGGGTTACAATAGCTTTGATGAGGTTGAGTTGATTCATTCCTCTTTACCAACTATCGATTTAGATGAGGTGGACTTGACAACTCATTTTGCGGGTCGTGATTGGGACTACCCTTTTTATATCAATGCCATGACAGGTGGCAGTGCCAAGGGGGGAGAAATCAATCGGAAGTTGGCCCAGGTGGCAGAAGCCTGTGGTATTCTCTTTGTGACAGGTTCTTATAGTGCAGCTTTGAAGGATCCTCAGGATAGCTCCTATCGAGTCAAGGACCTTCATCCGGACCTACTCTTTGCGACCAATATCGGGATTGACAAACCGCTTGAATTGGGCATACAGACGATTGAAGAGACCCAGCCCCTCTTTCTCCAACTCCATGTCAACCTCATGCAGGAGCTTCTCATGCCCGAAGGGGAACGAAGCTTTAGAAACTGGCAAGGCCATTTAGCAGGTTATGCAAAGCAACTTCCAGTGCCCTTGGTGCTAAAAGAGGTCGGTTTTGGTATGGATGCCGGAACTATCCAAAGAGCTATCGAACTAGGTGTCAGGACAGTTGATATTTCTGGTAGAGGTGGGACCAGTTTTGCCTATATCGAAAACCGTCGGGGAGGCAATCGCTCCTATCTCAATGACTGGGGACAAACAACGGTCCAAGCCCTACTTGGGGCTCAACCACTGATGGATCAGGTCGAGGTTCTCGCCTCTGGTGGCGTTCGTCATCCCTTGGATATGATCAAGGCACTGGTTCTAGGAGCCAAGGGGGTCGGTCTTTCTCGGACCATTTTAGAATTGGTAGAGACAAAGCCGATTGACGAGGCCATCGCCCAAGTCAATGCTTGGAAAGAGGATTTACGCCTGATTATGTGTGCCCTTTCTTGTCAGACAATTGCCGATTTAAGAAAGGTTCCCTATATTCTTTACGGACGAGTAAAAGAAGGACACGAACAAATCTCTTCCATCCATGATTGACTTGAAGAAACTAGCAAAAATCCCTCCGTTTACACGGAAGGATTTTTTACTTACTTTGACGAATTTCCTCTAAAACAGCTTGGGCTTTTTCCAGGTTAAAGGGTTTGTCCTCTAGCAATGCTTGCACCACCGGAGCCACCTCTGACGGAGTAGCTCCAGCAAGTAGGGCGAGTGACTTAGCCTGGAGTTTCATATGCCCATGTTGAATACCGGTGCTGACCAAGGCCTTAAGCGCTGCAAAGTTTTGAGCTAGGCCAACGGATACAATAATCCGTGCAAGAGTCTGGGCGTCAGGATTTCCAAGTAGTTCATGAGCCACTTGAACACTTGGATTGAGTCCGATGGAGCCTCCCTTGGTAGCGATAGGCATGGGAAGGGTCAGCTGACCTTCTAGGACTTGCTGTTCTGGATGATCCATCCAGTTAGATAGTCCTAGAGCTTGTCCGGATCGACTGGCATAGGTATGGCCACCTGCTTCAATCGCCCGCCAGTCATTTCCAGTTGCTAAGACGACAGCATCGATGCCATTGAAAATTCCCTTGTTGTGAGTCGCTGCTCGATAAGGATCAACAGCCGCTAATTGACTGGCCAGAGCTATTTTCTGAGCAATTTCGGCAGCTTCCTTGGGATCACGACTGAGAAAGCGGTAGTCTATGTGACACCTTGCAGTGACGAGGGCATCTGTTGCTAGGTTGGACAAAATAGCCATTAAGCCTTGGCCCCCGGATAACTCTTCTAAAGGGTCGACCAGAGCTTCCAACATGGTGTTGAGCATGTTAGCCCCCATGGCTTCTTTTGGATCAACGGATAGGTAGCAAATGAGAAAGTCACCTTTCACCTCTGTCCAGAGATCTCGTGCCCCACCTCCCCGTTTAACGATGGAAGGATAGGCTTGATTGGCCAGTTGGAGCAGTTCTTCTTTAGCTTCTGTAATCGCCTGACTGGCCTTTTCTTTATTGCTGACATCATAGAGAGCCACTTGCCCAATCATTTGACGCTTGTGAACCTGGGTCTGAAACCCACCTGAACGCTTGATCAACCCTGCAGCATAAGAAGCAGCAGCAATGACAGAGGGTTCTTCCGTCACCATTGGGACCTGAATTTCCTGATCATCTATCTGGAAGCCAGGAGCTATACCAAAGGGCAAGGCTAAGGTGCCGAGGACATTTTCGACCATTTCATTGGCAAGAGAAAGGGGCAATGTGTCATTGTCCCTTACTGTTTGTAGTCCTTCTTCTGAAAGGAGTCCGGCCTGAGCCAGTTTCTCGATACGCTCTGCTGGACTTGCTTTTGAAAAACCAGTTAATTTAACCATGGTGTTCTACCTTTACATAGGTTCGTTGGTGTTCGTTGATTTCTGATAAGGCAAAGGTTTGATCTTGGTAACCTTGGAAGGTTTGATTGCCTTCAGCATCTAATTGTGCCTCTTCGAAGAAGATCTTCTCATATTCGGCAATCGTAAGAGCTTTTCGCTGATCCAATTCTGCCATACGATTTGGATGGAGCATTTGCTCATATCCTTCGACTAAGTGAGCACTAAAAATCTCAGCGACTGCGCCACTTCCATATCCATAGAGGGCGATCCGGTCGCCAGCCACTAGTTGAGGCTGATTCTCTAAGAGAGAAAGCAAACCTAGGAAGAGGGAACCCGTATAGATATTCCCAACCTTTTGGCTGTAGAGAATGGACTGTTCAAAATTGTATTGCAATTGGGCTTGTTTCTCAGGAGAAAGACTCTTATCAAGAATCTTTTTTAAGCCCTTAAGAGCAAGCTTGGGATAAGGTAGGTGGAAGCAGATCGCATCAAAATCATCCAATGTCAGACCAGTCCGTTTTTGATACTCTGTCCAAGTTGTTTTCAAGCAATCCAAGTACTGTTGGGTCGAATAGATCCCATTGACAAAGGGAGTGCTTGAGTAGTTGGGACGCCAGAAATCCATGACATCACGGGTTTGAGCTACATTATCATCATTAAAGGCTAGAATACGTGGGTTCTGCGTCACCAACATAGCGACAGATCCGGCACCTTGAGTCGGCTCACCAGGAGTGTCGATTCCATATTTTGCAATATCGCTGGCAATAACCAAGACCTTGCTCTGTGGAAATTTTTCAACATGAAGTTTAGCATAGTCCAAAGCGGCAGTAGCAGCATAGCAGGCTTCCTTCATTTCAAAGCTACGGGCAAAGGGTTGGATTCCTAGAAGACCGTGAACGAAAACAGCAGCAGCCTTACTCTGGTCAATTCCTGACTCGGTTGCCAGGATGACCATATCGATTTCTTCTTTTTCTTCTTCGGTTAAAATACTATCGCTAGCACTTGCTCCAAGTGTGACGATATCCTCTGTAATAGGGGCAATACTCAGTTCTTTCAATAAGAGCCCTTTACTGAGTTTTTCTGGATCTGTATTTCGAGCAGCCGCTAGCTCACTTAAGCGCAAGACATACTGGCTGGTCGCAAATCCAATCTTATCAATACCGATTGTCATAAATAACCTCTTTTAATTTGATATCTACTAGTATATTTCGTTACTATTTTACCATATTTGAGAGCAAAACTCCCTTGAAAAAGCCAGAACAGTCTGGAAATCATTCTTAGGACCGAGTTGGGTAAGGGGATTGTTTGAAAAAGAGAGGACGAAAAACAAAAAAGGCTGGGACAAAAGTCCTAGCCTCTCAATTGTCTTTGGATTGTCGAGAAAGACGCAGTGGTTGAGTGGGCTCTACTACGCTGATTTCATCAGCTTTTACAGCCCTACTCAACTGTGCGGAGGTGGGACGACGAAATCGAATTCTAACGAATTACCGATTTCTGTCCCACTCTCTTCAACTCTTATCCTTGCTTATCTTTCTTAGGGTTACTCATGATTCGTATGAAGAGTTCTTTGCATTTGTCTCTTAGAACTTTTTCGTAGAAGACGATTAAAGCGATGTACACAATCAGAAAGTTCAAGGTCAGATAGAACAAGTCAAATGAATTGCGGGCATAGTGAGTCGCTTCTAGATAGGAGGAAATTGCTCCAAGAATCACCCAAGGAAGATACTTGACATACTTGTGTACCATCATGCAACACCTCGCATCCTTTAAAGAATTTGTTTTTCCACTATTATTGTACTCCTTTTAAGCGAAAATGCAAGAGATTACATATAAACTATTTGAAAAACCAATGCTAGTTGGCATTGGTCATTTTTCTTTTTTGATGGTGTTGGTAAGAATGGTAGAGTTTCAAGACGACAGACCCGCTAGCCATCCCGATAGAGATGACCAAGGCCAGAATAACAACCAAGGTTACGCTGGTCACTGCTTGTTGATATTGGCCACTGACAAAGAAGGAAGTGGTCCGATAGGAAATGTATCCAGGAACCAAAGGGGCAAGAATAGCCAGCATAAAGACAACGACAGGCGTCTTATAGATAATACTTAAAATTTGACTGATACAAGAACCAACGATTGCTGCAATAAAAGTCGCAATGATAACATTGGTAGGTCCTTTCAAGATATAGTAGAGCAACCAAATAGCCATCCCTAGAACTCCTCCAGGGATGAGCATGGAACGTTGCACATTGAGGACGATTAAAAAGGTAATGATGGCAATCAAACTAGCCACCGCTTGGATTAAAAATTCGATTAGATTCATGATTCTATTTCATAAGGACAAGAGCGACGGTCGTCCCGGCACCAAGGGCAAGGGTAATGAGTAGGGTCTCAAAGAGTTTACTCATCCCAGAGTTGAGGTGGTTGTTCATCAGATCCCTGACGGCATTGGTCATGGCAATACCAGGAACAAAGGGCATAACACAGCCAGCAATGATAAGATCGGTATTGGAAGGAAAACCACTATATTGAGACCAAATATGGGCCAAAAAGCCAAAGACAAAGGCTGCCGCAAAAGCAGTAGCAAAAGGGATGCGCACGTATTTCTCAACTACTAGAGAGAAAGCAAAGGCAAAGACGGTCGCAATACCTGCTCCAATGGCATCATAAAAGTTCCCGCCAAACATGATGGAGAAAAAAGGGGCACTAAGAGTTGCCGCGATGGTTAACTGCAGATTGGTATAAGGGACTGCCTTTTGTTTTAATTGGATCAAAGCTTGATAGGCTTCTTCGAGATTGATGTACCCAGAGACTAATTGGCGAGAAATCTGGTTGACATCACAGACCTTCTCGATATTGTAATTGGTTCGCAGGATCCGTTTCATCCGCGTGATATTGGCATTTTCGATTGAAAAGAAAATAGCGACTGGCATCGCTAAGGCATTGCAATCATCGATTCCTTGAGAATGAGCAATCCGGATCATGGTATCCTCCACCCGATGGATTTCAGAACCGCTCTCTAAAAGGAGGGTTCCTGCCAACATGAGGACGTCAATCACGCGGTCCATATCTTTAGACGCTTCCATTGTTCTTCCTGTTCTGTTAATAGATTGTCTCCATTATATCAAAATTTCACTGATTTGTACTAGTGTTACCACGGATTTAGTCAAGACAGGACAAGAAAAAACCAGCCGTTTCCGACTGGTTTGAAAAATCTATTTGAATCTTAGCTCAATGCATCATCCATAGAAAGAACTTCGTGGAAGACACGTTGTGTCAATTCAGTTTTTTGTTCTGGAGTGAGGTATTTGGTGTTTACACAGTATCCAGAGATACGTACGATAACATCTTCACCGCTCATGATCTTTTCGTAAACGTCTGACAAGTCCATAACGTTCAAGTTAACGTGTTGTCCACCGTTTTCGAAGTATCCATCAAGGATAGTTACCAAGTTATCTACTTGTTCATCACGAGTTTTACCAAGAGCACGAGGAGAAACTTGAGTAGTGAGTGAGATACCGTCAGCTGCGTAACCAAAGTCAAGGCTAGCAAGTGAGTTCAAGTTTTGCAACCATCCACCTTTCGCTTTGTTAGATGGGTTAGCACCTGGTGAGAAGAATTCTAATTTGCTTGTGTTTACAGAACCATCTTCGTTGAGGTATACCCCTTTGTGGACTGGTGAGTTACCAGTTTGTTTAGAGTAAGCAACGTTAGAAGTGATGGTCAAAAGTGACACAGTTGCTTCAGCGTTCTTGTAAAGTTTGTGGCTACGAAGACGAGTAGTGTAAGCTTCGATCAACCATTCTGCCAATTCGTTAGAACGTGGGTCATCTTCACCCCAACGTGGGTATTCACCGATTGTTTCGTAATCGTAGATGTAGCCATCTTCATCACGGAGTGGTTTAACAGTAGCGTATTTGATTGCTGACAAGGTATCAACAGTGTTAGCGAAACCACAGATACCGAATCCCATGTTTGCGCGTTGGTGAGTTGGCAAGAAGGCCATTTGAACTGCTTCGTAGTTGTACTTATCAGTCATGTAGTGGATGATGTTCAAAGCATCTACGTAAGTGTCAGTCAACCAGTCAAGTGATTTTTCGAAGTTTGCTTTAACAGATTCGAATTCAAGAACTTCGTCACGGATAGGATCGATGTCAAATACCTTGTAGTCTTTATGAACGTCGTCGTATCCACCGTTCAAACCAGTAAGAAGAGCTTTAAGCACGTTTACACGAGCACCGAAGTACTGGATGTTGTGGCGTTGTTCTTCGTTTTCTGGGTCAAGTGGAGATACACAACATGAGATACAGCTCATTTCACCGTATCCGTCTTTAGCCATTGTTGTAACACCTTCGTATTGGATAGAAGAGTGTTTGTGGCTCATGTGCATACAGTAGCGACGGAAGCTGTATGGCAATTTGTCAGTCCAAAGAACTGTCAAGTTTGGTTCTGGAGAGTTACCGATGTTGTCCAAAGTGTTCAAGAAACGGTAGTCCATCTTAGTAACACGGTGACGTCCGTCGTTACCCATACCAGCCATAGAAGTTGTGATGAAGGTTGGGTCACCTGAGTACAATTGGTCGTAAGCTTTTGTACGAGCAAATTTAACAGTACGCAATTTCATAACGAAATCGTCAACGAATTCTTGGAGTTCAGACTCAGTGTAAGTGCCACGAGCCAAGTCACGTTCAGCGTAGATATCCAAAACGATTGGCACACGTCCAAGAGAAGTAGCAGCACCGTTGATCACACGGCAGACAGCCATGAAGGCGATGTTTGTCCATTGGATTGCTTCTTTTGTATCGAAGGCAGGACGACGTACGTCTACACCATAAAGGTCACCCAATTTAACAACTTCTTGAAGTGCTTGGTATTGAAGGTTTACTTCTTCACGAAGACGGATTGATTCTTCATCGATTTCAGTGATTGCGTTCCAGTCGTTTGCTTTTTCAGCCATCAAGTAGTCAGCTCCGTAAAGGGCCAAACGAGCATAAACCCCGATGATACGTCCACGTGAGTAAGCATCTGGAAGACCAGTTACTGTGTGAGCGTGACGTGCACGACGGATGTTTGTAGTATAAGCACGGAAGATACCATCGTTAACTGTTGTTACATATTTAGTGAAGATTTCATGCACAGCTGGATCTGGCTCAAATCCATTTTCTTTCAAAGTAGTTTCCGCCATACGGATACCACCACGAGGCATGAAGTTCAATTTGAACAACTCATCGTTTTGGATACCGAAGATGACTTCGTTTTCTTTGTCAATGTATCCAGCTGCGATATCAGCGATAGAAGTTGGACGAGTATCGTATGGGAAACGAGTTTCTTCGTAGTGTGCTTTTGTTTCTTCAACAATCTTCTTGATGTGAAGAGAACGTTCAGTTGGTCCAGCTAGGAAGCTTTCGTCTCCATCATATGGAGTGTAGTTAGCTTGTACAAAGCGTGAGACGCTGGCTCTTTCTTTCCAGTCTTCCCCTTGGAAGCCTTCCCAGGCTTTGTCAAAAATATCTTGTGCTTCAACAACTGTTTTAACAACCATGTTTAAATCCTCTTATATCTTTCTAGCAACAAATCTGTTGCACTTACAATAGTAGTATACCACATAGAAATCGGTTTCACAAAGGGAATAGCAAAAAGATTTTGGATTCTTTTATAATACAGAAAGGTGTAGATGAATAAACTGTATTATATTTTTGCCTTGGGAAAGGTGGAAATTAGTGGGAAAAAATCGTTGATAAGGATATAATGAAAAAGGAGGTTTCTAATGCTCATATTTCCGTTAGTAAATGATACGAGCCGTAAGATCATTCATATCGACATGGATGCCTTTTTTGCGTCCGTTGAAGAGCGCGACCATCCTGAATTGAAGGGAAAGCCTGTCATCATTGGCCACGATCCACGTTTGTCCGGTGGAAGGGGAGTGGTATCGACCTGCAATTACGAAGCCAGAAAATATGGAGTCCATTCGGCTATGAGTTCCAAAGAAGCTTATGAACGGTGTCCTCAGGCAGTGTTCATCCCTGGTAACTACGAGAAGTATCAGGCAGTCGGTCTCCAAGTCAGAGAAATTTTTAAACGCTATACAGATCTAATTGAGCCTATGAGCATCGACGAAGCCTATCTGGATGTGACCAACAATAAGCTTGGTATTCAATCTGCTGTAAAGGTAGCTCGTTTAATTCAGCATGATATTTGGAATGAATTGCACTTAACCGCTTCTGCCGGAGTTTCCTACAATAAGTTTCTAGCAAAAATCGCCAGTGATTTCCAGAAGCCTCGTGGGCTGACTGTCATCTTACCCGAGCAGGCTCAAGAGTTTTTGAGTCAGCTGGACGTGGCTAAGTTTCATGGTGTGGGGAAACGGACAGTAGAGCGACTACATGATTTGGGGATTTATACAGGAGCAGATCTCTTAGAAGTGCCGGAAATGACTCTCATCGATTACTTTGGTCGCTTTGGTTTTGATCTCTATCGAAAGGCTAGAGGGATTCATAACAGTCCAGTTAAGAGTAATCGCATTCGCAAGTCCATTGGGAAGGAACGCACCTATCGAAAATTGCTGGTGGCTGAGGATGATGTGCTAAAAGAACTAGCCAACCTATCTGAAAAAGTGGCGAGCAGTTTGGCCAAGCATCAGAAAATTGGTAAGACCTTGGTACTCAAGATTCGTTATGCAGATTTTACGACCTTGACCAAGAGACGAAGTTTAGAGGAAGCAACCAGTGACCCAGCAGTCATTCAGAGAGTGGCTCAGGAGCTTTATCAGAGTTTGGAGACTAATCCCTCAGGTATTCGCCTCTTAGGGGTGACCCTCACTAATTTTTCTTCCGAGTCTCAGGAATCCTATGAAGGATTTCTAATAGAAAAAACCCCGTAAGTTAGTATGCTTACGGGGAATTTTTAACTAGTTTTTGAAGAAGTGTTGAATCTCTTCCTCAGTGAGGCCAATCAAGGGATCAATGCTTAAGTAATTGTCCTCTGTTAATCGATAGCCTTGTTGAGGAGTTTGGGAAGCAGATAAGTCAGAGTGGTTTTCAACTGAGATGAGCTCCTTTTGGGGCTCTGTTGTTTCAGAAGTCTCTTTCAGATGGGTGGTGCTGGCTGAGGAAGACTCTCCACCTTGAGGAAGCACATCAGAAAAGCGTTCAATCAGATATGTTTTTCGTGCGGTTCCGGTATTCTGTGTCGCAAAGTGAAATGCGGTGTATTCTCCTAGGAGAATGAGCTTGCTTTTGGAGCGGGTGATGGCCGTGTAGATCAGATTGCGTTGGAGCATGCGCCGACTCTGATTTGTCAAGGGAAGAATGACCACAGGAAATTCGCTTCCCTGTGATTTGTGGATGCTCATAGCATAGGCCAGGCGAATCTTGTACCATTCATTGCGGGGGTAGACCAATTCATTGCCATCAAATTGGATGGTGAGTTCATCTTGTTTGGATTCGGTATACTTAGCTGGCAAGAGGTCGGTGATGTAGCCAATATCTCCGTTAAAGACATTGCTTTCGGCATCATTGACCAGGTGGATGACCTTGTCACCATTTCGATACTGGCAGTCCAGTGCTTGAAAGAATAGAGCATCCGTTTCTAATGGATTGAGGAGGTCTTGCATGAGACTGTTTATTTGATCAATGCCTGCAGAACCTCGATACATCGGAGCGAGGACCTGGATGTATCGGGCCGGAATGCCGTTGCGAAGGGCAGCGCTGGTGATTTTTTCAATCATGGGAGCGATGAGTTCACTCGGCGCTTCAAAGTAGGAACGATCAGGTTTTTTCTCTGTGAAATCTAAAGGTAGGTGGCCTTTACGAATCTGACTGGCCAAAGTGACGATGGTCGAATCTTCACCTTGACGGAAGATGTGTTCCAGTTTGACTTGAGGAATGATTGGGATCTGTAGGAGATCGGACAAGACTTGTCCAGGACTCACAGAAGGAAGCTGATCGGCATCTCCAACGATTAAGAGTTTGGTATTGGAAGAGATATTGCTGAGAAGCTGATTGGCCAGCCAAGTATCCACCATAGAGAATTCATCGACAATGATAAAATCCGCATCGAGATAATCGTCCAAGTGACTCGTGTCGTCGTCTCCCGTCATTCCTAAGTGACGATGAATGGTGGCGCTCGGAAGACCCGTCAGTTCACTCATTCGACGGGCTGCTCGACCGGTTGGAGCAGCTAAGAGGATTGGTAATTGAGATTTCTTTCGAAGATCCAATTGGTGCAGGCGGGCATAGGTCCCGATGATCCCATTGATAACAGTTGTTTTCCCTGTTCCTGGTCCACCTGTAAGGACAAAGACCTTTTGCTGGATGGCTTCTTGGATAGCCTTCCGTTGGATGGGGTCGTAGTGAATGTGGAGATTTTCTTCAATGTCATCGATCGTTTGTTCGATTATTTCTGCTTCGAAAGATTCTTGCTTTCCTTTTTCTAGCAGGCGACCGATATGGCTTCGGATCCCTTCTTCTGCAAAGAAGAGGCTGTTGTTGAAAATCTTAGTGTCAATGTTTTGCACCTTGTCTTCTTCGATGAGACTGGCCAATTCTTGGGCGACGCTGGCTGGATCGAGCTCGACTGGACGAGATGCTTCTAAGAGTTGGATGGTGGCCTGGAGCAATTCTTTGGCTTCAACGTAGGTGTCCCCTGTTTCTAAGGAGAGGGTTAAAAGACTATGAACCAGTCCAGCTCGAAAGCGTTCAGGTGCATCACTGGCAATCCCTAATTCTTCTGCTAATTGGTCAGCAATTTTAAAGCCCATGCCTTGAATATCTTCGACCAGTTGATAAGGAGCCGATTCGACGATTTGCAAGGTTTCTTCCTTGTAGAAATCTTGGATTTGGAAGGCTAGTTTATTAGGGATGCCATAGTTAGCAAGTTGGGCGAGGACCCGTTCCGTACCATAGTTGAGCTGTAGTTTTTCGACAAAGGCCTCGCGATTCTTTTTAGAAAGTCCGGAGATGGAGGCTAGCTTTTCAGGTGCTTGCAGAATTTTATCAATGGTATCCTCACCATAGAGATCGACGATCTTTTGGGCCGTTTTGAGTCCGATCCCTTTAAAATGGTCGCTAGAAAAGTATTTCACTAAGCCTTTGCTAGTGGGTTTGGCTCGTTCATAGCGATTCATTTGCAACTGTTGGCCATATTTCGGATGATGGACCAGTTCTCCCCAAAAGGTATAATCTTCTCCTTCGACGATATCTGCCATCGTTCCAGTGACGATAATTTCAAAGTCATCATAGTCCTCTGCATCTGTATCATTGATATCCAACAATAAGATACGGAAAAAACTACTTTGATTTTCAAAAATGACCCGCTCAATGGTTCCTGAGAAATAGTATTCCATGCAGAGTTTCCTTTTAAGTAATGGTCTGAGAGAGCTTATCTCTCATGAAGATATTGAAAGAGATTGGAACAAGAGTCCCAACCTCATCATGGGTTAATACGTCTGGAATGGAAGGAGTGGCCAGAGGCGAAGGACGGCTTCCCCTTTGATTTGTTCCTTCTTGAAAGCCCCCACCTGGCGGCTATCTTTTGAAACGATTCGATCATCACCAAGGAGTAGATACTCATCATCCAAGAGCTTTTTCGTGAAGGTCGCACTTCCATCTTTATCAACGGTGAAAGCTTCGGCTATCTGTGCCATTTGGCGGAAGAGCTCTCCATTTTCTTCGAACCCTTTTCCAGAATAGGTTGATTGCAATTTATCTTCTTTAAATTTTTGAATGTATTCTTTCAAATAAGGCTCGTCCGTTTCTTTGCCGTTGATATAGAGGACATCGTTTTTGTACTCGATGGTTTCACCAGGGAGTCCAATGACCCGTTTCACGATTTCTTTTGTTTTACCATTCTCTGTTTCACTAGCAACTACGATATCAAAACGGTCGATAGGCAGTTTATTGATAACGAGAAGGTATTCACTGTCTGCCAAGGTCGGATCCATAGAATGGCCATCGACACGGACAGGCGTCCACAGATAAATACGAGAGAGAATAATGCCTCCAATAATGAGGCCGAAGAGTGCCCATTCTTTCAGGAAAGAACGGACTGGATTAGTTGATTTTTTTGAACGTTTCATGCTTTATCTTTCTATCAATTTTTTTGCTTTTTCTGTATTTTTAAAATGAAGTTTGGCACTGTAGTCAAGGGCTTGAATGCCATAGGCCTTTAATAGTTGAGCAGCTACCTTATCTGAGGGCGTACCAGCTCCACTAGGAAGGGTATAGCCGAGTTCTTGACTCAAATCTTCCAGATTTTGGAGGAAGAGGTCACGGGCAATAATGGAACTCACAGCTACCGCTAGGTATTTTCCTTCGGCCTTCTCTTCTAGGGTGACGACTTGTGGGACCTGATTCGCTTCTGCTTGAACATAGCGATCATAGTTTTTCTTGGTCGTAAAGGCATCGACTACAATCTTTTGAGCTTTTGCCCCTTGTTGCAAGAGTAAATAAATAGCTTGATTGTGAAGAGCAACCTTGACAGAAACTGCATTGTAGCCAGAAGTGATGACCTGATTGTATTTTTTAGGTGTCAGCAGTAAGGCCTGATGTGGGATTTCTTTTTTGAGGATCGGTGCGAGAGCTCGAATTTTTCGATCATCTAAGGTCTTAGAATCTCCAACTCCTAGACTTTTTAAGCGGGCATGTTGCTCCGGGCTGACCAGTGAAGCCACGACGGCAAGCCCTCCAAAGTAAGAACCGTTTCCAACTTCATCCGTTCCGATTAAGGGGAAGTCTTGTCCAGCAAGTGCTTGGTCTATCGGATCTTGTTGGTAACCGAAGAAGGCAACATAGCGCGTTGCCTGACTACCTTGTAGGACAACTTTTCCTGATGTGTAAATCGAAATGGTTGCACCAGGAGCCTTAAAAAAATAACGGATATAAGGATTTTTTGAAGGTAGCAGGTGGTCTTGGTGCTGACGAACAAATGCTTGGATGTCCTCGTTTTGAGGGGACAATGTAATTGTTTCCATAGCCCTTATTGTATCATAAAAGCTAGATGAAAGGCCAGAAAAAGACCAGCCAAATTTAGTCTGAAAGAACTTCTTTTAGGCTAGCTTCAATTGCTTGAGGATCAGTTTTTGAAGAGAAGCGGTGGATGACTTGGCCTTGGCGATTGATCAAGAATTTGGCGAAATTCCATTCAATGCGGGAGCCCAAGGGACCACTAGCTTGTTCTTTTAACCATTGGTAGAGGGGGCTGGCTTCTTTCCCATTGACTTTTATTTTTGCGAAACGTGGGAAGCTGGTTTGGTAATGGAGGCTACAAAATTGATTAATCTCCTCCGCACTTCCCGGTGCTTGGCCCATAAATTGATTGCATGGAAAGTCAAGGATTTCAAATCCTTGGTCATGGTAGCGCTCATAGAGCTCTTGCAATCCTTGGTATTGAGGCGTCAGACCGCAACCAGTTGCTGTATTGACGATGAGGAGTACTTGGCCTCGATATGCTTCGAGGGAGAAGGGGCTCCCATCTTGGGCCATTACGGTGAAATCATAGATAGTCATTTTACACGTCCTTTCCTACTTTCTCTATTGTATCATGCTTGAGTCGAAAAAAGTTAAACCGTGGCCCTAGTGCTTTGGTATTTCCTATGGGAAGGGGATTTTCCTACTGACAAGCGGGCTAGATTTTGATATAATATCGTGAGGTGATTTTTATGTCCAGCTTAAATAGATACAAATTTACTTTCGGTAATAAATCGCTGACTCTTACAACCAATCATGATAATCTCTTTATGGAAGAGGTTGAACGGGTCGCGAAGGAAAAATATGAAGCGATTAAAGAACAAATGCCAGCTGCTGATGATGAGACCCTGGCCATTTTACTAGCAATCAATAGTTTATCAACACAATTGAGTCGTGAGATTGAGTTTGACGATAAGGAAAAAGAATTGGAAGATTTTCGTCGCAAGGCCCTAGATGGCCTGGTCGGTAGATCATCTAATTAAGGGGAGTTGCATGTTTTCAATCCTGATTTTATTCATCCTAGCTTGGAGTTTTTATATTGGGTATTCACGAGGGATTTTGCTCCAAGGATATTATTTTTTAACCATGATTGTGGCCATGTTGGTCGCAGGATCAGGCTATCAGTCCTTGGCAAAAACCATTAGTCTATGGATCCCATTTTCGAGTGCAACACAAGCTTCAAAAACCTATTTTTATGGTGCAGATCAACTCTTTCACTTAGACAAAGTTTTTTACGCTGGTTTGGCTTATTTCATCTTGTTTGTTTTAGTCTATGCGATGGGTCGAGTGATTGGACTCTTTATTCCCTTAATTCCAACGCCTGAAAAATGGGAGGAGTATCCGTTTCAGATTACCAGTGGTGTGTTAGCTGTACTTGTGACCTACTTTGTTCTGCAAATGGGATTCACGATTTTGTCAACCATCCCCATGGCGGCCATTCAAGATCGACTCCATGGAAGTTTCCTCATTCGATTTATGGTGCAGTATAGCCCCCTTACAGCAGGCCTCTTGAAACAACTTTGGGTTGTAAAAATCTTAGGTGCGTAATCACTTCTCATCATGTCTAACAGTTCATGAGAGATATTATAGAAAGGAAGGGGAGGCTCAGACCAAAATCAGCCTCCTTTTCTGTTGTGGAGAAACATGAATCAAAAAATTCTCGAAACCTTAGAGTTTCAAAAAGTCAAAAACTTAGTAGAGCCTTATTTGCAAACGGAACAGGGCGAAGTGGAGTTGCAGGAATTAGCCCCACTTGCAAAAAAAGAAGCAATTGAAACCGCCTTTCTTGAAATGGCGGATATGGCTCAGATATTTGTCGAGCATCCGCACTTTAGCGTGCCCACCATCCAAGAAATTCGTCCAGTGACCAAGCGTTTAGAACTAGAAACATCGCTCAATATCGATGAATTGTTAGCGGTGAAGAAAGTCCTGCGCGTGACCCATGAATTGCGAGATTTTTATGATGAATTAGAAAATGTCCGCTTGGAAAAACTGGATCGGATATTTGAAAATCTAGTCGACCTTCCACAGTTGCAGGGAAGTCTCCATGCCATTAATGAGGCAGGATTTATTGAAAACTTTGCCAGTGAAACCTTGGCAAAAATTCGTCGGCGTATTCAAGAGAATGAACACCAAGTCAGAGACATTCTACAAGAATTGTTGAAGACCAAGTCCGAAATGCTGGCTGATCAGGTCGTAGCGAGTCGGAATGGACGGAATGTCTTGCCAGTCAAAAACACCTACCGCAATCGGATTGCCGGTGTGGTGCACGATATTTCAGCTAGTGGAAATACCGTCTATATCGAACCTCGGGCGGTCGTCAATCTTAATGAAGAGATTGCCAACCATCGTGCGGATGAACGCTTCGAGATGCTCCGGATCTTGGAAGAAATTTCAAATCTCCTTCGGCCTCATGCGGGGGAAATTCGGAACAATGCTTGGCTGATTGGTCATATTGACCTCGTTCGGGCCAAACATCGATTTTTACAGGACCGAAAAGGGACTATTCCAACCTTGTCAGATCAAGGGGAGATTCAGCTCTTGCAGGTTCGCCATCCCTTGATTGAGAAGGCTGTTCCCAATGATATCCACTTTGGCAAAGACCTCACAGAGATTGTGATTACCGGACCGAATACGGGTGGGAAGACCATCATGCTCAAGACCCTGGGACTAGCCCAATTAATGGCCCAGTCGGGCTTGCCAGTCCTAGCGGATGCTGGGAGTAAGGTGGCTGTCTTCACGCAAATCTTCTCTGATATCGGAGATGAGCAGTCGATCGAGCAGAGCTTGTCTACCTTCTCCAGTCATATGACCAATATTGTTTCTATTTTGGAGCAGGTTGATGAGGAATCCTTGGTCTTGCTGGATGAGTTGGGAGCTGGAACAGATCCTCAGGAAGGAGCTTCACTGGCGATCGCCATCCTAGAAGATCTCCGCTTACGAGGGATCAAGACCATGGCAACCACCCACTATCCAGAACTTAAGGCCTATGGGATTGAGACTCTCGGTGTTCAAAATGCCAGCATGGAATTTGATACGGACAGCCTGCGTCCTACCTATCGTTTTATGCAGGGGGTACCAGGACGTTCCAATGCCTTTGAAATCGCGCGTCGTCTAGGCTTGTCAGAAGTGATTGTTCGTCAAGCGCAGGGGTTGACCAATCAGGATAGGGATGTCAACCGCATCATTGAAAAGTTGGAAGCTCAGACCCTAGAAAGTCGCAAACGACTCGAGTCCATCCGAGATGTTGAACAGGAAAATCTGAAATTCAACCGCGTCCTCAAGAAATTGTACAATGAGTTGACCCGAGAGCGGGAAACAGAGCTCAACAAGGCGCGTAAAGAAGCGCAAGAAATTGTGGATCTTGCTCTAGCAGAAAGCGATCAGATCTTACAAGGTCTCCATGCCAAATCGCAACTCAAGCCCCATGAAATTATTGAGGCCAAGTCTCAGTTGAAAAAATTGGCCCCAGAAACAGTCGACCTATCGAAAAACAAGGTCTTGAAACAGGCTAAGAAATCCCGTGCTCCAAAAGTCGGAGACGAGATCTTGGTCATCAGCTATGGACAAAGAGGAAGTCTTACCAAACAGCTCAAGGATGGTCGCTGGGAAGCCCAAGTGGGACTGATCAAGATGACCTTGGAAGAAAAAGAATTTAATCTGTTAAAAGCTGACAAAGATGCTTCAAAACCGAAAAAACGCCAGGTCCACGTAGTCAAACGTTCCAACGCCAATGGGCCTCGGGCTCGCTTGGACCTTCGTGGCAAACGGTATGAGGAAGCCATGGAAGAATTGGACAGCTTTATCGACCAAGCCCTTCTCAATAATATGGCCCAAGTCGATATCATCCACGGTATCGGAACAGGGGTCATCCGGGAAGGAGTTACCAAGTACCTCCGTCGCAATAAACATGTCAAAAGCTTCGAGTACGCTCCTCAAAATGCAGGAGGAAGCGGAGCGACAATTGTGACCTTTAAATAAGCAAAGAGTCAGTCGTGCCTTTTAATCAGGCACGCTTTTTGCTATAATACAGTCAGTTTAAACGGAAAGTAGGAAAGCATATGACCCCTAATCGTTCGTCGGATTCTTGCACCACCATACTCGTCGGAAAAGATGCCAGCTATGATGGTTCAACCATTGTGGCTCGCACGGAAGACTCTCAAAATGGAGTGTTTACCCCTAAGAAATTTATCGTTGTTCAGCCAGAGGATCAACCCCGTCATTATCGGTCGGTCCTATCTCCTTTTGAGATAGACCTGCCTGATAACCCTGTTCGTTACACAGCTGTTCCAGATGCCATTCCTAAGGATGGTATCTGGGGAGAAGCAGGGATCAATCTCTACAATGTAGCCATGAGTGAGACAGAGACCATTACGACCAATAGCCGGGTCTTGGGAGCGGATCCTCTGGTGGAAAGTGGAATCGGGGAGGAAGACATGCTGACCTTGGTTCTTCCTTATGTCCAGACTGCCCGAGAAGGAGTGCTTCGCTTGGGGAAAATCTTAGAGGAATACGGAACCTATGAGTCTAATGGAGTGGCTATCAGCGATGTCAATGAAATCTGGTGGTTGGAAACTATCGGAGGTCATCACTGGATGGCCCGCCGTGTGCCAGACGATGCCTATGTGACCAATCCCAATCAATTGGGAAGTGATCGCTTTGAGTTTGATCGCCCAGAAGAATTCTTGTGTGATCCAGATTTGAAAGATTTTGTGGAACGCCATCACCTGGCCTTGGATTTTGACGGTTCGTCCTTTAACCCTCGTTATGCTTTTGGGAGCCAACGAGACAAGGACCGTCATTACAATACACCACGGGCTTGGGATATTCAACGGTTCCTCACCCCAGAAGTGGAGCAAGATCCTCGTTCCTTCTTCCTTCCTTGGTGTCAAAAACCTTACCGCAAGATTACGATTGAAGATATCAAATATGTCCTCAGCAGTCACTACCAGGATTCAGCCTATGATCCTTACGGTTTAGAAGGAGATAGTCATAGTCGTCGGACCTTCCGTACCATTGGCATTAACCGGACCAGCCAGACGGCCATTCTCCAATTGCGGCCAAATCGTCCTCAAGAGACAACCGGGATTCAATGGCTTTGCTATGGGTCAATGCCCTTCAATACGGCGGTTCCATTCTTTACCCAGGTCGATACGACACCGGATTATTTTGCCAACACGACAGAAAAAGTGACGACAGATTCCTTCTATTGGACCAATCGAATCATTGCTGGTCTGGCAGATGCCCACTATAGTCATCATGTTGGAGATTTAGAAGATTACCAAGAAAGCACTATGGCCCTTGGCCATGCCCGGATTGGACGAGTGGATCAAGCCTTGGTAGCAGGACAAACTGTTGACTTCGAAAGAGAAAATCAGGAAATGAGTGATCAGATTCAAGAAGCGACGGATCACTTATTGGACAAGATCTTGTTGGATGCTAGCAACCTGATGACCAACCATTTCTCTTTGAGTGACTAGTTGGGCTAAGTTGTACTATTTTCAGGATAGTTTCTGAAAATATTGACCTTCTTTTCAAATTATGCTAAAATAGAACAAATTGAACATCATACCGGATGAAGTTTTTCAGAAGTAGGGCCTTCCTATGACTGTGAAATGGACGGAACTCTGGAGAGACCGTAAAGGCACCGAAGGGGCAAGGTAGAGCATTCTACTCAAACTCTCAGGTAAAAGGACAGAGCAAAAGATAGAAGCCTTTTTGGTTTTTATTTGGAGCACCAGAGTACATGTTTTGACATGTGCTCTTTCTTTTTCTCCTTGGATGATTGCTTGGATGATGTGGAGGAAGTGGATGGCTATCCCTTTCTAAAGCTAGACAAATGATAAAAGGAGAAATAGATAAGGATGACAAATTGGTTGGCGTTTTTTAAACAAGTAGATAATGTGGTCTGGGGGGCTCCCCTTTTGATCCTCTTGGTGGGGACTGGGATTTATATGAGCTTCCGCTTGGGCTTGCTTCAAGTTTTTCGTTTACCCCAAGCCTTTCGACTCATTTTTACAGAAGATCAAGGAGAAGGGGATATCTCTAGCTTCGGGGCCTTGGCGGCGACAGTTGGGACAGGAAATATTGTCGGAGTAGCGACAGCTATTCAGACAGGAGGTCCAGGTGCCCTCTTTTGGATGTGGATGGCGGCCTTCTTTGGGATGGCGACCAAGTATGCAGAAGGTTTGTTGGCCATTCGCTACCGAACCAAGGATGACAATGGTCATATTTCAGGAGGGCCCATGTACTACATTCTCCATGGGATGGGGGAAAAATGGCGTCCCCTTGCCATCTTCTTTGCCCTGGCAGGTGTCTTGGTGGCTCTCTTTGGGATTGGAACCATGACCCAGGTGAATGCCATTACGGGCGCTTTGAAGACTAGTTTTCAACTTTCCCCTCAAGTCGCTAGTCTGGTCATTGCAGGAATCGTTTCGGCTGTCATATTTGGGGGAATTCATTGGATTTCCAAGGTTTCCGAAAAGGTGGTTCCTTTTATGGCTGCAGCCTATATCTTTGCGACAGTTTATATTATTGTCTTGAATATGGATCAAGTGCCGACCGTTCTATCCCAAGTTTTCCAAGGTGCTTTTACAGGAACCGCGGCTATCGGTGGTTTTTCTGGAGCCTTGGTGAAAGAGGCGATTCAAAAAGGGGTGGCGCGTGGAGTGTTCTCCAATGAGTCAGGACTGGGATCGGCGCCGATTGCAGCTGCTGCAGCGAAGACGGAAGAACCAGTGGAGCAAGGTCTGATTTCTATGACCGGGACCTTCATCGATACCATAATTATTTGTAGCCTAACTGGTCTAGCTATTTTAGTATCTGGCCAGTGGACAACAGTGGCGCAAGTTGGGAGTGATTTGACCCAACAGGTCTTTATCTCGACCTTTGGCCACATCGGTGGGATCATTCTGACTCTTTGTTTGGTCTTGTTTGCGACGACGACCATTTTGGGTTGGTCTTATTATGGTGAACGCTGTGTCGAATTTTTGGCGGGTGTCAAACTCATCCCCTATTACCGTCTTCTGTTTATCCTGATGGTGGGGGTAGGAGGCTTTCTTCAGTTAGAGTTGGTCTGGATCATTGCCGATATTGTGAATGGACTGATGGCCTTGCCGAACCTCATCGCCTTGTTAGCCTTATCGCCTATTGTTATAAAGGAAAGCAAACGATATTTTAAGAAAAAGAAATAGACCAGATCGTGTGATCTGGTCTTTCTGTCTTAATAGCGTTTTTCTTTGGGCCAATCTTTCATTTCAGAAATGGCTGTAAAGAGGACGTCTGTCGATGAGTTAAGGGCTGTTTCACAAGAATCTTGGATAACACCGATAATGAAGCCTACACTAACCACTTGCATAGCGATATCATTGTCGATACCAAAGAGGCTGCAGGCGACAGGGATCAAGAGGAGGGAGCCACCGGCTACTCCAGAAGCCCCACAAGCTGAGATGGCTGCAACGATACTGAGGACCAGGGCAGTCCCAAAATCGACCTGGATGCCTAAGGTGTTGACAGCAGCTAGGGTCAAGGTATTAATGGTAACGGCAGCTCCGGCCATATTAATAGTAGATCCTAGAGGGATAGAGACCGAGTAAGTATCAGGGTTGAGACCTAGTTCCTTACATAGCTTCATATTGACAGGGATGTTAGCAGCAGAGCTTCTAGTAAAGAAGGCAGTCAGTCCACTGACTCGTAGACATTTGAAGACGAGCGGATAAGGATTTTTGCGAATCATGATGTAGACAAAAATCGGGTTGATGACTAGAGCGACGAAGAACATGGTGCCAACCAAGAGAAGTAAGAGGAGGCCATAGCTTTTAAGTCCATCAAAGCCTTGTCCTGCAATCGTTGTATAGACCAAGCCAAGAATCCCAAATGGCGCAAGGTTAATGATCCATTCGACAATCTTGGAAGTGATATCTGCCAGGGTTTGAAGGAGGTCCTTGCTGTGCTCACTCGCTTCTCTCATAGCAACACCAAAGACGACGGCCCAGGATAGAATCCCGATATAATTGGCCTGAATAAGGGCATTGAGCGGATTGTCCACGATTTTTAAGAGAAGGTTGCTGATGACTTCCCCTAGTCCATCGGGAGAAGTTCCTTCAGCACTAGCTCCTGTTAAAGAAATGGTAATAGGAAAGAGATAGTTCACCAGGACCGCTACCAAGGCTGCCGCAAAAGTTCCCAGGAGGTAGAGGACAATGACTGATTTCATATTGGTTTGGGTTCCCTTTTGGTGCTGGGAGAGGGCGTTAGCGACAAGGGCGAAGACTAGAAGAGGAGCAATAGCCCGCAAGCCTCCTACAAAGATTTCCCCTAACAGACCAATTGCAGATGCTTTAGGAAGCAACAGAGCTAAAAGGGCTCCAACGAAGATTCCGATTGCAATCCGCTTCATCAGGTTGGTTTTGTTCCAAGTTTGAATGAGTCGTTTGACCATAAGGACCTCCTTTATTGAAAGTTTACCGTCCATTATACGATAGATAAGTTTGAAAATCAAGGTGAGTATAAGAGGAGGTTAGTGGTTCTATAGCCTAAAATCTGATATAATCAAACCATTAGAAAAAGAGAAGGAGATTGATAGAAGGTATGAAGAATATTTTTTCCCGCTATATCAGTCAGTTTGATTGGACCAAGATTATGGATGACTTGGTTTCAAAATTGATTTCGTTAGCTATTTTATTCGTTTTATTTTTTCTTGCAAAAAAACTGCTCCATAGTTTGGTGAAACGCATCTTGAAGCCATCTCTGAATTATGTAGGCCAAGATGAAGCGCGTAAGAATACCATCTTGCGCTTGGTAGAGAGTTTGTTGAATTACTGCCTCTATTTTATCCTGATCTACTGGATTCTTTCTATCTTGGGCTTACCAGTCTCCAGTCTCTTAGCAGGTGCAGGAATTGCCGGAGTTGCCATTGGGTTAGGAGCACAGGGCTTCCTATCAGACTTGGTCAATGGGTTCTTTATTCTTCTGGAACGTCAGATAGACGTCGGAGATACCGTTCGTTTGACCAATGGTCCGATTACCATCGCTGGAACTGTCTCTAGTGTGGGCATTCGGACGACTCAGGTGCGAGACGCAGATGGGACCTTGCATTATGTACCCAATCGCAATATTATGGTTGTCAGCAATCTCTCTCGGGGGAACCAGCGCGTCCTCATCGATATGCCGATTTCTGCTCAAACTGATTTAGATAAAATCTATCAAATCTTCCAGCAGGTCAATGATGAACAAGCTCAAAAGCACCCAGAAATCTTAGATGGTCCGACGATTTTAGGGCCTCAAATCGAAAAGGGAACGGGTCGCTATTCCTTCCGCGTCGCCATGATGGTCCAGTCGGGAAGCCAAGTGGCCATTTACCATCTTTATTACAAACTCTATCATGATGCCCTCTTACAAAATGGCATCGAGATTCCAACCACTTTCTCTGTCACACCCTAACAAAAAAAGACCTATTGGTCTTTCAGATTGAAGATAAAGTCTTCTGAAAAACTTTCCTTAGGTGAGTACGGACGTCAGCGAACTTCTTCAAAGTTCCATGACTAATTATTGAGCCTAAGGTCTCAATAATTCCGAATGCCTGAAACAATTATGTTTCAGGCATTTTCTCACAGCGGAAAGTTTTTGATCTTCTTAAATAACTAAAAAATAAAAGTCATTTTTTGGTAATCATCTAACTGTTTTTATGTAAAACAATAGTTTGTCTCCATTGTAAAAGATCTATGTTTTTTTCTTATTCTAAAATAAGCATGCCATCTTTAACAGCGAAAGGATCTTTCGGATTGATCCGATCGTAGAACATAACGCCATTGATGTGATCGATTTCGTGCTGGACCACAATGGAGTTGTAGCCTTTGAGTTTGATACGGTGTTTTTCTCCTGTCTTGTCATAGTAGTCTACCGTTACGCGCGCGTGGCGGACTACATAACCAGGAACATTGCGGTCAACAGAGAGACACCCTTCACCATCTCCTAGCGCCGCATCTTGGACTGAGTGGGAGACAATTTTAGGATTGTACATGACTTCTTGGATGGAGTAGGCTTCTTTTGGAGGATTTCCTTCTTCGTCCTCTGGATTTGGGACTAGAACGGCAATGATGCGTTTAGAAATATCCAACTGAGGGGCCGCTAGTCCAACTCCACCTCGAAGACCCAATTTTTCTGCCATGACAGGATCTTGTGAATGGTGTAAAAATTGCATCATTTTTTCCCCTAGGATGATGTCTTGATCTGACAGTGGGAAAGTGACCTCTTCAGCGATAGCACGTAAAGTTGGGTGGCCTTCGCGGATAATATCATTCATATCAATTAGATGGGCAGCTTTTGTAATGGTTTCGATTGCAGACATGTTCTCATTCACTCCTTTTTTCTAGAAACCATCATATCATAATTCCTTTTAGAATGAAAGTTTCCCAATTGATTAAGGGGGTGCTAATGGACCGGATGGACTGTATACTAGAAAAGGAAAGAATCCTAGTCCGGTTCATGGTATAATAATAAGAAGAATGAAGGAGGCAAGCATGCGTCTAGATAAATATTTAGTGGACTGTGGAGTGGGAAGTCGGACAGAAGTCAAGCAAGTCCTCAAGCAAAAAAAGATTCAGGTCAATGGAAAGGTGGAAACCTCTGCCAAGGTCCATATTGATCCAGATAAGGATCAAGTGACCTATCTGGGAGAAAGTTTATTCCATGAAGAGTTTGTATACTATCTGCTCAATAAACCCAAAGGGGTCATTTCAGCAACGGAAGATGACCACCATCAAACAGTCTTAGATTTGCTAGATGACACGGCCAGACACAAGGAAGTCTTTCCTGTCGGACGGCTAGATATCGATACCCATGGTTTACTCCTCTTGACCAATAATGGTAAGTTGGCTCATGCCATGTTATCGCCTAAGAAACATGTGGACAAGGTCTACCGTGCCCAAGTAGCTGGCATCATGACCCAGGAAGATGTCGTCCGCTTCAAAGAAGGAATAGAATTGAAGGATTTCACCACCCTGCCAGCGGAGTTGGAAATGTTGGAAGTTGATCGAGAAGCTAATAGTTGCTTGGTTCAGATCCGCATCGCTGAAGGAAAATTCCACCAGGTCAAGCGCATGGTCGCAGCTTGTGGCAAGGAAGTCACCGATCTCGAGCGGATTTCCATGGGACCCTTGAGCTTGGATCCTAGTCTCGAATTGGGGGAGTGGCGTAGATTGACAGCAGAAGAAATAAAGCTCTTAACTGACTTTCGGGTCAACCTATAATGAGAAGTCATTGTAGTCTTGGGTTTGAAGAACTCTGTTGGAAAAAGCAGAAGTGTTTGACAGAAAGATGAAATCTTGGTAGAATGAATAGGTCGAATAGACAACTAACTCTTTCTTGGTAGCAGGCTATGCCAAACCTGCCACTCAGATAGAGCATAAAGAAAAGGAGCTTATCATGGCAATCTCAAAAGAGAAAAAAAATGAAATCATTGCACAATACGCACGTCACGAAGGTGACACTGGTTCAGTAGAAGTACAAGTTGCTGTCCTTACTTGGGAAATCAACCACTTGAACGACCACATCAAACAACACAAAAAAGACCACGCTACTTACCGTGGTTTGATGAAGAAAATCGGTCGCCGTCGTAACTTGTTGGCTTACCTTCGTAAGAACGACGTTAACCGTTACCGTGAGTTGATCAACTCTCTTGGACTTCGTCGTTAATCATGATGCTAAGGGCGCCAAAAATCCGTATGAAAATAGGGAAACGACACAGTGTTCGATGAACACAAGGAGTTTCATCTTTTTCACTAGGATTTTAGCCCGAGCTCAAAACAGCTCTCTAAATTCAGAGGGCTGTTATTTTTTGCCAAGTGCTTAGGCCGTGTTCAATTGAATACAAAAAAGTTAAGTTACTCTATTGTAGAGTAGCTTTTCTTTTTCACTAGAATTATAGTATAATCTTCGGCTGCGGTTCCTAGCATCGTAAGGTAAAATAGACCAGATCTATCTCCCTTCGAGGAGATTTTTTGTTTTCAGAAGAAATCTAGTACAATCTTCGGTTCGTCGCCTTGTCTAGAAACGTTTTATCCAGCAAGAATGGAGCCCTCTGAATTCAGAGGGCTTTTTTGTTAATTTTTTCGGACAAGATTCATTATTCTGAGTAAGACGTTTTGTTTGACAGATGTAATTGACAGAGTTACAATAGATACATCTTAAGAAATAGAGGTTATCGATATGATTGATATTACATATCTAGATGGTGCAAAACAAGAAAGAGTCATGCATTTTGATTCTTATGAAGAATTTGAACGCTCCCAACAGACCTGCTTGATCGGTGTAGCGGATTACTATCCCGTACAAAAATTGACCTATAATGGGCACGAACTCGATTACCATGGAACTTACGGAGATGTCTTCTTCTATTTGATGAAGCAAGACCTCAATCAATACAAAAACTAAAGGAGAAAAACAATGGCAAAAGCAATTACAGACGCAACATTTGAAGCGGAAACGAAAGAAGGATTGGTCTTGGTAGACTTCTGGGCGACCTGGTGTGGTCCATGTCGTATGCAAGGACCAATCTTGGATAAATTGTCTGAAGAACTTTCAGAAGATGTCTTGAAAATCGTTAAAATGGACGTTGACGAAAATCCAAATACAGCACGTGCTTTCGGAATTATGTCTATCCCAACCTTGCTCTTCAAAAAAGATGGGCAGGTTGTCAAACAAGTAGCAGGTGTACACACTGCAGACCAAATTAAGGCAATTATTGCTGAGTTGAGTTAAGAAAAAAGATTGGAGCTATGTTCCAATCTTTTTTTGATGATAAAGAGAAAAGTGTATCTTTCAATCGTACATTGTAGACAAGGTATACGTCATTAGATTAGAGGTAGCAGGCCAAGTCCTATCACATCAAAACTCCAAATTTTGAAACTTTTTAGAACCAATGATTAGGAGAATAAAGGCATAGACGAGGGTAATGCCCAGTGATCCCAAGAATGCTTGTGGAGTGGACAAAATGTCGTCATTAAGCAATCTGTTATATCCATTCGGGAAAAGCATTGCAATGCCTCCGCCAATCATGGAAGTCATCATGCTTGCAATTGTTAAAATAATAGCTACCACTATGGTTGAGCCTGTTTTTAAATAAAGGCATAACACAGAGGCGACAGTTACTGAAAAAATGTCTTTTAAAAAGATTCCAAAAATATCCTCTAGGGTTGATAAAGTAATAGATAAATCGTTATCAAAAAAGGTATTCGACGCAAAAGGAAACTGAACGACCCTGGTAAAATAGACTGCTGTAGAAACACAAGTAAATAGAATATAAAATAGTACCAAGATTGAGAGTAAACTAAGATATTTTGAAAAAAATATGTTCTTACGGCTTAAATCTCTATATAGGAACATAGTATGATCATCTATCTCTCGTCTAAAGACAGAAATTGTCAAGAAATAGATTGCAAGAGTAGGTAAGATAAATGAATCTGCTGAACTGATCATCATATCTAGAAAGGCTATCCCACTTACTCTATTATCTCCTATTACGGAAATTTGCATGAAATTAGATTTTCCAAAAAAGGAAGCTAGAAGAAAGATAACTGGAAATAAAACGAACAGCAGGTAAATCTTGGTTTCTTTACGCTTCCAGACAGATGTGAAAATGGCAGGTAATATTTGTTTCATATGTTACTGTCCTTTCGTAAAGATCTCTTTTAGGTGGTTCTCTTTCACCTCTATCTTCTCAATCAAGGTATGATTTCCTAATATTTTAAAAATCTCATTAACCTGTTCAGAGGATATGTTTGTCGAAATGTCTAAAACGCTGCCTTCTAGAATGACATCATCACTTAATAAAGACTGAATCCCTTCAAGATTCTTAGTCTCCTTCAAGTACACAAGCAAACTAGGAGAAGCTGCCCCGTCAAAAGCGTCTGCTAACTGCCCTGCCTCAATATAGACATAACGTTCACACAAGGCTTCTAGCTCTCCTAATTGGTGGCTAGAAATAAGCATTGAAATTTGTCTCTCATCAGACCATTTTTTCAAAATATCAATTAATTTCTGAACACCAATCGGATCTAGTCCAACGAATGGTTCATCTAGAATAAGGAAGTCTGGTTCGGCAACCAAAGCAATTGCCAAGGCTGTCCTTTGCTTCATACCAAAAGAAAATCCTTTTGGTTTTCTATTTCTAGCTTCCCATAGTTCTACCAATTTCAGAGTTGGTTCAATATTTGAAAAAAGCTCCTCTTTCCCATGTAAACGTAGATAAAATTTTAAGTTATCAATAACGGACATTTCAGGATAGAATACTGGATCGATCATAATACCAAAGTCTGTTAATACATTGTCTTTACTATGAATATCGATCCCATTATAGGTAATAAGTCCAGAAGTTGGTTTTAGTGATTTTGCCATCAGCTTCATGAGTGTCGATTTACCCGCACCATTTCTACCAATCAAACCGACAATTTCCCCTTTATTGATTTCCATATTGACGTCTTTGAGTGAATAAAAGTCATTCCCAATAAATTTTTTTGAAATACTCTCAATTTTTAGCATATCTAGTTTCCTTTCAATTTTTATAAATAATAAATGAGTCAGCTTGCTCTTTTTAAAACTCTATTCTTTCAAAATTCTTTCTAGCTGAGAAATAGCTAGGTAAGAAGTAAATGCAAGACAATCCAATGATGATTAACAGCGTTAAACCGAACTCACCTGCTTGTAAAGCATTTGCATAAGTGGTTGGAATCACATACTTTACTCCAATCAGTAAGGGAGCTGTGAAGGCAAATAAAGTTAAGAAGATTCCTACTAAAACAGCCACTAAGGTCTTAGATTTAATGGAAACCATCGCAACCATGACGGTTGTTATAAGATTAAGTAAAGCAACAGAAAGAATTGACAAGATAGATTTCTCTACTAAAATCGAGCTTGAAGGTAAGAAGTTAGAATCAACTCCAAATCTAGGTAACATAATGCCATAATAAGTAATGAAAGTTGCAAAAAAAGTTCCAAATAAATAGAGGATATAAACTAAAAATAGTCCGAGTATTTTTGCGTTGAAAATTTTAGAACGCTTAATATCTTTGTATAAAAACATGATCTTGCTATCAATTTCATCTCTAAAAACGGAAGAAATCAATATGGAAAAAATGAGTACTGGGATTGTTAAACGATACTGTGTTAAAAGAGTGATATCAAAGAAAGATAAAAAACTATTTGTATAGTCGGTTTTCATATCTTCCATATTTCCTGCCAAAAATGGAACAAGGATAGGTAATAGACAAAAGGATAAGAAGATCTTCGTATCTCTCCTTTTCAAGATAGACTGAAAGACAGAGCTTGTTAATCTATTAAACATGGGCTAGTTCTCCTAACTATAATCATAAACAGAATGTGGGTGAGTTCACTAAACAATTGTAACTCGGTTTTCGTTTTCTAAGTTCTTACACACAACAGTATATTTCAAATTTAATAAAAGAAATGATCAATCTAATAAATGGTCTGTTTTTTATAATGAATGGAATTATAAAAAACAGACCATTTATTCTAGTTTTAAAGTTATCCTTCGTACATCTTTAATTCATGAGTAAATTCATGATCTATACTTTTTGTTTCTAAAGTGACTTTAGGATATTTGGAAAGGATTTGTTTGACATTGGAAAGACCGATACCTCGTCCCTCTCCTTTGGTTGAGACTCCATATTGGAAAATATTTTTAGTATGGATCTTATAGTCAGCAGTGGTATTATAGATAACTAAAATTTTATTTTCATTCTCTTGAAAATAAGTAAAACTAATTCTTGGAGCTTCTGCGTTAACTGCAGCTTCTATGGCATTATCTAAAAAGACAGATAGTATCGTAATAAAATCGACTAAATCAATTTGAGGAGTTCCGATAGGTTCAGCTATTTCTACAGAGACATCAATTCCTCGATTTTGTGCTTCAATCAATTTTGCAGATACAACCGATTTCATTGCTAGGTTTTTTAGATGAACAAGTTTAGCAATGTCGTATTGACTATTGTAAAAGGATTTATCAGAGTCTTTTAGTACAGCATTATAGATCCTCTCTACCCCATCTATATCTCTTTTCTTTATCGATTCATTTAAGCTGACTAATATATTTGTATAATCATGACGAAAACTTCTCACTTCTTTGTAAAGAGATTCAATGTGATTGCTATATTTACTTATTGAATCTATCTGTGAATCTTTCATCTTTTGAATTTCTATATTGATTTTTTCTTTAATAATGTGTTGGATATAAAATAGAAAACCTAAAAAGATAGGGACGTAACTGAAGATAACTATTCTTTTGTAGTATATATCGTCTATATGGGTAGGAAATAAACCAGCATATTCAAGTGTAGGTATACTTGAGAGTATATAACTTAAGAGGTAATAGATTATCATCGTTATACTAAAAATCTTTACTACCATTGAAAATTTATTATTTCTAACCTCTTGTGAAAGTAACTCGATATTAATTCGAAATATTTTAAAAAATATAATGTATACAGGAAAGGTTAATAGTATTGGTATCCAATCCATCCATATATTTTTATCTAAAACCTCCGCTGATACTCTAAATAAAAACTGGAAATAGATAGATGATAGACTGCTCAACATATCAAAAATTGTTAAAGTAAAAAAACAGTAGAATATGTATTGTAACCAATTCCATCTTTCTCGAGATTTTAGAAAGAAAGTGATGGAAGGTAAAAATAATATTTCTCCCCAAAAGACAACATCATAATAATAGTATTCAATCAATGTCAGTAGGGCAGGTATTAAAAATAAATATGGTAATTTAAATTTTGAATAACTAATTTGTTGAAAAATAACTAACCTTATTAACCAACTAACAAAAAACACACCTTCAAACTCTAGAGTCATTTTTTATCTACCTTTTCAACTAGCCCTTTCAGTTTTAAACGTGATACAAAGCATGATTCATCGTTTTCAAAATAAACAATATGATTTGCTTTATCAATACGAACGACATTCTCTGGATTTACAACGTAAGCTCGATGACTTTGGTAAAGTCGCTTGTCGGTTTTAGCAATATCTGAGACTTTACCATAAAATTCCATGTGTCCTTTTTTAGTTGTTAAAACGACCTTATGAACGGTCGAAGATGTCTCAAAATATAGAATATCTGAGAAAGGGACTTGAATCTGGGAATGCTCTGATTTAAAGCTGAAGGAATCCTCCCCTATTGTCTTATTGATGTTCTCAGCAGCATGTATCAAAACAGATGAGATCGCTTCCTGATAATCCTGATCATTTAATCCTTTATCAATAAAATCCAAAGCGGAGACGCGATAACGATAGGTAACGGGCATGAATTCTGAGTGAGTCGTTACGAATACGATTGAAGCGCTAGGATCTTTTTCACGAATCTCACGCGCAATTTCCATTCCTTTTTTTTCTTCCCCTTTAATTTCAATATCTAAAAAAAAGAATTGGTGATTTCCTGTCTCTTTGATGGCCTCTAACAATTGTGTTGGCTTCCCAAATACCTCTAAGTATTTATACTTTAGATGATGATCTGTCATACATTTCTTGATTGCTGTTTCAATACGTGTTTGTTGTAGAAAATCATCTTCTAATACAAAGATATTTAGCGTATTTCTCCCCTCTGAACCTATTGATCCTTTCATCCTAGAAAAAAATCAGTCATATTTTCTCTTTAACTTGTCTTTGAAGACACTGTTTGTTTACCGAATATGGTTTCTCATTTTTCTGTAATGATAGTTTTTGCAGCTGGATGGTTTGTCCATAATCCTTATTTTATCATAAACACTCCTCAAGGAACATCTTTGGTTAAAGTAGAGTGTTTATAAAAAAATCGGGCACAGTAAACTAAGAATGAATCTCTAATTTTTAAATTGCCCTAATAGAGATATCCCACCATATAGTGAAAACTTTTGGAAATACTGATTTAATGCTATTCTTGAGTTTTTTAAATTTTCTCTAGAAAAAGAAAAAGATTGAAGAAAGAGTCCATTTTGAACTCTTTCTTCAATCTGAAGTCAGCAAAAATTGGTGACTTTTTATGTAAATGATTAACAAAATTAAGAAAACCACACTGGAGGAATTCTTACTGACCTAACTCGTCACTGTAAGCAATAATCTGATCAACCGTATCAGACAAGAACTGAATGGTATCGCGAAGTGGTTTGTCAGTCGAGATATCTGCTCCGATAATCATAGCTGACTCCAGTGGTGTCTTGCTACCACCTGATTTGAGAAGGTCCAGCCAATCTTTGGCTCCGTTTTCGGAGTTCTTCAAATGCAAGTATCCCGCTGTTGAGATAACTAAGCCAGCTGAGTAGGTGTAGCTGTAAAGCCCCATGTAGTAGTGGCTTTGGCGCATCCAGGTCAACGCTGCGTCATCATCGATTTCAACGGCATCTCCCCAGAATTCGGTTAAGACTTCCTTCATGATGCTGTTGAGCTTGCTAGCGCCGAAGGTGCCACCTTCTTCGATCAAGGTGTAGACCTTGCGTTGGAAAGCCGCTTCCAACAAGTGGGTGATGAAGTTGTGGAAGTAGGTATCTGTCAAACGGTGAGCCAAGGCAAAGCGTTTTTGACGAGGGTCGTCAAACTGGTGTTCCAAATAGTCGCTGAGGAGGAGCTCGTTAAAGGTAGAAGGAGCTTCCACATAGTAGGTCGACATGTGGGCGTTGAAGTAGCTTTGGTTGTTGTCTGAGAAGATGAATTGACCAGAGTGTCCGATCTCGTGGATCAGGGTGTAGACATCGCTCATGCGTCCTGTCCAGCTCATGAGGACATAAGGGTGGACACGGTATGGGTCAGCGGCATAACCACCGGAATCCTTGCCTTCATTGGCCGCAAAGTCGACCCAGCGTTCGGTTTGGTAGCGAGCAATTTCACGGGAATATTCTTCTCCAAGGGGTGCCACAGATTTCATGACCAAGTCATAGGCATCATCAATAGTAACATCTGGGTTGAGCGCACTGTCCAAATCCAACTTCCAATCGGCAAAGGTCATTTTCTCAAGACCATTGACCTTGGCTACGTGTTTGAGGAATTTTTGAGCGACTGGAGCGAAATCCTTCATGATCAGGTCAATCTGACGGTCAAACATAGAACGATCCACTTCCTGCTCAGCTAGGAGATAGTCAAAGACAGAGTCGTAGCCTCGCATATCTGCGATCAGTTTTTCAGACTTAACTTGAGCTAGATAGGTAGCAGCAGCCGTGTTTTGGTGCTTGCGGAGACCTTCTGAGAAGGAACGAAAGGCTTTTTCACGGACTTCCGCATTCTCATGGTTTTGGTAGAAGTTTTCATAGGTGACAAAGCTATTCTTGTAGACTTTTCCATCCACTTCAAAATCAGCCATTTCAAAGTCGCCAGCCCGCATCTTGGTATAGATGTCTTGTGGTCCGTAGAAGACTTCACCCAGGTTGGTCAAAGTTTTTTCCACATCAGCTCCCAAGTAGTGGGCTTTTTTGATTTTAGCCTGACGAATGGCATAAGTGAGGTGAGGGAGTTGCCCGAGGCGTTCGAGGACTTCTTCATCCGCTTCTACCAAAGCATCATCAAAGAAGGAAAGTTCGACGCTCGCCCAAGTTTCGAAATCCATCCCCGCTTGGGCAATTTCCGCAAAAGCTTCATCGCCAAAGTCAGTCGTTTGTGGCATAAAGCTGTAGTTGCCAATGTGACTGAGTTGGATCTGAATTTGTTCAAAGACCGCAAAGGCAGCTTCAAAGTCTTCAAAAGTGTGGAGCTTGCCCTTGTAGTTGCGGACAAATTCATTGATTTCTTCGCGTGTTTTTTCAATGGCGCGCAAGAAGTCTTCCTGATCTTGGTAGAGGGCTGTGAGGTCCCAGAGTTCGTTCTCAGGAAATTCAGAACGTTTTTTTAATTCCATAGTGTTCTCCTTTTGATCAAATAACTATACTCAGTATAGCAGAAAATAGGGGAGAATGATAGGTGAAAGGAGAACTTATCAAAGCTAGCTGGATCCAATAAGAAGCCAAGGATTTTCTAGCTTTTTTACCTTCTTTTGGTATAATAAAGTGGAGAAAGTTTTAGGGAGTATACGATGAAGAAAATCTATAAAGTTAGCTTGGCAGCGATGACCTTGCTAACCTTGGTGGCATGTGGACCTAAGCGACGTCCTCGGACGCAACCCTCTACAACTCAGAGCGAAGTAACAGATGGAAAAAGTTCCAAGAAAGCATCGTCTGGGCATGAGTACTATCAAACAGTGCTTGAACGTTACCAGGCCTACTCTAGGGCTATCGAAGCAGGTGATAGTGCAGGTCTAGAGACAAAACTAAAAGAAATAGATCCTCAATCGGATGAGTATGTCTATGCCTTGTATCTTCAAACTTTGGGTAGTAAACCAAATCTTTCCTATTTTTATACAGATTTGGATAAGGATGGCCGGGATGAACTCTTGATTGGGAATGGCCAAACAGTCTCAGCAATCTACTATCTGAAAGGCCAGCAACCAGAATTGCTGCATACAGCTTTTGTAGCTTCCTCTGGTGGCTCTCGTTCAGGTTTTCAAATTTTTGAGGATGGCTCGGTCATCTATGCTAGCTTTTCGTCTCTTCAACCAGAAGTAGATTTAATTCATTACAAGTTCCAAAAAGGAAAACTGGAAACTGTCAATAAGATCCAAATAAAAAATGGGGACGGTCAGAAGCCAGAAAAAGCCTTAGGGATTACAGCAAAAGAATTGGATCAAGCAAAACTTGGATGGAAAGAACTAGAGACCGGAAAGAAGGCGACGAGCCAAGCAAGTAACTCAGAACAGCAAACAAGTAGTTTTCAAGTCCGTGTAGCAGTTTCAGATCTTCGAATTCGTAAAGAAGCATCGATCAAGGGGGAAGAAGTTGGAATGATCCCGCAAGGTGTTTACACGATAACTGAGACGGTGTCAGCTGACGGTTATACCTGGGGCAAGCTCCAATCTGGCCAAGGCTGGATCGCGCTTGAATTTACGACGAGAGTGGAAGGGGAAAATGCATCCACTGTTAAAGGATTGAGTGCGGAAGATCAAGAGGATATTCACTCGGTAGTAGAGAATGGCTATTCTTTAATGTATTCTAGATTGGTCAAACCAACCTTTATATTAGATTTATCAAATGATCATAGCGGTATCTATTCTTATACAGAAGGCATGTTCTTAGATTATTTCAATACTTATACTCCAGGCACTTATCAACTTGCAGATGTCATTAAAAAATTGGAAGCTCAAGAAACATCAGAATCCATTCAATCTATGACAACAGATCAATTAATTCAACTTGCAAAAGAAAGAAAACAAGGCTGGATATACTCTTCGAAAGATAAGAAGTTTTTTGAATTCGTTCCAGGTGGACGTGGAGGTGCTGGCCCAGAGGTTGTTATTCCTTCAGCAGATGAGTGGGTCGTTGAGAATGATACAGTTACAGTAACAACTAGAGTTAAGACCTCTTCTCAACCTTTTGAGCGCTATGTGTTGAAGCGGAGCAAGAAAGACTATTCAGGTGGAGAACACAAAACGCGATTCTATGTCATTAGTAAAGAAAATGTGTGGAATGGAAAATAGACGGTAGCTATATCTAGCTCTAGAATTTTAAAATAAGTGGAAATCAAATATTCCTCGAAAAAGGCTTTTAAAGCCTTTTTCTTTTGGGCTTGAATATGGTAAAATAAAGGTTATACGTGCTTGGATACAAAGATGAGGATATAACATACAGATAGGCTGTTGAAATCCCGATCTCGTTGAGTTGGGTGGCCTTAGTATCTTGATAGTTGAACACGGGCTAAATCCCTAGTGAAAAAGATAGATTTCCTGGTGTGCGAGGCACACTGCGTCAATCCATGCTATCATGCGTAATTGAACTCGGCCGAAAAGCTGTGTAAAAAAGATAAACTGTCTTGTCTTCATCGAAGACTTCGCCAGTTTCCTATTTTTACTTTGCTTTTTGCGGCCTTAGTATCTTGATCTTTGTAGGCAAGTCGTATAATTTTATCAATCCAAAGGGGATTAAAATGACAAAACAAGTGTTTCAAACGACTTTTGCGGGTCGTGAGTTGATCGTAGAGACTGGTCAGGTTGCTAAGCAAGCAAATGGCTCTGTTGTCGTGCGTTATGGTGAGTCAACTGTCTTGACTGCTGCCGTTATGTCTAAGAAGATGGCAACTGGGGATTTCTTCCCACTTCAAGTCAACTACGAAGAAAAAATGTATGCGGCTGGGAAATTTCCTGGTGGCTTTATGAAACGTGAAGGACGTCCTTCAACAGATGCGACTTTGACAGCGCGTTTGATTGACCGTCCAATCCGTCCAATGTTTGCGGAAGGTTTCCGTAATGAAGTGCAAGTCATCAACACTGTGCTTTCTTATGACGAAAATGCATCTGCACCAATGGCAGCTATGTTTGGTTCATCATTAGCCTTGTCTATCTCAGATATTCCATTTGACGGCCCAATCGCTGGGGTACAAGTAGGCTATGTTGATGGTCAAATCATCATCAACCCAACGCAAGAACAAGCTGAGCAATCGCTTCTTGAATTGACAGTAGCTGGTACCAAGCACGCTATTAACATGGTAGAGTCTGGTGCCAAAGAATTGTCAGAAGAAATCATGTTGGAAGCCCTTCTCAAAGGACACGAAGCTGTCAAAGAATTGATTGCCTTCCAAGAAGAAATCGTTGCGGCAGTCGGTAAGGAAAAAGCAGAAGTAGAATTGCTTCATGTGGATGCTGACTTGCAAGCTGAAATCATCGCAGCCTACAACAGCGACCTTCAAAAAGCGGTTCAAGTAGAAGAAAAATTGGCTCGTGAGGCTGCAACTCAAGCAGTCAAAGACCAAGTCACAGCAGTTTACGAAGAAAAATATGCAGACCACGAAGAATTTGACCGTATCATGCGGGACGTGGCTGAAATCTTGGAACAAATGGAACACGCAGAAGTGCGCCGTTTGATTACAGAAGACAAGGTTCGTCCAGATGGTCGTAAGGTCGATGAAATTCGTCCGTTGGATGCACAAGTGGACTACCTTCCTCGCGTTCACGGTTCAGGTCTCTTTACGCGTGGACAAACGCAAGCCCTTTCTGTCTTGACCTTAGCACCAATGGGTGAAACGCAAATCATCGATGGTTTGGATCCAGAGTACAAGAAACGCTTCATGCACCACTATAACTTCCCACAATATTCTGTAGGGGAAACAGGTCGTTACGGTGCACCTGGTCGTCGTGAAATTGGTCACGGTGCTCTCGGTGAGCGTGCCCTTGCTCAAGTCTTGCCAAGCTTGGAAGAATTCCCATATGCCATCCGTTTGGTAGCAGAAGTATTGGAATCAAACGGTTCTTCATCTCAAGCATCTATCTGTGCGGGAACGCTTGCCCTTATGGCTGGTGGTGTACCAATCAAGGCACCAGTAGCTGGTATTGCCATGGGTCTTATCTCAGATGGAAACAACTACACCGTATTGACAGATATCCAAGGTTTGGAAGACCACTTTGGAGACATGGACTTTAAGGTTGCAGGTACGCGTGATGGGATTACAGCCCTTCAAATGGATATCAAGATCCAAGGGATTACTGCGGAAATCTTGACAGAAGCGCTTGCCCAAGCCAAGAAAGCTCGTTTTGAAATCCTTGATGTCATCGAAGCAACCATTCCAGAAGTCCGTCCAGAATTGGCGCCAACTGCTCCGAAAATTGATACCATCAAGATTGATGTCGACAAGATTAAGATTGTTATCGGTAAGGGTGGAGAAACCATCGATAAGATCATTGCTGAAACAGGTGTTAAGATTGATATCGACGAAGAAGGGAACGTATCGATCTACTCGAGCGACCAAGCGGCTATTAACCGTGCTAAGGAAATCATTGCTGCTTTGGTTCGTGAAGCAAAAGTGGACGAAGTTTACCATGCCAAAGTGGTTCGGATCGAGAAATTTGGTGCCTTTGTCAACCTCTTTGACAAGACAGATGCCCTCGTACACATCTCTGAAATGGCTTGGACTCGTACCAACCGTGTCGAAGACTTGGTAGCTATCGGTGATGAAGTCGATGTGAAGATTATCAAGATCGATGAAAAAGGTCGTGTCGATGCTTCTATGAAGGCACTTCTTCCTCGTCCGCCAAAACCGGAACATGCAGAAGAAAAAGGTGATAAGGGGCATCATCATGGCGATCGTCCTCGTCACCACAAACCTAGAAAAGACTTTGCCAAAGATGCAGGTCAAGCAACGAAAGAATAAGCATTTAAAAGAAAGGAGCACGGTATGGGATGGTGGCGTGAAACCATTGATATTGTAAAAGAAAATGACCCAGCAGCACGTACCTCGCTGGAGGTCCTCTTGACCTATCCAGGCGTTAAAGCGTTAGCTGCTCACCGTGTTTCTCACTTTTTGTGGAATCATGGCTTTAAGCTTCTAGCTCGGATGCACAGTCAGTTCTGGCGCTTTTGGACCCAGATCGAAATCCATCCAGGTGCGACAATTGCTTCGGGTGTCTTTATCGACCATGGAGCGGGCCTCGTTATTGGGGAAACAGCTATTGTTGAAAAAGGCGTCATGCTCTACCATGGGGTGACGCTCGGTGGAACTGGAAAGGATACAGGGAAGCGCCATCCAACGGTTCGTGAGGGAGCTTTGGTCTCCGCTCATGCTCAGGTCATCGGTCCGATTGAGATTGGAGCCAAGGCCAAAGTAGGAGCGGGGGCGGTCGTTGTCTCCGATGTACCGAGTGATGTGACCGTTGTCGGTGTTCCTGCCAAGATTGTTCGGGTGCACGGTCGAAAAGATGAACCGGTCATTCACCAGGAAGAAGAAAAGCGTGAATACTATGTGAATAAGATGGAGCACGCCAAGGAAGCCAGTCACCATTCATCAAGTCTTTAGAAAAGGTTGGCAAAGTTATCGAAGTGAAATATGACAGGAGGAACCGACCTGTCATATTTATCAGATGCTATTTTGAACCAGGTAGTCCTTGAACTGAAAGAAGGCTTGGAGTCAATTTCGCAAGAGTAAAGTCTATCAGTTCTTCTATACAGCTGACTATGTAGATCATCATAACCGAACCTGGGGTGCCCGCCATGAAGAGCGGACAGCTGATGCCATGACTTTTTTCACTATCGCTTTGACAATAGCAAAGGAACTAGAAAGGTAACTACAAGAATGGCAGTTTATTTTTACGGCTGTATCACCATGGATGGCTACTTGGCAGACAGCCAGCACAGGATAGACTGGCTGCATCAGCTTGGTTCTGTAGAGGATACAGGCTATGATGACTTTTACAGGCAAATGGATATCACCATCATGGGCAAGCGGACCTTTGAGGAAATCCAAGATTTGCAAGATGTAGAAAGTTTTTATCAAGCTACGGAAAACTATGTCTTTACGCATGATAGGCACCTGCCTGTCAGCAATTACCAGCCAGTAGCTGGGGATGTGGTGGACTTTGTTCGCCAGATTGACAAAGGCAAAAATGTCTTTGTGATTGGTGGTAATTCCTTGGTAGGACCGCTCTTGGATGCGGATCTTTTCGACCACCTCATTATTCAGATAGCGCCTCTTATCCTAGGAAAGGGGGTTCCCCTCTTTACCCAAGAGGAAGGGCAGCGCTTTTATCAACTGGATAGTCTCAGACAATTTGGCCCTTTTGCAGAGCTGGTTTTCAGCCGAAAAAGTCAGAAATAGAGAAGGGAGTGGACCACATGATTAAAATTTATGACACCATGTCTCGTGATTTGCGAGAATTTGTCCCAATCGAAGAAGGAAAGGTCCGCATGTATGTTTGTGGGCCAACAGTATACAACTATATCCACGTAGGGAATGCCCGTTCAACGGTAGCCTTTGACACGATTCGTCGCTATTTTGAGTATCGTGGCTACGAGGTTAACTATATTTCCAACTTTACAGATGTGGATGATAAGATTATCAACCGTGCTAAAGAAGAAGGTATTACTCCTCAGGAAGTGGCAGACAAGTACATTGCAGCCTTTCGTGAGGATGTGACGGCTCTCGGCGTGAAACCTGCAACTCGCCACCCTCGTGTGGTCGAGTTTATGGACGATATCATCCGTTTTGTCGCTGATTTGATCGAAAAAGGCTATGCCTACGAGAGCCAAGGGGATGTTTATTTCCGTGTGGAAAAATCCCACAACTATGCTAAGTTAGCCAACAAAACTCTAGAAGACTTGGAGTTAGGTGCTTCTGGTCGGACAGATGAAGAGACTGCCCGCAAGGAAAATCCAGTCGACTTTGCCCTTTGGAAAGCTGCGAAGCCGGGTGAAGTTTCTTGGGACAGTCCTTGGGGTCCTGGTCGTCCTGGTTGGCACATCGAGTGTTCGGTCATGTCAACGGGGATTTTAGGCGATACCATTGATATCCACGGTGGTGGAGCCGATCTTGAGTTTCCACACCATACCAATGAAATTGCCCAGTCTGAAGCCAAAACAGGCAAAACTTTTGCCAACTACTGGATGCACAATGGCTTTGTCAATATCGACAATGTCAAGATGTCCAAGTCCTTAGGTAACTTCATTACTGTGCATGATGCATTGAAGACCATCGACGGCCAAGTCCTTCGCTTCTTCTTTGCGACCCAGCACTACCGCAAGCCCATTAACTTCACAGAAAAAGCGGTACGCGATGCGGAGACCAACCTCAAGTATTTGAAAAATACCTATGAGCAACCGTTCACAGGAGAAGTGGATCCAGCAGACTTGCAAGGCTTTGTGGACAAGTTTATCTCGGCGATGGATGAAGATATCAATGCAGCGAACGGAATTACTGTCGTCTTTGAATTGGCTAAATGGATCAATTCAGGTCACTACAATCAAGACGTCAAGGATGCCTTGACCAAGATGTTAGAAGTCTTTGGAGTGGTCTTTGTCGAAGAAGTCTTGGATGCAGATATTGAAGCCTTGATCGCTGAACGCCAGGAAGCGCGGGCTAAGAAAGATTTTGCGAGAGCAGATGCCATTCGCGATGAATTGGCTACGCAAGGAATCAAGCTCTTGGATACAAAAGAAGGTGTAAGGTGGACTCGTGATTGATGTCAATCTAATCAATGGGATTGCCCTGGCCTTTGAGGGAGATGCGGTCTATTCTATGTATATTCGCAAGCACCTGATTTTGCAAGGGATGACCAAGCCCAATAAACTTCATCAGGCAGCTACCCGCTACGTCTCTGCCAAGGCTCAGGCTAGTCTGATTGCGATGATGTTGGAAGAAGAGCTTTTGACAGAGAAAGAAGTCGAGATCTATAAGCGCGGTCGCAATACCAATAGCCATACCAAGGCCAAAAATGCGGATGTCGTGACCTATCGCATATCGACGGGTTTTGAAGCGGTCATGGGTTACCTGCATCTGACAGATGAAATCAATCGCTTAGAGGAATTGGTAGCTTGGTGTATCCAAAAAGTGGAAGAAGGAACAAAATAGTGAAAAATATCAGAGAGTGGTTCCCTCAGGCAGAGGTGACGGATCACCCCAATCCACCAGTTGGTTATGTAGCCATTCCCCTGCAGGCCCAGCAATGGTTGCTACTGAGGGAAGAAGAGCTAACCGAGCGAGAAAAACAATTGATTGCCTGGTTGGCTAGTGAGGAAGATCTTGTTCCCAATCCTTGGTACCAATACCTGATCGATGGAAAGGGAGAAGCCCCTCAAGTTATCCAAAAAATGCAACTTGTCTATTGCCACCTCTCGCACTCGACAGCGGAAGGAACGGCTTCCTGGTTAGAGATGATGCAGACGCTTTTGCCCAACTTTCGGGCAGTCTTGCAACTGAGTGGACAGGACTATGTACTCATTCTAGATCAAGAGCAGTCGCTGGCTGTGGCTGATATCTTAAAAGATACCGTCTCTGCCATGGAGTATGATTTTAACATTCGTTTATCCATCATGGTCGGGCAGGTATGGACCGAGTCAAAAGCTGGGAAAGTATCTCCTGTCATCCGAGCAGAACGGGTAGCCTTTCGAGCCTGGATCCGAGAAGGACATCAAGGTGTTTACCGCTTTTCTCAACTCTACCTGTGGGGAATCGAGCAGGTAGATTTGGATCTCCATCCTATCAAAGAACGTTTGCATCAGTTGATTGGAAGTCAAGACCAGTTGCAGGACATCATTGTCGCCCTCTGGGAAAATGGGGCAGTTGTAACCAAGGCGGCCCAGCAACTTTATCTCCATCGCAATTCCCTTCAATACAAGATGGACAAATGGGAAGAGCTGACGGGTCTCCAGTTAAAAAATCTGACCGATCTAGCCCTTTGTTACCATTTGGTCTTACAAGATGTGATTTAACGGAATGAATTGAGAGTTTTGTGCAACTTGCACAAAACTCTTTTTATTTTTTGTGAGACTTGCCGTAGCTTTGTAAAGCGTTTTCATTTACAATAGAACTATAAAAATCAAAGGAGTACCATCATGGTAGAATTAAATCTTAAAAATATTTACAAAAAATATCCAAACAGCGAACACTATTCAGTTGAAGACTTCAACTTGGACATCAAAGACAAAGAGTTTATCGTTTTCGTAGGTCCTTCAGGATGTGGTAAATCAACTACTCTTCGTATGATCGCTGGTCTTGAAGATATCACAGAAGGTGAATGTTCCATCGATGGTACTGTTGTAAATAACGTAGCACCTAAAGACCGTGACATCGCCATGGTATTCCAAAACTACGCTCTTTACCCACACATGACTGTTTACGATAACATGGCATTCGGTTTGAAATTGCGTAAATACAGCAAAGAAGATATCGACAAACGTGTACAAGAAGCAGCTGAAATCCTTGGCTTGAAAGAATTCTTGGATCGTAAACCAGCTGACCTTTCTGGTGGTCAACGTCAACGTGTGGCTATGGGACGTGCCATTGTCCGTGATGCAAAAGTGTTCTTGATGGACGAACCTTTGTCAAACTTGGATGCGAAACTTCGTGTATCCATGCGTGCTGAAATCGCGAAAATCCACCGCCGTATCGGAGCTACAACAATCTACGTAACTCACGACCAAACAGAAGCGATGACATTGGCTGACCGTATCGTTATCATGTCAGCTACTAAAAACCCAGCTGGTACTGGTACAATTGGACGTGTGGAACAAATTGGTTCTCCGCAAGAAGTGTACAAGAACCCTGTTAACAAATTCGTAGCTGGATTCATCGGAAGTCCTGCCATGAACTTCATCAACGTGAAGTTGGAAGGTGGCCACATCGTTACTAACGGCTTGAATTTGAAAGTTCCAGAAGGTGCTTTGAAAGTCTTGAAAGAAAAAGGCTATGATGGTAAAGAATTGATCTTTGGTATCCGTCCAGAAGACGTGAATACAGAAGCTGCTTTCCTTGAAACTTTCCCTGAATCAGTCGTAAAAGCTACCATCTCTGTATCTGAGTTGCTCGGTTCAGAATCTCACTTGTACTGCCAAGTTGGTGACAACGAATTCATCGCAAAAGTGGATGCGCGTGACTATCTTGGAACTGGTGAAACCATCGAGCTTGGTTTTGACTTGAACAAAGCTCACTTCTTCGACAAAGAAACTGAAAAGACAGTATACTAATATCTACTGACGCTATAGAGACTGAGACAATGTGTCTCGGTCTCTTTCATTTTAAGGAGACAAAACATGGAAAAAGACTGGTGGAAGGGGAAGGTCGCTTATCAGATCTACCCAAAAAGCTTCAAAGACAGCAATGGAGATGGTGTTGGGGACTTAAAAGGGATCACGGAGAAACTCGATTACCTTCAAGACTTGGGGATTGATATCCTCTGGCTATCTCCTGTTTACAAGAGTCCTTTTATTGACCAGGGTTATGATATTTCTGACTATTATGCCATTGATCCTCTTTTTGGGACCATGGAAGACATGGAAGAGTTGATTGCGGAAGGCAAGAAGCGAGGCATTTCCATCATCATGGACCTGGTGGTCAATCATTGCTCCAGTCATCACGAATGGTTCCAAAAAGCTTTAGCGGATCCAGACGGCCCTTATGCAGACTACTTTTACTTCATCGAAAGTGACAAGGAACCCAACAACTGGGAAAGTTACTTTGGAGGTAGTGTCTGGGAACCGGTTCCTGGCACCAACAAATACTATCTCCATTCTTTCCACAAGGATCAGCCGGATCTCAATTGGCAAAATCCTATCTTGCGTGAAGAGATTTACAAGATGATCAATTGGTGGTTGGACAAGGGAATTGCAGGCTTCCGGATTGACGCCATTATCAATATCAAAAAGGATTTAGAATGGCGTTCGCTTCCTTCCGATCGTGACAATGGCCTGGTCCCAGTGCCGGAATCGCTGGTCAATGCCCAACCGATTGAACCTTTCTTGCGAGAGTTAAAGGAGCGTACTTTTGCCAAGTACAATGCCTTCACTGTAGGGGAAGTTTTCAATGAAACCGATGAAGAGTTGCACTTCTTTATTGGAAAAGACGGTGTCTTCTCTTCCATCTTTGACTTCAAACAAACCATGCTGGGGCAAGAAGGAAAAGGCTGGTTTGACCATAGTCTTCCGACAGCAGATGAACTCAAGGAAAGTATTTTCCAAGCCCATGAGCGTGCAGATAGTATTGGGGTCCTCTCGACCATTATCGAAAATCACGATGAGCCTCGTGGGGTGTCCCATTATATTGCAGAAGGTCCAGTAAACGATACCAGTAAAAAAGCCCTAGGAACCATTCAGGTTTTGCGCAAGGGAATACCTTTTATCTACCAAGGCCAAGAAATTGGGATGGAAAACCAAGTCTTTGAATCAGTGGAGGATTTTGATGATATCGCGACCATCAATGGCTACCATGTCGCTAAAGAAGCTGATTTGAGCGAGGAAGAAGCCTTAGCAGCGATTGCCAAATACAGCCGGGACAATGCGCGGACACCCATGCAATGGTCAGCAGAGCCAGGTCTGGGCTTTAGTGATGGGCCAGCCTGGTTGATCAGTCCCAAACCAAATGTTGCCATCAATGTGGAAGACCAGGAAAAGGATCCAAATTCCATCTTGAATTATTACCGCCAGTTGACGGCCTTGTATCGCCATCCCCTTTATGGAAATACCATCCGGTTTGGAGATATGATTCCAGCTTATCGTGACCGAGAGAACATCATCGCCTTTGAACGCCGTGGGGACAAGCGTCTCTGGGTGATCAGCAATTTCCAAAATCGCCAGGCCACCTTGGAGCTGCCAGCTCCGATTAAAACGGTTATTTTAAACAATGTCGCAGGACTATTCCAAGAAGGAGACCAAGTATTAGAATTGACCCCTTACCAAACGGTTGTGTTGGAATTGGTGGAATAAGGAGAAACTTTGCATCAGTGTTAGAAATTAATGTAGAATAGTATTTTCATTAAATATTCTGGGGAAATTTATAAAAGTTTTCTATACTTTAGAATCAGTCAAGTATAAACTGAAACTTTCCGCCGTGAGAAAAGTGCTTGAAACATTATTGTTTCAAGCACTCGGGAGTTTTGGGAGTAAAACAGTTCGGGGAACTGTTTTAGCCTGAGCCTAAAAATTAAAAAGCGAAGGGGTCCAAAACGAATTGAACACGGGCTGCGGATTGTGTCAAAAAGATAAGTTTTCCTAGAATCAAAAGATTCTGCGTCAAACTTCCTATTTTGACTGTATCCGCAGACGCCCTTTGTATCTTGATTTAGTCATGGAACTTCCTGGATTGCTGAAATCATCCACTGGATAATTTCACCTAACGTCCGTACTCACCTAAGGAAAGTTTTGAAAAATATTTTATCTCCAAAAAGAACCTTCGCGTCTGCGAAGGTTCTTTTCATGTCATCCAAGTCTACACCTGGAACTTACTCAACTTCTTTCTTTTTCAAGAGGAGGAAGCCTCCGCTTACGGCTAGTAAGAAGCTTGAAAGAACGAAGTGTGCAGATGAGCTTTCTCCTGTTTCTGGGAGAAGTTCTGCTTTTGCTTGTTCTTGGACAGCTGGGCTAGCTTGGTAGTTGACAGCTTGCACAAGAGTTTGATTATGAATTGGTACCCCTACACGATCTGGATCTTTCGGTGGAACGTAGTCTGTCAAGGTCGCCAACTCGCTACCGAAGATCGCATTGGTCACCCAGCGGAAGAAGTGGACAGGGTGTTGGCGGTTGGTTGGATTTCCGGCATAGACAAAGAGCGGTTGTCCCATCAGTTCTCCAGAAATGGCCATAACCTTATTGGCTAAGACTTCATTTTTTGGCCACCAGCCAGCAATGTAGTAGTCGCTTGAAGCGATGCTCATCAAGGTCTTGAAGTTGTTTGGAACTTTTTCAATCCAGTTTCCTGAGTTGGAGTAGAAGAGGGCGTTCTTCTTGTAGCCGCTGGTCAGTGGATCCTGATCATCGATAATGGCTTTCATCAAGCCTTCGTAGTCACTGCCACCTTTAAGTTTTTCAGCGTCAAAACCTGAAAGAACTCCCAATTTTTCCAGTTTCTGCATGGCTTCCCCGCCGATGACGAGAGTTGGTTTCTTGCCGAAGATGGAGGCATCAAAGCGATTATTTTCAAGCACAATGACATCTGCTTCGTCAGGAGTATCGACGATTTGGAAACCTAATTTTTCGAGGACCAAACTAGTATGAGCAGGCGCATCTACGCCAGTCCAATCGTAGTGATAGTTTGGAGAATAGATCTTCAATGGTTTCAAGGTTGGACCGTTTGGTACCTTGTAGAGGGCTTCGCCGTAGATAGCGTAGTTTGGCAGGAGCGATGCAAAAGTATCGCGGTCAACGATGTAGCCATCATCTGTTAGGTAGACAGATTTACCTTGGGAAATCGCCTTGTTTACTGCTTGAACCGCGCTGGCCGAGGTATTGGCAATGACGTAGTAAGGTGCTTTTGGATCTATCTCAGAGGTTCTAGTCGCGCGAGTGGTGGTGACTTCTCCAAGTTTTCCAGCAAAGAGGCCATCATTGAACACAGGCTCTGCCTTGAAGCCTTTCATATCAGGGAAGTTAACGAGAAGTTCCGCATACATGGCAGCCCAGGCGGATTCATTAGAACCTTTGTAAAGGATATGGTTGGCATAGCCCCGTTTGGCTTGAGCCATGTCAATGACTAGGTCTCCTTTTTTGTAGGTGCCTGTATCTTCTTTGAGTTCTTTGACGAGGACACCATTGCGTTTGAAGTAGTCAATCATATTGAAGGCTTCTTGCGCATCATTGTCCTTGTCCAAGCCCATTGGGATAACGTAGTAGTCAGGGAAGAATTTCGGACGACCATTCTTCACACGACCGACAACTTCACCAGTTGGTCCAACTAGTTCGTTCTCTGCTTTTGGATCTTCAATCTTGTTGAGGCCACGTAGGTAGAAGTTGAGGCGCATCTCAAGAAGCTTGTCTGGATCTTGGCTGAGGAAGTCAATTCCACCAAGGACAGCATTGCGTCCAGCATAGTAGGACTCTTGGTTGGATTCTGGAATTTCGATGGTATGTCCTAAAATACCGTGGTAAACGGCATAGACACCTGTATAACCAGAGAAGGAATCATCCCAGCCATCTCCCCAATCCAGTTTTGGAATGATGTAGCTGTCGTATTTGGAATTGGCAACTCCAGCTCGTCCCATATGATGAGCATTTTCCAGCATGAGATTGGACATGAGGTCGTATTCAAAGTTCGGATCATGTGGAGGTGTTGCAGGCTCAATCAAGAATTCTTTGACAAATCCATGGATATCATAGAGAGCAATTGGATTCCACTTGTTAATCATTTGGATGACAGTGCGGACTTCAGGGTTGGTTTGGTAACTAGCATCCCGGTTTGGATCCAGTCCATTGGCCAAAGCGCGTAGGTTAAGGGCATCCCCGTCAGGGTTTTCCGTGAAGTCAAACAAGAAGATAAATTTGTTTAAAAGAGTTGGGATGTCCAGGGTCACATTCTTGACGTTACCAGCTTCGTCTGTCGTTTTAAAAGTGACTTGATTTTCTGTGGCGAAGGTACGGAAGAGACCGGTGATGATATCAATCCCAGGTTGTTCATCCGCATGCGTATTATGAACCAGGACAGGCAGTTTGTAATCCAAGGTCTTGTCCTTTAGAGCTGCCAGCATTTCACTTGGTTTGGTAAGAGCTGTTGGATTGGTAGATGAGAGGTAATGGTCAATACTTGCTTGGTCCTTACTTACAATTCCCATCTTCATATCCCGTCCTTGGGCACTCTTGCCCAGAGTTTCAATCTGAACTAGACGGTCTGTTTTGGCTTCTGCCCTTGTCTGCTCAATGGAAGCTAGCATTTCCTCGTGGGTATGGAAATCTTTATATGGACGGAATGTTAGATTCTTGCGAATGGTTAGGCCAAGATCAGCGCTGGTTCCAACCAAAGTGTGGTCACCGATATAGTTCCGATAGGTCCGACGGATATTATTAGGAGTCCGAAGGCTTAAATCTTCGCCAAAGAGTTCCTTGACCGTAAAGGTCAGATCCAAATCGTTTCCGTTTTTGTTCTCTTCAATTGTGATGAAGGGATCTTTGGATAGAGTTCCTTTCTCCATGTCCCAAGTTTTCCACTCTTCCAGTGGTTTGTCGTCCAAAGTCCAGCTAATCTTGCCAGCAGCCTGAGCTTGATCCTTAACGGTATCCGTCAGCGTTTCTTTTTCAGACATGTAAACAGGACTATCACTAAGGCTGATAGATGGCTCTGCGTTTGCTGCTCGCTCTGTTCCTGTGTTTTCTGGTTTAGCACTAGGGCTAGTAGTGTCTGAAGCAGTAGAAGAGCTTGCTTCTGGGCTAGCAGGACTAGCAAGCGTATCTGCTGCAGGAGCAGGACTGGTGGCCTCTGTACTGCTTGCCGGACTAGCACTTGATGCCTCTGGTTTGAGAACACTTTCTACTGGCGAGCTAGGATTTGCTGTCTCGACAGTATCTGCGGCTACCTGTCCCTGAGCTAGGAAGGCTAAAAGGACGGCGGTAGAGAGACTGAGGGCGTTTGTGTATAAACGTCTCTTGTATGAAGAATTCATCGTGATGACCTCCTATTGATTTGCTATATCCCTATCATAACACTTTATGACAGCGCTTTCAATATATATGGAAGTTTTTCTCTTGAAATTCGTTACAGATTGATGGCAAAGAAAAAGAGCTGGGAAAATCTTCCCAGTCTCTAAAGAAGGGTTTATGCTTGCAGTTCCTTCTGGTAGGTTTGATAGAATTCCACCTTGATGGAGATAAAGGTTTCAAGATCCCGGAGGAGCTGCAGAAGGGTCGCTCGGGTTTCAAATTCTTGACGAGATCGAGGGAGAGGTCGCTCGCGGAAGACTGCTAGATAGCGGTTGATTTCGTCAAGTAGGAATTGGGCTGGATTTTCCTGACTGAGCTGGCTGGCTGTTTTAGCAAAGAGTTGGGCCAAAATAAGACTCTCGCTCGCAGCTAATTGGCAGTTGTTTACATTATTGGCCATGTCCCGCAGGATATTATTTTGGCGCTTGCGCATCTCAAAATAGTGGATATGGTAGTTGGTCTGATGGAAGAGGTGATTGGAGTGGTCTAAATAGACTAAATCGAGAGCTTCTTTTAAGATGGTATCTAGCTCACGAATCAAGCTAGCATCGTTGCTCCCATCTCCTTTTCCTAGAAACTCTGCAAAGCGATAGAGAATTTTCTTGAGTTGCTCCTCGACAATTTCATGATAGCGATCAATTTCTTCCTGTCGAGAAGGCATATAGAGATTGGCTAGGAGGGCAAAGCTGGTTCCGATTAGGAAAATAGCTACTTCATTTCCCAATAAAGAAAGTGAAGTGGATTTTTCTAGCAGGAGATGGGTAACCAGGACAGAGCTGGGCGTGATACCAATTTCCCAGCCTTGTAGGAAAGCAAGGGGCACATAGGTGGCCAGATAAAAACCAAGGGCCCAGAGATTGAAGCCGAGAATCTGAAAGGCTAAGCTTCCAAGGAGGAGAGCAAGAAGCATGGACATAAAGCGATTATAGGCTAGTTTGGCGGTACTTCTACGGGTATCGCTAATGCTGAGAATGGCAATGATCCCCGCAGAGGTGGCGTAGGACAGACCCAAAAACTCTGCAAGCAAGATGGCCAAACAGGTGGCGAGAACCATCTTGATGGTTCGGTGAATAAGTGGCATAATGCTGATTCTTTCCTTTTTCTAAACTAGTTTCATTATACCACAAGCAAAGTGGCCTACTCCAAATGTTTCACCAGATATGGCAATTGTGTTATACTAGTTTCATGGAAAAAAACGATATTGTTTATGGCGTTCATGCCGTTACAGAGGCACTAGTCGCAAATACAGGAAATAAATTGTATATTCAGGATGATTTGCGTGGAAAAAATGTAGAAAAAATCAAAGATCTAGCAGCGGAAAAAAAGGTCTCCATTTCTTGGACCCCTAAGAAGACCTTGCAAGAAATGACAGAAGGAGCTGTCCACCAAGGTTTTGTCTTACGGGTTTCGGAATTTGCCTATACGGACTTGACTGAGATCTTGACCCAGGTAGCTAATCAAGACAATCCCTTGCTCTTGATTTTGGATGGCTTGACCGATCCGCATAACTTGGGATCCATCCTGCGAACAGCCGATGCTACTCAGGTAGCAGGAGTCATCATTCCCAAGCACCGTGCTGTTGGGGTAACACCCGTTGTCGCTAAGACCTCAACTGGGGCAGTGGAGCATGTCCCTATTGCTCGAGTGACCAACCTTAGCCAAACCTTGGACAAGCTCAAAGAAGCAGGTTTTTGGATCTTTGGAACCGATATGAATGGAACGCCCTCTCACAAATGGAATACCAGTGGGAAGCTAGCCCTCATTATTGGCAACGAAGGCAAGGGCATTTCGGCCAATATTAAAAAGCAAGTGGATGAAATGATTACTATTCCCATGCAGGGCCATGTCCAAAGTCTGAATGCCAGTGTCGCAGCAGCGATCCTCATGTATGAGGTCTTTCGCAATAAATTATAATAGAAGAAATCAGAGGAAGGGGGCAATCCATGAAAGAAAAGATTTTGCTAGTGGATGGCTACAACATGATTGCCTTCTGGCAGGAGACCCGCCAGCTCTTTAAGAAGAGTGAGCTCGATGCTGCACGAACGATCCTCCTAGAGAAGCTAAGTCACTATGCTAGCTTTGAAGGCATTCGCGTGATTTGTGTCTTTGATGCCCAATACATGCCAGGGATTCGCCAGACCTATGAAGAATTTCAGGTCCAAGTGGTCTTCACTGCTGAGGAGGAGACCGCCGATGACTACATTGAACGCTTGGCAGCAGAGCTCAATACACCCCTCCACCAAGTATCAGTCGCGACGAGTGACTTGAATGAGCAATGGACGGTCTTTGCTCAAGGAGCACTTCGTGTCTCAGCGCGGGAGTTGGAGAAACGGGTTGCCGTTGTCAAAGCCGACTTGAACCAAGCGCGAGGAGTCGTTAACGATCAAAAACCACCGATACGGCCTTTTGACCAAGAGGGCCTACGTCAACTACAAAAAGAGATGGGAGCAAGTAAATGACCTTTAAAATTTTAACAGATTCAACTGCAGATTTAGATGAAACATGGGCAAAGGAGCATGATGTAGAGATCGTCGGTTTGTCGATCCAAATTGATGGGACTCATTATGAGACAGTAGGTCCAGACAAACTCACCAGCCCCCAATTATTAGCAGAGATGCAAAAGGGTGCTAAACCAACGACCAGTCAGGTCAATGTTGGGCAGTTCCAAGAGATTTTCAAAGGCTACGCTCAAGGCAAGGAAGATCTCCTCTATATTGCCTTTTCTTCAGTCTTGTCAGGGACCTACCAGAGTGCGGTCATGGCAAGAGACTTGGTCCTTGAAGACTACCCAGAAGCTGTGATTGAAATCATCGATCCAAAAGCAGCAGGGATTGGAGAAGGCTACTTGTCTATGCTAGCAGTTGAGGCGCGTGATGCCGGTAAGAGTTTGGATCAGGTTAAGGAAGAACTGCTGGAAGTGGCTCCTAAGTTGCGGACCTATTTCTTGGTGGATGATCTCTACCATCTTATGCGCGGGGGACGCCTCTCTAAGAGTTCAGCCATCGTCGGAAGCTTGGTCAACATCAAACCCCTTCTTTGGATTGATGAAGAAGGCAAGTTAGCTCCAATCGCTAAGGTACGTGGACGTAAAAAAGCCATGCGGGAAATGCTCTCACTCATACAGGAAGATATCGGTCACAGCACAGCTTTGGTATCCTATACAGATGATTTGACAGGAGCAGAAGAGCTCAAGGCTCAATTGTTGGAGAATCCGGCTATTTCCCAAGTCTTGATCATGCCACTAGGTCCCGTCATTGCTGCCCACGTCGGTCCTAATTCTCTCATCGGCTTTGTTATAGGAAAAGAAAATCGCAAATAATTTTTCAAATCGGTTGACTTTTATTTGAAAAATTTGATACAATAGTAGGCGGTATTGTTTACCCCATTTGTAAGGCCCCGGAACCTTTCAAATAACTTGCGGACCGGAACATCCGCCCTGTAAACAAAAACGATATTCATAATAGGAGAAATCATGAACAAAACTACATTCATGGCTAAACCAGGCCAAGTAGAACGCAAATGGTACGTTGTTGACGCAACTGATGTACCTCTTGGACGCCTTTCAGCAGTTGTTGCTAGCGTGCTTCGCGGAAAAAACAAACCAACATTCACACCACACACTGATACAGGTGACTTCGTAATCGTTATCAATGCTGAAAAAGTTAAATTGACTGGTAAAAAAGCAACTGATAAGATCTACTACACTCACTCAAACCACCCAGGTGGATTGAAATCAATCTCTGCTGGTGAACTTCGTTCTAAAAATGCAGTTCGTTTGATCGAGAAATCAGTTAAAGGTATGCTTCCACACAATACTCTTGGCCGCGCTCAAGGTATGAAATTGAAAGTATTCGTTGGAGCTGAGCACACTCACGCTGCACAACAACCAGAAGTTCTTGATATTTCAGGACTTATCTAAGGAAAGGAACAATAAAGTATGTCACAAGCACAATATGCAGGTACTGGACGTCGTAAAAACGCTGTTGCACGCGTTCGCCTTGTTCCAGGAACTGGTAAAATCACTGTTAACAAAAAAGATGTTGAAGAGTACATCCCACACGCTGACCTTCGTCTTGTAATCAACCAACCATTCGCAGTTACTTCAACTGCAGGTTCATACGACGTTTTCGTTAACGTTGTAGGTGGTGGATACGCTGGTCAAGCAGGAGCAATCCGTCATGGTATCGCTCGTGCCCTTCTTCAAGTAGACCCAGACTTCCGCGATTCATTGAAACGCGCAGGACTTCTTACACGTGACTCACGTAAGGTTGAACGTAAGAAACCAGGCTTGAAAAAAGCTCGTAAAGCATCACAATTTAGTAAACGTTAAAACTTATTTAAACTTATTGAAAGCATTTCGTATCAAAAATACGGGATGCTTTTTCTGTTCACCCCAAATTTTTGTAACTAGGTGATACTTGAAATTAATACAAATTTGGTTGTTTTTGATAAATCTAAGCAACACTACATGATGAAGTGAAAGGGGATGAATCTTTGATAGTATTCACTTATTGTGAAATATGATATATTTATTAATTAGATGGATGAATACTTCTAGAGTTAAATATAGTATAATAGGGACATACTTTTTGGTTTATTTTTGTTTGTAGTCGGATTATGAAAGAATATCCAATATTATGCGATAAGATAGAATGTTACAAAAAAGAAAGGGGATGCAATCCGATGAAGAAAGACAGATTAATTGTATTGACAGATGCTGTTCTAGCAATTATTATGACCATCTTGGTTTTAGAGTTAGAAAAACCAACAACACCAAGTCTTGAAGCTTTTTGGGATTTACGGCAAAATTTCTTTGCTTGTTTTCTTTCCTTTTTCTGGTTGGGATCGTTATGGATGGCACTAAACACATTATGGGAAAAGGTTGAGAAAATTTCCTCAGAAATTATTTGGTGGAATTTGTTTCTACTCTTGGAGCGGCAGGAGTTCTCTTTGGAGAATTTCATGCCATCCAAGATACCAGTCTGAATGATGTGGTGGACCGGATCTATATAAATGTCAAGGATTTACCGTTTCAGTCCTTGGGAGCTTTAGCTAATATCCTGTCTGATATTAAGAAGGGACTGATTCAAGACAGTCATATCTGGTCTTTCTTCCAGTCATTTTTCAAACAATATCAGTTGATAATCAGCTTAAATCAGATCTATCAGTTTGTCTATCTTTCTCTGATGGAGATCATGTCCTATCTTCACTTTGATTATTGGAAAAAAACGGCTCGGTCAGGAGCTAGTATGAATAAGGAGAACAAATGAAACGTTTAAAAATGTTATGGCATATTATGCAGGTTACGGGTTTTACTCGGTTTGCTCTGAGTTTTGTGACCTTTGTTTTTGGGTCAGGAGGCGTGCTTTTCCTAGTTGAACCTGCTATCACAAATTACGGAGACGGTCTTTGGTATGCTTTTGTGACTTCGACGACTGTCGGCTACGGGGATCTCCTAGCTGTGACCTTGATTGGAAGGATTACCAGTGTCTTCTTGACGATTTATGGGCTCATATTTTTTGGCTGTTTATCAGCTGTTATTTTTAATTATTATACCAATTTAAATAAGGAAAGAGGAGAGGACAAATGACTGCCAATTATTCAACACGGGAATACCGTGAGAAATTATACGATGACCTTCATGTTCGATTGAGAGATACAGCGATTTTGATGTGTGCAATTTTTATTGCCTCTATCGGACTAAATATGAATTCAACAGCTGTCATTATAGGAGCCATGTTGATTTCACCTCTCATGACACCGATTGTTGGACTGGGATTCGGTTTAGCTATTTTTGATACGCGTTTAATCAAGCAATCTCTAGAGGTTTTATTGACTCAAGTGTTGGTCAGTTTGCTTGTCTCGACTCTGTATTTCTGGATTTCTCCCTTGTCTTATGCAAGTAGCGAGTTGATTGCACGAACCTCTCCAACCATTTGGGATGTCCTCATTGCTATTGCTGGTGGGATTGCTGGTGTGATCGGTTCAAGGAAAAAAGAAGCAAACAATATCGTGCCAGGAGTAGCCATTGCTACAGCTCTGATGCCGCCTATCTGTACTGCTGGCTATGGTTTAGCTAATGGGAATGTACGATTTTTATTGGGGGCTCTCTATCTTTTCTTGATCAACTGTGTCTTTATCATGCTAGCCAACATTGTTGGAACAAGAATTTTGATGAGAAAATCTCCTTTAACTTCATTTAAAGAGCTGAGCATTAAAATGAGAATTGGCTTGATATCTTTGATTGTATTGTTGATTCTTCCAGCTAGCTATTCGGCAGTTACTCTGACAATAGAACAAGCGCGCAAAGAAGGGATCAAACAGTTTGTAGGAAAAGAGTTCGCCAATTATACGGTTATTAATCAAGTCTACAAGTCAAGTAACAATGAATTGGTCTTGACGGTTGTTGGAGATCCGATTTCAGAAGAAGAATTAGAAACACTCCACCAAAAACAAGCCTCTTACGGTATTCAATCTGTTCAATTGAAAGTGAATCAAGTTCAGAACTCGCCAACATTAGATAGTGAAGCGACCAAGGAATTTTATGAAAACATTGACAAGTATATTGATCAAAAACTCTCTGAAAAAGATTCACAAAACGATCTCGTAAAAGAAAATGAAGCAGACAAGGATTGAGGACAATGAACTGAATCGGTTTTTACGCCGTGTTTTTCTTGTATCTTCCTCTTTCTTACTTATAGCAGATTGTTTTTGCTTGAATAAGAAATAAATTAGAAGTTCTATCATCTAAGAAAAATGATGAACAAAAAATCATTTAACTAATGGTGTGAACGTTTAGTGTTTATCAGCTCCATTCTCTGTAATTTTGGGGGTAAAATCCACACCATTCGGATAAAATTAGTTGAATTTGATTGGAAAAAAGCTTTTATAAAAGCGGAGAAAAGTCTTGATATTACGCTGTTTTTAGTCCAACTGAAATTCATACTTTCCAAACCAGGCTTGAAAAAGGCCCGTAAAGCATCACAATTTAGTAAACGTTAATTCGTTACTGGACAGCAGAATACAAACGAAAACACTTTGCATCTTGCAAGGTGTTTTTTTCTATGAGAACTGGCGGTGCGCAATTAGGATAGCTCTAGCGACTTTAGTCGCATAGAGATATGCTATGCACAGTTGCCTCAAGAAAACAATGCTTCTTGGTCCACCCTGTTAGACAAGCTTCAAAACCAAGGAATCCAACAGATTTCTCTTGTAGTTACAGATGGCTTTAAGGGGCTTGAGCAGATTATCAGTCAGGCTCACCCATTAGCTAAACAACAATGTTGCTTAATTCATATTAGTCGAAATCTAGCTAGTAAAGTGAAACGAGCAGATAGAGCGGTTATTCTGGGGCAATTTATAATGATTTATCGTGCTGAAAATTTAGAAATGGCAGGACAAGCTTTAGAGGACTTTCTCGCCGAATGGAAACCAAAGTATAGGAAAGTCATGGAAAGTCTGGAGAAGACGGATAATCTTTTAACTTTTTATCAGTTTCCCTACCAGATTTGGCACAGCATGTATTCGACAAACCTCATTGAGTCTCTTAACAAAGAAATCAAACATCAAACGAAAAAGAAGGTTCTTTTTCCTAATGAGGAGGCTCTGGAACGTTACTTAGTTACGTTGTTTGAAGATTATAATTTCAAGCAAAGTCAACGAATCCATAAAGGGTTTGGTCAATGTTCTGATACACTTGAAAGCTTATTTAATTAACACTCCGTAACTCTACTTAAGTGTTTACACATAATTATTGACAGTATCAAAAAATAAAGTATATTGTTTTCATCATAATATAATTAAATATCAGTATAGAGAATTTTATCTATATATCAGATATCAGCAATTGCTTTTGCTGTCATTTTTCGCTACAATAGTTACAAGGAGGAAATAAACATGTTAAAAGAAGTATTAAACGTCGCAAAAGTTGCGAAAAAATCATCTCTCTTCTTAGGAGGGGTAGCATTTGGGACGCTTGGCTTGAAAGTCTTAGCAAGTAAAGAAGCTAAGAAAGGCTATTCTAAGGCCTTGGCTAAAGCTTACAAATTGAAAGATGGACTGGATGCATCTGTTTCTGTTGTAAAACAACACGGTGATGATGTTTTACAAGACGCTAAATATTTATACGAACAGGAAAAGAAAGAAGAACAATTAGATAGCCTGACAGGTGAATAATATGTCTTTTAAAGTGCTACACAGAGGATATCAACATATCCGATTATCGTCCTCGTTTTCACTGACCTTGGATATTCAAGATTATCTTCGTTCCTTGGCTAAAGATGAAAAAGGGATCGACTCTATTCAGTTTTATATGGATCAGCAGCACTTTACTCTACGTATGAAAGAAGGCTTCTCTGTATTAGAAAATGCAGAGGCCTTTTTAAAAAAAATTGACAAGGGGAAAGTTTCGGACTTGATGACTCTTCCCATTCGTAGAGAAGAGAGTGCTTATTCAATTGTATCGGGTGCAGCGATTAAGCGTTTGCTGTTTCGAAGTTTTGTACCCTACCCTATTCGTTATATTTGGACTTGTTATCAGGCTTTGGGTTATGTCAAAGAAGCCTATCAAACTTTAGCGCGCAAGGAACTAACCATGGAGGTCTTGGACTGTTCGGCCATTTTGTTGTCCTTGTTTATGAACCAATCCAAGACAGCTAGCAACATCATGTTTATGCTTGATTTGGGTAATCATCTGGATCAGTGGTCTTTAAAAAAAACAGCAACAGATTTGGAACAAAGCCTTCTTGCTAAAGAAAGTGATGTTTTCTTAGTGCGGGGAGACATGGTCATCAGCATCAAGAGTTCTGATGTTCAAGTAGGTGATGTATTAGTTGTCTCCCAAGGGAATGAAATCTTGTTTGACGGCCAAGTGGTTTCAGGATTAGGCATGGTCAATGAGAGTTCCTTGACTGGAGAGAGCTTCCCTGTTGAAAAGAAAGAGGGAGATTCTGTATGTGCGAATACTGTTTTGGAAACAGGAGAGTTAAGAATTCGTGTGACTGATAATCAGATAAACAGTCGTATTTTGCAACTCATCAATCTGATGAAAAAATCTGAAGAGAGTAAGAAGACAAAACAACGTCATTTTATTAGGATGGCAGACAAGGTTGTAAAATATAACTTCTTAGGTGCTGGTTTGACTTATCTGTTAACAGGTTCGTTTTCAAAAGCCATTTCCTTTTTATTGGTGGATTTTTCATGTGCTCTAAAAATATCCACACCTGTAGCCTACCTTACGGCCATAAAGGAAGGTCTAAATCGAGAAATGGTTATTAAAGATGGTGATGTATTAGAAAAATATCTGGAAGTGGATACTTTCTTGTTTGATAAAACGGGTACCATCACGACGAGTTATCCTTTGGTTGAAAAGGTTCTTCCTTTCGGAGATTATACTGAGAAAGATATTTTAAGAATAAGTGCATGTTTGGAGGAACATATCTATCATCCTATTGCCAATGCAATTGTTAAACAAGCTGAAATTGAAGGCATTGAACACGAAGAAATGCATGGCAAGCTTCAGTATGTTGCAAGCAAAGGGATTAAATCGCAAATTGATGGTCAATCGGTTGTCATTGGAAATTATGTACTAATGCAAGACGAACAGGTAAGAATTAGTTCTGAGCAGCTGGCCTTGATTGAGCAATATAAGACTCATTACAATTTATTGTTTTTGGCTTATAAGAAAGAATTAATTGGGATGTTTTGTATCCACACTCCCTTGAGAAGCGAGGCGAAAGTTGCATTGAAAAAGCTAAAGCGCCAAGGGAAAAAACTGATTCTGGCAACTGGTGATACGTTGGCTAGAACAGAAGAGTTGGTTAAAGATCTGCCATTTGACAACGTTTATACTGATTTAAAACCAGATGGTAAGTTTCAGTTGGTTCAGGAATTACAGAAAGCTGGCCGAACTATTTTGATGGTTGGAGACGGGTTAAACGACTCTGCTGCCTTGACGCTTGCAGATATTGGGGTTGTGATGAATGAAAGTGCTGATATTTCTAAGCAGATGAGTGATATTTTATTATTAGATAATCGTTTAGATTTCTTCGAGGAATTGAATTCTTTATCTGAATCGTTGCAGAAATTAATTCAAAGAAATATTCAAGAAACAGTTGTAATAAATGGAAGTTTAATTGGATTTGGGTTGTTAAATTGGTTAAGCCCATCTAATCTTTCGATATTGCACAATCTGACTACTTTAAGAATCGTCCTTCGTAGTCTTTCTATTAAAAGTAGGTAAGAGACCGAGAAGCTGAGGTTATAAAAACTAAAAGGAGTTGTCTCATTTGAGAATAACGGCTCTTTGTCAACTGTAGTGGGTTGATGGAAAATTATACCCTGGAGAGGACCAAATTGGTTCTCTCCTTTTAAATATTGAAAAAACCATTGGCAGTGGACATACTTTAAGACTATATATTTCTGAAACTAGTTTCACAATACAAATATTGACATGCAATTATTAATTG